>JAFSRW010000080.1 GCA_017445925.1 Bacteroidaceae bacterium | reverse complement strand
GCTTATTCATAACTCCACATCATTATTTCTTTTTGCAAAAATACGATTAAGTGAGAGAAGAACAAAATAATTTGATTATTTTTTCTTCAGAGCGTGAGTATTTTAGAGACGTAGGTCTCAAAAATAACGATTATTCTAATATGCACAAAGAAAACGGTGGATTATTTGGGCAAACTTGTGACAATTGTGACGATTAGACAGCCTGTTTTTGCGCCCTACCCTGCGTGATGATGATTTTCGTTTTAACAAAAGTTAGGATATTGGGGAGTTCCGATTTCTTATACATTTTAATGTAAATAACCTTGTTTTTGTCTGTTTGTAGTAAAATTCGGAACTAAGGAACACCCGAACTTCGCACCTGACTGCCTCTTTTTTCATAGAAAAAATGCATTGTCTTTTGTCACAATCGTCACAAACCCCTCTCGGAAGGTACTGTAGGGCATGTCCAACCATCAGGTTTAACAGTTTAACAGTTAAACAGTTAATTTTTGAGCCCTACATCGGTCTGACTTGCGTACGGAATAAGAGGCATTGCTAAAGTGACTCAGAACTCAGTTACTCAGTTACTCAGTTTTGATTTGAGAATGAAATTTGGTTTACTATTATATTATATTATATATTATATAATATAATAGTAAGTGAAATAACCGCTCAAAATAGAAACTGAGTTTCTGAGTTCTGAGTCACTGAGTCACATTTACAATAAACAAGTCACAAAAAGACCTTAAAAAATTAGAAAATAATTACGAAATTATTTGGACATTCTAAAAAATTGTTGTACCTTCGCAGTGTCAAAGGAAAGGGATGAAAAATTACTCCCACACGAGGCGGTAAAAATTCTTACGTGCACTAAAGAATAATCCCCAACTTGGCCTTCCCAGCGGGGAAGAAAACACATTCAAAAAATTATTGACATATTGATACAACCTACCCTTTGAGCACATGCTGTCCGCTCTCCAGCGTCTGCCTTTTCCCACTGGGGAAGACGACTTCTGCCGAGGTGCCCTGAGGTACACTGACATTGAGTTCCAGCCTCCTGCCCTTCCTCTGGATGCTCACCTTTATCCTGCCGATCGAGCTCTCCACTGTACAAGCCGCACGATTCAGGTATCCCAGCTGAGGACAGATGCGGAACGTACGGAATCCTGGCGAAGTGGGCTCTACGCCACAAACCTTCTGACTCAGGATAGTCAGGGGCCCGCCACTCCATCCGTGATTATACGTGCCCCAGCAAGCGTTCACCATAGGCTCGCCCGGTTGGGGCCTTGCCCCCTCAGGCAACCAGTTTTCCGGCAGTGTGGTCAGTCCGGGGAAATCCAGCATAGGCTTGTAGCGCTTGCGGATACGGTCGAGTCCCGCGTCGGGAGCCTTCATCTGGAACAGGGCCTCCAGAACGTATTTCTCCATGTAGGGGCTTGCATGATACTCCTTGGTCAGACAGGCCGTGAGGGACGGATATTTATCCGCAGATGCCAGACCCGACACAACAGCCAACGCATTTCCCCGGTCGTCGGTCTCCCCCTGATAGTCAGGCGAACGGTACACGCCGTCCTTCCAGAATCTCCTGTCGAAGTTCTCCTCCATCTTCGTCATCATGCTGCTTATCTGAGCCACATCAGCAGTCTTGCCCAGCATCTTTGCCAACTCCAGCTCACCCTTCAAGGCAAGATAGTACCAGCAATTCTGTAGGAGCAGTTGGTCGATATTCTCGCCCCAGTCGCCCCAGAACCAGTCTCCGTAACGCAAAACAGCCAGCCCGTCGGCATCCGTCTGCCAGACATCATGAAGATAGCGGTGCAAGCGAGGATAATGCGTCCTGGCAACCGAGAAATCGTTACCGTAATAGCATTGGGTATAGATGCCGTACCAGCCGCAGGTAGCCAAAATCTGACTGGGCAGTTCCTTGTTCCAGTTTCCCGCAGGACAAGGCGAGTAGAGCACACCATCGGCACGCTGCCAGCTGAAAAGCTCGTTCAGGCCCTTGAAGCCCAGCTGTGCTCCCTCCGGACTCAGCGAATAATACGCCTCGCCCAACTCGTTGACAGCATCGCCCCACCACTGACCGCGTTCACGGTCGGGGCAGTCCATGTAGTTGTCCCTCATCGTGATGTAGAGCGTCCGCTGAGCACGCTTCCACAACTCGTTGAAGAACGCATCGTCGCACTGGAAAGGCTCCACGAAGTCGCATCCGTATCCGGTCTCGCGGAACTTCACCTCCTCCATCTCCACGCCTTCGGGCAGGATATACCAGACCTCGTGCCCGTTGAACCATCCGAAGTTCTCGTACTCCTGCTCCCCCTTACGGGTGATGAACTCACATCGGGGAGTAGGCGACCCGCCAATCATGTGAACGTCCGTCTGTATCTTGATGAGCAGTCCTTCTTCGGCAGATTTCAGCTTCATGTAAGGCGTACACTGGCAATTGTATGGAAGATGGCACACCAGCGTGTCGCCGTGTCGCTCCGTACGCACATAATCCTTCAGTCCGTAATCCTTCCACTGGGGAATGGGCCGCTTAACGAGTCGCCCCAGGGTACAGTTCCCGACATCGACAGGCAAGACTTCTTCCAGACCGTATGTGTAGCTGTTCTTGTACCAGCCTTGCTCCTCTTTCCTGGCATCGAAGCGAATGTTGCTTTCCGAGATGCGGTAGTTCGGCTTCGGCTCGCCTGTCTCGCCGTATGCGCCATAGACGGCACCTCGCCACGTCTTGTCGGAACAGATATCCACCCCGTCGGCTCTGGCTTCGAAGAGAAGGCCTGCCGTTCCGCTGCTGACATGACTGAAGCCGTTCAGGCCGAAATACCACGTCAGCACAGCTATCAGGTTCTCGCCGGGCTTCAGGTAAGGCGCTATCTCCACCTCATCGTAATAGCTTGCATTGGGTGCCGGTCCCCGTTTCAGCCCTCCCTCGAAAACAACGAGCTGCTCATTGATGTAAAGCCAATACTTGGAATCTGTTGCAATCTTTGCCTTCACAGAGGCAGGCACCTTCTCCACGTTCGCCTTTTTGAGCCAAAGCATCCACGTATTGGGACGACTCTGATGATGCTCCAGAGTCAGGAACTGTCCCTTCCAGTCCTCAGCCTGCCCTAGAAGAGAAAATGCCACGAGAAGTGTTAACAGGAAATATCTCATAATACGGTTAGCGGTTTCAGCCTCTCCCCCCGCCCTCTCCGAGGAGAGGGAGCCAAGATTAGGGATTGGTCTTGCTCTTTACGTAGTTGAGGAATGGCCAACCTGATTCTGTGACATCATTACCATCAGCATCATAGATTTCATATCTTACCGAACCGTCGAGAGATTGATATAAGACAGCTTTAAAGTAGAAGTTGCTTGCGGCTTCATCAGCCTCGGCTTCCGTTATTCCCGATAATGTTGTTGTGAGATCATATTTCACTTGCTTATTGATCAGTTCGGTTGAGAGGGTCATTGATGCTGCTGAAATATATGAGCTCTTTGGCAGGGTTATCTCCCATGGACCGGTCTTGTCGGTCTTCCTCTCCATCGTCATTTCCAGTTCAGACTTAGCTGGCCATTCGCCACCATTTTGGGCGTATGTTCTAGGTATTTGACAAGTAAGTTGTAACAATGTTGAAAATACCGTCATTTGTTTACCATTATTATACTTGTATTTAATCCTGAAATACTTCAAGGTTTCTTTCGAGAATCCCAAGTTAAATACCATAAGGCCATCATACTTACTTACACTGATGCCAAGCAAGTCGGCACGATTATCCTGAGGAGGATTGTTGTATGGGTAGCAGGGGTTTACTTTCAGCCAGCGGCTCCAGCCTACGCTCTGGTCGAAGTAAGTTGTCTCGTATGAGTTTACCCAGGCAAAGGCTTGCTGATGAGCATCATACCAGGCCTTTGTTGTCTCATTGGCGAAGGTATAAGGTTCAATACTTTCAAAAAAGACATTCAGTTGGGCAGTCTTGCCATCCATAGTTTGCCCTAAGATGACGGCAGGATAATCTTCAGAAGACATATCGCGCTCAACACCGATGAATCCCCGGCAACCTAAAGTTACGCTATACGTCAGGTCCTTTGCCTCATAGCCTAAGGAGGAAATTGACTGTGCATGACAAATGATGGCCGACTTACAGGCATTATAAAAAGCCTGATAGTATTGAGCAAATTCGTCATAATCCTTCAGAGGTGTTTCAGTCAATAGCTTCAGGTAGTCCGCTGCATCGTATAGAGGTGCTTCGGGGTTATATTGATAGCAGTTGTTTGCAGGGTCATGGAAAACCTCTGTATTCTCTGCGAATACTCCTGATTCCCATATAGCCACAAGACGATCTGTAAATGTTCTCATGGTTGACAGAACGACGGGAATCTTACTCATATCCGTTATATTGAAATCTACATTCTGAGCTTTAGGATCTGGTTCAACAATAGTATTTTCCTTATGGTCAGCCGCTTTCTTGGCACAAGCGTCCACGAACTTCTGCCCCCATACCACCAAGTTCTCTCCGTTGGCACCCGCATTCTTCAGCATCTCAACGAAAGCCTTCTGATCCTGTCCAAAGGTAGAATGGCCTGAAGCAATCACGTAGTCAACAACACTCCTTAACTCCGATAGTGTCTCCAAATTATTCATCAGACAGCAGTCGAAGTTGATCATCTTCATGTGTACACCGCTCTTCTGGATACCCTCCAGCATCTCACGGTTTGTCAGATTCGGATTACCTTGCAGATTGTCATCGCTCATCAAACCACGAGTGGCAGCAACTTTCGACTTATCATAGTCGAAGGCGATCTGATAGCCTGCGCCATGGTCGGATATCATGAATACGTAGTTATGAGCAGGAGCCGTCTTCACACAATATTTAATGAAGTTAGCGATAGAATCGGGCTGGTAGAGTTGCGAGTTAGCCTGTTGCGTGCCATAGAGCATGTCATCTGTCAGCAACAGCAGTTTTGCACCTTCTTCTGTCGATTTATTCAGCAGCTTAGCATCGAGTTCGTAACGATAGAGCTGCCCTGGTGCGCCGCTAAAAGCATAATCCTTTGATAATTCCTTGGAATACTTGTATTGAGTAATAATACGCACCTGCTTGTTGTCTTCACCAAGAGCACCACAAAGGGCAACCAAGTCTTTCTCTATGGAAGCATCAAGGTTGCCACCACCTGTTGTGTAGAATATGACTGTGTAGTCGGCCATATTCTCATCCGTCGTCGGTGTTGTCTCTGGGTTAACTGGGTTGTCCTCATTGCTACAAGAAGCTAATGTAAGGCAGCTTAAAAGGATTGCTGTCCAAATCCATGAAAATTTGCTCATAGTCACTTTTTTTTTTAGTTAATACTTTCTTTTTCCCGCTAAATTACCACTTTTTTCTATATTAAGATAAAAAAGCAAAAAAAGTTATCGGACATGTTGCGCAGGAAAAGCCGTTCTGCGCAAAAAATCTCATTTTTATATACAGAATGACGAGCAATAGGAGAAAATCTCAAAGTCCAATTCTCAATTTTCGATTAATTGTCATACCTTTGTATCTGAACACTCATAAACACATTTCGATGCAGAAAGAAACCTATGAGTATCGAAGAAGTTTACGAAGCAAAAAATAATAATGAGTAAAATGAAAGAGCAATCTATCGGGAAAGCCGAAAGCATTGAGAGTAATTATAGGGTGAATCATGTGGACAGTGGACTGCCTCACTGGCTCATAGAGGTAGCCTTTGTATGTCTGCTGCTACAGGGTGTCTGTACCTGGACACCGCTGATGCACTGGATGGAAGGTCATCTACCGATGGTGCTCGCTGTAATCCAAACGTTCGGAGCTGTGGTGATGTACTATGGACTGCTGAGAGGAATGAAACCATTGTACCGTCCATGCACGATTGGGTGGTGGTTGGTGATAGCACTCAACATTGCAGGATTTTTCACCACAGCCTTCCCCGTGATTCCTTGGGAAGTGGGGCTGGCCATAGCCCTGTCGCTTATGGTGGTTTATGTTCCAATGGGTGTGCTGATTGCCGTCAGCTATCGTGGTCGTCTGCGGCAGGTGGGCATCTGGATGGCACTCTACATACTCATTTCCAGCATCATTCCCGTAATGTGGTTCCTGATAGGGGCTCCAGATTCAGGCATAGTAAACAATGTAATGGAATTCTCCACCATCAGTGTTGTCATCGTCTATGCATGGGTGCTAAGAAGGGTGCTTGTTAAGTAAAAAGTGAAGGAGTAGAAAGTGAAGAATTAAACTTGTGACTGACGATACTGCAAAGGCGTGATACCAAGACGACGTTTCACTTCTATCTGGAAGGTGCGACGACCGCCGAAACCAGCTTCAGCACCTACAGCCTCTATAGTCCAATTGGGTTCGTCACGTAACAGGCGGCAGGCATAAAGAAAACGCTTCTCATTGAGGTAATCACCCAAACTATTGTATTTTGGATGGTTCTTGAATAGCCCGCCAAGTCTCTTTTGGGTCAGTCCGAGGGCTTTGGCCAAAGTCTTTAGCGTCAGGTTAGGGTCGGTAAAAAGACGTGTCTCATCCATCTTCTGATCAATCCAACTCATAAGCTCCTCGTCAGTCATATCACCAGTCAATTCAATATGCTCTCGATGCTGGCGGGTCTGTTCACGCAACAGCATTACCTCATCGGGAGTACTATGTTTCAGTTGCCGAACCAATTCTTCTTGCTGACGTTGCAGCGATTTAATCAGCTCTTTCTGTTCCTCCAGCTCACTTTTCTGCTCATCCAACTTTGAACTTTGTTCTTTCAGTTCGCTCACCCGTTTTTCCAGCTCGCTGCCCTGTTTCTTGTTTAGTTCTAACAACGTGTTTTGGTTCTCCACAAGCTTCGTGTTGGTAGAGATAATTTTCTTTGCATTGGCATTCAGCACCAGCATCGTGACGATGAATGCAATCACAAACACAATGATGACGGCTGTTATAAGTAGATGTGCTTCTGTCATGGAAAAAGGTTCAAAAGAGGACTGCACCGCCATTGGGCTGGACAGTCAGCTTTACGTTTCCCTTCTTATCTGCCTTTATGGGCAGGACGGCCGAGCCTGTTATGTTGCCTTTCTTGTCAGCCTCATCCGCAAGGAGGTTCTTTACACCAAACTCGCTGAGGTTAAGCGTCAGGCTAAGCGGTTCCTTCTTGGCATTCAGGGCTGCGATATACCAGCGGTCGGCATGACGGCGAGCCAGCACGACAAACTTGCCGGGATAGCCGTCGATGAAACGTGTTTCGTCCCAAGTGGTGGGAATGGTCTTCAGGAAATCCAACTCATGCTGGGGAAGTTCCTGCAAGTTGTTGGGCTGGATGGCAATACACTGAACGGCAGTCTGATTGGTAAAGGCAGTTGCAATCTCGAACACATCGGTTGTCTTGCGCGAATGGCGGTCCTTATTGTCCTTCGAGAGGTACTTGTTCATGATTACCCCACCCCAATCCATGGTACCTACAGCATTACGGCAGAAGGGATGCAGGGTCAGATCGAAAGGCTCCTGAATGGCGGCATTCTCGCCGAAGAAGACATTCTCGCTAGCCAAGACAGCCTCGCTGGCGATATAGTTGGGGTACATACGTTCCCAGCCGCGGGGAATGGTACAGCCGTGGAAGATACACTGGATGCCGTAGCGGTTGGCATCGAAGAGGATATCCTCGTAAAGCTTCATCGTTTCCTGCTTGTCGCCGGCAAAGAAATCCACCTTGATGCCCTTCACGCCTATGCGCTGCAGCCAAGCCATCTCGCGGTCGCGGGCGATGCTGTTATTCATGATGTTGCGTGGTGTCTGCGGCGCATCGTTCCAGGCTCCGTTCGAGTTGTACCACAGCATCAGCGAAACGCCTTTCTGCCGGGCATACTTAGAAAGCTCCTCTATGCGTTCACGACCTATACGCTCGTCCCACCAGTTATCCACCAGACAGAACTCGTAGCCCATGGCAGCGGCGAGGTCGATGAACTTCACCTGATCGTCGTAATTAATGCTGTTATCCTGCCAGATGAGCCAGCTCCAGGTGTACCTTGCGGATGAGTGGAGAGTGGAGAGTGTAGAGTTTAGAGGATATCGCGGTCCTACCACATCGTAGGGGATGGTAGTCTCTACGATAGGTTTCAATGTCTCTCCTACCGTAATGGTTCGCCAGGGAGTAGCACCGGGAAGGGCTATCTGCGCCCCTGTAGAGCCGAAGCCGTTATTCTCTCCCTCCTGCGGATAGGCAATGGTGTAGCCTGCTCCCGAATGGTAATCGGAAAGGTGAGAGCCGCAATATTGACCGTCAACGCCTGTCTCGCTAATCAGCATCCAACCGTCTGATGAAAGTTGAGAGTTGAGAGTTGAGAGTTTAGAGACAGGAAGATGGAAGAGGCAGGGGAAGGTGTAGCCCTGACCGAAAGTCGAACGGGTATTCATGGGTGCATCTGCACGATAACCTTCCTCGTAGCTGGGCTTGGTACGCTCCCACCCTTTCATGGCATCAATCTGGGGACAGAGGAAGGTGGTGGTGCCTTCGGTCGGACAGAAAGAAGTTACCTCTTCTGTAATGACGGCACACTTGGGGTTGTCTTTCTTAGGACGCGGAATGGTGTAACGGAATGCAATATCGTTGTCCTTCACAACAAGCTCGACCGTCATCTGCAACTTCTGTGCATTCTCGAAGGTAACATCGAGCGTATTAGCCTTGAAACTGATATTTGACTGCTTTACCTGCCACATACGGTAATCGCCACTATAGGAACCCGGATGGTCCTCTGTGATGGCAAGGCCCTGCGTGAAGTCGGCAAAATCGGCCTTGAATCCTAACCTGGAAGGCAACAGGACAGGCTGTCCGTTCAGGGTTACGCTGTACGTGGCGAGGCCGCCATTGTCCTTGACAGTTACTTCGAGCTTGCCGTTGGGCGAAGCGATTTTCACATCTTTTGCCGTCATACCGAGGGGCTGCAGAAGAAGAACAGATAAAAACAAGTGTTTCTTCATTGCGTTTCTATTTTAAAGTCATTTGGGCAACAAAGATAAAAATAAATCTTCATTCTTCGCTCTTCATTCTTCAGTTTTTTGTAATTTTGCCACACATTGCTTTTTAACATCCACGAATAATGAAAATTGTTACTCCTGATAGTAAATGCGCTTTACGCGGGGGCTGATGCCTGTAAGAATCTCGTAGGGGATGGTGTCGATGATTTCTGAAAGAACGGATGGGGAGAGTTCCTCGCCAAAGATGAGCACAGAATCGCCCTCCTGACAGGGAATGTCCGTTACGTCTATCATACACACATCCATGCAGATATTACCCACATAGCGGGCCTTCTGGCCGTTTACCAGGCAGTAGCCGTTGCCACGACCCAGGAGGCGGTCCAACCCGTCGGCATAACCAATGGGAATGCTGGCAATACGACTGTCGCGCTCCATAAACGTGCGTCGGCTATACCCTACACTATCGCCAGCAGGCACGTCGTGAATCTGAAGGATAGTTGTGCGCAGGGTACATACATTATTTATAAGTTGGTTGTTGCGACTGTTGATACCATAAAGACCAAGGCCCAGGCGCACCATCTCCATCTGACGCTCTGGGAAATGCTCTATGCCGGCGCTGTTGCACATGTGGCGCAGAATCTGATGGTGGAAGGCTGACTGCAACTGCTGACTGCCCTGCAGGAATAGGTCGTACTGATGGGCAGAGAAGCTGTCGAAATCATCGCAGTCGCTTCCCACGAAGTGCGAGAAGACGGAGCGCGGAATGACGGCATTCTGCTTTTTCAGTCGGTCTATGAGTGTGGGCATATCCTTTAGCGGATCGAATCCCATTCGGTGCATACCCGTATCCAGCTTTATGTGTATGGGGAAGTTGGTGATACACTCCTGCTTGGCTGCATGAATGAGGGCATCCAGCAAACGGAAGCTGTACACCTCGGGCTCCAAGTTATACTGGAAGAGTGTGCGGAAGGTGCTCATCTCGGGGTTCATAATCATGATGTTCGCCGTGATACCCGCATTGCGGAGCGCCACACCCTCGTCGGCCACAGCAACGGCCAGATAGTCCACACGGTGGTCCTGCAGAATCTTGGCCACCTCTACGGCTCCAGCTCCGTAGGCATCGGCTTTTACCATACAGATCATCTTGGTCTCGGGCTTCAGGAACGAGCGGTAGTAGTTCAGATTCTGCTCTATGGCGCTAAGGTTGACCTCAAGGATGGTCTCGTGAACCTTCTGCTCCAGTAGGTCTGTTATCTGCTCGAAACAGAACGAGCGAGCGCCCTTGATGAGGATAAGCTGGTTGCGAAGCGAGCCAAAGAGCGGGCTCTGCAGAAACGACTGCGTGTTAGGGAAGAACGTGCAGCTGGCTTGAAGGTTCTGGAAGCAGTGTGCGTGAGCCGAGATAACGGGACCTATTGCCACCAGTTGCTCTACGCCTTGCTGCTCAATCATCTGTGCCAGATGCGTGTAGAACACCATGGGCGGAACACCCGTCTGCTGAATATCGCTCAGGATTAGGGTCTTGGATTTACCCTCGCGCTCGGGTCGGCGGTTCATAAAATGCAGGGCAATATCCAGACTGTTCAGGTCGCTGTTATAAGAGTCGTTGATGAGTGTGCAGTCGCGTATGCCAGCCTTCACCTCAAGGCGCATAGCCACAGGTTCAAGGTTTTTCAGGCGCTCCTCTATCACATCATCTTTCATGCCCATATACTGACAAACCACCCGACAGACGGCCTTATCATCGTCGATGGCGTTGCCTGTGCTGTGCCAGGGAATGAGTTTGCACTTTAGGTTCAACTGCTGGATGCACTGGGTTACGATGGCATCATCAGCAGGATAAATCAGGGTTTCTGCATCCTTGAAAAGTTGGAGCTTCTCCAAGCATTTCTGCTCCAACGACTCGAAATTCTCCTGATGGGCAGCACCTAAGCAAGTGAAGATTCCCAACGTGGGCTGTACAATGCGCTGCAGAGCTGCCATCTCGCCCGGCTGGGAGATAGCGGCCTCGAAGATGCCTATCTGGCTCTTCTCCCACAAGCCCCAAATGGAAAGGGGAACACCTATCTGGGAGTTGTAACTGCGTGGACTGCGTGTAACTGTATAGTCGGGCGAAAGCATCTGGTAGAGCCATTCCTTGACAACGGTCTTTCCATTACTGCCGGTAATACCGAAGATGGGAATGGAAAACGAATCGCGGTGGCGTTCGGCCAGTCGTTGCAATGCCTGCAAGGTGTTGGGCACAAGCAGGAAATTGGCATCGAGGAAATCGCCCTCAGGAACATCTTCCACAACAAAGGCGCGCACTCCCCTATCGTACAAATCGCGAATGTAAGCGTGCCCGTCGCCTTTTCCGGTTCGGATGGCGAAGAAAAGCGTACTCTCGGGGAAGCACAGGCTACGGCTGTCGGTCAGCAGCCAATCTATTTGCTGCTCATAGTTGCCTATTCTGTGAGCACCGATTAATATGGAGATTTCAGAGATTTTATACATTGTTAAAATTTAATTAAGAATTAAAGGAGAAGAATTAACAATTAACAATTATACTTCTTTTTCAAGGTTTTTGCTTTTTCGTCCAACGAATCGCGGAACATCTTATAACTAGCAGAATCGGGGTTGTTGGGCGCATGAAGCAAGCCGCTGCGGATGGGAGCATACTCTTGCAGATAGGCTTGCATGGTATCGTTCATGGCAGTTTTTACCAGGCATTCCCAAATATAATCTATTGCCACTGCGGACGGATGCAACATATCCTCGGTATAGAACCTATAGTCGCGCAACTCGTCCATCATAATCTCGTAGGCAGGGAAATAGAACACCAGAGCGGGATACGTCTTGCGCACCTCCTCAACAGCCAGCATCAGGGTTGATTTTGCCAACTGATTACCATGATACCCATACTTAGCGTAACGGAACGGACTGATGGTAAAGACTATCTTCAAATTCGGGTTCTGCTCGTGCACATCATCCACCAGAGCCATCAGGGATTTTACGCAATCAGGGAGCGACAGCCATTCCCCGCTGAACAGCTTGCTGGGTGCCTTATGGCAGTTGGCCACCACCAGACCATTGGCTTTCAGCTGATAGCACACATTGGTGCCAAGGGTTATGAACAGATAGTCGGCAGAGAGGATGGAGAGTCGTAACATCTGCAGGGCTCCTTCCACTACATCCCTACACTCCTGCTCAGAACTGCCGCATATCTGCGTACCAGCCCACCAGCATCGCCATTCATCCTGGAAACGGAACAGCGGTATGTTCAACTGCTCCAGATGCAAAGCGGCCTGTACCTGCAGCCGGATACTCTCGGGGTTGTACAGCACGCCTAAAGGGTTGCAGAGAGCGTGCAGATCAAAACTCTGGAATCGCTCTCCCATATATTGGGCAAAACACGAGCCGAGGAAGACCACATGGTCAGAAACCGACATAGGTTTTTCCCATTTGGGTACCTCAATCTTCGTCCTAAAAAGATGCTCTTGGTTATTCATTGACCAAAGATTATAATTTTTCTTGTACAAAATTACGGAACTTCATCGAAAATATGTAATTTTGCATCATCAAAAAATGAACAATTGTGGAAAAAGAGCCCAAAGAACTACTGGCAAACATACAATTCCCTGCTGATTTAAGGCAATTGCCCATATCAGAGCTACCGAATGTTTGCGAAGAACTCAGGCAAACTATTATACAAGAGTTGGCTGACAATCCCGGTCATTTTGCCAGCAGCTTAGGCGTGGTGGAACTGACCGTTGCCCTACATTATGTATTTAATACCCCTTACGACCGTATCGTTTGGGATGTAGGACATCAGGCTGCCGGCCACAAGATTCTGACTGGACGCAAGGACAAATTCAACACCTACAGAAAACTGCATGGCTTACGCCCTTTCCCTTCTCCACAGGAGAGTGAGTACGACACCTTTGCCTGCGGACATGCTTCCAACAGTATATCAGCAGCATTAGGAATGGCGGTTGCAGCTCAGGAGAAAAGCGAGACAGACAGGCAAGTGGTAGCCGTGATAGGCGACGGCAGCATGAGCGGAGGACTGGCATACGAAGGACTGAACAACGTATCGAGTTCGCAAAACAACCTGCTGATTATTCTGAACGATAACAACATGAGCATTGACCACAGCGTAGGTGGCATGAAACAGTATCTGCACCAGATGCATACCAGCAGGCTCTACAATTATCTCAGGTTCAGAACATCGCAGCACCTGTTCAAATGGGGAATCCTTAACGAAAGCCGCAGACAGAAGATTATCCGATTCAACAACTCGCTGAAATCGCTGCTGACCAATCAGCAGAACATCTTTGACGGTATGAATATCCGTTATTTCGGTCCCAGCGACGGACATAACGTGATAGAGCTGGTAGCAACCCTGCGTCAGATTAAGGACATGAAAGGACCTAAGTTGCTACACATTCATACTATTAAAGGAAAAGGATTTCAGGCAGCAGAGGAAGACCCCGTTGTATTCCATGCACCAGGCAGATACGACCCCGAAACGGGAGAGCGCATAAAATCCGATGCCAAAAACCTTCCGCCAAAGTATCAGGATGTCTTTGGAAATACCCTCCTGGAGTTGGCAGAAAAAAACGAGAAGATTGTGGGCGTTACCCCCGCTATGGCCACAGGATGCAGCATGACTATCATGATGGACGAGATGCCCAACCGCACCTTTGACGTAGGCATTGCTGAGGGACACGCCGTAACCTTCTCAGGCGGTATGGCCAAGGAAGGCATGCTGCCCTTCTGTAACATCTACTCCAGTTTCTCGCAACGTGCTTTTGACAATATCATTCATGACGTAGCCCTGAACAAGCTGAATGTGGTATTCTGTTTTGACCGTGCAGGACTGGTAGGAGAAGACGGCCCCACACATCATGGAGCATTCGACTTGGCTGCCCTACGCCCCATCCCCAATCTCATTATCTCGTCGCCCATGAACGAGCATGAGTTGCGCCATCTTATGTACACAGCCCAATTGCCCGACAAAGGCCCCTTCGTCATCCGATACCCACGAGGCCGAGGCGTTCTGGCAGATTGGAGATGCCCCATGCAGGAGATTCCCATAGGAAAGGGAAGATGCCTGAAAGAAGGAACGGATGTGGCTGTGCTGAGTCTGGGTCCCATAGGAAACCATGTTACGCAGGCTATCAATGAACTGGCCTCAGAGAACATCAGCATAGCACATTATGATATGAGGTTCCTGAAACCCATAGATGAGGACATCCTCGCTTACGTAGGAAAGAACTTCAGTCGTATTATCACCATAGAAGACGGAGTGAAGAACGGAGGACTGGGTTCTTCCGTCCTGGAATACATGGCAGACCATAATCTGCATCCCGACATCGTCCGACTGGGACTCCCCGATTATTTCGTTGAGCACGGTACACCCGATGAACTCTACCAGATAGTAGGATTAGACGTTGAATCTATAAAGAAGGCCATCTTATGAAGATAGTAATATGTGGCGCAGGCGCCGTTGGAACGCATTTAGCTGAGTTGCTCTCTCGTGAAGACCAGGACATCGTCCTCATTGATGAGAACCCAGAAAAAACAGCCCGTCTTACTCAGGCTGGTGATTGTGACCTCATGACGTTGAACGTTTCTCCTACCAGCATCAGCGGACTGAAAGAAGCGGGTGTTCCCAAGGCCGACCTTGTTATTGCTGTTACGCCAGAGGAAACGCGCAACATCACCTGCTGTATGCTGGCCCATGCACTGGGAGCTGTCAAGACCGTAGCACGTGTGGACAATGCAGAGTACACTCGTACCCATTACAAAGATCTATTCCAGAAGATGGGCATCAATTCTATTATCTACCCGGAAGCTCTTGCCGCAAAGGAAATCCTGGACGGAATGAAACGCTCTTGGGTTCGACAGTATTGGGAGGTTCATGAGGGTGCATTAGTGATGTTGGGTATTAAACTTCGCGAAACAGCCCATGTTATCAACATCAAACTCCGCGACCTCTGTAATCATGATACACCTTACCATGTGGTGGCCATCAAACGTGGCGACGATACCATCATCCCTGGTGGTAACGACATATTGCAGATAGGTGATATTGCCTATTTCATGACTACAAAGAAGCACATCCAATACATCCGTGAGATTGTAGGGAAAGAAGATTATGCCGACGTAAAAGATGTGATGATAATGGGAGGCGGAAGAACCACCGTACATGTGGCAGAAGGAATGCCCGACTTTTACTCCCTGAAAATCATCGAGCAGAACGAGGAACGCTGCATGCAGTTGAACGAGATACTGGATGATAGCGACATCCGGATTATTCAAGGTGACGGACGCGACACCAGCCTTCTGCTTGACGAGGGTCTAAAAGACGTACAAGCATTTGCAGCACTTACGCCAGAAACAGAAACCAACATATTGGCTTGTCTGGCAGCAAAACGTATGGGAGTCCGGAAAACAGTTGCTATGGTTGAAAACATGGACTACGTTTCGATGGCCGAAAAACTGGACATTGGTACCATTATCAACAAGAAGATGATTGCCGCAAGCCATATCTATCAGATGATGTTGGATACCGACGTGACAAACGTTAAATGCCTTACCATTGCTAATGCAGATGTGGCAGAATTCCTTGCCAACGAAGACAGTCTCATCACAAAATCGGAAGTCAAGGATTTACGTCTGCCTGCAGGTGTTACGTTGGGAGGCTTGGTTCGCGATGGCGTGGGTAGGCCTATTTATGGAAACACACAGATTCAGCCAGGCGATACCGTTGTGCTTTTCTGTAAGAGTGGTTTGATAAAGAAAATAGACCGTTACTTCTCTAAGCCAACATCTGCCATCAGCCGCATCAAGTCCGCTTTCAACAACTGATACTGAGGACTATTCTTGAACCCAATGGATCTTTTTAACATAACATCCACAGGCATCTGACTATGTCTGTAGCTTGAAAGTTCGTTCTGTTTCTGCGTTTCGTGAACAGCCAAGTCGTTAATCTCCCTTTCACGTTCTCTACGCAAGATATTACAAATAGGTGTAAGCAGCGTCATCACTACATTTTCGAAAAGTGTGTGGCCGTGCATATATAAATAGGTATTCTCCGGTTTGATACCCATACGCTGCAATTCAGCCTTTACCTGCGGATAAGTCTTGTGACCCTCGGGAAAAGTCCGCTGCAACCAGCCGATACACTTGTTAACCTTTCGGCGTACCTTATCCAATGTGGGTTCTACATTGCGGGGGTTGATATCGTGGAACGAAACAATATCACAGAAATTGCTCATAGTAAACTCCTTATAATGACCATACCGGTATGCCCAGATGTTCCATACAAAAAGAGGCCATATAATAAGGCTGTAGTCAGTAAAGAAAACCTCAAAATCTATTAAGAGACGATCGTTCAGCGTGCTCATTACACATGTCGAGTGAAGACTGGGTGCATAACACTGGTAATTCTCTATGGCATAGACATAGGTATGCATGACATAAGGATTCTCACAGAGGTATTTGCTGATTTCCGTACGACCCTGCAACAACCAGTCGTAGTCGGCATCAACACAAGCTATCATGTATTGCCCGAGCCCCTTCCCCAGTTGGTTCATCAAGACGGTTCTCTTTCCCTTCCCTAAGGTTGTCCTACTGGGAAGCATCACTTCAAAGAAATATTTATCCGTCTCGAAATCCTGCAAGACAGAACGCCAGAAAAATATGTCATCATAGCTTTCAACGTATGCCACGATTCTTTGGCGGGCGTTCTTAGGTCTCAGTTTATTGGCTGATGCAATATACTGAGAATTAATATTGTCTTGCAAGCGTTTTCCCATATCTCTGTGCTCTAAGATACAATGTCTTCAACATCCGTCACACAATCTGCCCATCCGTTCATAATAACGGCAGGACTGTGCGTAGTAAGAATAATCTGAGTATTGGGGTTCAAGTCGCGTATCAGAGAAATCAACTGCTGCTGCCATTCCACATGCAGACTTATCTCCGGCTCATCCATAAATAAAGTATAATGACGTTTATTCTGAACAAGCACAGAAAGCAAGATAATCAGCATCTGTTTTTCACCGCTCGAAAGCTTATAAGGTGATAAGGTTTCACCAAAAGATGTAAAGTACAACTCGTTCTTCTCCCGTTGGATGGTTTTGCCCGTATCGCGAAAAAGCCTGTCCACTAAATCCTGGAAATGCGTTTTTTCCTGGGCGAGCTCCTGTGCCTTCTCCTGAGCATTAGGATCCTGCGAAGTAAAAAGCTCTACCATACGATTACTCAAGCTAACCTGGAAATCCAGATAACGGCGTTGCAACACGTACAGATGGAAATCCAATTCCGTCTGCATCTGGGTATCTGTAACCTTATTCAGGATATCACCGCTCAGTACAGGACGGTCAAAGGAACGTATGACGTCGAAATCCACACAATGTGCCCCTTCCACATCATAGGTAAGCTTAACACCGTCGGCTTGCCTGTCCAATTTGTCTATATTCAACAAATGCATGATAACCCTGTTAAGGATGGTACTCTTGCCTACACCGTTTACACCACTCAGGATGTTAACAGTAGGACTCAGTTCCCACTTAACATGTTTTTTTCCACTCCAGAGCGATTCTATCTCAATGCTCTTGATATAATTAGCTGGCTGTTTCATACGTCAGAAAATTGTGGTTGAGTTCCATGAATACAGTTCTTTTCTTGCCGAGAAGTAACCCAAGGCACGTTCCAGTTTATCTCTTGTTAGAGGAATATGAACCATATTGGCACTGTCACGGCCAATGTACTTCCGTATTTTATTGGGGAGATGGTTCCATTGCTCTTTTATGGTATTGTCATCAACCCTATCAAGTCCCACATATGCTACTATTACGGGTAAACGGAATCTGTTAACAGCACGGCTAATCTGCCAATTCAACATTGGACTTTCCACATCCATCCGAGAGCTCGAAAGAACCAAAAGATTGTCTGCAGATTCCATCAGATGAAGAAAACGGGTCTTCAGCGTACTGTCAACCAAATCCTCATGTTCCGACAAAAACTCTATTTCATCCATATTCAAGAAATGGAATCTGTCAGGATTCTGTCTTTCCCATTCTCGAATCTGACGGAAAAAAGAAAGATTACTGTTCTCGTGGTTTGCTACACCAACAGTATCAAAAGCTACATACGTCTTATTGCTATTCATAAAACATGTAAATAAAGCATTTTCATAGCAAAGATAGAAATTCTATTTCAAATATGCAAGTATATTTTTTTCTTCTCAAAAATAATTGTTATTTTTGTACCCTGAACATAACCTTTTTAGGCAATTTAAATACATAATCAATGAAAAGAAGAGCATTTATCAGATCCGGTTTAGTGAGCGCGGCCGTTCTTGCATTTTTAGGTTCAAACGGCAAAGTAAATGCCGCCGAAAATGTAAAGAAAGATCCAAGCAAGAATTCCACCTTAAAGACACCGCATCCACAAGAGCCTTTCCATTTAGGGATGGCAGGTTGGACATTCAATAAGTTCGACCTCCTGAAAACGCTTGAAACAATGAAGCAGTTGGATGTTCATTATCTTTGCATAAAAGACTTCCATCTCCCGCTTGACAGCAGCGATGCAGATATTGCCAATTTTCACAAGAAACTGGCCGAGTACGATGTTATTGGCTATGGTGTGGGACCCATTTACATGAAAAGCGAGGTAGAAGTAGACCGTGCCTTTGCTTATGCACAACGCGTTGGCGTTAAGGTACTTGTAGGAGTTCCCAATTATGAACTTTTAGATTACGTAGAGCAGAAAGTCAAGCAGTACGATATTAAGTTGGCCATTCACCTGCATGGCCCAGATATGCCCATGTATCCTAATGCCGAGGATATCTGGAACAACGTAAAAGACCGCGATGCCCGCATGGGAATGTGTTTGGATATCGGGCACAACCTCCGATATGGAAGCGACTCCCTTTCCGACCTCAAGAAATACCACACTCGTGTCTTCGACATCCATCTGAAAGATGTTACAGGTACCACCAAAGCGGACAAGAGTGTAGAGTTAGGTCGTGGGCGCATCGACTTCCCCCTGTTCATTAAATTACTTCGCAAATACAACTACACAGGCAGCGTCAGCCTGGAATACGAAAAGGACATGAGTAATCCTTTCATGGGAATTGCCGAAAGCGTAGGCTACTTCCGTGGTGTCTGCTACGCCACCAAGTAAGGCATACAACTTTAGGACATAACGAAATAATGTCAAAGAAAATTCACAAGTGTCTGCATGGCATGTGGAACAGGGTGATTGATGTCGAGCTTCATTATTTCTGAGAGCATGCATCTCCCCTTTTCCATATGTCCGAGGCCAAGATGCCCCAAAGCCATCATCAGGTTGCAGTGAATCGTATTCTTCTGTTGCAAATCACCGTCCCAGATAAGCAAATCGGGCAAAGATACGGCAAAATAGTCCATACGCACCTCGTCAAAGACATGCTTCTCACCGAATGTGATAAGTTTGTAACATAGTCCGTTAGCTTTGGTATCATCGCCCAGTTTACGCCAAGCCAATGCTGCATAGAAGATTTTGTCGGGTTTGGCATCGTTATAGTACATGGCGGCAGCAGGTTCAGTAGGTCCTTCTATTGCCCTTGTGTAGCTTTCACGGGCTTTCTCCTTATCGCCCAACTGTTCATAAGCCAGTCCCATCAAATAATAGAAGTCGTTCTCCTGAGCACCATATAGTTTGCCCTCACCCAAATGATGGGGATAGTCGAGGCACTCCTGTAACAAAAGGATGGCTTTCTCTGCTTCCTTTCTCATGAGTGCTTGCTTGGCAAGTTCCACACGGCATATCTGATACTGTGCCGGCACCTTGCCTTCTCCGCCCTCCCAAGGATGGAACTTATGGGCATCGAGTTTCGTCATTGCCTCCTCGTATCGGCCTAATTGATTCAGCAGGGTTATCTCTTCCAGTACGAGATCGTCACGTTGGGCAATGAGGTCGGGATATTGCTGCAAGAAAGACAGACGCTCGGAATGAGGTCGCTGCATAACTTTATAGAGTTGATCGAGCTCCATCAGAATGCGACTGTCGCTTTCGTCAAGATGGAAAGCACGTTCCATAAATGCAACGGCTTTCTGCCTTTCATTCTGTTTGTTGTAGGCGGCAAGGGCTAAATTACGCCATACTGTGGGGAACCGTGGATTTATTTCTGCTGATTGTTCCCACAGACGAATAGCCTCGTCATACTGACGTTTATCATAGAAGAGGCATCCCAGCAGATAAGGCGCCTGGGCATCTTTCTTGTCAAGGTCAATAACACGTTGCAAAGCCAAGATATCTTCCAATCGGTTGGGGAAACAGATTGGCATGGGAGTATCGGGAAGCGGACATACCTCAACATTCAACCATGTCTTGTAGTAATAGGTCATTGCATTCACGGCTCCCGCCTCGATAGCCAGATCCAGCACAGCATTGGCCCGCGCATGTAAACCAGCCTGAGCATAATCGAGAGCCAATTCATGGTAGTTGAGCGGATTGCCGTGCATGAGGGCAACAAGGCGGTCGGTTTCTCCCGCTTCGAAGAGGATACCATAATTGAAACGGTCCTGCTGCAAACTTTCCTCTATAAGTTTGTCAACACCATCCTCACGCCCCATATTGGCCAGCGTTGCTACCTTTAGGGCCCGGGCTTTCTGGTTGTGATAACCGGCAACAATGGAACGATCCAATTCGTAGAGTGCATCCTCCCAACGACCCTGCATCGACGAAATCTGTGCACAGGCAAAATAGGCTGCACCCTGCCAAGCCCCATTCCACGTAGCTTTATAGAACCAGTCATAGGCCTCGCTGAGCTTCCATTGGTATTTCAGGCAAAGTCCAAGATTATACAAGGGTTCACCCCAATAGGGATTAGGATTACGCTTCATCAGCACCTTCACGGCTGTACGCAAATAGGGCTCTGCCTTCTCGAAGCGGCCACGACGCAGATACCACAGTCCAAACTGATTGTTGCAGCGGACATCCAGCGGGTCGCGACGCAGGGCCTCCTCGTAATAATCGAGAGGCGACCACGTGGCATGCCGATATTGTTCGAGATGAAGACCCGTCAGGTAAAGCTGCTCTACCGTCTTACAATCCTTGGCGGGCAGAGCTGCTTCGGCCGGATCTGGAATGCGTCGCACTTCATCAGGAGCCTGATGCCACGAAAGCGGTCTTACGTAGCGGTCTGCCTGATATACCGTCAACGTCAATTGGTCAAAAGGAGTGCCTTTGGTATCGACATCCTTAACGAAAACCTCTTCGGGCGACAAGGTCAACTCCTTGTTATAGAATACCGTACTGTCGTCGGATTTCAGCTCAATGCGTACATTTTGCTTCGATGTGGCAAGTATTTTTATTCTGGCACATTCTTCTGCTTTTTCCAGATTGAAGATGATGTCCTTCGAAGCTTGCTTCACCACACCCAACTCGCGATAAGGCATAAAGTATTGCGTAAACTCCTTCTCCTCGTAAGGCATAATCCACGAGAAGTCGGGCTGGTTCTCGGTATAAACGCCTGCCATTAGCTCAATGTATGGACCATCCTCGTCTGTCAGGTTGCGATCCCAGGCACGTCCGAAGTCACCATTGCCCCAAGTCCATTGTTTCTTGCCGGGCGAGACATGATGATTGGCTACATGCAGCATTCCACCCTTCGTATCATTCTCGTAACCGCCTTCGAAGTCGTACTTCGAGTTCACACCCATATAGGACGTAGGCACCTTGATGTTCTTGTAGTTGGATATGTCCACACCTGCCGAGTAATCCATCTTGTAATAGGTTCCTGTGGCAATGGGGAAGGTAGATACAGCACGTTTCCCGTGGTCGAATACGGCATTGATATCTGGCGGGAAGACACTTTGGTAGGCATCGTTCACAGCTACTGCGGGATTAGCCCACCACAGGAAAGTCTGAGGCAATTCCGTACGGTTGTATAGCCTGACATTGATTTCAAGATAGGCACACCCCGGACGAAGACGAAAACCAACGGTTGACTTCTGATGGAACATACGCTCCATCTCGGAACACCATACAACTACGCTACCGTCCTCCTCTTCCTCGATGTCGCAATCCACAGGCAAGAACGTAGAGGGGCGATGATGTTGCGGCCAGTTAAACTCTACGCCTCCGCTAATCCACGGTCCTGCCAAACCTACCAGAGCAGGCTTTATCACATGGTTGTAATAGACAAAATGGCGCTGCTTCACCTTGTCGTAGGCCATCTGTACACGCCCGCCCAATTCAGGCAGAATCATCACCTTAAGGTATTCATTCTCAAGCCATACAGCATGATAGGTATGGTCTTTCTTTTCGTCAGCTATCGACTCGATAACAGGATATGGATACACCACCCCGCTCGATCCCTGATATACACGATTTTCCAGGAAGATAGGATTCTTCTCTTCCCGTCCAACCTCGTATGTCGGAATAACAATGTCCTCTCGCCAAACTTTAGCTTTCATAATATTGTTTTCGGATTTCAGTTTTTCAACAAATGATTCAGGTTCACTTCGCCAATTCGCTCTCCAACTGTTCCAGCGATTTTCCCTTTGTCTCAGGACAGTTGCGGAAAAGGAAGATGAAGGCACAGGCACAGATAGCCGAATATATCCAGAAAGTGCCACTACTGCCCAATGCTGCATTCATCGAAGGGAAGGAAAATGTCAGCGTACAGCATCCCACCCAAAGGGCAAAGGTGCAGGTTGCCATAGCGATTCCACGCACACGATGAGGGAAGATTTCTGCCAGCAATGTCCAGGTAACAGGTCCAAGCGTCATGGCGTAAACCGAAATCGCAGTCACAACAAGTGCAACCATAATAAATCCCGTTACCCCGGCAAAGTAGCAACAACCCAAAATGAAATAAATACCCCCCAGCCCTCCGGCACCGATGAGCATTAGCGAGCGTCTTCCCCAGCGTTCAATAGTGTAGAGTGCCACAAAAGTAAACACCACATTGGCAATACCCGTAATGACAATATTGATGAACATACCATCCACATTGAACCCTGCACCCACAAAAATCTCCTGTGCATAGTTGAAAATAACATTCGTGCCGCACCACTGCTGGAATACAGCGATAAAGAGACCAAGCAGCAACACCTTGCTATACCTTCTATTTAAGAGTGAAGAACGAAGAGTGAAGAGTGATTTTTCATTTTTCATTCTTTCGCTTTTCACTTTAAAGAACACAGGACTTTCAGGAATAAAGAAACTCATTACCAGGAACAGCGCTGCCGGTAGCGTCTCAGCCCAGAACATCCAACGCCAGCCCCATTCCACATTCCACGCCTGAGATTCTGCAACCGTTGTGTCTCTGGCCAACAGCATATTCGCCACCTGAGCAGCAAGAATACCCAGTACGATAGTCATCTGGTTCAGGCTGACCATACGTCCGCGAATCTCTTTGGGGCTGACCTCGGCAATGTACATCGGTGATAAAGCCGAAGCCACTCCAATTCCCATTCCACCCACAAAACGAGCTATATTAAACAAGGTAAAGTCGTCGAAGAGTCCCGTACCAATAGCCGAAATTGTGAACAATACGGCAGCTGTAGTCAAAAGAGGCTTACGTCCATAACGATCGGCCATAGCTCCAGCTACCATAGCACCCACAAGACATCCCACAAGAGCCGTCGTCATTGCCACACCCTGTAATATAGGCGAGTCGGAGATACCAAAGAATAGTTCATAGAAAGGCTTGGCACCACCAATTACAACCCAATCGTATCCGAACAGCAGGCCCCCCATTGCAGAGACCATGCAAATGAAATAAGTAAATCTCCTAACGTTCATTCGTCCTTTTCCTTCATTATTTCTTACACATCACTTTGCAAAGTTACGGTAAAACGAATGAAAAGCCAAATGTATTTGAGCTTTTCTGAGTGCAAAGTAAGTTCGGCGTAGCCAAAGTTACGGAAAGTTGAGTGCAGAACAAAAAAACATGTTTATTTTTTTTGCCGAGACTAAGTATGTTCGCTATCATGATAGCAAAGATATAGATATTACTTCAATTAGGAATGACGCACAAGTGTTTTTTATTCCTATATCATTTGCAAAGTCACCTTTGCCTTATCGAGATAATCTCCATGCCTCGTCGAGATAAAGGAAACGACTCATTGAGATAATCTCTTACCCCCCATAGAGATTATCTGAACAACTCGTTAACCCTATCTGAATGAGTCATTAAGACTATCCCTTTAAATTTAGTTTAGAGTTGAGAGTTTAGAGTAAAAATCAAGTTGAAAAATTCAGGATTTGACAAGTAACCAAAAAGGGGGGGGGCGAACATTCCGTTCACTCCCCCTTTCTCTTATTATAAATAATGTGATAGCTTACTTCACCAGCACCTTTCGTCCGCCAACGATATTGATGCCCTTTTGCATCTTGCTCAAGCGTTGGCCTGAGAGATTAAATATCTCCCTTCTACCCTGAGAGGGGTCGGGGGTGAGGCTTTCAATCATATCCGTTTCATCTACCAGAATGACAACATCGTGAGCTGGCATTGTTTCAGGAACATCTAACCACTTATATACCAAACCATATTTATCCAATATCTCAGGTATAGGAATGGTTTCTCCATAATTCACCTCCTCAATGTACAACACCTCATCTCCATACATAAAGGTAACGGTATAGCTGTTTACTGTAAACGTTCCCTTCACAGTCACGTCCTTGGCAGGCATTGACCTTGGAAGACCATTCCAGCCAGAGAAGGTATAACCTTCTTTTGTTGGTGCCTCCAATGGCGTGATAGCTTCTCTGTATTTGACAACAAAACTCTGATATACCTCACCATCCACTATGTAGGTCAGGGTGTATGAATCTGGCTCTGTAACTATTAACTTACCCTCAACATATTGTATCTGATAGTTGGTGGCCTCTGCACCACTTATAGCAATAGGATATTCGCCAGGAGTACTTTCTTCATTCGCTTTACAACTCAATGTCGGCTGTTTGGTCAGCACATCTTTTGTTTCGTTATTCTTGAATCCCTCGTAAGAAACATCGAACTCAGGCATTGGGTCATACTGTTTCTTTGTGTAGTTTCCAACACTAATAGTCAAAGGAGCCTTAGTAATGGTCAGTACACCATTTACATAGCTATCATTGTAGTTAGACACACCTCCCTTACTGATTACAATTGGATAGGTTCCAACAGGTGAAGTGGATGTCGCTTCACAACTGATAGCAGGTGTACCACTCAGAGCAGCACCACTTGAGGTATATCCAAACTCTGGGATGGCATCACCGTATGTAATAGTATAGCTGTTTGCAGTTACCTTTACAGGATCAGCCTCTTTTATTGTCAGCGTTCCCTTGGTATAGTATATCTCATAGTTCATTGCCTCGGCATCCGATACCAAAATGTCGTATGTGCCGGGGGCGCTGGAAGAGGTCGCTGTACAGGTGAACCTCGGCTTCTTGGTTAGGACTTCGGCTGTCTCATCGTTCTTGAATCCGCTGTAAGTGGCATCGAAAGTCGGCATTGCGTCACCCTGCGTGATAGTGAAGCTGTTGGCGGCTACAGTCAACGGTGCCTGGGTAATAGTAAGCGTTCCATCAACATAGGTCACATTGCTGTTTGTTACGCTTCCCGCTTCCACCTTGATGGCATAGGAACCCACGTCGGAAGTCTTGGTTGCCGTAGTCGAGAGCTTCGGCGTACCTGTGAGCGTTCCGCCATTAAACTTATAGGTCAGTTCAGGGACATTATCACCATAGGCCATT
>JAFSRW010000079.1 GCA_017445925.1 Bacteroidaceae bacterium | reverse complement strand
TGGCCATTGATGGAGAAAGAAGTAAGTTTAACCTCAGCCTCCCATTTGCTGGGAGAGATGTGCTGTGAGTCGAACCATGAGATACCGGCAGTTCCGCCCATGGCAAGTGTGCCATTAGACGTGATGAACGATGCACCGTCGCTGAATTCGTTGCTTTGCAAACCATCGTCGGCGAAATAGTTCTGCCAAAGGGCATTTTTAGGAGTAAAACAACTAAGACCGTGGTCGGTACCTATCCATAGTCTGCCTTGTGGATCGCGCTCTATGGTGGCTATTCCGTTGTCGGCCAATCCGTTTTCGCGGGTGTAATGCTTGGTTTCGTGGGAGAGAAGATCATAACAGTATAATCCTTCGTTTGTTCCATACCAGAGCTTGCCGTCGTATTCGCGGGTTATTCGTACTGGAGTGCTGTAGTTAAGGCAGTTCATGCCAAAGGTGCTGATCCAGCTGTTCTCAGAAATGTCAAGACAACACAATCCCATCGATGTTGATGCATATACGCGCTTGCCGTCGGGTGATACATGTACCTGAGATATGTAGTCGTTGGTAATACAGTTCATCTTCCTGTTCTTCTCTGCCCCGGGTTTTAACTTATATTGGGCTATAATATGTCCGTCGGACGGCGACATCCTGACAAGACCGTGTTTCATAGTGGCCAACCAAAGACTTCCGTCGTTACCAACGGCAATATCCATTACGATAAGATGCGGGTCGAGTGGGAAATGAATCTGGTGAAATTGGAAACTGACAGGATCTATCCATCCCATACCATCACGATAAGAGCCAACCCAGATGCGACCATTCTGGTCTTCGGCAAGTGCCATGACTACTGAGGGGAAATTCTCTCTCAAGTGTTTAACAGCTTTGGTGTTATAGTCGTAGCAATACAGTCCGTCCTTATCGGTTCCTACCCAGATTCGTTGTTTGCTGTCGAGCACAACACTAACCACACATGATGAGCCTAAGATGTTATGGGCTCCAAGCTTGTGGCCCATGTAATTAAAGCCTTTGAAAGTGATGGGCTGCATGAAGATTCCCTTCTGCAGTAGTCCAAACCATAGGTTGCCGCTCTTGTCTTCTGTTATGGAGTAAACCTTACTCATAGCGAGATCTACCTCAAGCGAGAAGAAAGGATTGTTGATTAATTCCTTCGTTGTCGGATTGTACAGAGCTACTCCTTTTCCATCGTAGCCGATAACAATCCTCCCCTCATGGTCGCAGAACAATGCGGCTACAGAGTTTGCTCCGGTTTCGTCAATGTGTACAAAAGTGTCGTTCTGCATGCGGAAAACACCATTGTTGGCTGTTCCTGCATATATGATTCCGTCTGTTCCTTCACAAAGACATGTAAAGACAATGTCTGGGTTGCTCTGTGGATATCGCTTGACTTTCTTTCCGTCGTATGAGATGAGTCCTATGTTGTCTGTTATAATCCACAAGGTTCCCATTCTGTCTTCGATAATGCTATTGACTGTGTGTATTGATTCCAATGGTCCTTTTACCTGACAGGCCGTTTTCTTATCCTTGAATTTTATCAACCCAAGACCGGATGTGCCCACAAGAACATCGCCGTTTTTGCGCTCTAAGAAGCAATTAGGATAACTGTGGCCTTGTGTTCCGTCCTTGTCGAGCATGGTTACATTGTGGAACTTGTTGCCGTCCCACGTTTGCAGAGCACCATACATACCAAAGTAGAAAATACCATTCCGGTCTTGCATCATGCTGTTTACATAGTTGCTGGCCAGCGAACTGTCGTGCTCGTTTTCTTTCTTGAATACACGGAATTGATAACCATCATAACGGTTGATACCGTTACGTGTTGTTGCCCATATAAATCCTTCATTATCTAGGTATACTTGTGTAACAAAACTGCTTGACAATAGTTGATTGTCAGTACTGAAGAACTTTCCCCTTTGGGCGAAAGCACTCGTCGTAATGAATAATGAAGCTAGTGTTAGTATGAACTTAACTCGCATTGTTTTGTTAGTAATTAAATGGTCGCGTTAGTTGTTTATTTGTTGCAAAGATAATGCATTTTTCGAAATGTAACAAGGAAATGTTACAAAAAGTAAAGTTTTTGATACGAATTTTGTGGTTTTACTCCTAAAAAAGGCTTATCTTTGCATCAGATATATATTATTTGTAACATTTGCGATTATGATTCTACAAAAATTATGTGCCAGATTCTTGGCAGTTTTCTTGTTTTCGGTTTGCACCATCAACTTGATGGCAACCGAACAATTTGTTTCGTTTTATCCGTGTTCTGATGTGTGGCAACTGAAGAATTTTACCATTGGGTTCAGTCAGAACGAACATAGTTGTGTTCAACTGGCAGCCAATAATCTATTGACTGACCTTGAAAAAGTGACGGGCCAAAAGGCTGTTCAGTCAACCGAAGATGTTGAAATCCTTATTGGTACTGTTGGAGTTAATAAGCAGATAGACCAGTGGGTTAAAACTGGCGTACTTGGAAGCCTGAAGGGGAAGACCGAGAAATATATCATTAAAACCATCGGTAATCAGTTGGTGATAGCAGGAAGTGATAAGCGCGGTACTGTTTATGGTATTTACGAATTGTCAAAGCAGTTGGGCGTTTCGCCTTGGTATTATTGGGCAGATGTTCCAGTAGAGAAACATACCTATATATATATAAAGAAAGGTGAATATACCGATGGTGAACCAGCTGTAAGATATCGTGGGTTGTTTTTGAATGATGAGGCTCCTTGTCTTACTACATGGGTAAAGAATACCTTTGGTACGGATTATGGCGGTCATCAGTTTTATGAGAAGGTGTTTGAACTGATATTGAGATTGAAGGGAAACTACCTGTGGCCAGCCATGTGGGGATGGGCTTTCTATGCTGATGATCCGGAGAATCTGAAAACCGCCGACAAGATGGGTGTTATGATGGGTACGTCGCATCACGAGCCTATGGCTCGCAATCATCAGGAATATGCCCGAAACCGAAAAGAGTGGGGTGCGTGGAACTATTCTGTTAATAAACAGAACCTGGATCGTTTCTTCCGTGAAGGTATTGAACGTATGAAGAATACCGATGATATTGTAACCATTGGTATGCGTGGTGATGGTGATGAGGCTATGGGTAATGGTACTGACACTAAGTTGCTTGAAGATATCATTAATAACCAGCGTCGTATTATAAAGGAGGTTACGAAACGTCCAGCCAAGGAAACACCTCAGATATGGGCTCTATATAAAGAGGTACAGGATTACTATGATGCTGGATTGCGTGTGCCTGATGATGTAACCATCTTGCTATGTGACGATAACTGGGGCAATGTACGCAGAATACCGACTGCTGAGGAGAGAAAACGTAAAGGCGGTTGGGGATTGTACTATCATGTAGACTATGTGGGAGCGCCAAGAAACTCTAAATGGATCAATGTAACCCCCATACAGAATATGTGGGAGCAGCTACAATTGGCTTATAATGGTGGAATCCAAAAATTGTGGATTCTTAATGTAGGCGATTTGAAGCCGATGGAGTATCCTATCCAGTTGTTTATGGATATGGCATGGAACCCGTCAAAATATGGCGTAGATAACCTGTTGGATCATTCGCGCGATTTCTGTGCAGAGAGCTTTGGACAGGATCATGCAGCGGAGGCGGCTTCGATTCTGAACCTTGTCTGCAAATATAATGGCCGTATTACCTCAGAGATGCTTGATGCTAATGTCTATACCTGTGAGGAGTTCGAGCAGGTTGTTAATGAGTATCATGCCTTGGAAGCACGTGCTTTGCGACTGTTCCTAGAGTTAAAACCAGAGTGTCAGGATGCTTATCGCCAGCTTATCCTGTTCCCAGTGCAGGCAATGGGGAATGTTTATGAGATGTATTATGCTCAGGCTATGAACCTTAAGTTGGCATCGGTTGGAGATCCTGAGGCAAATCTGTGGGCCGATCGTTGTCGTCAGGCGTTTAAGCGCGATTCACTGCTTTGCTTATATTATAATAAGGTGATGTCAGATGGTAAATGGGATGGCATGATGATTCAAAAGCATATCAGTTATCGTACATGGAATGATAACTATCGTGCTGACGTGTGTCCTAGGCTTGTTACCGTGGCTGAGCCGAAAAACGGTCCTGTCTTCTCTTCGAATAATGGTTATATAAGTATTGAAGCAGAGCATACCTATAGTCGTGAAAATGCATCGGCAGCCAAATGGACAATTATTCCGTATATGGGTCGTACACTCAGCGGAATCTCTTTGATGCCGTATACCGAAAAAACAGATGGTGCAAAGCTTACTTATCGGTTTAAGGCTGATGGCGTGAAGACGGCAAAGGTACATGTCATTACGAAATCAACACTGGATTTCCTGGATAAGGGTGGACTGGTTTATGAATTGTCTGTTGACGATCAGACTCCAGTTTGTGTTAATTTTAACAAAGATTTGAACGAAAAACCTGAGAATATCTACTCAATTTATTACCCAACGGTGGCTAGTAGGGTTGTTGAGCAGATTGTTGAACTGCCAATAGTTGCCAATCAGGATGTACATACCCTGACTATCCATCCACAGGATCCGGGTATCGTTTTCGAGAAAATCGTTATCGATTTGGGTGGTTATAAGAAGCAATTCCTTTTCGGAAAAGAGTCTCCAAAAGTGTATGATTTGCAATAATTGACCTAAGTCAAGCGTTACGACTATTCGGTATTTGTAACACAAACTTTATAATTTGTAACATTAGTGTATTTTTGTTACTAAATATAAAGTTTGTGTTTCTTATTTTTATGGTCTTTTTAGTCTAATTTTATTAATTTTGCACCCGTTAACGATGTAAAGTCGCAACAAATTTATCAATTAACTATAGTCAAATTATGTATCAAAATCAATCAAAATGAAACAGCTAACAAGTCTTTTGAAACGCGCTGTTCCCACTTTGCTTCTGCTTTTCTGCTCTGCTTTCGCGCAGGCGCAGGGAGGCGGTATCAACGTGAAGGGTACAGTCGTGGACAATGCAGGTGAGCCTCTGATTGGCGCATCGGTTGTTGTGAAGGGAAATGCTGGTCTGGGTGCGGTAACGGACTTTGACGGTAATTTCCAGCTGAAAGTTCCTTCGGAGAACTCGATTATCGTCGTGAGCTACGTTGGAATGAACACTAAGGAGTTGAAGGTGGGCCGTGAGCGCACTTTCAAAGTTGTTCT
>JAFSRW010000005.1 GCA_017445925.1 Bacteroidaceae bacterium | reverse complement strand
TTACGACAACGAGAATGCTGATATTGTATATATGGCAGGAGGATATCATCCTAAATACATGAAACTTATGTGCTCTACTGATGGCGGAACCACATGGAACAGGCCATATTTGGAGCCGATAAAGACCACTTCGTCTGAATTCGTTTTTGACATGAAGCAATACCGGGACAAACTACTGATATACTCCCAGTCGGATGTGTATATGGTATCAAAAGCCGATTTAATTGAACAAACCACCTCTGTCAGTGAAAAAAGCCTCACCCCAGTCGCTTCGAGAGAGGATGGAGCCATCTACGACCTCAGTGGCCGCAAGGTTAATTCTCAATCTTCATATTCCCTCCCTACACAGGAGGGCCAGGGTGGGTCCTTGCGGAAGGGCTTATACATCCAGAATGGGAAAAAGGTTGCGGTGAAGTGATGGCTGAAGGAAGAAGGAAGAAGGCACTTATGGTTAAGGGTTCATGGTTAGATATGTCTGATGGCTGATGGAAGATGTCTGATGTCTGGGGAATAAATCAAAGAGATAGGGTTAATGACTCGTTCGGATAGGGTTAACAACTCGTTCAGCCTATCTGAATGAATCAAAGGTGACATACCTTGTTTGGTTCAGGGTTAAGGGTTAGCGATTAGCGGTCTTTATTGAATTGAGAATTGAAAATTGAAAGTTAACAACGAAAACGAAAACCAAAACGAAAACTGGTTTTCAATCAAAACCGAGAAAACCCTCTGGTGCTATCTGTAGCCTACGGCCCTCATGCTGCCTTCATGGCTTAGCGTTTGAAAGCAAGCTTTCACGCTAGCCCTGACGCCATCATGGCTTTGCACGCAAAGCACAGACAGCATCAGAGAAAACCATCGGCTCTCAGCAGCAATCTAGGGTATATGTTACCTGTTTTTGCGAATAATCATTAATTTCAGTTTGTCTTCACCACTTTTACGAAGTCTGGGGAAATCTGTTACCTCAAGATGTTGTATACAGAATTTTTCATCAAAGTACGGTATTCTCAACTATCTCACCGTCAAACAGGTTGATGATGCGATTGGCGTATGCAGCATCGTGCTGGCTGTGCGTTACCATTACGATGGTGGTACCTTCCGAATTGAGTTGTGAGAGTAGCTCCATAATTTCGAGTCCATTCTTTGAGTCAAGGTTACCCGTTGGCTCATCGGCAAGAATCAGCTTTGGCTTACCCACCACAGCACGTGCAATGGCTACGCGCTGCTGCTGACCGCCAGAGAGTTGTTGAGGATAGTGAGTGGCACGCTGTGAGAGGTTTACCTTGCGCAGGATGTCCAAGACGCGTTGCTTGCGCTCTGCCTTTGGCACTTTAAGGTACTTCAGTTGTAGGTCGATGTTCTCCTCTACAGTGAGTTCATCGATGAGGTTGAAGCTCTGGAACACAAAGCCGATGCGTCCTTTGCGATACTTGGTACGATCCTTCTCCTTCAGGTGTCCCACCTCCTCACCTTCGAGGTAGTAGTTGCCATTATCGGGATTATCGAGTAATCCGAGGATATTCAGGAGCGTTGATTTGCCACAACCCGAAGGACCCATGACTGCCACGAACTCGCCTTCCTTTACTTCCAGGCTTACGCCATTCAACGCTGTTGTCTCCACATTCTCAGTGCGGAATACTTTTGAGAGATTTTCAATCTTTATCATCATATTATTTGCTATTTAACAATTTACAATTTACCATTTATTCTACTCTGTCTTGATGCTCTCTACTGGGTTCATCGTTGCAACTCGCCAACTTTGGATGATGACGGTAAGGAGAACGACTATGCTGACAATGAGGAATGCCAGAGGGAACAACCACCAGTGGATGGGTGTATGTTCAGCAAAGTTCTGAAGCCATTGTTCGCTGATGTAGTAACCAACAGGTGCTGCTATCACGAAGGAGAGGATGAGCGGAATGGCATAACGTTTGGTAAAAAGCGACAGCACTTCGCCCACGCTGCTGCCCATTACCTTGCGGATAGCTATCTCCTTGCGGCGATACTCCGTCTCGAACATTGTGAGGCAGAAGACACCGATGAGGGTGATGACGAAGCAGACGGCGGTGAACCACAGCACCTGGCGGATGAAGCGAAACTCCTCCTGATAGAGATTCTCCAATTGTTCATCGAGGAACAGTACTTCGACATCTTCGCCGCTGCCCATGGCCGTGAGCCGCTGGTTGACCTGCCGCCGTACGGCCAGCTTGTCAACACCGGCTGCCACGCGTATGTTCACTATTCCAAGCTGGTCACCCCAGCTGCCATACTTCTCGCCAAAAATGACGAAGGCAATGGGATCTTGTGTGCGGTCTTGACGGGTGGAGGCATAGCGGACGTTCTCGCACACGCCGACGACGGGCAGGTCGTTCTGCAGCAGTGGCTTGTTGAGTTCCACCCACGACCACTGCCTGCGGGCGGCCTCATTAATGATATAGACATCGCCGTCGTGTTCGTTGAAGTCGCGACCCTCGATGACCTTGATACCCATCGTGCGCAGATAGTGGTAATCTACGGGAAGGCTTGTGAAGGTAATCTTGTGGTTGTCGTCGCCACGTCCCCAGCCCATGTAGCCGTCCTGCGAGCCCAGCACGAAGCGCGAGTAGCTGACTTCCTCGACACCGCCGACCGACATCAGCTCCGTGCGCACGGCGTCTTTCTTATGCCACAGCTCCGGAGTGAGCCGGGCGTAGAGCACCTCGTCCTTCGCGAAGCCGTAGTCGGAGTGATAGATGAAACGGCTCTGCAGGAAAAGGATGCCAATGTAGCTGACCATTAAGAGTGCAATGCAGATTTGCAGGCAGACGAGTGCCGTGCGCAGCTGCCTTCCTTTTGGCGTAAGACCGAAAGAGCCTTTGAGTGTGAGAGCAGGCTGGAACGAGGTGGCGAAGAAGGCAGGATAGGTACCGGCAGCGATGCCTGCCGCAATCGCTATCAGGACGGTAAAGGCCGCGAGCCAGGGGTGGGCGGAAAGGCTGAGGTCGCCCAGTAGCAGTTCTGTGTGTTGCCGCGATACAGCAACACACAGGACAAAGGCCAGCGCGCAGGCCAGCAGAGCGGTGACGACGGCCTCGCCCACCAGTCCGAAGCGGAGGTGCCAAAGACTTTCGCCCAAAACGCGGCGGGTGTTAAGACCCTTGATGCGCATGGGGCTCTCGGCCAGCGTGAAGTTGAGGAAGTTGATAGCAGCAATGACGATGATGAGCAGCGCAGCCAGCTCGAGGATGAAGAGCATGGCGGGGTTGCCCTTATCGTAGGAACTTACGCCGGAGAAGTAGGTGTCGCGGATAGGAGTCAGGCGGAACTCAAAGCCGAAGTGGGCGTCAAACTTTGCTTTGATGTCTGCCTCCTGATTCTCGTCATACTCACCGGAGGCAACTGCCTGCCCCCACTGCCTGCGCCACATCAGCTGGCGCATCTGTTCGGGGAAGTCTTTCAGCAGGGTGTCTGCATTGACATTCTCGGCCAACTTCACGTAGAGGGTGGAGCTCCACTCACTCCAGTTGTCGAGATTGTCTTGGGTGGCGTAGTAAAGGTTGTTCTTCATCGAGCAATTGTCGGGGAAGTCCTCATAGACACCCTGCACTATGATTGTGTCAGTCTCTGAATAGAGCGGTTCGCCAGCCACGTTGACCCGCCCATAGACCTTGCGTGCCAGCGAGGCTGGGATGATGGCAGTGCGTTCGCCGTAGTCGTCCCACGACAGGCGGCCGTCGAGGCAGCGTGCGCCGACGGCCCCGAAGGGTGTCAGGTTAGTGCCCATGCAGAACTGCTCCACGGTGCTTTCGCCCACCAGTATATTCCAGCTGCCACCCCATGTGGCCAGTTCCGACACGGCTTCCACCTGCGGCATCTTGGCCACGAGGGCGTGGATGGGGCGGTTGCAGTTGATGCCCCACTGCGCGTCGGGGTTCATCTTCGTCTCCATTCGGAAGACGCGCTCGCCATCAGGGATGGAGAAGTTGTAAGAGCGATTATAGATGACCTGTGTCATCAGCAGGTAAAAGGCAGCGAAGGACACCGTGAGGCCGATGAAGTTGAGCACTGTCGCCGTCTTGAAGCGACGTGCCATGTAAAGCATGTTTCTGAATACGTTCATATCGTTGTTTATTTGATTACTAATACTTCATTGTCTTTGAATGCCTCGTAGCCGCTGGTGACTACGCGCTCGCCTGACTCCAAGCCTTCGAGAATTTCGTAGTGCTGGGGATTCTGACGACCTACGCGAATGGGACGGCGATGGGCTTTGCTCCCATCAGACGAGAGGACGAAGATCCATTGGCCGCCTGTGGTTTGGAAGAACGTGCCCCGAGGGATGATGATGGCCTGCTCAGGCTGACCCAGTTCGAGTTCGATGTAATAGGTCTGGCCTGTGCGGATATTCTCCGGGCGGTCTCCCTTGAAGATAAAGTCGCAGCGGAACTTGCCCTCGCGAACTTCCGGATAGACCTTGCGCACCTGAAGCTGATACTGTTTGTCGCCACGGGTGAAGGTAGCCATCAGTCCTTGCCTTACTCTGTCAATATAGTGCTCGTCGATTTGTGCCTGTACCTTATAATCGCTGAGGTCGTTCAGTTGGCCTATCTTCTGTCCTGGGCTGATGCTTTGTCCTAACTCCACATCGAGCAGACCTAACTCGCCATCAATGGAAGAGCGTACTTCGAGTTTGTCCTTGCGCTGACGTACCAGAACCACATTCTTGCGCATATTCTGAAGGTTATCCTCCATCTGGTCCATCTGAATGTTGCGGTACTGTGCATCCTTCTTCAGTCGCTCACCAATGAGTGTCTGCTTCTTCTTGGCCAGGTCATAGTCTTCCTTTGCCTGAAGGTATGTTTCCTTGGAGATAAGCTTTTCCTTGTAGAGTCGTTCGTTCTGCTCGAAAGCTCTGCGCTTGCGCACCACATCCATCTCCAGTGTGGCCTGTTCCGTCTCGTTGTTCAGCTTATCCTGCTGCATAGCCACCTGCGTGTTGCGCAAAAGATTCTGCTTCTCTGCCAGTTCTGCTTCGGCATTGAGAATCTGCAGGTCGAGGTTGCTGTTGGAAAGACGAATAATGACATCGCCTTTCTTGACCTTTTGTCCTTCCTCTGCCACCTTCTCCATAACGATGCCACCCTCCTCGGGAGAGATACGTACCACCTGGATAGGAATGACCGTTCCGTTAAGACGTACATAATCCTTGAATTCCCCCCGCGTGACGTTGCTGATGGTGATGTCCTCTTCATCAACTTGCAAGGTGCTCTGGTGATTGCCGAAGAGAATCCATAGCAATACTATCAGCACAAATACACCTCCTGCTATATAAGGGATGTGCTTCTTCTGGAGGCCTCGTTTCTTCTCTATTATTCTGTCCATAGTGGTTTCCCATTGTAATAGTTCAACATACGTGTTTTGTATAAGTATGTAAGCTGGCATTGCAAAAGTTGAGCCTTGCTCTGTAACAAAGAGACTGTTTGTGTCTGCACATCGATGGAGGAAGCAAGTCCCTCTTCGTACTTTCGGATGGTCAAGCGTGATGCAATGCTGTCCGACTCCACTTTTGCCGTCATCTTTTCTGTTTCCTTACGGCTGTTCTCCTGATCCGTAATGGCTTCTTGTATTAGTCTTTGCAGTTCGTCAGTTCGATACTCTAATTCTTCCTCTGCTCGTTTGATATTGTTACGCTGTCGGCGAATGTTGGTAAGTGTGTTCAGCCTGTTAAATATCGGAATGGAGAGCGAGGCAGAGACATACTGACCAGCATTGTTGCGGAATTGCTCGCTGAAACTTGACGCAAGCGGTACATTCAGCTGCTTATAGTACGTGGTAGAGACACCAGCTCCTAAAGATACTGATGGGAATAAGGCACCTTTGCTGGATCGGTATGCAAACTTGGCTGATTGCAGATTGTATTCTGCTTGCTTGATGTCTGGATTATGGAGTTTTGCATGCTCAAAAATCTCAGAATCTGCAGCAAAGGTAGGTTCCAAGGATTCTTTCTCGCAATCTGCAATTTCGAGTATATCGTCTATCGGGTAATTCATCAACTGCTTCAATGTCAGGATTGCATTGTCGTATAACCCATGCTGGCGAGTTACCTCGTAGTCATCGGCAGCGTATGTGGCTTGCATCTGTGCCACATCGGCTTCTCCCTTCTGTCCGACTTCTGCCATAACTTTTGTCTGGTGGAGGAGCATCTCGCTCTCAGCGCGTTTTTGAGTAGAAATGTCTATACATCCTTTATAATATAGCGCGAGCACGTAAGTCTCCAGAACCTTCTGTGCCGTGGCATCTTTCTGTGCCATCAACTGACTCTTACCCATCAGTACATTCACCTTTGCGGCACGCAGATTGTTGTAGCGTTGGAATCCGTCAAAGACAGGTACACCTACACTCAGCCCATACGAATTGTAGAATGTGCTGACACTGGTGTAGATGTTTGTTTCTGGGTCAATGGCGCGGCCAAAGTTGTACTGTCCTCCGATGTGTCCTTCTGCTGCAGGCAGGAATGAACCAATTACCCTTACCTTTTCTGCCTTGTAGTCATCAAATCTGATATTCTGTAGGCGCACCTCATGGTTATGCATGACAGCATACTGCATGCACTCATCGACTGTCCATGCGTTTTGGGCTTGTCCTGTGAGGCAGGTTAAAAATGATAATATGTACGCGAATCTTTTCATTTTATTGTTTTTGATACTGCAAAATTACAATCAAGGTCATAAATGACAATGGATTTTAACCTCGCCAAAGTGAGATTGTATTAAAACAATACACTTCTCTGTATTAAAACAATACACTTTCACGTTACGGAGTGGGTATTTTCACAAAAAAGCATTACCTTTGCAACCAAGGAAAGTAGGCGACTATGCATACAAGCGTCCTGAGGATGGAGTGTTAGTTGTACCTATTGGATGCTTAAAAGATTAAGAAATATATGGCAAACTATGGAACAATACTCGTTGTAGATGACAACACGTCTATCTTTACAACACTTGAAATATGTCTGGATGGTGTGTTCGACCGCATACTGACCCTTACCAAACCAGAAAACATACTGACCACACTGGAGCAGGAGGCGGTTGACATCATTCTGCTTGACATGAACTTCTCTCTTGGCATTAATAATGGTCAGGAGGGATTACTGTGGGTACAGACTGTTCACCGCAGACACCCTGATATTCCTATCGTATTGATGACTGCATACGCAGACGTTAAATTAGCTGTCAAAGGGTTGAAGAGTGGTGCAGTTGACTTTGTAACCAAGCCGTGGGATAACCATGAACTTGTCCGTGTGCTGAAGGATGCCATCGATGCCAATACCAATGTCGTACCATTGGAAAAGATGGAAGAAGAACATGTACGTAAAGTGGTTGACAAATGTCATGGCAACATCAGCAAGGCTGCGGAATTACTTGAGATTTCACGTCAAAGACTATATAGAAAGTTAGGTAAATGACAATGGTTGTAGTTTTCGTCATCATCTTTATCTTGTTTATCTTGGCTGGTACAATGTTCTTTTTTCACCACCAGAACAAACTGAAGTTACGCGCCCGACTGATGCGTGAAGCTGTGAGGAACCATGAATTTACGTTTCATCTACCGGTCAAAGGACTATTCTATGGAGAAAAGGCATTGCAAGAAGCTCTGAATGATCTGGGGCAGGACATCAACAAGTTGGTGGCACAAAAGGAAGTTGAATCTTGGCAAAAACTTACGCGTGTGCTTACCCATGAAATAATGAATGTGAGCACTCCTATCCAGAGTATTAGTCAGGCATACCTTGAACACCCGAAGGTTGTAGGTACATCGTTAGAAAAAGGAATCCACGCCATCAATGATGCTGCTGGTAATCTGGTGACATTTGTAGATAGCTATCGCAAACTGACTCAGCTCCAGGAACCTGTAATTGCTACTCTGCGACTGAAAGAGTTTGTTGAAGGCATCATGGTATTATATCCCGATATTACCTGGAAAATAGATATTCCAGCAGATACTGCCCTTGATACGGACGAATCACTCCTGCGCCAGGTCATCGTCAACATCATCAAAAACGCGGCTGAAGCTGATGCTAAGAACATAAAATTCAGATGGCACGAGTATGCACTACGCATCAGCAATGATGGAATACCGATTCCGGCAGAGGTCAGGAGGGACATCTTCATCCCATTCTACACAACCAAAAGCACAGGTACAGGCATAGGTCTTGCCCTATCACGACAAATTATGACCATGCTGAGCGGTATTCTTGAACTTTCAGAAAAATCGGATGCTGGCTATCACACGACATTCATCTTAAAATTTGAACAATACCCTAATACGGGTAATTCAATCAGATGACTTGCCTCGCAAGTCGCAAGGAGTATTGAACCAAATTCTTTCCAGCTTGTTTGCGAAGCTTCTCTAACTTGATTGTTTTGTGGTTAACTCACTTTTGACATCCAAGAAAATGGACTACTTTGATTCAAATAGGCTTAATGACTTGTTCGGATAATCCTTTAGGGGGGTAAGGGATTATCTGAATGAGTCGTGGAGATAAGGGGAACAACTCGTTCAGATTATCTGAATGAAGCAAAGGTGACAGGCCTTGGTTGGTTCACGGTTAATGGAAAAACAAAAAGCCCTCGACAATCTTATTTTGCAGATTGTCGGGGGCTCAGTATTTTGTTTATGGAGAGACTATTACATCATGCCACCCATGCCGCCCATGCCGGGAGCACCGCCCATAGGCATCTCGGGCTTGTCCTCCTTAGCCTCGCAGATTACGCATTCTGTTGTCAGGAACATACCTGCAATAGAAGCGGCATTCTCCAAAGCAACACGGGTAACCTTTGCGGGGTCAATAATACCAGAAGCCTTCATGTTCTCGTACTTGTCCTCACGGGCATTGTAGCCGTAGTCGCCTTCACCGTTGCGAACGTTGTTGACTACTACGCTGGCTTCCTCACCAGCGTTCTCAACAATCTGACGCAGAGGCTCTTCAATAGCACGACGTACTATCTGGATACCTGTTGTTTCGTCGGGATTAACACCCTTCAAGCCTTCCAAAGCCTTCTGGGCGCGGATGTAAGCAACACCGCCACCAGGGATGATACCCTCTTCGATGGCTGCACGGGTAGCGCACAAAGCATCGTCAACACGGTCCTTCTTCTCCTTCATCTCTACCTCGCTGGGAGCACCGACATACAATACAGCTACACCACCGGAGAGCTTAGCCAGACGCTCCTGCAGCTTCTCCTTGTCGTAGTCGCTGGTTGTGTTGTTGATCTCGTTCTTAATCTGGTTTACACGATCCTTAATCAGTTCGCTGTCGCCATGACCGTTAACGATGGTGGTGTTATCTTTGCTGACAACAACCTTGTCGCAAGAGCCAAGCATCTCTATGGTAGCCTGCTCCAGTTTCAGACCTGTATCCTCGCTGATTACCAAACCACCTGTCAGGGTAGCGATATCCTGCAGCATAGCCTTGCGACGGTCGCCAAAGCCAGGAGCCTTAACAGCACAGATCTTCAGCTGTGTACGCAGACGGTTAACAACCAATGTGGTCAGGGCCTCACTCTCAACATCCTCAGCAATTACCAACAGAGGACGACCGCTCTGAACGGCGGGTTCCAAGATAGGAAGGAAGTCCTTCAGGTTGCTGATCTTCTTGTCATATATAAGAATGTAAGGATTCTCCATTACACACTCCATCTTCTCGGTATCTGTTACGAAGTAGGGAGACAGATAACCACGGTCGAACTGCATACCTTCTACAACGCCGATGGTAGTGTCACGGCCCTTAGCTTCTTCGATGGTGATAACACCGTCCTTGCTAACCTTCTTCATGGCGTCAGCCAGAAGCTTACCAATCTCGGGGTCGTTGTTGGCACTAACGGTAGCAACCTGCTCAATCTTCTGATAGTCGTTGCCTACTTGCTCAGCTTGCTCTTTAATGTTAGCAACAACAGCAGCAGTAGCCTTGTCGATACCACGCTTCAGATCCATAGGGTTGGCACCTGCAGCAACGTTCTTCAAACCTTCGCGAACGATGGCCTGAGCCAGTACGGTAGCAGTTGTTGTACCGTCACCAGCATCGTCACCAGTCTTGCTGGCAACACTCTTTACCAACTGAGCACCTGCATTCTGGAAGGGGTCTGCCAACTCAACTTCCTTAGCAACTGTTACACCATCCTTAGTAATCTGGGGTGCGCCGAACTTCTTTTCGATAATTACGTTACGACCCTTGGGGCCCAGTGTAACCTTAACTGCATTTGCCAAACTGTCAACGCCCTTCTTCATCTGTTCGCGAGCGTCTATATTGTATTTAATATCTTTAGCCATAATCTTTTTAAATTAAGAATGAAGAGTGAAGAATGAAATTTGCTTCTGCCCTCACTTTTCGATGTTTATTATCTGTTTATAATGAATTAATCACTCCTCCTTTTGGGGGAGCAGGGAGGGGGCTTTTACCCCAGGATTGCAACAACATCACTCTGACGCATAATCAGGTACTTCTTGCCTTCCAACTCCAGTTCTGTACCGGCATACTTGCCATAAAGAACCTGGTCGCCAACTTTCAGCACCATTTCCTCGTCCTTAGTTCCGTTACCAACGGCAACAATGGTACCCTTCAAGGGTTTCTCCTTTGCAGTATCAGGAATGATGATACCGCCAACTGTTTTTGTCTCTGCGGGTGCGGGCTCAATGAGCACGCGGTCTGCTAATGGTTTTACGTTCATAATCTTTATTTTTGTTTAAGTTTGAATTATCTCCACTTGGAATACAACGAAAGTTGTGCCAAAAAAATGCAACACGACAAAATGTCACTTCCTTATGACAAAAAATGACATCAACACAGGGGTTTGCATGTGACCCGCAAAAAAACGGGCCAACCTGCTCGATTGACCCGTGTATGATTACAAGATACCTGTGGATTTACTTAACCAGTACTTTCTTGCCTCCTACGATGTTCACACCTTTTCGGGGTTTCTCCAACCGCTGGCCAGATAGGTTGTAGATAGGATACTTCGTTCCATTAAAGTATGCTGGCGTAATGGCATCAATAACCTCTGGGTCTGTTTCCACTGTAACCTTGCAGAGATTTGACTTCAAACCATTTGATGTAGAAACCGTTACCAATGCCAATCCTTCGGCCACGCCAGTCAATACACCTTCGGAACTCACCCGTACCACCGTTTCATCATCTGAACTCCAAGTTAAGGCCGTCTCAGCATCTTTGGGTGTAATCGACGGCGTGAGTGTAAGGGTTCTTCCAACATATACATTAGCATTCTTTGGCAAAGAAATAGAAATAGGCTCTGGAGCTTTCACCGTAAGTTTGCAATAACCAGTCTTTCCGTTATTGGTCTCCACATTGATGAATGTCTTGCCCTTCTTCAGGCCTGTTACAACGCCATCCTGACTCACCGTTGCCACCGTCTCATCGTCCGAGCTCCATGTCAGTATGTATTCTGCATTTGCGGGGGTTATCGACGGCGTCAGTGTGATGGTCTGACCAGCTACTACAGTTGCCTCGGAGGGCAGTACAATCTCGTCGGGCTCAGGAATTGTAGATACAGCAACAAAACATTCGGCAGCTAAACCATTGTCTGTAGTAACACGAACAATAGCAATACCTTCCTTGATTCCCATAATAACACCTTGTTGCGTTACCTCAGCAATAGTTGGGTCATCGGTTGCCCATGTCAAAGTAGTACAGACACCAGCAGGAATGATGGTTGGTGTAAGTGTTTTAGTCTCTCCGATATATACACTTGCTGTTATAGGAAGTAAGATGCTAAAATGATAGTTGCCAACATCACCATCAGAAATCTGTACTGGTATATGCCTTTCATTTTTGGTTCCGTCGCCTAACTGGCCCACCCCGTTACCTCCACAAGCCCACAGTGAACCGTTGGTCTTCAAATACATGGTATGGTGACCTCCTGCCGAAATAGCAGCCACGCTATTCATAACCTGCACAGGGATGTGTCTGTCTGTGGTTGTACCGTCGCCTAACTGGCCATATTTGTTACCTCCGCAAGCCCACAGCGTGCCGTCGGTTTTCAGAATCATGGTATGGTCAGCGGCTGCCGAAACAGCAGCCACATCATTCATTACCTGTATCGGGGTACGGTAGTAAGTTGTTGTGCCGTCCCCTAACTGGCCATGATTGTTACTTCCGCAAGCCCACAGCGTGCCGTCGGTTTTCAGAATCATGGTATGGGATTCGCCTGCCGATACAGCAGCCACATCAGTCATCACCTGAATCGGGGTGTGTCGGTTTGTTCCAGTTCCGTCTCCTAACTGGCCTGATGAGTTTCTTCCGCAAGCCCACAACGAGCCGTCTTTCTTAAGAATCATTGTATGAAATCCTCCTGCCGATACAGCAGCCACATCAGTCATCACCTGTATTGGGGTGTGGCTGTAGTGGCCACCTGCCCGACCATCATTATCATTGCCGCAAGCCCACAGTGATCCATCTTTCTTAAGCATCATTGTGTAGTAACCGCCTGCCGATACAGCAGCCACATCAGTCATCACCTGAATCGGGGTGTGTCGGCTTGTTTCAGTTCCGTCTCCTAACTGGCCATGATCGTTACTTCCGCAAGCCCACAGCGTGCCGTCGGTTTTCAAAATCATGGTATGATTATAGCCTGCCGACACTGAGGCTACACTATTCATCACATGTACCGGGGTGCTGCAACTTGTGGTGGTGCCATCTCCTAACTGGCCATCATCATTATTGCCACATGCCCATAGCGTGCTGTCGGTTTTAAGAATCATTGTATGGCCATAGCCTGCTGAAACATTCTTGGGAACGACAATTACATCTGTCACTTTCACCTCGCATGTTGCTTGCTTGCTGCTGCCATCGTTGGCACTACAGGTAATGGTGGCATCGCCATAGCCCATTGCTTTAAGCATACCAGTATTATCTACGGTTACTACAGCTATATCAGACGAAGACCATGTAACGGTCTTGTCGTATGCATTGTTAGGAGAGATAGTCGCTGTCAACTGTTTGTTTCCGCCAGGGGTAAGACATACTTCAGATGGACTTAAGGAGATGCTCGTCACCGGTACTTTTTCTTTTACTGTTAGCATGATATAGCCATTCACGGAATTAGGAACACCCGCGCCATATCCCATATCTGTTACATACGACAGATAGCAATTAATCCTCACCGTTCCCTTTTTCAATCCTTTGACAGTACATGATTTCAAACTCGAGGATGTAATTTGCGCAATACTTTTGTCGTAAGATGACCAATTGTAGGTGATGTTAATAGTATAAGGGTTGTCCATAATAGATTGAAAAGTACTGCTCATGTACAGAGTAGTCGTTTCATCTTCATAGACACTTGCATATCCCCAGTCAGAATCAACAGCTTTTACCGTTGTTGGAACTAACAAGATAATAGCTAACCATACAAAGAATACGTTGAGTAGTTGTCTTTTCATTGTTCTTGTTCTTGAGAATAAGAAAAGGGCGTAAACCGTTCGTTTTGCTTATTCTCATTCTTTGGTTACCGGCAAGTGACCATGTAGCTTAACAAGCAAGAACAGTTCACGCCCAACGGACGTGAACCTTCTGAACTGCTTGCTCTCAGCTACGAATATTTTGCCGGTATTCAAGAATGAGAGAGACAAGAGCAGAAAGCTCAAGTATCTAAAAAAGGTAACGGACGGAGTGACGCACAATTTTTCATTGGTTATTAGTTTAATTGTTTGCACACCCCTTGGGCCGTCTGCGCTTGGCGCAGTACTGTGGCCCCGTTATTTATGTAGCTATGTCATAGGTTTCGCTGGTTAAATACAATTTGAAATATTAATACACAAGGGCAAATATAACGTTTTTTTTAATACGAGTGCAGCAATCTGCAAAAAATATTAAATAATGTAACCAATTTGACCATAGTTCTTTGCAAATTGGCATAAAAGGCTCCAGCTATTGTTGTTATTTATATCCTAACTCTTTCAGTTTTTCAATAGCAATATTAAACCCTATAAGCCCAAAATCTGCTTTTAACATCGTTTAGTGGTATTTTTTCTTGCATGTTGCAAAAAATCATCATATCTTTGCAGAAGACATATCTCCAATACATCTCCAATTCATCTCCAATATATCTCTAATACATCTCCAATATTATAAATTAGAATTAAATAGGAACTAAATATACGAAGTGTTATGGCAGAAATGACTAAAGATATGTATGGTGCCGTCGGACGGTTCGGCAACAAGGTGTTCTACCAGCGTGGAGGCAAGACCATAGTACGGACCATCACTAAGCCGAAGAACCCAAAGACAGAGGCCCAGTCCCTGCAACGCGTCCTTCTGAAAGCTGTAAACAAGACATACAGCATGCTGAAGGGAATCTGCGACCATTCTTTTGAGGACTACGACAACAGCTTTGATTGTATGAATAAGTTCAAGAGGGTCAATCTGAAATACCTTCGTGAGCACACGGCAACCCTTCTGGAATCGGGTCAGGGGCTGGATGGTTTTTACCAGTTCGCTCCCCTTCAGAGTGAAAAGTGGACGCCCTTCGCTGCCATCATCTCCGAGGGGCATCTGCCCGTGGTCCCTGTGGGCATCGATGCCGCAGGGGGCCATAAGGCATATGTGAGCAGTCCGGGGCGCACCTATGCCGACTTTGCCACGGCATGGGGGGTGCAGCGCGGTGACCTGGTGACGTTCGTGACTGTTCAGAAGCGCGAAGGTAAGTATGAGACGGAGATTGCCCGTCTCGTACTCAATCCCAGTAACGCAGACGGCAGCGGTGCTCCTATGAGCACAGAGATTGTGAATAGCGAGGGTGAGTTTCCATGCCCTGACAGGATGGACCAGCTGAACTTCTCGACCTTCGAGTTCGATACCGATCACTTCAACTTCGTCCTGGGACGGGGCGGCGACGTGGTGGCAGCCGGTATCGTCATCAGTCGTGAGGACATGAGTGGCAAATGGTTCCGCAGCAACTGCCAGTTGGTACTCAACAAGGAAGCTCTCGGAGGTGACCTGTGCAGTCTGGCAAAGGCTGTCGGGGACAGTTACAAAACGCCCCAAATAGATATAGAGTCTGAACTGTATCTCGATAACGCAGATGGGAAAATATGATTTTTTTATAATCTAAAGCAACATTTGGTTCCTTTTAGCACAATATTCCCATAATTATCCTTATTTTTGCAGACAACAAAGGATTATAGATATGGAATACATGTCACAAGAAGGCTACGACAAAATCGTAGAAGAACTGCGCCAGTTGGAGCGTGTTGAGCTGCCAAGGGTGAAAGAAGCGATTGCAGAGGCCAGAGACAAAGGTGACCTCAGCGAGAATTTCGAGTATCATGCTGCCAAGCGAGAGCAAGGCCGTCTGTTGAGTCGCATCCGTTTCAAGCAGCGTGTGTTGGAGTTTGCCCGTGTCATAGATAAATCAAAACTTGGAGGCGATGGCGTAGGTTTGTTAAGCAAGGTTGAACTGACCAATTTGGGTAATAATACCAAGATGACCTACACCGTAGTCAGTCCGCATGAGGCCAATCTGCCAGATGGTAAGATTTCCATTAAGTCGCCCATTGCTCAGGCATTGCTGAAGAAACAGGTTGGCGATGTGGTGGAAGTGAAAGTTCCTGTTGGCACTATTAAGTTACGTATTGAAAGTATCACTATATGAAGAAGTCCGTTGTTTTCTCCCTTATACTGCTTGCCTTGCCAGTTTTGTTGCAGGCTCAGTTGAAAGTATGCTCGCTCAGGGTGGAACATTGTGTAGACCCTAGCGTGGTAGATGTGGCTCAGCCTCGTTTCTCTTGGGTGAATGAGCCGAAGAACGAACGGGTGAAGGGACAACGGCAGACGGCTTATCGCATAGTGGTGGCTTCTTCTGAGGAAGGGCTTCGCAAAGGGTATTACGACCTGTGGGACAGCGGTCGTGTACCTTCTGATGTCAGTGTGTTAGTTCCGTATGGTGGTCGCGCATTGACCTCGGGGCAGGATTGCTATTGGAAAGTGCAGACATGGGATGCAGATGGAAAGCGTTCTAAATGGAGTCCTGCTGCCCATTGGGGTATGGGATTGCTGAATCCCGAAGAATGGCACGCCCAATGGATTACAGCTCGTCAGCCACAGGGCGCTCCGCTCTTCCGAAAGGCTTTCACGTTGAACCGAAAAGTGCAGAAAGCCAAGGCCTACATCACTGCCGGAGGATATTTCGAGCTTTATGTCAACGGTCAAAGGGTAGGAGAGGACCAACTGGTTCCCAATTTTACCAACTACACAAGTCGTGATGGAATAGATAAGGGCGGCATTGCCATAGAGAACCGTTTTACGGCTTATCGTGTCCTATACCTTTCTTATGATGTTACTCGCCTGTTGCAAAGCGGACGTAATGCCATCGGTGCTATGTTGGGCGACGGATTCTATCGTTCTACCAGCTACCATGTAGGAGCCTTCGGAGAGCCTTGTCTGTTCTGTCAGTTGGAAATTACTTACTCCGATGGTACGCAGGAGCGTATCTGTACCGATGAAACTTGGCTCACCCGTCCTTCTGCTATTACTCTTACTGGTGTCTATGACGGAGAGGTCTATGATGCTCGATTGGAAACACCCCATTGGGCAGAGGCCGATTGCGACGAAAGCAGTTGGCATCCTGTACAGAAGGCTGTTGCCCCCATTGGTCAACTTACTGCCCATACCTCGCCTACAGACCGTATTACCGAGGTGTTGCAACCCATCAAGGTGGAAAATCAGGACAGCGTAATTGTGGTAACCTTCGAGAAGGAGATTGCCGGATGGGTTCGCCTGAAAGATATCCTTGGTACAGAAGGCCAGAAGGTGAAAGTGGAGTATATCAGCGAGTCGCCTTTGGGCATTCAAGAATATTATTGTAAAGGTACACGCGCGGGAGAAACCTATGCACCTCGTTTCACTTGGTATGTCTTCTCGCAAGTCAAGGTGCGAGGGCTTAAGAACCTCACGGCTCAGCAGATTCAGGCCGAGGCGGTGAATACTGATGTTCCTCTCTCTTCCCAGTTCTATTGCAGTCATCCTTTGCTCAATAAAATCAATGCCATCTGGCAGCGGTCGCAGTTGGACAATATGCACGGTTGTATAGCCAGCGACTGTCCGCATCGCGAACGTTTGCCTTATACGGGAGACGGGCAGATAGCTGCTGCTATGGTGATGCTGAACTTTGATGCCGCAGCATTCTATCAGAAATGGCTGCGTGATATGCGCGATGCCCAGAATCCCGTAAGCGGTTACGTTCCCAACGGTGCCCCTTGGCAGCCTACCTGCGGAGGAGGCGTAGCTTGGGGAGCAGCCATGAATGTCATTCCTTGGGAGTATTACCTGCAGTATGGCGACTTGCAGCAACTTCGCCTATGCTACCAGCCTATGTGTGGTCAGGTGCGGCACATGCTCAATTGGCTTACGCCCGAAGGTACCATGTTCCAGAAGAAACTCAACTACGAGTCGGGCGAACCTTGCTATTGGCTGAATCTGGGCGACTGGGTGCCACCCTTTGGCAATCCTTCCGATGAGATTGTGCACACCTTCTACCTTTGGCTTTGTGCCACCAATACGGCAAATGCTGCTCAGGTTTTAGGGGATGAGGCTGGTTACAAGGAGTTTCACGACATTGTCCAGCGTACATGGGAAGCTTTTCACCGTAAGTTCTACGATGCAGAAAAGTGTACCTACGGCGACTTCGGCCCTAACATTCTGGCCCTTTACATGGGCGTACCCGAGGAACGTAAGGAAGATGTGATAAAGACCCTGCGTCACGAGATTATGGATGTACACGGGGGCCACATCAATACAGGCTTTGTTACCACCAAGTTCTTCTTCGAGACGCTTACCGATTATGGCTTGCACGATGTGGCTACAGCGGCTATTCTAAAGACCGACTATCCCAGCTATGGCCATTGGATAGCACAGGGCGCTACTGTCACTTGGGAGCAATGGGACGGGCAAAATTCCCACAACCATCCCATGTTTGGAGGAGGGCTTACGTGGCTGGCTCGCCGTTTGGCTGGCGTGAATGTAACCACTCAGGGAGCCGGTTATCGCCACTTCCTGGTAAAGCCCGTTCCGGCTGTGGGGGTTGATACGGTGTATTATTCCCAGCGCACGCCACAAGGCTTGCTCTCCTCTCGTGTCATCAGCCATGAGGGACAACTCCGTTCATTGGAGGTTCGTGTTCCTGTTGGCAGCCAAGCTACCCTCTGCTTGCCTGCAGAAACCATTCAGGTGGAGCAGGGGACCTATCAATGGAGAGTGAACGAAGGCCTAAAACCTATGTAAATAGCATTAACATCCGGTTATAATCAAATACTCCTAACCCATAAATTCACCAAATAATAATGACTACGACCATTACTACCAGCGGCAATGACGTGACCATCATCTTTGATGGCCGGTTAGATACTGCCACCTCGGCAGAGGCCAGTGCCACAATAAATGAACAATTATCAATTATCGGTTCTCAATTGACAATTGTCAGTATAACCTGCGATGCCACCCGTTTGGTCTATATTTCCAGTTCGGGCTTACGCATCTTACTCTCCTTGGTGAAGAGATACAAGAACTTTAGGGTGATTGGCGTCCAGCCACAGGTGTATGAAGTGCTTGAAACAACGCGTTTTACGCAGATTATGACCATAGAACGAGCTATGCGTCTGCTGAGCGTAGAAGGGTGTCGGCTCATTGGTATAGGTGGAGTGGGAAAGGTGTACCGTCTGGATGGAGATACCATTATCAAGGTCTTCCGCGAGGGAACTACCATGGACGAGGTGCGGAAGGAGATTCTGCTGTCTAAGGAGGCTTTCGTGCTGGGAATGCCTACGGCAATATCATTCGACATAGTAAAGGTGAAACCGCAGAAAGAAGGCGGTGAGGAGTGCTACGGTCTGGTTTACGAACTGCTGAAGGCCCAAACGCTGAGTACATACGTAAAGAAACACCCCAGTGAGTTGGACGACTGTGCCCGAAAGTATGCCGACCTCTTTCTGCAACTGCATCAGATAGAGGTTCCCTCGATATGTAATGTGCCCTCGGCTTTAGAAAACGAGCGAAAGCAGATAGAGCATATCCGTCGCTATTTCCCAGAGGAGAATATACAAATGATGCTCAACATTCTGGAATACATACCAGAAGGTAAGCGCCTGTTGCACATGGACCTTCAAACCAAGAATGCCATGATGCAGGAAGGCGAGTTAATGCTGATTGATATGGGTGAGGTAGGCTACGGACATCCGTTACTGGATTTGGGACATGCCTACTCGGCAATGGTGAATTTTGTGGGCGATTATGAAAAGACAATAGGTATACCTCGCGAGGTTGGGAAGCGCTTGTGGGACAAGGCAATGGAATACTACATGGAAGGCCTCCCTGCCGATGTGGCTGCCCAGCGGAGGGAGCAGATTGCTGTGGTTTCATGCGTCAGAAAATTCAGCTGGCTCTCCTTATCAGACTCCTTCCCTGATCAGGTAATACAGGAATGCCAGTCGCAGTTCAACGAGGTAATAGTCCAGCGTTATGACTATATAATGGAAGTATGTAAGACATTTAAGGATTGGACATTATGAAATCAAGATACAGTGTTGCCATAATTGTAACGGTAGCGATTTTGCTGGAGCTCATCTCGGCCATTCAAATTTTGTTTGCCCGTCGAGCTATACAGAAAGAGGTTGTGCACAGAGCCCAGACCGAGCTACACGTGAAAAATCTGGAGATTCAGAAGGTAATGGTGGCAGTAGAGACCGCCATCCACAACTCAATATGGGAGATGGAGGGAGCGTTGGAACAGCCAGATTCACTTTATTCCATTGCACGCAGAGTGCTAGAGCAGAATCCTACCATGGTGGGTGTGGGAATGATGTTCAAGCCCAACTACTATCCGAAGGAAGGCCATTGGTTTGAACCCTATGTGGCTCGTCGCGCAGATGGCAGCATCGATGAGGCTCAGATAGGCAACGCTTCACACAACTACCTGGAAAGCGAATTCTTTGTGAACGGCATGAAGGCAGGTGAAGGCAGGTGGAGCGATCCGTATTTCGATGATGCCGGAGCACGCATGATGCTCTGCACTTATACTGTTCCTGTGCGTAATAATAAAGGGGAGACGGTTGCCCTGATGGGGGCTGATGTGTCGCTCAACTGGCTTTCTAAAGTCATAAATGCCAGACAAATCTATCCCAACAGCTATAATATGGTTCTCTCGCGCGACGGATTGGTTCTGGTGGCGCCAAATGAAAGCTACATTCTAAACCGCACCATTCAGCAAATCACCGCTAATGCTTCTGACACCACTGTACATTTTATAAACAGGCAGATGATGAGCGGCCAAAGCGGCCATAACACGATTAAGGGTATGGACGGAAAAAAGAAAATGGTTTTCTATGCTCCTGTCGATGGTAAGACGGGCTGGTCAATGTCTGTAGTTTGCAACGAACGCGACATCTTTGCAGGTCTGCGAAGGTTGGGTGGTTATCTGATACTGTTTGGTTTGGTGGGTTTGGCATTGCTGTGCTATATTGTGTACCGTACGGCCCGCAGTGCCCGTTCGCTGCGCGAGGCTACTGCAGAAAAGGAGCGCATAGGCAGTGAGCTGCGCATTGCCCGTGATATTCAGCAAAGCATGGTGCCTAAGACGTTCCCGCCCTATCCCGAACGTAAGGATATCGACATATTTGCCTTGCTGGAGCCGGCCAAGGAGGTGGGTGGCGACCTGTACGACTTCAATATCCGCGATGGGAAGCTTTTCTTCTGCATAGGCGATGTGTCCGGAAAGGGTGTGCCTGCTTCGCTGGTAATGGCTGTTACACGTAGCCTTTTCCACATTGTGTCGGATCATGAGGACCAACCGGAGATTATAGTTACGGATATTAACGAGTCGTTGTCCGAAATGACCGATTCAGACATGTTTGTCACCCTGTTTGTTGGTGTACTGGACTTGTCTACAGGTATGTTGCGCTATTGTAATGCCGGACACGAAGAGCCCCTGCTTTTAGGCAAAGGCGTGGGAGTGCTACCTTCCAACTCTAACATCCCAGTGGGCGTAATGTCAGGATGGAATTACATAGGGCATGAAACGCTCGTATATCCAGGAACCACCATCTTTATGTATACCGACGGACTGACTGAGGCAGAGAATGCTACTCATGCACAGTTTGGAAGGCAACGAATTTCCAAAGTGGCTAGGCAGACATTCGCAGCCAAAAAGCATGACCCCGAATCCATTATAGCGGCTCAGACGGAAGCCTTGCACCAGTTTGTACGCAATGCAGAGCAGAGCGACGACCTGACGATGCTGTCAATACGCTTCAATGGAGTCTTTTCCGAATAAAGATAGGGGGAATAAATAAAGAGGGTGTGTCAAAATAGGCACATCCTCTTTTTTTTACACAAAGCCCCGACTTTCTCAAGCCAGGGTTTTGTTATGTCGTAAAGTTTTTGTACCTTTACAACATCAAAATCAAAGTTATGCAAAGGTACCGCTTTCG
>JAFSRW010000078.1 GCA_017445925.1 Bacteroidaceae bacterium | reverse complement strand
CATTTCGTAGCGTTCACGAGGCGTAGTACAATGGAGTTCAAGATAGCGTGAGCGGAATTGGCTGAGGATGTGCTCGCCAATCATGGCTCGTAATTTCATCGTTTCCATGTTTTGATTGAAGAATTGTTCCAGTTGCTGACCCGTAACCCTCAGTACGCGGCTAGGCACCATAGCTTCAATTGTAGCCTGTGACGGACGGTCATAGAGAAATGTGGGGTAGTCGCACACGAACTCGCCCTCAAACGAGAACCAAGTGATGTGCGCCTTGTCATCGCTCATACCATATTTAACATATTTGAAACATCCTTCAGTGACAAAAGCGAACCACCGTGCTGGGTCACCTTCGCGCTCCAACTGGTCACCCTTGCGGTAAGCGATTTCCTCACCCTCCCGTTCGCAGAACTCCCGCAGCACCTGCAAGTTCAAGCGATTATTATTAAATTTCTGTTCCATCGTCGTAGAATTTGTTGGCAAAGGTAATGAATTTTACCAAGAAAACGTTTCTTTTTGTTATACCACTGCCTGGTTTTAGACAAAAATTGCTTAAATTACGCGCGAAAAAGTGATTTTATGTTTCCATTTCGAGAAAAAGTAGTACCTTTGCAAACACATTGACAATTATAAGTCATCTATGACAATAGAGGATGTTAAGGCAATCATACAAGGAGATGAAACCCGCACGTTGGAAGTGAAGAAAACAACGGGTGAGTTGAAGGATGGTATGCGCTCCGCATGTGCTTTCCTTAACACAGCTGGTGGCTGGCTGTTCTTTGGTATTGCTCCTATTACATTAAAGATTCTGGGACAGGAGGTGACAGACAGCACACGTAGAGAGATTGCGAGAGAGGTAGCAAAACTGGAACCGCTGATAGACCTTCCTGTTGAATACATAGATGTGCCTGATCGACCTGGTTGTCAGGTCATAGCGCTACATCTGGATGCACCGTCATATTGGGATGCACCTTATACATACGACAACAAGCCCTATATGCGAATAGAGAGTACTACCGTAGTCATGCCTCGTGATATCTTTGAGGATCGATTGATGCGTAGCAAGACAAATCTTCATAAATGGGAAGACCAAATCTGCGAAGGCATCACAATTGCTGATCTGGAGGAACAGCGTATTCGTGGCGGTGTCCGTCTCGGTGTTGAACGAGGCCGAATGCCAGAATCTTCTCTAATGGAGTCAACAGAAAGCCTTGTAGGAAAGCTAAAACTTACGACAGATGGCGGACTAAAGAATGCTGCAGCAGCTCTATTCCTTCGAGATACCAGTCAGTTTCCCCAATTTTTGCTCCGTATGGCTCGATTCCGGGGAAATGACAAAACTGAGTTTATTGACAACCAACGTGCATACGGCAACTTTTTCACTCTGCTTGATGCTGGCATGGCGTTCTTCTTCAAGCATCTTTCCCTTAGTGGCAAGATAGTAGGCTTTACGAGAGAAGAAAAACTGGAAATTCCTGCTGAGGCTCTGCGTGAAGCCTTGACGAATGCCCTTTGTCACAGACAGTTCCATAATACAAGTAGTTCTGTGGGTATCGCCATATATGATGACCGTGTGGAGATTGAAAACACTGGTCATTTACCAGATGAGTTGACGGTTGAAACCATCAAGCAGTCTCATCATTCATTCCCTCAGAACCCAACCATTGCTGACGTACTATTCAAAACCACGTTCTTGGAGAACTGGGGCAGTGGTGTAGGTCGTATGGTTGATGCTTGTCGTGAAGCGAACCTCCCTGAACCCGAATTCAATCAGAATGCAGCATTCGTATGGGTTACGTTCAAGCGTACAACTATCAATGCATACAACCATACAAGTTCACCATACAACCATACAACCATACAAGTTCACCATACAACCTCAAAGGAGCAAGCTAAAAATAAGCGTTTAAAGAAATTCTTGATGGCTATTGGTGAAAATGGCGCAAATCTAAAGGCGTTGATGGATGATATGGACTTGCGCAACAGGTCGAGTTTTGTAAACACCTACATAGCCCCCAATTTGGCAGAAGGTTATATAGCCATGCTCTACCCTGAATCTCCAAACCATCCAATGCAGTCATACTATCTGACCAACAAGGGCAGAGAACTTTTGGAACAGTTCTAATTTCAAGGGGTGATAATTCTTGTATTTGCAAAGAAATTTGCACAAAGTAACCGTTTTTGAGGTGTAAAAAAGTTAAAAACGTTAAATCTTAATTATCCCCTCCCATCTACAGAATCTCCGTCACCACTTTTCTGCCGTTTTAATCAAAACATATTGGTACACAGCGAGTTGCAAATACGGAAACTGGATATACAGGAACGGTCAGCGGAACTGTTGACGGTAGTCTTTATCCGGATGGAGGGAGTGTTGTAAAAGGCTATCTGACAGGAACCGTAGTACCCCAATCGGTAACAGGCGGGTATGTTCTGCAGGACCAAGGCGAGGGCGCAATGTTCTATCTTATAAAGGAGGGGGACGAGTTTGTGGTTCCCGCCGGTAAGTGTTGGATGAATCCTCTGCCATCATCGGTAAAAGCATACGGATTTGTTATAGATTCGTCAACGGCTATCGAAGCTACAGAGAAAGGTAAATACCAAAGTGATGTATATACCCTGCAAGGCATCAAGGTGAAAGAAACGGAAGCAGGCAGGATATATGTGAAGGATGGAAAGGTGATTATGAATCTTAAATAAACGGCTTTATTATGAAAAAGAAATATGTAGCTCCGGAATCAGAAAGTATTGAGCTGAAATCCATAACACCTTTGATGGCTTCCTCCTCTCTACAATATACAGACGAATACGCAAATAACGAAAACGAAGTTTTGTAAGAAAAAGAATCAGCGCAAATTCACATGCGCTGATTTTTTTTGATTCTTATTTTGTATTGTCCTCGCTTATTCGTAACATTGACTATCGTCGAAAGTACTTTCGTTCGGGAATAAAAAGAAAAACACGCTTTTCTTTTGTACTCCGCTCACTTATTCGTAACATTGACTATCGTCGAAAGTACTTTCGTTCGGGAATAAAAAGAAAAACACGCTTTTCTTTTGTACTCCGCTCACTTATTCGTAATTTTGCAGCGATAAATTGGAATATTGTGGCAAAATCAATAATAGAAAATAAGGGAAGTGTTAATATTAAGAACAAGAAGGCGGAGTTCGACTTCCTGCTCTTGGACCAATATACCGCCGGCATTGTGCTTACTGGTACGGAGATAAAGAGTATCCGTAAGGGGAAGGCCAGTCTGGTGGATACATACTGTATTGTTCACCACGATGAGGTGTGGGTGAAGAATATGTATATTGCTCAGTACGAGCAGGGGTCGTATAACAATCATGTTGAACGTCGCGATCGTAAGCTGCTGCTCAACCGCAGGGAGATTCGTAAGATTCAGAATGCTGTAAAGGCGCCAGGCTTCAGCATTGTGCCTGTGCTCTTGTTTGTGGATGAAAACGGAAGGGCCAAACTGGATATCCATATCGCTCGGGGTAAGAAGGAGTATGACAAGCGTGAGACCCTGAAGGAGAAGGAGGACAGAAGGGATATATCTCGTCAGTTCAAGAAAATTATATAAGGACCCCCTCTAACTCCCCCTCTATGGGGAGGACAAGGAAAAGAGTATAAGCAATAATGGGAGTAAATAAGGACAATACAATCTATACTTGTGGCTTCAGAATTTTTCTTTGTCTGTTGCTACTGACGTCTTGTTCAAAACGGGAGGCTAAAGACCACGTGGATGCTTTGCCTGATATTTTTCCTGATTATATTGGTGTGACGGTTCCAGAGAACATTTGTCCCATGAACTTCGCTGTTCAGGATGCCGAGCACATGAGGGTTGTTATAAAGAACGAAAGAGGTGAGGAAATAGATGTTAGTGGTAAGGACCATATAGAGATACCTGAGAGGGATTGGCACGATTTGATAAATTCAAAATTCAGGATTCAAGATTCAGGATTCAAGATTCAGGATTCAAGAGAACAAACTCAGGTTCTTACTGTGACTGTTTCTGCATGGACCAAGAAACATCCGGAGGGTGCAATATACAAGCCTTTTACCATCAGCATAGCAAGGGACGAGATAGACCCCTGGATTGCTTACCGTCTGCTGCCTCCTGGTTATGAAGGATGGAACAGAATGGGTATTTATCAGCGTAACCTGACCAGTTTTGATGTAGAAGCAATTGTTGAGAATACACAGAACAACTGGGGGTGCGTGAACTGCCACTCGTTTGCCAACCATGACCCCAAAGATTTTACTTTCCATGCCAGAGGAGAGAATGGCGGCACAATAGTAATGCGTGACGGTAAGATGAAGAAGGTGGATATTAAGGAAATGAGCGGTGGAAGGCACGGGTCGTACAATATCTGGCATCCCTCAAAACGTTACATAGCTTTCTCAAGTAACTCTACGCATCAGAGTTTCTACGGGCAGAGTAAGGATAAGATAGAGGTATATGACTTATGGTCGGACCTTATTGTCTATGACATTGACAATGAAAAGGTTTTGCAGGACGAAAGATTCACAGACAGTTTGAATCTGGAAATGTTCCCATCGTTCTCGCCAGACGGAAAGTGGCTATACTTCAGTACGGCTAAACCTGTTAACATGCCCATGGAAGCCGATAAACTTCATTATAGCATTGTGCGTGTCCCCTTTGATGCCGAAACAGGAAAACTGGGAGACGTGGACACGGTATATAGTAGCTATGAACTGGGTGGTACGGCTATGTTGCCCAGAATCTCTATGGATGGCAGGTTTATGCTCTTTTCGCATTCTGACTGTGGTGCATTTAATCTGTATCATAATGAGTCGGATCTATGGATGATGGATTTGGAAACGCGCCAATTGATACCTACCGACATATTGAACAGCAATCGAGCCGAGAGTTTCCATGCATGGAGCAGCAACGGCAAGTGGATGATATATATGACCAAACGGTTTGACGGCAGATATACCCGTCTGATGCTGGTACACTGGGATGGAAAGAAGTTCCATAAGCCTTTCCTGCTTCCTCAGCAGAATCCGGAAGAGAACACCTTGCTGATGATGGCATATAACGTGCCGGAATTTATAAAGGCTCCAGTAGTTGTCTCAAAAGATGAATTGGCAAAGTTCTTTACTAAATAGCCCCCTCCAGCTCCCCCTTTAGGGGAGTGATAAAAACAGATAATAAAATATGGAACAGAAAAAACATAACCATTTTAGAACAACCAACTCCTCCTCCAAAGGGGGAGGCCGGGAGAGGGCCATATATTATTCGGTTCTGGTTGTATTGATGTTATTCTTTGCCATTTACACTGGAAGGAACTTCCCATATACCTATATAACTATGGAAGGTAATAACTTCTGGGTGTTGACATGGGACTTCTGGCTTCTGAAACTGGCTACATTTCCTGCCATTACCAACTGGCTGGCTGATTATCTGATGCAGTACTATGCATGTGAATATGTTGGTGTTTGTGTTCAGACTTTGGCTCTTGGCATAATAGGTGTTCTGGCACATGAAGTATTAAGGAAGGTGTTCAGCAGAAAATGGCTTTGCTGGTTGGGACTTTTGCCTTCTGTTCTGCTGGGTTATTATTGCACATTCATTCTGTCGTTCCAGATACAATGGATTATCCTTTTCGGTTTGATTCTGATATACCAGTATATACGCAGTTTCAGGGGTTGTATCATTTTTAGCCTGCTCTGTGTGCCCGTCGGTTTCCTGCTTTTAACAACCCCCATGATAGCCTTACTTCTTCTTGCTCAGGCAGCCTTGGCATTCAGAAGCTATGGAGCAAAGAAGTGTGCATATTGGGTTATTCCAATGATTCTGCTGGGTATTACCCCTAAGATTTACAGTCAGCAGGTGGCTTTCATCCCCTTTGAAAAACGTTATACCGACTGGGGCTGTTACATAGACCCGTTAACGAGCAAGAATAATCACGATGGTGAATTCGTAAAGAAATGCGTTTACCTGGCTAATGAAGGACGATGGGAAGATTTACTGTACAGAGAACATGTACGTACTGAAGTACAGCGTGGCAATGGAACGGCTCTGAGATATGCCTTGTTGGCAGAATGTGCCCTTGGAACCCTTCCAGAGAATCTGTTGGATTATCCTATTAACGACGAAAATCTGTTCCTGTACCCACATAAATCCAGTATTATTTCTTCGCAGTTTAACAGACTGTTCTATCTCAACTTAGGCGTTTTTGATGAAGCATTCCATCATGCCCAGGAATATAGTCTGTTAATGGCAAATGGGAACTGTTTCTCCAGTCTGAGACAGCTGATAGATTATAGTATAGAGGAAGGAGAGTGGGATATAGCAGAGAAATTCCTGACAGTTCTTTCTTATTCGTCCTGCCACAAGGATTTTATTAAGGAGAGACGTGCTAAAATGGAAAAAGCCAAACAGCAGTTTAATAAGGAGATTCCTTTGCGTGGCGATAATTTTGTAGGTGGTTATCCCTTCCCCATAGAGATGCTTAGACTGGCCCGATACTATAAGGATTCGCCAAACAAGAAGAAGATGGTTGACTATGCCATCTGTGCATATATACTAAGGGGAGATATAAATAGCTTTATGATAGCTATAAATGCATTTGACTATTATAAAGGAAAAGAACTTCCGAGAGCTTATAGAGAATTTAGAGACAATTTTAAATAAAAGGTAATGAAAGCACTAAAGATTTTGGCCTTGATGGCTGTTGTCTGTCTTACAGGATGTAAGCAGAAGTATGAGTATCAGACTGTAGAGAATGATCCTTTGAATACAAAGATGTATACCTTGCCAAATGGATTGAAGGTATATATGACGGTTAATAAGGAGCAACCCCGTATTCAAACATTCATAGCTGTACACGCCGGCAGTAAACATGAGCCGACGGAAACAACAGGTTTGGCTCATTATCTGGAACACATGATGTTCAAGGGTAGTACCAACTTGGGTACCATCAACTATGAGGAAGAGAAAGTGCTGCTGGATAAGATTACTGAACTCTATGAGGTATATCGTGCAACTACTGATCCAGAAGAGCGCAAAGCCATTTATCACCAGATAGACAGCATCAGCTACGAGGCCAGTACATACTTCATTCCCAATGAATATGACAAGATAATGGCCAATATTGGTAGTGATGGAAGTAACGCTTTCACCAGTAACGACCAGACGGTTTATATGGAGGATATCCCCAGTAACCAGTTGGAAAACTGGGCAAAGGTTCAGTCGGACCGTTTCAAGAATATTGTTTTACGTGGATTCCACACCGAGCTGGAGGCTGTTTATGAGGAATACAACAAGTATCTGAACAGTGACTGGGACAAGCTTTCAAACGCAATCTTCGGCGTTCTGACCCCTACGCATCCCTATAACCATTCTGTTATTGGTTTGGGAGAACATCTGAAGAATCCCAGCCTGAAGAATATCATGAACTTCTTCCATCAGTATTATGTTCCCAATAATGTGGCTATCTGTATGAGTGGCGACTTCGACCCCGATGAGGCTATGGATATTATCACCAAATATTTTGGCGACTGGGAGAAGAACGAGGACTTGAAGCAGCCTGAGATAGAGGCACAGCCCGAACTGACAGAGGTGGTAGAGAAGGAAGTGGTTACTCCCAATCCGGAATCGGTATTGTTAAGTTGGCGTTTTGACGGAATAAACAGCCACCAGAGTGATACGCTGGCTCTGTTGGCTCAGGTACTTCATAACGGTAAGGCAGGATTGCTGGATTTGGACCTGAATTTGCCTCAGAAAGTAAATGCAAGTGAGAGTGAGGTTGTTTCTTACTGCGACTATACAGCATTCCTCCTGACTGCTATGCCTCAGCCTGGACAGACGTTGGAAAGTTTACGTGAGTTACTGATGCAGGAGGTTCAGAAGGTATGGAATGGAGACTTCTCAGATGACCTTGTAACAAGCATCATCACAGAGAAGAAACTTGCCGAGCAACACATGCTTGAGGATAATTCTGCGCGTGCCATGCAGTACGTAGATGCCTTTACGAATGATGTTGACTGGGCCGATGAGGTTGGCAAGTTAGGAAGAATAGAGAAGCTAACGAAAGAGGATATTATTGCCTTTGCCAAGAAACATCTGAAGGATAATAATTATGTTTGCGTTTACAAGAGGATAGGAGAGGACAAGGATGTTAAACCCGTTGAGAAGCCTGCTATTACACCTATTCAGATGAATCGTGATACGGTTAGTGTCTTTGCAAAGGAGATTCTTAGTGCAGAGGTTAAACCAATAGAGCCTGTTTTCGTAAACTTGGAGAAAGACATTACCTACCTGAAAGCCAAGAGCGATATTCCCGTCTTGTACAGAAAGAATGAATTGAACGGTCTGTTTAATCTGAGTTATCGTTATGAAATAGGTACTACTTCAGTTTTGAACGACGGTTTAAGCCGTTATCTTCCGCTTGCAGCAGAATATATCAACTATCTGGGTGCAGACAGCATGACAGCTGAGGAAATCAAACAGCAGTTCTATCAGTTGGGTTGCAGATTTAACATAAGTAGCGACATGCGTACTACCACTATTTCTCTTAGCGGTCTGCAAGAGAATATGGAGAAGGCTGTAGCGCTGATGGAAAAGGTTCTTTCTACCGCCAAACCAGATTCTGTAGCTTTGCAGAACCTTGTTACAACCAAACTTCAGGAACGTGAGAACATCCTGAATATGTTTGATGCATACAGCTATTTCTTGCGCAACTATATGCGATACGGTTTACTTGGAGTTGAGTTGGAACTCTCCAATCAGGAACTTACAGAGGCTGTTAATAAAAGCGAGGCTTTGACAGACGTAATCAAAGGCTTGTCGAACTACGAACATACCATTACATATTATGGACCTATGAAGGCCGAAGCGTTGATTTCATTAGTTAATGATGAACATCAGGCTGCAGATGAACTTCGTAATGTTGGCGAGAAGCAGATACCTGCCTTGTTGGAGACAAAGGAGAACGAGTGCTTTATCCTTCCCTATAACGGTACCCAGAGTTTTGTTATGAGCCAGTATGCTTGCGATGGCAGACCTTGGGACGAGAGTAAACTGGGCGTTTCATACATGTATAACAACTACTTTGGTGCTGGTATGAATACTGTAGTATTCCAGGAGATGCGCGAGAAACGCAGCCTGTGCTACGGAGCTGGTGCAAGATATATCATGCCAGCATACAAGGACCAGAATTGTATGTTCATAACTACTATTCAGAGTCAGAACGACAAGCTGAATGAGTGCATTGATGTGTTTGACGACATTGTAAACAACATGCCGGAAAGTCAGACCTCTTTCGACGTGGCAAAGAAGGGCGTTCTTACCCAGTTGAGTACAGAACGTGTGAAACGTACCGAGTATTTCGACCTATACTTTGATGCAAAGGACTTGGGCATCGATTATGACAAGCGCCAGAAGACATACGAGCAGTTACAGAACATCACGCTTAAGGATATCGTTAAGTTCCAGCAGGAGAATGTTAAGGGACTTCACTACCGTAGTGTCTTTGCTGGCGATCCCAAGGGATTGTCTCAAGAACAGCTTCAACGCCTTGGAAATGTAAAGACGCTGACGGCTCATGAAGTATTCGGCTATTAAGGTATAAAATATAGGATGACAGGTAATAAGATAAAAAAGGTATTAGATAGTGGTAAGCTCATGGTGCTGGATGGCGCCATGGGCACCATGATTCAGAGCTATCATCTTACTGAGAATGATTTCAGAGGTGATAGATTTAAGGATATCCCTGGTCAGATGCAAGGAAATAATGACATTCTTGTCCTGACAAGGCCCGATGTCATTAAGGATATTCATCGCAGGTACTTAGAGGCTGGGGCGGATATCATTACAGCCAACACTTTCAGTAGCCAGCGTATCTCTATGGCTGACTATCATTGTGAGCATTTAGTGAAAGAGCTAAACACCGAGGCTGTAAAGATTGCCCGTGAGTCAGTTCAGGAATTTATTGCCGTAAATCCTACCAGGGAATGCTTTGTTATTGCTACTGTAGGACCTACCAACAAGACCTTGTCAATGAGTCCGGATGTAAGCGACCCATCATATAGAGCCATTTCGTATGATGATATGTTTGAAGCTTACATAGAGCAGATGCAAGCACTCTTTGACTGCGATGTTGACGGTATTCTGTTGGAAACCATCTTTGATACCCTGAACTGTAAAGCTGGTATTCATGCCTATCAGGTAGTACGTGAGAAAAGCGGTAAGGATATCCCCATGATGCTGAGTGCTACGGTAAGCGATAAGGCAGGCCGACTGTTGAGTGGTCAGACCCTGGAAGCTTTCCTGGCAAGTGTGCAGCATGCACCCATTCTGAGTGTAGGACTCAACTGCTCATTTGGTGCAGAAGATATGATATCCTGCCTGAGAATCCTTGCCGAAAAAGCACCTTATTATATTACGGCACATCCCAATGCCGGTTTGCCCAATACGTTGGGAGGCTATGACCAGACACCTGAGTTGATGCTCTCTCAGATGCGACATTTTGTAGAGGAAGGGTTGGTAAATGTTATCGGTGGATGTTGTGGTACCACACCAGAGCACATTAAGGCATTGGCGTCACTGAAATCTGCCGAGGAAACCAAGGTTCATATTCCTGTCTCTCGGTCAAAGAACATGTGGCTTTCTGGACTTGAGCTGATGGAGGTGAGACCCCAGGGTGAGGCCGTCTTTGTAAATGTGGGTGAGCGTTGCAATGTTGCAGGTTCCAGAAAATTCCTTCGTCTCATTAAGGAAGGCTCTTATGAAGAGGCATTGTCTATAGCACGCAAGCAGGTTGATGATGGTGCTATGGTCCTTGATGTAAACATGGATGATGGCTTGCTGGATGCAGAGAAGGAAATGAAGCACTTCCTGAATATGCTTGCCTGTGATCCTGATATCTATCGTGTTCCTGTAATGATTGATAGCAGTAACTGGAACGTGGTATTGCAGGGACTGAAGTGCTTGCAAGGCAAGTGTATTGTTAACAGTATTTCGCTGAAAGAAGGTGAGGAGGTTTTCCTCTCACATGCCCGAGATATCAAGATGATGGGGGCAGCCGTTGTGGTGATGGCATTTGACGAGAAGGGGCAGGCTGATACCTACGAACGTAAGATAGCAGTTTGTGAACGTTCTTATCACCTGCTGGTGGAAAAGGTTGGGATTGCTCCACAGGATATAATCTTTGACCCCAATGTCTTGTCTGTTGCCACAGGTATTCCTGAGCATAACCTCTATGCACTTGACTTTATTCGTGCAACAGAATGGATAAAGAACAACTTGCCTGGTGCTCATGTTAGCGGTGGTGTCAGTAATCTGAGTTTCTCTTTTAGGGGAAACAACTGGATTAGGGAAGCCATGCATGCTGTTTTCCTGTTCTATGCGCAGCAGAAAGGGATGGACTTTGGCATTGTAAATCCTTCAGCCAAGGTGATGTACAACGATATTCCTGCCGAGAAACTTCAGGTTATCGAGGATGCTTTGCTCAGACCCTCACAGGACAATGTTGATAAGCTTATATCCTTAGCTCAGGAAGTAGCTGAGCAGGAGGTTGAGGTAACGGAAAAGTCTGAGGGTGAGTCGTTCAACAAACCCGTTGAGAAACGTCTGAAAGAAGCGCTTACCAAAGGTAATTCCAGTAATCTGGAGTCTGATTTGCAAGAAGCATTAGGGAAATATGAGTATGCCGTAAAAGTGATAGAAGGACCACTTATGGACGGCATGAATAATGTAGGCCGACTCTTTGGAGAAGGTAAGATGTTTCTTCCGCAAGTGGTTAAGGCTGCCCGTTGTATGAAGCAGGCAGTTACAATCCTTCAACCTTACATCGAACAGCAGAAGATTAATAATACATCATCAGCAGGTAAGGTGCTATTGGCTACTGTAAAGGGTGATGTTCATGATATTGGCAAGAATATTGTTTCTGTAGTAATGGCCTGCAACGGATATGAGATTATCGACTTAGGCGTTATGGTTCCTGCCGAGGAGATTGTAAAAAAGACCCTTGAACTGAAACCTGATATTATAGGTTTAAGCGGACTTATTACGCCCAGCCTGGATGAGATGATAAAAGTGGTAAGGCTGCTGAAGGAGTCAGATATCTCTGTCCCAGTAATGATAGGTGGTGCTACCACCAGTCCTTTACATACGGCGTTGAAGATTGCGCCTCAGTATGACGGTTCTGTTATATGGGTAAAGGATGCCAGCCAGAATGCTCCGCTTGCAGCTAAATTTATCAATCCTGTTACAAGGGAAGAGGCAAAAGATTCATTGCAAAGGGAGCAGCAGGAACTGTGTAAGAAAGATTCTCCTTCCGAGATTCTCAGTTTTGAAGCAGCAAAGAAGAGGAAACCAAATCTCTTTTAAAGGAAATGCACATCTGAAATAACCTGAGACTGCACGTGGGCATTAAGCCTGCGTGTTATCTCGCTGTGCATCATCATTAGATTCTGTTTTAGGGCAGGACTTTTTAGCTTTACCCATAAAACGGAGTTCTTTACGTAAAGGTCTGTCGTATATCTGCTTACGCCTTCCCCCATAACAGTAGGCCACGCATTAACAATGCGATGTTCAAGAAGTGGAATCTCCAGTCCTTCGCTTCTTAGGAACTGCATCAGGAGGTCTCCTAACTGTTTCGGCTTGTTCTTTATCATAGTGTTACATTTCCGTTTTTTACATGGAAGATACGGTAATCTCCATCGGATTTCTGAAGAATGCTGTCCAGGTGGTCACGATTGGTGTCAGTGATAAATATCTGGCCAAACATGTCGTTGTTGACTAATGATACAATCTGTTCCACACGTTCAGCATCCAGTTTATCAAATATGTCATCTAGGAGTAGTAGGGGAGTGGTCTTACTACCTGTACGTTTCAGGAAATCAAACTGAGCCAGTTTAAGGGCAATCAGGAAGGTCTTGTTCTGTCCCTGTGAACCTTCACGTTTTATAGCATACCCGCCCAGGAGCATCTCCAAGTCATCCTTGTGTACACCATGCAGGGAATAGCCAACGGCTTGGTCACGGAATCTGTCGTTAGTAAGTTGTTCCAGTAATGGACCGCGCTGGCAATGTGAGGTGTAACGGAGTTCAACTGTCTCTTTCTCTTTTGAAATATGGTTGTAGAACTGTTGGAAGATAGGCGTGAAGTCTTTAATGTACTCGCTTCGGCACTGGAATATGTATTCAGCTTCCTTGGCCATCTGTTCTTCCCATAGCAGGAACATTTCCGCATCTGGAGGCGTTTCTTCTTTCAGAAGTGCATTCCGCTGCAGCAATGCCTTATTGTATCGCAGCAGGGCCTCCATGTACATGGGATTATACTGCGAGATGATAATATCCATGAACCTGCGCCTTTCCTCGCTACCACCAGCAATTAGGAATTGATCAGCTGGGGATACCATTACCAAAGGAATTAGTCCGATGTGTTCCACCAGACGTTTGTAGGCCTTTTTCCCACGTCTGACCACTTTCTTCTGTCCTCGTCTGATTCCTATGTGAATATCTTCTGCCGTACCGTCTTCATTTTCATAGAGTCCGGCTATTGACATAAGGTCTTGATTGTGAAGGATGCACAACGAATCCTGACTTGTTGAATAGCTTCTGCACAGACTCAGAAAATGAATGGAATCCAGAAGGTTCGTCTTTCCTTCACCATTCATTCCCAAAAAACAATTTATTTTTGGAGAAAGGTCCAGTTCACATGATGAAATGTTCCTGTAATTGATTATAGAGAGGTGCTTAAGTATCATTTCAAGTACAAAAATACATCATTTATTTCTATTTAAACGCACGAAACTGAAAATATCTTTAAGGAAATTTTATCTTCTGCAATATTTTAGCTAATTTTGCGCGGAATTTTGAACGAATACAAATAAAAACATTAAATAAAATGGCAAAAAAGAAAAAAAACAACTACGAGGTTAATGAGTTCGATGAAGCTTTGGTAGCCTCTAAATCTTTCTTTGAGAAGAACAAGAAAGCAATTGTATATGGTGGCGGCGCTTTGCTGGCAATTATCATTGCAGCGCTGTTGATTCACCAGTTTTACATTGTACCACGTAACCAAAAGGCCAATGAGAGCTTGTTTGCTGCTCAGGAGCTTTTTATGAATGGTGAGTATGAGAAGGCACTGAATGGAGACGGCCAGAATATGGGTTTCCTTGCTGTTGCTGACGAGTTTGGTAGCACAAAGGCAGGAAATCTGGCTCACTTGTATGCTGGTCTTTGTCTGGTTCAGACCGATAAGTTCCAGGAGGCCATTGATGAGTTGGATAAGTACAGCAGTTGTGGCGATGATATGGTAAGCCCCTCTGTAATAGGTACTATTGCTAACTGTTATGCAGAACTTGGCCAGAACGAGAAGGCAGTTGAAATGCTTGTAAAGGCCGCCAAGAAGGCTGATAACAATACCCTCAGTCCTATCTACCTGATTCAGGCTGGTCAGATTTACGAGTCTCTGAATCAGAACGACAAGGCATTGGATTGCTACAATCAGATTAAGACCAAGTACCAGCAGAGCATGCAGTACAACGAGGTTGACAAATACATCGAGCGTGTAAAGAAGTAAATTATGGCTTCTGCTTTACACAATCTTTCTGATTACGATTTCGCTTCTGTACCTAATGCTGCCGACATGAAGTTTGGCATTGTGGTAAGCGAATGGAACAGTAAAATCACAGGCGCCCTCCTTCAGGGCGCTTTTGATACCCTCACCCGTCATGGTGCTAAGGAAGAAAATATCTTTGTAAAGACTGTTCCAGGCAGTTTCGAATTGGTCTTCGGCTCCTCATCTTTTGTAAGTTCAGGCAAGGTAGATGCTGTTATTGCCATCGGTTGCGTTATAAAAGGCGATACCCCACATTTTGATTATATCTGTCAGGGTACAACCCAGGGTTTGGCAGAGTTGAATGTAAAAGGTGAAGTTCCCGTTATCTATGGTTTGCTAACCTGTAACACCATGGAGCAGGCGGAAGAACGGTGTGGTGGAATGCTTGGCAACAAGGGTGACGAATGTGCTGTAACAGCCATTAAGATGGTTGATTACAAGCGAAGCGTTTCAGCACTATAAGCCAATCACTTAAGATTTATTCTCAATAAAATTATAAGGGGGATGTGTCAGAATAGTCACATCCCCTTTTTCATTTTTAGCGTCAATAATAACCCATAACCTTTCAACAGACTAAGGTCTAAAGTCTATGTCATTTCTTAAGAAAAACATCCGTTTTCTTTGTCCGAATAGAATTTAATCGTATTTTTGCAAAAGAAATAAAGATGTGGAGTTATGAATAAGCAGCAAATGATAAAGAAAATAGCTGAATACTTCAAGACGCAGCCCGTCCTGAAGGCATGGCTCTTTGGCTCCTATTCACGTGGTGAGGAACGTCCTGACAGCGATGTGGACATTCTTTTTGTACCTGATATGTCGCAGAAGTTCAGTTTGCTTACCCTTGGAGGGATGTATATGGATTTGAAGGATATTCTGAATCGCGAGGTTGACCTTATCCCAGAAGATTCACTCCTTCCATTTGCTAAAGAAGGTGCAGAACATGATAAAATCCTGATTTATGAGAGAGCAAGCTAGAGATAGAAATCGTCTGGAACATATATTAGACCAAATCGATAAGATTCTGTATATTTCGAAGGATAAATCCTTTGCAGAATTCAACGAAGACCCTCTTCTGTTTGGGGCTATTTATTGTATTACATTCCAGCCTTTCAGCCTCACCGCTGAGAGGTTTTTTTGTTCTTTATTAATCCATGTGCCTAAAAACAGCGAGTAAACTCAAATCATCGTATGAGTAAACTCGTTTAATGTTTTGAGTAAACTCACCTAGCACCTGTCCCTGACTTAATGTCATCGTTGAAATAGAGGTGGCAGGCAATGCTTAGTACATAATCTCTTCTGGGTATGTAAATAATTTTCCAATCGCCTTTTCTGTTCTCGTTTTTCTTCCCAGTTAGAGAAAACTTGCCGGCTAGTTAGAGAATTTTTGCCGCCACGTTAGGCAGTAAAAATTCTTATGCTAAAGAACATCCTTTGATATCTTAGCCCAGTCAATGTTTGTCAAGATGTTTCCGCCTTGTTGTTATGTTTAAAGTCTAAGGTCTATTTTAGTTATCGTTATCGTTAACGTTAGCGTTGAAATTTTATGCAACACCTCACTTGCTGAACGTTGAGATCCGATGGTTATCGCTTGCAACTGATGTTACCTGTTTGGCTAACAGGTCACTAACACCTCACTAACAGGTAACTCATTATAATCTTAACATCTTAATTGCATGAAGTTAGGTGTTGTGTTACCTGTTAGTTACCTGTTGAGCAAACAGGTAACACTCTTTCATCCCGCATGGTTATCGGGCTTATCGCTATTTCAGGTTAGGTGTTACCTGTTTTTTGCAATTGTCAACTTTTTCTGGGCTTAGGCCTTATTTCCCATTTGTTCTTTTTGACTATTCGGGAATTCTTTGTACCTTTGCAAAGATATAATATGAATACGCCAACAGATTACATAGAGGATGAAGTTTATGGTCAGCGCTTGCTTATTAGTGTAAACGCTGACCAAAGAGAACTTAAGAGTAATATCCGGGCTGCTCGGGCCATCCTCAACTCCTTTCCTGATGTTTCCATTATCATAAATACCCACACGTTGTCTTTTGGGCACAAAAATCCAGAATATACGATTAATAACCAGTTAGGCGATCGTAAGGGAATAATGGGTGAGAAAGGTGTTACTGCAGGATTTAAGGCCGCAAAGAAACAGGGTTGTAAGGTTGTTGTTATTGATCTTGACGAGCATATCCTTCAAGTACGTTCTTTTGAATTGTCAAAATACATTTCTCGTAGAAAAACTGACTTCGTGACGGGGATGATTACAGCATGTTATGTGGTATTCTGTGGAGAAGCTGTGGTTGTGAATGCCAGTTTACAAACGCGTCAAGAAATTATGTCGGCCATAGCCCAACTTGCTCTAGGCACGTCTTCATACTAAAAAACAAAAGCCGTAGGTACACGACCAACGGCTTTTATCTAAAAAGGAACGGTTGCGGAGCTTGATGTTATCGCGCCTATATGCAACTCTCATTCACACTGCAAAGGAAAACATTTTCTTTTATACCACCAAACTTTTTGTTGATTTCTTTGAACATAGAGAAAGAATTGTAAACTTTAGCTTACATACATACCACTAAAACCTAAAGTCTAATACCCATTGTCAATTAAATAACGGTTAAGGTTAACGTTAAGGTCTAAATCGATGCCAATAGCCAACAGCTAATTGCCAAAGTTCTTAACTGGTTAAGGTCAACCGTTATCCTTCCCATTGAAATCTTCAATAACCTATAGCCTATAACCAATAACCTTTTTTATCGTCACCGTTAAGGTTAACGTTTGGATTTTCGTAAGTTCGTAAATCCTATTTTCGCAAGAAAATCTCAAAACAGCCTACATGCCTACATGATTTTGCTGAAACTCCCGATGAATACTGGGGTTGATACATTCGCAAGCCTACATAAAGCCTACATGATTCCTACATAGAGCCTACATATAATTGGCGATAAGGAGTTTGCAGAAACTAATTGGTCTGTTTACAAAAAGACTTCTTAATGCCTATTCTGAGATTCTCTAGAGAATTTTCTGCTAAGTAACGTGTAAACAATTGCTACTACACGAGGAAGCCGCTAAATTCTCTAGAGAATTTCTTTGCTTGTAGGAAGCATAAAACTTGCAAATACGTTACTTAAATCTTGCTCCCTTACTGTAAACACCCCAAAACATGTAGGCATCATGTAGGCTCCATGTAGGCTTTATGTATGCTTGAAAGTGAGAGAAACACAACAACCATGCGGGTTCCGAACGATTTCATGTAGGCATGTAGGCTGTTATGCGAATTTTCAAAATTTGAAACATTGTCCATGAACTATGAACCAGAATTGTTCCGTTAATCCAGCTTTGAACTGTCTGGACTACGAGGCTTCTCGGCTACGAGCACCTGGGTTTACATACAGACCACCCCCAGTTTTTCTGTACAAGTAGGGTATGAAGGTAAAAAATGCTTTAGTAAGTACATAATAAATTGAAAAACTTTTGTATATTTGTAGCTGAAAATGAAGAATTGGCAACAAGGAGTCATGAAGAAAGAAGATATATTGAAACTGTTTGAACAATTCGAACAAGCAGCATGTGATGTAAACAATGTAGAATGCTGGAGTGCACGCGAACTTCAGAAACTGCTGGGTTATAGTCTGTGGCAGAATTTTACTAACGTCATCAACAAAGCCAAAGATTCCTGCATGAACGTGGGCCAATCCCTGTCGGATCATTTTATTGACGTCAATAAGATGATAATTGTTGGGAAAGGTGCTCAGCGTGAGGTTGATGATATTATGCTCACTCGTTACGCCTGCTATCTTGTGGCCCAAAATGGCGACCCTCGCAAGCCTCAGATAGCCTTTGCCCAGACCTACTTTGCTGTGCAAACACGTCGTGCAGAGTTGATAGAACTACGTCTATTAGAAGTGGAGCGTGTGAAGGCTCGTGCCAAGTTGCAGGAGACAGAGAAGAAACTATCTGGCATCCTTTATGAGCGTGGTGTGAACGACCAGACCTTCGCTGTTATCCGTTCCAAGGGAGATCAGGCTCTCTTCCGCTTAAGCACCAATATGATGAAACGTAAAATGGGAATGCCTCAAAATCGTCCACTTGCGGATTTTCTACCTACAATCAGCATTAAGGCCAAAGATTTTGCCGCAGAGATGACCAGCGTAAATGTACAGACAAAAGATCTTCAAGGCGAGACCGCTATTACCAAGGAGCATGTTGAGAACAATGCTGCTGTTCGCAAGATGTTAACCGAGCGAGGCATCGTTCCTGAAAACCTTCCACCTGCAGAAGATGTAAAGAAAGTAGAACGACGTTTGGTAAACGAAGAGAAAAAAATGCTGGGAAAGAAACAGAAATAAAGAAAATTAGGCTGCAGCCATCCATCACACAATTGAATGAGATTGCAACCATTATGGATGTGGATATAAGAACTGTAATAAATTCAACAAAATAATGAAGCAATGGATTTAAAAATTGAAGGCAACAAGATATACGTACCTTTAAAGGACAAATGGCTTGTGATGAAACCAGAAGAGGAAGTTCGCCAAAGATACATTTGTCGATTAGTGGATAGCTATGGCTATGATTTAAAGCAAATGGATCAGGAGTTGAAAGTAACGAACTCTCAACGTGGTCAAGGTGCAGCTCGTGCAGATATTGTTATTTGGAAATCTGCTAAAGATAAGGTTGATAGTAAAAGTGCCTTTGTCGTGGTTGAGTGTAAAGCGGAAAACGTAACTATTCGCAAGGAAGATTACGAGAAAACAAAAGATAAAGATATTGCATAAAAATCAACAGGTGATCTTCAAACCAATGATTCTGAATATGTGAGACTTGTCTCACTTATTTCGGATGTGTGGGAGAACGCAAGAAGAAATGCTGCACTAACGGTAAACACGGAGTTGCTTCATGCCAATTGGCAGACAGGTAGATACATTGTGGAATTTGAGCAACATGGTAATGTCAAGGCAGAATACGGAAAACAACTTTTGACTAATCTATCAAGAGATTTAACCAGACTTAAAGGGAAAGGCTATTCTCGATCTAATTTGTTCAATATGAGACTGTTCTATGTGCGATTCCCAAAAATCCAAACAGTGGCTGGACAATTGAGTTGGAGTCATTATATTGAACTACTTAAATGTGATGACCCGTTGGAGATGCAGTTCTATATGAAGGAATGCATCAAAGAAGGATGGAGAGTCAGGGAACTGAAACGACAAATTAACTCTTCTCTTTTCCAAAGACTTGCGCTCAGTACAGATAAAGAAGGTGTACTTGCTCTTGCAAATGAGGGGCATCAGGTTCTGTCGCCAGCAGATATTATCCACGACCCATACGTTTTGGAGTTTACTGGGTTACCACAGCGAAAACAATACAAGGAATCCGATTTGGAGAAGGCTTTGAAGGTTAATATGGAACAGTTCCTGTTGGAATTGGGTAGAGGTTTCGCATTCATGGGACGTCAGTATGTTATACCAATAGGAAACAGACGATTCAAAGTGGATTTGGTGTTCTATAATGCCATATTGAAATGTTATGTTTTGATTGATCTGAAACGAGCAGAGATTAAGCATAGTGACATAGGACAGATGAATCTCTACCTTAATTACTTCAAGAATGAGATTTGTCAACCAGACGATAATCCACCAATAGGTATTGTTTTGGGGGCAAGAAAGGATGAACTCTTGATGGAATATGCTCTACAAGGAATAGACAACCAACTATTTGCAGCACGTTATCAATTATACCTACCTAATCGAGACGAATTACAAAGTCAATTAGACAAATTACTAGACAATTTTGAGAAGTAACTTTGTAAGCGAAATATGGTTGAAAGATGTCGGAGGTATGAGGTTTGATGGCAGATAGGGAAAAGATATTGCAGAGCGACACCCCTTATCTGAACAAGTTGTTCCGATAGGGGGAACAAATCATTGAGATAATCCCTTACCCCCCTAAAGTCCTATCTGAACGAGTTGTTCAAACCATCTCAATGAGTCATGGAGATTATCTGAATGAAGCAAAGGTGACTATGCCAATTTTGCAGCCTATTTGTGATAATTATCTAACTTGTTTTCGAGCAAGAAATAGATTAAATAATAATTTTTCTAAGTTGATTATTCCTCCTCCTGAAGAAGATGATGTAAGATGGAAGAAGGAAGATGTAAGATGGAAGAAGGAAGATGTAAGATGGAAGATGTCTGATGTAATATTGCTTATTTAGAAGGCTTTTTCTTTTTGTAAGCCTTTTCTCTGCTCTTTCCGTTCTTTCCGGAGTAGCCTTTTTTCTTTGTTTTTCTTTCCTTATTATATATAGGGGTTTCACCTAATGATTCGGGGACAGGTAGTTTCTCTACGTCTTTCTCCAGAAATCTTTCAATGCGGGCAAAGTATTGCTGGTCCTTCTCGGAAACAAGGGTGATGGAACGACCATTCTTGCCTGCTCTTGCTGTTCTGCCAATTCGGTGAACGTAGTCTTCCTTGTCGTGAGGAACATCATAGTTGATGACCAACTGTATGTCATCAATATCGATACCACGGGCTACAATGTCTGTTGCAACAAGAATATCAATCTTACCACTACGGAACTGGTACATAACATCATCTCGCTCGGATTGCTCTAAGTCGCTATGCATGGCTTTTGCCTTGAATCCAGCTCTGATGATATTAATGGCAAGTTCTTTAGTCTTGACTTTGCTACTGGTAAAGATAATAACGCGTTCTGGTTTCCTTTCCTTGAACAAGGACTTTATAATACCCAACTTCTGTGTTTCGTAACAGATATATGCTCCCTGGGATATTCCGTCTGCGGGTTTACTAAGTGAAAGTTTAACCTCAACAGGGTTTTTCAGCAGTTGGTGTGCCAGTTGGAGGATGTCCTTGGGCATGGTGGCACTGAACATGATAGTCTGATGTTTCTTGGGCAGTTGCTTGGCAATTTGCAGGATGTCGTCGCAAAAACCCATGTCGAGCATACGATCAGCCTCGTCCAGAATAAAGAAGGAGACCTTGCTTAAGTCGATATTGCCTAAGGTAATATGACTGATAAGTCGGCCAGGGGTTGCTATAACAACATCTGCTCCATTCTGCATGCTACGTTTCTCCTGTTCGTATCGGAGGCCATCGTTACCTCCATAAACAGCAATACTGCTTACATTGCTCAGGTAATAGGAGAATCCCTGCATGGCTTGATCAATCTGCTGTGCTAACTCTCGGGTTGGTGACATGATAACACAGTTGATAGCATTCTTGGGGTATCCTCCATCCTCCAATAAACTGAGAATTGGCAGGAGATATGCAGCCGTCTTTCCTGTTCCTGTCTGAGCAATACCCATTATATCCCTGCCTTTTAATATAGGGGGGATAGAATGCTCCTGAATAGGAGTAGTTTCGGTAAAGTTCATGTCATCAAGTGCGTCCAGCACCAAGTAGTTCAGGTCTAAATCGTAAAAGTCCATGTATTCTTTGTGTTATCTGGGTGCCTTCTTATAAAGATACCATGCTATAAAGGTGAATAATATATTGGGAATCCATGCTGCGAGCATAGGAGATAATCCTGAGTTTATACTGAATGTGGCTGAAACGGTCTGCAAGAGGATATATGCAGCACTTAATGCTATACCTGTACCTAACGCTATACCCATACCTCCCTTCCGCTTTCTTGACGAAAGGGCCATGCCTATAGTAGACAGGATGAATGCAGCAAAGGGTATGGCATATCTCTTGTGATATTCAACCTCGAAAACTTTAAGGTTCTTGCTTCCTCTGTTTCTTTGTTTCTCGATATACATGAGAAGTTCACTGTTTGTCATGGTTTCCTGCATGTTACGGGTAAAGAGGAAGTCGTTTGGCTCGATGGCAATGATAGAGTCGATGGTGTTGTAATGGGTAATCTTTTCTTTATAACCCTGTAATTCGCGGATGGTAACGTTGTTCAGTGTCCAATGATTACGTACATTGCTAAGTGTATCATATTTAACACTGCTTGCTGTAAGATGGGAAACCAACTTCTTGTTCTTGAACTTGTCAAGGTTGAAGTGAATGCCCGTCTTGCTAATCCCATCGAAATGCTCCATATATGCAATAACCCCTTTATCTACCTGAAGCTGAACACGATCGGCATACGTGGGGTTCTTTTTGTTCTTCTTGTATTGGTTCTCAAAGACCAGTCGTTTGATACTTCCACGCGGTATTACCTCGGAACCCAGATAGAATGTGGCACAGGCAATGATAGCAGAGCTGATAAGATAGGGGAGCATTAACCTTCTGTAGCTCATTCCTGTACTTATCATGGCTATTATCTCGCTGTTATCTGCGAGTTTGGATGTAAAGAAGATAACGCTAAGAAATACAAACAGAGAACTGAAAAGGTTAGCGTAATAAGGAATAAAATTCAGATAATAATAAAAGATACCTTTCCCGGAAGCATGGTATGTGGTGAAGCGGTCAACATTTTCGTTAAAGTCGAATACAACAGCAATGCTGATAATAAGCAGGATGGAGAATATATATGTCCCCAAAAACTTACCTATCAGGTATCTGTCTATTCGCTTTAAAAATGTAACCTTCATGAAACAATCTTATAATCTATTGGTTACTTTCCTGATCATGCCACTCTTCCATGATGAGTAATCACCAGCCAGAATATGTTTACGGGCTTCCTTAACCAGCCATAGATAGAAGGCAAGGTTATGGATGGAAGCAATCTCCAAAGCCAGCAACTCCTGAGCTTTGAAAAGGTGATGCAGATAGGCACGAGAGTAGAATACATCGACATCTGCTGTACCATTAGGATCGATGGGGGAGAAATCGTCCTCCCACTTCTTGTTGCGCATATTCATAATCCCCTCACTGGTGAATAGCATGGCATTACGTCCATTACGTGTGGGCATGACGCAATCAAACATATCTACGCCTCTGTCAATAGCTTCAAGCAAGTTGGCAGGGGTTCCTACACCCATCAGGTATCTGGGCTTGTCCTTTGGCAGGATTTCGTTAACCACCTCAATCATCTCGTACATAACCTCTGTGGGTTCTCCTACAGCTAATCCACCAATGGCATTGCCGTCAGCTTCCTTACTGGCAACAAACTCGGCACTTTGTATTCTCAGTTCTTTATAAGTGCATCCTTGTACAATGGGGAAGAGGCTTTGATTATAGCCATACAGAGGTTCTGTCTCATTAAACCGCTGGAAACATCTGTCGAGCCAACGGTGAGTAAGACCCAGACTTTTCTTTGCGTAATTGAAATCGCTGGTACCTGAAGGGCATTCATCAAGTGCCATGATAATGTCAGCTCCTATGCTGCGCTCAATATCCATCACCTTCTCAGGGGTGAACATGTGCTTGCTACCATCTATGTGGCTCTGGAAGGTACATCCTTCCTCAGTAAGTTTCCTGATTCCCGTAAGTGAAAAGACTTGAAAGCCGCCGCTGTCTGTAAGAATGGGTCTGTCCCATCCGTTGAATTTATGCAAGCCTCCAGCTTTTTCTAATATCTGAGTACCAGGCCTGAGATAAAGATGATAGGTGTTCCCCAGGATGATTTGTGCCTGTACCTGAGTCTTGAGATCATTGACGGTAAGACCTTTGACACTTCCAACAGTACCCACGGGCATAAAGATGGGTGTTTCTATCTGGCCGTGATCTGTAGTTATAAGACCTGCACGTGCCGCTGTCTTGTCGTCAGTATGTAATAATTGAAATGTCATGCCTCAACGTTCTTCTTTTCTTCGTCAATCTTGAATTCAACAGCATTCTTGACTTTCTCGTCCAAAAGGGCGAATTTCAAGACGTCAGCTATTGTCTCCACATAATGGAAGGTAAGTCCGGTAAGATACATCTGAGGAATTTCATCAATGTCCTTCCTGTTGTCGTTACAGATTACTATATCTGTTATACCTGCACGCTTGGCAGCCAAAATTTTCTCCTTAATACCACCAACGGGTAAGACTTTACCGCGTAGTGTTATCTCACCGGTCATGGCAAGATTATTCCTGACCTTACGCTGGGTGAGTATGCTGGCAATACTTGTGGCAATAGTTATACCTGCACTGGGACCGTCCTTTGGAACGGCTCCCTCTGGAACGTGAATGTGAATGTTATAATTGTCAAAGATACGGATATCGATGTTTAAATCTTCAGCATGTGCCTTGATGTATTCCAATGCAAGCATGGCACTTTCCTTCATCACATCACCCAGATTACCGGTAAGTGTCAGTTTGGTACCCTTTCCCTTGCTTAGGCTTGTTTCAATAAAGAGAATCTCGCCACCTACACTGGTCCAGGCAAGTCCGGTTACAACACCAGCAAACTCGTTTCCTTGGTAGATATCACGATTGAAGAGGGGTTTGCCCAGCAGTTCCTCAATATAGTTTTCGCTAATGGAAATGTTCTCGTCAACCTCTCCCTTGGCAACTTTTAAAGCAATTTTGCGGAACAGCTTGTCAATCTGCTTTTCTAACCCACGAACACCACTTTCACGTGTATATTTCTCGATGAGGAACTCAAGGGATTTCTTGGGAAGCTTAAGATTCTTGATATCGTCCAGTCCATTCTCAATTTTCTTCTTGGGAACAAGGTGACGCTTCCCGATTTCAATCTTTTCTTCTGTAATGTATCCGCTAAGCTCTATAAGCTCCATTCTGTCCAACAATGGACGGGGAATGGTATTTGTGTCATTGGCCGTAGCAATAAACATTACTTGGCTGAGGTCATAATCGATGTCGAGATAGTTGTCATGGAATGCATTATTCTGTTCTGGGTCAAGCACTTCCAATAGTGCAGAAGATGGGTCTCCATTAACATTGTTAGTAGAGATTTTATCAATCTCATCCAGGATAAAGACAGGATTTCCGCTTCCTGCTTTCTGCATACCCTTAATGATTCTGCCAGGCATGGCTCCGATATATGTCCTGCGATGTCCACGAATTTCACTCTCGTCATGAACACCACCAAGACTTATTCGAACATAATTCCTGTTCAAGGCACTTGCAATACTCTTGCCAAGACTGGTCTTACCTACACCTGGAGGGCCGTAAAGGCAGATAATGGGGCTCTTCTTGTCCTTTCGCATCTTAAGAACAGCCAGATGCTCCAGAATACGCTCCTTTACCTTCTCCATCCCATAATGGTCGTGATTTAGGATTTTCTCAGCGTTCACAATGTTCATGTTATCCTTGGTATATTCATTCCAAGGTAACTGAATGATAGTCTGAAGATAGGTAAGCTGGACATTATAGTCGGGCGACTGGATGTTGATTCTGCCAAGTTTAGCCACTTCCTTAAGGAAATAATCCTTAACGTCCTTGCTCCACTTTTTCTTCTCGGCCTCGTTCTGTAGTCTGGCAATATCTTCCTGCTTGACGGAGAACTCGTCCTTGTTGCCTAACTCTGCCTGAATGTTCTTAACCTCCTGCATCAGGAAGTATTCGCGCTGTTGCTGGTCGAGGTCAGACTGCGTCTTACGTTCAATATTACGTTTGATTGTGGCTAAATCCAACAGATTATTGATGACTCGGATACAGTTTGCCAGTCTGTCGTGTTCTGTTTCACAGGCCAGTAACTGATATTTCTGTTTTACATCTATGGGCAGATAGCTACAATAGATGTTCAGCATGAACGTGGAGATAGGAAGCCCGTTCAGGAAGTTGGTAATCTCTGAAGGATAGTTATCAAGAAGGTGAGTCAGATTATTGAATTTCTCCTTGAGAATGTTAAGCATGGCGAAGTATTCATCCCTTTCAGAAGCAGATGGTATAATATCTGTTTTGTCTGCCACAATACCTTCAAAACCGTTTTTTGTATGGCTAAACTGAACAAGTTCTACTCTGTTCATTGCCTGAAGCAAAGCTGTATATGTATTGTCAGGCAGTTTCATAAGATGAACAAGCCTACATGCACATCCCAACGGATACAGGTCCTCAATAAAAGGAGAATTTACGTCCTCTTGTTTTTGTGAAAAAGTGGCAATGATTCCGTTTGTCTTTTCTGCCATTTTCACGGCCTTGATGCTGTTGGGACGTCCTACCGTAATGGGTATAATTGTACCAGGAAACAATGCATTATCCCTGAGAGGTAATATTGGCATTTTCCCTTCATTGTGTTCGTGAATAAGTTTTTCAGAATCTGGATTGAATTCTGCTACAAAAGATAGATGTGGTTTTTTTATTTCTAACATAAACGTTTACAAGTCGTTATTTTGAGATGCAATTTTTTTTAAGTTTGCAAAGGTACATAAAATTATCCAATATTTTGTGAGTCAATATATTAAAATATGTATATTGGCACTTTTTGTTATGGTTATTTTTCCTTTATTGATATTTTTTCTGTACTTTTGCAACCGTTTTTGATTAAAACTAAATTGGATGAATTTATATTTAAGATATTTCGATAGCGAGGTTTTTGCATATACTATAGAGGAGGCATTTGACTTTCTTCAGTCCATTCCCGAAGTAGATTTAGATGAGTTCTTAATGGCTGACATAGCTCAGTATGTTGAGAGTTCAAATATGTATCCTAAGCGATATAAGGTACATGGGAAGGCATACTTTATTATCATTAAGACAACTGCTGCCAATATGGAGGAGTTCAAGAATATTGGTGCTGCTTCTCATGATGCCCAGTCAGATGCTGCCAAAACAAAGACAGATGTGTTCTCAGATTATAATCCTGGTTGGTATGATGGCTCCATCATGTTCAAGAGGGTTATTCCCATTCCTCAGACTCAAAAATTCCAATACGTTGATACTTTTTTTGTAGCTCGTGTTAAAGCTTATAGCCGACAGGACTGTTACAATAAAATAATAGATCATTTACGTTCCCGTAACGATATAGATTCAAGAAGTCAATTCCCCAGTATTAAGGGTAAGAACTTTGAATGTGTATATCACGGAATGGAAATTGAATAATATTGTCCGTATCTTTTTAGTGAAACCATTTGTTATAGGCATACTGCTTTATTGGGGTATTGGTGTTTATGTCTATGCCGATAAAAAGACCGGCAAGGAAATAGAGAAACATTATGCCCAGGAATATGTATTGCCTGTACCTGACCCATTGTATAAGCCAGATGCTCCTGCTGCTATTGTAAATTTTGTTCCAGAGGTCAGGTTACATAATTTAAGGCCACACAAGGTTCCCTCAATATATGGTATTGATGTGTCCCACCATCAAGGGGCCATTAATTGGGATATGGTTGCAACAGATGTCAACGCCAGTTATGTATATATAAAAGGTACAGAATCAGCATCACATGTAGATGATGAGTATCAGAAGAATATCCGTGAGGCAAGAAGATTAGGAATTCCTGTTGGTACATATCATTTTTTCAGTCCCAAGGCAAGCGGGTTAGTCCAGTTCGAGAATTTCTCCTCGAATTTTGATATTAAAATGCAAGACCTGATTCCTGTTGTTGATGTTGAACACCGTGGCAGGGTTTCTCTTGGACAATTTCATTCGCAGTTAAAGGTTCTTTTGGAAGAAATAGAGAGAGTGTACGGAGTAAGACCTATTATCTATACTGGTGTAAACTTCTATAATAAGTTTTTGTCTGGCAAATACAAGAAATATAAGTTCTTCATTGCCAGATACCATACAGATGAACAGCCTGAGCTCTGTGATGATGTACCTATTGTTTTATGGCAGTTCACCCCCGAAGGGTATGTTAATGGCATAAGAGGGCATGTAGACCGTAGTTGCCTATTGGACAACTACAGCCTACGGGATATAATGATTCCCCAAAAATAAATTTTCCTTATAAGAACGGATTGTATTTTAACTCCCATCCAATACTACTTTCTGGGCCATGTCCAGAATAGATAATAGTATCAGACGGTAATGTCAGTATCTTATTCTTAATACTGTTAATTTCCTCTGTTAAGTCCCCGCCAGGGAGGTCTGTCCTGCCTATACTGCCTTGGAATAGGGTGTCGCCAGTAAATAAGGTGTGAGCAGATTCGATGTAAAAACTTAATCCGCCAGGAGTATGCCCGGGTGTGTGCAGAACTTTTATTACAGTATTTCCTAACTGGAATGTTTCTCCTTCATCGATGTATCGTTCAATGGCAGGAAGGTTCCAGTTCATAGAAAGTCGGAACATACCTGTCATTTCTGGAGCCTGACTATAGATAATTTCATCTGCTGCGTGACATAAAGGCCTGAGATTGTAAGTCTCCTTGATATAAGACAGTCCCCAGACATGGTCGAAATGCATGTGCGTCTGTAAAGCATATTTTAAGAGCAGGTTCTCCTTATCGATAAGATCGCTTACAGCAGCATTTTCTCTGTTATTACTCATGCCAGCATCAATGATGGCAGCTTCTTTTGTTTCTTCGTCCCAAATTAAATAGGTGTTTTCACCAACGGGGTTAAATGTGAATGCTTTGATTAACATAATTGCGTATAAACAACTTTTTTGGTTTCAAAAAATGGTTCTTCAAAATAATCGGACAGTGGATATATCTGAGTTTGTTTTTTTAACGGAAGTGTCTCATTTTCCAACTCACCGCCTTTCAGACAGATAATGCCGTTAGGCAATGCATTAATCTGTTCTTTACTGATATTCTTTCGAATAATTTTAACCAGGTCTGCCAATGGCATTACGGCTCGGGAAACCACAAAGTGATAAGTGTCTTTAATTTCTTCAGCTCTGCTCCATTGGGTGGTGACATTCTGAAGGGATAGTGCGTTGGCAACTTCCTGACAGACCTTAACTTTTTTGCCTATGGAGTCTACCAAGTGGAAAGATGATTCTGGAAACATGATGGCAAGGGGAATACCTGGGAACCCGCCTCCTGTGCCCAAATCCATAACTTTTGTGCCAGGCTTGAAACGGATAAGTTCGGCAATACCTAATGAGTGTAGTACATGATGCTCATACAGATTGTCAATGTCCTTGCGCGAAATTACATTGATTTTTGCATTCCAATCGTGATAAAGCTCATTCAGCGCCTGGAATTTGTTTATCTGCTCCTGGGTTAGGTGGGGAAAATATTTCAAGATGATGTCCATTCCTTTTGTCAATTTTTTATAAGGTTAGGTGTAATCAGTCCTTCAAGTTCTTTGTATGAAAGTTTAGCAAAGATAAAGCCCTCCGACCAAGGTGCAATATCGTATGGATTGTAGCAGAACATTATGCTGTCTTTCTCTATCAGGAAATTGTTGTCTGAAATATACACATCGCCTAACGAGAAGATACTTCTTTTTTCTACCAGTTCCTCTTCTGTTTTGCAGTCGTTATCTTTAATGATTTGCTCCTTAATGAGTTTCTTTACAGCATCTTGCTTATTGCCAAAGAGCTCGTCGCATGTAATAATCTTACCTGTTTTTTCATTAAAATTAATATAACTCTCTAATGCACCACCATGTGCACCGCCTGTATACATTTCTATTCTGTTGGTATAGGCAATGATGCCTTCCGGAGCATCTTCAGAGACTTTGCCTGTCTGGGTGTATTCGTAGGCGTATGTGTCCTGATATTCGTTATCAGGATCGTAGAAATCTTTTAGCTCCTTCTCATATTCCGTGGATAATGAGTCGGCAAAATGATTCTTTGCCTCTTCAAAGGGCATAATTGTATTCCCGAATAAGAAGGAAACCAGTTGTTGGTTAATGAGTTGAGCTGCCTTACTTTCTCCCTCTGCATATTTTACTTCTATGTTTATGCTGTAATTAGGTAGCTCGCTGTCAAAGATTTTAGTCTTTTTGTTGAAGTAACTTCTGGAAAAGACCAATTTCTCCGCACTTACAAGAGAATCCCCGGTTTCTTCAGCTTGCTGCTGGTTCTTGGTCTTATTGTCCCAGCAGGATACAAGCAGTAGGGCAGTAATTAAAATGAAAAGTTTATTGTTCATGTTTGAAAATGATATATAAGAATGCAAAAGTTCCTAATATGAATGGATAATATAAATAAGGTATAACCTCGAGCGGATTAATACATGCCAGTCCGCCAGCAATAAGTAGCTGTGCGCCATAAGGGATAATACTTTGGGCAAAGCAACTGAAGGTGTCCAGTATGCTTGCAGTCCGTTTGGGATCTATCTTGTAATGTGAAGATATTTCTTTTGCAAGAGGTCCTGTAGTAAGTATGGCGATAGTGTTATTGGCTGTACAGAAATCTGTAAGGATTACCAGTCCGGCTATACTGATTTCAGCACCCGTTTTGCTTTTTATTTTTCTGGTGAGCATTGTCTTCAGATACTCAATGCCTCCATTTTTCCTCATAACCTCAATTATTCCGCCTGCCAGAAGGGTAACAATAATCAGTTCACCCATTCCCAATATACCATTATTCATGGCAGTTGACCATTCGTAAAGCGATAACTTGCCAAAGGACAACCCCATTACTCCTGCCAATATGGTACCTGACGATAAAAGCATCATTACATTCATACCACACAAGGCTGCCACTATTATATATATATAAGGTATAATGAGAAGATAGTTTATCTCTCTGTTGATTTCGTTTCCTGCAACCTCTGAACCTTCAATCAGATACAGAATTAACGTTATAATGGCAGCAGGTAGTGCTATCTTGAGATTGTATCGGAACTTGTCTTTCATCTTACAACCTTGTGTCTTGGTAGCCATGATGGTAGTATCAGAGATAATGCTCAGGTTGTCCCCAAAGTATGCGCCACCTACAATAACAGCTATTAGTAAGGGTAGGTTTTGCCCTGTTTTTTCAGCAATGCCGCAAGCAATAGGTGTTAATGCAGCAATGGTTCCTACGCTTGTGCCAATGCTCAGAGAAACAAAACAGGAGGCAATAAACAATCCGCAGAGCATCATCTTTATGGGCATTAAACTAAGGGTCATAGTAACAGTTGCATCTATGGCCCCCATCTGTTTGGCCGTTGATGCGAATGCACCTGCAAGAATAAAGATAAACACCATGGTCATGATGTCCTCTTTTGCTGCTCCTCTGGCTAAAACAGCAAAGCGCGATTCAATATTTTTTTCCTTAACGATGAAAATGGAATATAAACAGGCAATCAGAAATGAAACTATTATGGAAGCAGCATAGAAATCGCCTGCGACGATACTTGATGATGTATAAACAGCCAAAAAAACAAGCATCGGGCTGACTGAAATAAGTCCTTGTTTACCTTTTATCTTTTCTTCCATAAAGCGAAATTACACAAAATATTTTAAACTACGTGTATAAAGTGTGCATTATTTAACATGTTAGGTTAAAAAAACATCGTTGTGTAATATGTATCTCGCAAAAATTGTATAACTTTGCAGTTCAAATAATACATGATATAAGCATTTAATGAAATTCTATTATGGCAAAAATAGTTACTATGGGTGAGATTATGCTTCGCCTTTCAACACCAGGAAATAACAGATTTGTTCAGTCAGATTCTTTTGATGTAAATTATGGCGGTGGTGAAGCAAATGTTGCAGTCAGTTTGTCAAATTTTGGTCATGATGCTTTTTTTGTCAGTAAAGTGCCGGCTCACGAGATAGGTCAGGCCGCTGTTAACAGTCTTCGTAAATTTGGAGTCCACACCGATTTTCTTGCTCGTGGTGGCGATAGACTGGGTATTTATTACCTTGAAACTGGCTCAAGTTTACGTCCCAGCAAGGTGATATATGATCGTGCTCATAGTAGTATATGTGAGGCTAACCCTGAGGATTTTGATTTTGAAAAAATATTTGCAGGAGCCGACTGGTTCCATTGGAGTGGTATTACACCAGCCATTAGCGATAAAGCTGCTGAGTGTTTGAAGCAAGCTTGCATAGCAGCTAAGAAAGCAGGTGTTACAGTCAGTTGCGACCTAAACTTCCGCAAGAAACTTTGGACATCAGAAAAAGCTCAGAGCATTATGCGTCCGCTTATGCAATATGTGGATGTCTGTATCGGCAACGAGGAAGATGCAGAAATGTGCCTTGGCTTCAAGCCTTCTTCTGATGTAGAATCAGGAAAGACGGAGGCAGATGGTTATAAGTCCATCTTTACCAAGATGCAGCAAGAGTTTGGCTTCCAATATGTTATCAGCACTCTGCGCGAGAGTTTCAGCGCTTCCAATAATGGCTGGAAGGCTTTGATATATAATGGCAAAGAGTTTTATCAGAGTCGTAGATACGAGATAACTCCCATTGTAGACAGAGTAGGGGGTGGCGACAGCTTTAGCGCTGGTATTATTCATGGTTTGGTAAGCAAAATGTCACAAGGCGATGCTTTGGAGTTTGCTGTTGCTGCAAGTGCCCTGAAGCACACCATTCCAGGTGATGTTAATATGGTTAACATTCAGGAAGTAGAATCCTTGGCTGCAGGAAACACCAGTGGTAGAGTTCAAAGATAACAGATTATGGCAAAGTTCGATAAGATACAGGTTTTAACCAAAATGAAGGAGACAGGAATGGTGCCTGTTTTCTATCATTCAGATGTTGAGATAGCAAAGCAAGTAATCATGGCCTGTTATAAAGGAGGCGTCAGAGCTTTTGAGTTTACCAACAGAGGCGACTTTGCTCACGAGGTGTTTGCCGAGTGTGTGAAGTTTGCTGCTAAAGAATGCCCTGAAATGGCAATGGGCGTTGGTTCAATCGTTGATGCGCCTACAGCAAGTCTGTACATTCAGTTGGGGGCCTGCTTTGTGGTTGGTCCACTCTTGAATGCCGATATTGCTAAAGTATGTAACAGACGTCTGGTGGCTTATTGCCCGGGTTGTGGTTCCGTAAGCGAGTTAGGTTATGCTCAGGAATTGGGTTGCGATCTGACAAAAGTTTTCCCAGGCGATGTTTATGGTCCTGCTTTTGTAAAGGGCGTTATGGCTCCCTGTCCTTGGAGTAAGATTATGGTAACAGGTGGCGTTTCACCTGACAAGGAGAATCTTACGGCATGGATGAAGGCTGGTGCTTTCTGCGTTGGTATGGGTAGTAAACTGTTCCCCAAGGATGTTGTGGCAGCCAAAGACTGGAACTACATTACAGAAAAGTGTGAGGAGTCTCTTTCTTACATTGCTGCAGCTAAGAAGTAATGAGCAACAAGAAAAAGAAGAATAAGGGGCCACGTTGGTTTGTTCCTGCAGGACTGGAACCAACTGAAATGGACAGGATAATACTCTCTTGGCAAGAGAAAGGCAAACTGGTGCCAACTCCCTCTCTTATTAAGACCCAAGAACAAATTCAGGGCATCCGCAAAGCAGGTGAACTGAATACGGCTGTTTTGGACTGTGTGGCTGAGCATATCCGTGAGGGTATGAGCACGCTTGAGATAGATAAGTTGGTATATGACTATACCACCTCTCATGGCGGTATTCCTGCACCTCTTAACTACGAGGGTTATCCCAATTCATGCTGCACAAGCATCAATGATGTGGTATGTCACGGAATACCCAATGAGTACGATATCTTAGAGGAAGGTGATATTATCAATGTGGATTGTACCACTATCCTGAATGGATTTTATGCTGATGCCAGCCGTATGTTTATCATTGGCAAGACCACTCCTGAGCGTAGGCGTTTGGTTGAGATTGCATGGGAATGCCTGAAGATAGGCGAGAAAGTCTGTTCAGAACCCTACGTCTTTGTTGGTGACTTGGGTAATGCTATTGCCAAATATGCCCATCAGAATGGTTGCTCCGTGGTCAGAGACCTATGTGGACATGGGGTAGGGCTTGAGTTTCATGAGGAGCCAGATGTTGAGCATTACGGCAAGAAAGGTTCTGGTATGCTGCTGGTTCCTGGTATGACTTTTACCATTGAACCTATGATAAATGCCGGTGATTGGCATGTTTGTGGCGATGAGGAGGACGAAACAGAATGGATTGTCCTTACAGAAGATTGCTCAGACAGCGCTCAGTGGGAACACACCTATGTAATGACAGAGAATGGTGTAGAGATACTTACACACTAAGCCCCTCTCCCAAACCCTCCCCCAAATGGGAGGGCTTAGATAGAGGATAGTCAAGAAGAATTGAGAAAATGGAAGAGTTAAAACATAGCGGCGTTTCAGCCACCTCCCCTTTGGGGGAGGCCGGGAGAGGGCCCGTATATATTCTTGGCATCGAAAGTAGTTGCGATGATACATCGGCTGCTGTTATCCGTGATGGCATTCTGCTCAGCAACGTAATAGCCAGCCAAGCTGTTCATATGGAATATGGTGGGGTGGTGCCAGAGTTGGCCAGCAGAGCCCACCAGCAGAATATTGTTCCTGTTGTTGATACAGCATTAAAGAAGGCTGGCATAGAACGTGAGCAGCTTTCGGCTATTGCCTTTACTCGCGGCCCGGGTTTGATGGGTTCCTTGTTGGTAGGTGTTTCCTTTGCCAAAGGGTTGGCCCTTTCATTGGGCATTCCTCTGGTTGATGTCAATCACTTGCAAGGTCATATTCTGGCACATTTCATTCATACGGAGAATGACGATTATGAGTCGCCCACATTTCCCTTCCTTTGTCTGTTGGTAAGTGGAGGAAACAGTCAGATAGTATTGGTGAAATCTTACCATGAAATGGAAATAATAGGCCAGACCATCGATGATGCAGCAGGCGAAGCTATAGATAAATGTTCTAAGGTTATGGGGCTTGGATATCCAGGCGGACCGATCATAGATAAGTTGGCAAGGCAAGGCAACCCAGAAGCATTCACCTTCTCAAAGCCCAACATCGCAGGTTACGATTACAGTTTCAGTGGACTTAAGACCAGTTTCCTGTATTCACTCCGTAACTGGTTGGCAGAAGAACCTGATTTCATAGAGCATCATCTGAACGACTTGGCAGCCTCTCTCGAGAAGACCATTGTGGATATCCTTATGAAGAAACTGCGTCTGGCAGCCAAGGACCTTAAGATAAAGCAAGTGGCAGTGGCCGGTGGTGTTTCTGCCAATAATGGATTGCGCAATGCATTCTATGATTATGCCAAACGTTATGGTTGGAAAGTCTTTATTCCTAAGTTCAGTTATACCACAGATAATGCAGCAATGATAGCTATAACGGGCTATTATAAGTATTTGAACAAGGAATTTTGCCCTGTTTCTGCTCCTGCATACAGCAGAAATGTGATATAAAGACAAAAAAAAAGTTCAAAGTATTTGTGGTTCAGATAAATTATTGTACCTTTGTGCCCTGTTTGGAAGAAGTTGTTATTGGAATAGACTAAAAAGAAAAGGTAGAAATGTCTAAGATTTGTCAAATTACAGGGAAAAAGGCCATGATTGGCAACAACGTTTCCCACTCAAAGCGTCGCACTAAGAGACACTTCGATGTGAACTTGTTCACCAAGAAGTTCTATTATGTAGAGGAGGACTGCTGGATTTCACTGAGCATCAGTGCTGCAGGTCTGCGCTATATTAATAAGGTAGGTCTGGATGCAGCTCTCAAGAGCGCTGTTTCTCAGGGATTTTGTGATTGGAAGGATATTAAAGTAATTGGTTAATAATAAGGAGTACAAATTATGGCAAAGAAGCAAAAAGGCAACAGAGTACAGGTTATTCTGGAGTGCACAGAGATGAAGCAAAGCGGTCTGCCTGGTACATCTCGTTATATTACCACCAAGAACAGGAAGAATACTCCTGAGCGTCTTGAGCTCAAGAAGTACAATCCCATCCTTAAGAAGATGACTGTTCACAAGGAAATCAAGTAATAACCAAAAAGGTTAGAGGTTATAGGTTAGAGGTTATGGTAATTCCTTCCTCAATAACCAATAACCAATAACCAATAAACATTCATTAAGAACTATGGCAAAGAAAACAGTGGCCTCTCTTCAGACTGGTAAGACTGATGGCCGTTCATATACCAAAGTTATCAAGATGGTAAAGAATCCTGAGACAGGTTCTTACTCTTTCGATGAGCAGATGGTGCCCAACGAGGCAGTTAAAGATTTCTTCAAGAACTAATTAAGGTTCTTCCAAGATACACTTAATAAAAGAGAGCAACTTCAAAAATGAGGTTGCTCTCTTTTGTTGGGTAATTTTACTTTTCCATTACTTCAATCTTCATTTCACCGCATTCATTGATGATGCCAACATACTGCTTGAATTCTGGCGTTTGGCTGTGGGCATCAAGGGAGGGTTGGTCTTTCCATGTCTCAATGATGCAGAATACATCGGGGCGTGTAGCGCTTTCGAAACAATCGTAGGCAACGCATCCGGCGTGGTTCTGAGATTTGGCAACCAGTGCAATAGCAGCTTCTAATGCACGTTCGTACTGGCCTTTCTTGGCCTGGAAGAAACAATTCAGTCTTAACATAATTGTATTATTTTGATTGGTAAATGTAAATTTCAGATACAAAAATAAGAAATATCCATGAATTTCACTATCTTTGTAGCCATGAAATAACAAATATTAATAATAACCATATTAAAATGAAGCGTTTTTCTTTAACCTTTAGCATTTTATTTGCTTTTGTGCTGAGTATTGCGGCTCAGCAGTTCAATAAGACTCAGGGGTATCGCTTGGAGATTGGCGAGGGTCTGGCTCTTGATTGTCAGAACGGGACCATTACTTTCAGTCCGGTTAATAAGAAGGCCATGACTCAGGTTTGGCAGATTCATCCCTCTGCTCGTGGCGATTACAATGTGCTGTTTAATCCCTACGGAAGCGTTGCACTTGACAACGGTAACAACGGTGACCGCGAAGCGCAGGTGATAACTTGGGATGCCAATGGAGGCAATCCCAATCAGATGTGGAAACTTCAGACACAGGCCGATGGCTCTGTTACGCTGACTTGTGCTGCTGGTGGTCTGAAACTGGGATATAACGATAACTGTCAGCCTGGGGGCCATGTTTGGCAGATGAAGGCCAGTGATTCTGATGTGTTTGTAAAGTGGCAGTTGGTGAAGACCGACCTGAAGGTGGTTGCTGAAGCAGAAAAGAACACCAGCAAGCACGAGTGGGAGAACCAAGCTATCTATGGCATTAACAAAGAGCCTGGTCGTGCTACTATGTTGCTCTATGCCAGTGAAAAGGAAATGCAGGCCGATGAAGCTTACCGTAAGCCTTGGCTTTGGCCCAACAGCAGTTTGCGTCTGATGCTCAACGGACAATGGCAATTTAATTGGGTTCCAAAGCCAGAGGACCGTCCGGCTGATTTCTACAAGACAAACTACGATGCATCATCTTGGAAAACTATTCAGGTTCCCAGTTGCGTGGAGATGTTGGGTTACGGAACTCCCATCTATACCAACGTAACTTATCCGTTTAAGAACCAGCCTCCTTACATTCGTGGTCAGGAAGGTTACACCGTTGTTAAGGAGCCCAATGCCGTAAGCAGTTATCGTAGGACTTTTGAGGTGCCTGCTTCATGGAATGGGCGCGAGATTTATCTGCATTTCAATGGAATTTATAGTGCTGCCTACGTTTGGGTGAATGGTCAGAAGGTAGGTTATACGCAGGGGCCTAACAACGATTCTGAGTTTGACGTTACCCAGTATCTGAAGATTGGTCAGCAGAATTTGGTTTGCGTAGAAGTTTATCGATGGAGCGATGGTTCTTACCTTGAGGATCAGGATATGTTCCGTCTGAGCGGTATTCATCGTGACGTTTATCTGGAGGCTCGCCAGAAGGTACAGGTTCAGGACGCTTACCTCACAACCCGTTTTGGAAGAAGAGGTTATGGTAGGGCCACGCTGAACATCGACCTTACTCTTCAGAACCTTGATAAGAAGGCTCAGGATGCTATCGTAGAGTGTAAACTTTACGACCCTAACGGTCAGATTGTTCAGATTTGTAAGATGACGGCTGCCAAGTTGCAGAAGGGCGAGAAGCGTACCATCCGTCCATTCTTCCAAGTTCGTGAGCCTCAGCTCTGGAGCGCAGAAACACCTAATCTGTACACAGTAGATATTATTGTAAATGGCGACGTAAGTACGCAAAAGTACGGCTTCCGCAACATCGAAAACCGCAATGGTCAGGTATTTATCAATGGTAAGCGCGTGATGTTTAAGGGTGCTGACCGCCATGATACACATCCCGTTTACGGAAAGGCAATTCCCGTGGAGAGTATGATTGAGGATATTCTGCTCATGAAGCGTTACAATCTGAATACCGTTCGTACCAGTCATTATCCCAACGACCCACGTATGTATGCCCTGTATGATTACTACGGTATCTATACGATGGACGAGGCCGATGTGGAATGTCATGCTAACCACAGTTTGTCTAAGAATCCTGCATGGGAGGGCCAGTACGTAGATCGTCAGCAGCGTATGGTGCTGCGTGACCGCAATCACGCCAGCGTTATCTTCTGGAGTATGGGTAACGAGTGCGGTGGCGGCGATAACTTTGTTGCCAGCAAGAAAGCTATTCAGGCGCTGGATGGCAGACTTATCCATTACGAGGGCATGAACGAGGTTGCCGATATGGATAGCCGAATGTATCCCAGCATCGAACACATGATTCAGTTGGATAGAAACGAGAGTCTGGCAAACCGTCCCTTCTTCCTTTGCGAATATGCTCATGCAATGGGTAATGCTATTGGAAACTTGAAGGAATATTGGGATTACATCGAGTTCGGAAGCAAGCGCATGATTGGCGGTTGCATCTGGGACTGGGTAGACCAGAGCCTTTGCAAATATGGCGAGCCTCAGACTAATATGTATTATGGTGGCGGCTTTGGCGATTATCCCAACGATAATGACTTCTGTTGCAACGGTATCATCACAGCCGACCGTCATGTAACGCCTAAGTTAGAGCAGGTGAAGAAGGTTTATCAGTACGTCGATTTCCGCAAGACTCCTGAAAATAAGATTCGTATCCGTAACCGCTATTGCTTCCATGATCTGGGTGCATACACCCTGAAGTATGAATTGCTGCGTGATGGTCGTATTATACGTAGCGGAATCACCAATATGCCTGCCGTTCAGCCCACAGATAGTGTAGATATTGATATGCCTGTGGAAGTTCCGGACGATACAGACTGTGCTTATTATTTAAATCTCTCCCTTGAACTGAAGGAAGCAACTATATGGGCTCCTGCCGGTCATAGCGTTGCTGCTGAGCAGATAGTACTGAAGGAGAATACTTATTCAAATGAGAATAAGCAACATGTTGAAGACAATGTCAAAATTGAGGAAACATCAGATTGTTTTAATGTCTATGGTAATGATTGGAGCTTTGGCGTTAGTAAGAAAACAGGAGCCTTAGTTGATTTGACATACGGAGGCAAACAGATGCTTGGACAGAGCGATGAGAATTTCCTCTTCAACGGATACAGAAGCATCAATAACGATCGTGTTGGTGACATGAATATTCGTGGTGTTTTAAAAGGCGTAAATCTTTGCAAAGCAGATGATAATGGAAATATATATACTCATATTGTTGTAAATAAGACTTATTATGGTGGTAGAGATGAAAGTTCAAGTGTGCAAACACATGTAGATTATACTTTCGATAATGATGGCAATATTGATATTTGTTCTTATATACACACAACAAATAAAGACTTCCGTCGTCTGGGTCTTCAGGCCGTTTTAGACAAGAGTCTGGAGAATGTAGAATACCTGGGTCGTGGCCCCATGGAGAACTATCCCGACCGTAAGGACTGTGCCTTCGTAGGTTGCTATACCAACACAGTAAGCGGTATGCAGGAAGAATATATCAAGCCCCAGAGCATGGGCGAGCGTTGCGATGTAAACTGGCTTCAGCTTACTGACAATAGTGGTAAGGGAATCCGCATTACGGGGCTTTCTTCACCCTTCATGTTTAGTGCGCAGCATTATACCGACGAGGATTTGTGGCATACCAAATACTTGCACGAATTGAAGAATATTCGTCGTCCTGAGGTTGTTCTCCATCTGGATGCAGCCATGCGAGGAATCGGAAATGGAAGTTGCGGTCCTGGCCCTCTTCGAAAGTACGAGATAACAAGTGGTAACTATATTTTTGACAACCATACTCTGCACATCTGCATTTCACCTATAAAATAATAGGATGAAGAGGCTGTGTCGAGATAAAGAGATTACGTGGAAGTTTTTTGTCCGTCCCGTACGAACTCCTAGTCCGTCCCGTACGGACTCGGTATCCGTCCCGTACGGACTATAAATACATAAGGTACATCTTTATTTTGACACAGCTTCCTCTTTTTGTTATGTATTGACTTAAGTCAAAAAAACGAATAATGATTTCGTGCACTCAGATAATTGTTATAACTTTGCACTCGATTTAAGAGTATAAGGTTTTAATCTAATGGCAGAAAAAAAGTTAAGTCCCGACTTTATCTTTGAAAGCAGTTGGGAAGTATGTAATAAAGTTGGTGGTATTTACACCGTACTTAGTACCAGAGCAAAGACACTCCAGGAAACTAATAAAGATAATCTTGTCTTCGTTGGTCCTGATGTTTGGATGAATAAGGAGAATCCCCTCTTTTTGGAAGACAAGAAATTGTGGCCTTCTTGGACAAAGAAAGCAGTCGAGGAAGGTTTACGCATTCGTGTTGGCCGTTGGAACATTCCTGGTCAGCCCTATGTAATCTTAGTCGACTTCACTCCGTACTTTGCTATAAAGAACGATATTTACGCAGCCGCATGGAACTATTATCAGGTTGATAGCCTACATGCATACGGCGACTACGACGAAGCCTGTATGTTTGCATACGCAGCCGGACTGGTGGTTGAAAGCTTCTATCGTCATAATCTGAAAAAGAAAAAGAATGTCGTATATCAGGTACACGAATGGATGACTTGCATGGGTGCATTATATATCCAGCAGAAAGTACCTCAGATTGCAACCATCTTTACCACTCATGCTACCAGTATCGGGCGCAGCATAGCCGGCAACCGTAAGCCCCTGTATGATTATCTGTGGGCATACAATGGCAATCAGATGGCTCAGGAACTAAACATGGAGTCGAAGCATAGTATTGAGCGACAGACAGCACATAATGTGGACTGTTTTACAACCGTTAGCGATGTTACAGCCAACGAGTGCAAAGAGTTGCTGGACAAAGAATGTGATGCCGTTCTGATGAATGGTTTCGAGCAAGACTTTGTTCCTCGTGGCGCCAAGTTTACTGCAGCCAGAGAGAAAGCCCGCAAGCAGATATTCCGTGTAGCAAACGCTCTTACAGGTGTAGAGTTTACTGACGATACACTTGTGGTGGCTACCAGTGGACGTTACGAATATAAGAACAAGGGTATAGATGTGTTCCTCGAGACTATGTATCGTGGTTTGTACGAGCAGAATCTTAAGCGTCCTGTCCTGGCACTGATTCAAGTCCCTGGTTGGATGGACTCACCACGTGCCGATCTTAAGGACAGACTAAGGTTTGATACTGTTTACGATACGCCTCTTGTAGACCCGCTGTACACTCACACGCTCCATAATCAGGAGCATGATGGTGTGATTAATTTCCTGCATTCACATGGTATGCATAATAATAAGGATAGTCAGGTTAAGGTTATCTTTGTTCCCTGTTATCTTGACGGCAATGATGGCATCTTTGATATGCCGTATTACGATTTGCTGATTGGTAACGACCTTGCCGTTTACCCCTCTTATTACGAGCCTTGGGGCTACACTCCGTTGGAAGCAGTTGCGTTCCATGTTCCTTGTATCACGACATCTGTTTCCGGCTTTGGCATGTGGGCCAATAAAGAATTGGGCCGTGCGAGCAAGATTCAGGATGGTGTAGAGGTGATAGTACGTAACGACTATAACTTCAGTGAAGTGGTTGACAATGTTTTAACGAGCATTGCACAATATTCCTCTTTAGATAGCAAGAAACAGGATGCTGTTCGTAAGAAAGCTTCCAAGCTTGCCGAAAAAGCTCTCTGGAAACATTTCATAAGTTACTACTATGAGGCTTACAATATAGCATTGAACAACAGAAATAAGAGATTGAAATAATTTTTATTCATTATAACTATTAACAAATAAATCATGAAGATTAAGGCAAGTAATACTAACCAACCCTGTTGGAAACCTATTACAGTTAAGAGTAATATTCCTGCAGAGTTGAGTAGGTTGGAAGAACTCGCTCATAATATGTGGTGGTCTTGGAACCACAATGCAAGAAGTCTGTTCCGTCTCCTCGATAAAACATTGTACGAGGATTGTCACCAAAACCCCGTCTTGCTGTTAGAACGCATCAGCTTTGAGAAGATGGAGAAGTTGGCTAAGGACAAGGCTATAATCCAGAAGATGAATGATGTGTACGATGAGTTCCGTACTTATATGGATGTTGAGCCTGACAAGTCACGTCCCAGCGTAGCCTATCTGTGCATGGAGTATGGTTTGAATCAGGTACTGAAGATTTATTCTGGCGGTTTGGGCATCTTGGCTGGTGACTATCTGAAGGAGGCCAGCGACTCTAACGTGGATATGTGTGCGATAGGTTTCTTGTATCGATACGGCTATTTTACTCAGACTCTGAGTATGGATGGCCAGCAGATTGCCAATTACGAGGCACAGAACTTTGGTACACTGCCCATAGAGCAGCAGTTGAATGAGGACGGCACACCTATGGTTGTTGACGTACCTTATATGAATTATCATGTACACGCATATGTGTGGCGTGTAAATGTAGGCCGTATCAAGCTTTATCTCCTCGATACAGATAACGAGATGAACTCTGAGTACGACCGCAGTATCACTCATGCCCTATATGGTGGCGATTGGGAAAACCGTCTGAAGCAGGAAATCCTGCTTGGTATTGGTGGCGTGCTGACTTTAAAGAAACTTGGTATCAAGAAAGATATTTATCATTGTAACGAAGGTCACGCTGCACTTTGCAACGTTCAGCGCCTGGTTGATTACGTTAATGAAGGCATGAACTTCACAATGGCTCTAGAACTGGTTCGTGCTTCTTCTCTCTATACCGTTCATACACCTGTTCCTGCTGGTCATGACTATTTTGACGAGGGTCTCTTCAGCAAATACATGAGCGGTTATCCTCAGCTGTTGGGTATAACCTGGGATGAGTTCATTGGTATGGGTCGTATGAATCCCGATGACCATTCAGAGCGCTTCTGTATGTCAACCTTTGCCTGCAATACCTCTCAGGAGGTAAATGGCGTAAGCTGGTTGCACGGCGAGGTAAGCAAGAAGATGTTTGCTGGAATCTGGAAGGGTTATTTCCCTGAGGAGAGTCATGTAGGCTATGTAACCAATGGCGTTCACTTCCCCACATGGTGTGCCAACGAGTGGCGTCTGTTATATGCTAAGCATTTCGATGCCAATCACATCAATGACCAGAGTAATCAAGCCATCTGGGAGGCTATTTATAATGTAAGCGACGAAGAGGTTTGGAAGACCCGTATGACTCTGAAGGCCAAATTGATTGACTATATCCGTGAGAAGTTCCGCGATAGCTGGTTGAAGAACCAGGGTGATCCTTCACGTGTAGTTAATCTGATGGAGAAGATTAATCCCAATGCCCTGTTGATTGGTTTCGGTCGTCGTTTTGCTACATACAAGCGTGCTCATCTGCTGTTTACTGATTTGGAGCGTCTCAGCAGGATTGTTAACAACCCTAACTATCCGGTTCAGTTCCTTTACACAGGAAAGGCCCATCCTGCAGATGGGGCAGGGCAGGGTCTTATCAAGAAGATTTACGAGATAAGCCAGCGTCCAGAGTTTCTGGGTAAGATTATCTTCCTCGAGAATTACGACATGCAGTTGGCTCGTCGTTTGGTAAGTGGTGTAGATATTTGGATGAATACACCTACCCGTCCTCTTGAGGCATCAGGTACGTCAGGCGAGAAGGCCGAGATGAATGGTGTTATCAACCTGTCAGTTCTAGATGGATGGTGGCTTGAGGGTTATCGTGAAGGTGCTGGTTGGGCGCTTACAGATAAGCGTACCTATCAGAATCAGGAGTATCAGGATCAGCTGGATGCTGCCACCCTTTATTCACTCCTTGAGAATGAGATAATGCCTCTCTATTATGCACGTAACGCTAAGGGATACAGTCCCGGTTGGATTAAGGTAATAAAGAATTCAATTGCACAGATTGCGCCCCATTACACCATGAAGCGTCAGTTGGATGATTATTACAACAAGTTCTATAACAAGCTTTATAACCGTTCTGTTGCCCTCAATGCTGATAACAGGAAATTGGCTAACGAAATTGCACTCTGGAAAGAGACGGTTGCCGAGCGTTGGGATGCTGTCAACGTCGTAGAAATCAGAAAATCAGAAGAGGTGTTGAACGGCAATATTGAGGCTGGTAAGAAGTACAACGTAGAAGTTGTGATAGACGAGGCTGGCTTGGATAATGCCATCGGTGTGGAACTCGTAACCTTGCAAACAGATATTCATGGTGAAGACCACATCTATCATGTAAACGATTTTGAACTGGTGAAAGTAGAAGGCAATCGATATACTTTCCGTACTAGCCATAGTGTTGACAATGCAGGAAGTTTCAAGATTTGCTATCGCATGTATCCTAAGAATGAGAACCTGCCTCACCGTCAGGATTTCAGTTACGTAAAATGGTTTGTATAAGATTTGCCGTCATCGACAGTAATGTACTCACATGTATGGGCCTGCAGCATTTGCTAGGCCGTCTGTTGCCGATGGCAGATATACAAGTCTATTCAAGTGCAAAAGAATTGATGGAACACGGAGATATGTCCGGGTTCCTTCATTTCTTTGTATCCTCCAACATCTATTTTCAGCAGCCTAATTTTTTTCGTCAGTTCCCCAAGAAGACCATTGTCTTGGTGAAAGGCGATATGCAGATAAAGGATGTTCATACACTTAATATCTGCCAGTCAGAGAAGCAGATAGTAAGTGATATCATGGCTCTTCAGCACATGGGGCATGATCATGCCATTAATATGGCTCGTCAGATAGACCAAAAGGAGGTTCTTTCCTCACGCGAGGTTGAGGTGGCAATTCTTCTTTGTAAAGGCTATATAAATAAGGAAGTAGCTCAACAACTCAATCTTGCCACCACGACAGTTATTTCTCATCGCAAGAATATCATGGAGAAGATTCACGCTCGCTCCCTTGCCGACATTATCATTTACTGCGTAGTAAAGGGTATTGTCAGCATAGATGAGCTATAGCGTTATGAGTGGAGCCGGGGGAAACGGCTTATTTCTTCTTTGTGCTTGTAGTCTTCTTCTTAGTTGTGGTAGTTGTTTTCTGAGTAGTAGCAGAAACTGTAGGCGTGTAGTATTTGAGTGCTTCGGGCATAAGTTTCTGCAGAGCTGCTAATCGTTTCTCGTCAGAAGGATGGTCGCTGAACAGTTCGCTTGTATTACTTCCACCGCTTTGCTGAGCCATACGCTGCCAGAAAGGTATAGCTAACTGCGGGTCGTAACCAGCCATAGCAGCAAAGATTAGACCTAGATGATCTGCCTCAGTTTCGTTGTCTCGCGAATACTTCAGGTTAGCAAAGTTGAAGCCGATCTGTCCTACCATGTCAATCAGAGAAGCTGTGTTGGCCATTCCTTTAGCTTGTGCCAGTTGAGATAGCACGCTGCCACCTATTTGTGCGGCATATTGCTGACGATATTGCTTGGAGAGCTGCTCGGCAGAATGTTTGGCAACGGCATGTGCAATTTCATGCCCAAGCACAATGGCAAGGCCAGTTTCGTCCTGAGTGAGAGGGAGAATGCCTTCGTAAACAACTATCTTGCCGCCTGGCATACAGAAGGCGTTAACCTGATCGTTGGCCACCAGATTAAATTCCCACTGGAAATTCTGCAATTCATTGGCGTAACCATTGTTTTTGAGGTAAGTTTCAACGGCAGTGGCAAGGCGCTGACCTACACGTTTCACCATAGCCGAGTTGTTCTGATTGGTAGAAAGTGTAGCCCCTTTCATATAATCCTGATATTGCTGGGAACTTAAACTGAGAATTTGTGCGTCGTCAACTAGCAGACGTGTCTTACGTCCTGTGATGGGTACTGTGTTGGTTGTGCCGCAAGCTGCAGTTAGCAGCGTAAGGGCGATAATGAGCAGAGTTCTAATTGTTTTCATTTTTGTATAGATTTTATTATTCATTTTTTACAGCTGTCAGTTCAGCACAGCTTCTGCTAAGGCTTCAAGAGCGGGGATGTCGGCCTCTTTCATAGATGAGCGGATGGTAACAGATGGCTCCACGATGGTAATGTTCTTCATCTGCTCAATGATGGCTTGCATAGCTTTTCCTGCCGAAGGTGCCCAAGTGCCGTTCTCCACAATACCTATGGTACGATTTTGGTATGCCTTGAGTTTGAGTTTCCAGAGGAACATGTGCATGGGTGGGAATACGTCGCCATCGTAAGAAGATGCGCAAACTACCAGTTTGTTCATGCGGAACGCATCCTCGATAACTTCTGCCATATCATCGCGGCAAAGGTCTGCCAAAACTACCTTCTTGGCACCCTTCTGCTGTAGCATCTGAGCCAGTTTCTCAGCAACCTTCTTGGTGTTGCCATGAATGGAAGCATGAGCCACTAGCACGCCTTCGGTCTCTACACCATAGCTGCCCCAGATAGTATAGAGGCGTAGTGCCTCAGCCAACTTCTCGTCTTCCAATATAGGCCCGTGAAGCGGGCAGATGGTCTGAATATCAAGGGTAGCAGCCTTTTTGAGCAATGTACCAACTGGTACACCGTATTTGCCACAGATATTAAAGTAGTAGCGTCGAGCCTCGCAAGCCCAGTCGTCGGCATCGGCATCTATCACGCCAAACTTGCCAAATGCATCGGCAGAGAAGAGTGTTTTCTCTTCGGGGCAGTAGGTAACAATCACCTCGGGCCAGTGAATCATTGGGGCACCTATGAACTGCAGGGTACGCTTGCCCAGGTTGAGCGTATCGCCCTCCTTAACAGTCATAGTGGGAGCAAACGGGGTCTTCTCGTCAAACTGTTTCATTATAGCCAAGGCTTTCTCGGAAGCAACAATGGTAGCTGAGGGGTAGGCCTTGCGGAAGGTGGCGAGAGAGCCGGAATGGTCGGGTTCCATGTGCTGAACAATCAGATAGTCAGGAGTACGCCCCTCAAGTGCTGCAGACAGGTTCTGCATCCACTCATCGGTCTTGCGAGGGTCAACGCTGTCCATTACAGCAACCTTCTCGTCAAGGATTAGGTAGCTGTTGTAGCACATGCCTTCGGGGGTTACATACTGACTTTCGAAAAGGCTCATTTCGGCATCATCACAGCCAATGTATTTGATATTTGCTTTCATACTTTAACGTTATATTTGTGAAATTTACATTTTTCTTCTTGCAAAGATAGAAATAAAAGCCGAATTAAGGTCATTTGGGAGGGTGTTATTTCACATTAATTCAGATTTCTGCCTCAGATATCGCATTTTATTTTGCTTGTTTGATATTAATTTGTATATTTGTCGGGTTAAACCATAATTAAATATAGCGTACCATGAAGTATAGTTTAGACGATTGGTGGATTCAGCTCACGATAGCTGAGAAAGAGAGAATTGCTGGTAAGCTGTTCCAGAACGACAACAAGTATCCACGTTGTACCGTGCACTGGAATTCCTTGAGTGACGAAACAAAACAGAAGATTCATGACCATGTAACAGACAAGCATGGAAAAGTAATGACGGAGTTCACGGAGGGATTCACATACAGCTATTAGCCATACGGAACTCTCCTGACAGCATCGTCGAAATAAAATGTTAAATAAATAAAATAGAATATATTTGTTTGCAGATAAAGTAATACTTTTGCAGGCAAATTATATTATTGACTTATGAAAAAAATCTATTTTCCTATTTTATTTCTTCTGGTGATAGGTGCTTCATGTGCCGATAAGCAGAAGGATGACAAAAATAAATTAACAAATCAGGAACAGCAGGTTCCCACACGAGTTAAAACAGAGGTTGTCGCGACTACTACGGGTGAGGGTGCCCAGACTTATGTGGGTATTGTGGAAGAGAACGAGGCCACAGCGGTTAGTTTTACCAGTATGGGAGTAGTGAAGCGTTTGTTGGTGGATGAGGGTCAGGCTGTAAGCAAAGGGCAGCTCATTGCTGAGATGGACGATACGCAGGCCCGTAATCTGCTGGCTGGTGCCGAGGCACAGATGACACAGGCCAACGATGCCTTGCAGCGTTACGGACAGTTGCACGAGAACGGTTCTTTGCCCGAAGTGCAGTGGGTGGAGGTTCAGAGCAAGGTGGCACAGGCTCAGTCGCAGTTAGAAGTTGCCAAGAAGAATCTGGCCGATTGCAAATTGTTTGCTCCCGTAAGCGGCATTATTGGTAAAAAGCAGGTGGGTGCTGGTGAGACTGCTATGCCCTCACAGGCCGTGGTCAGCATCCTTAATATAAATAAGGTAAAGGTTAAGGTGGCTATCCCTGAGGCAGAAATCAGCGGCATAGGTACCAATACGCCTTCATATATTAAGGTGGATGCCATTAACCAGCGCTTTACAGGTGGTCAGATAGAAAAGGGCGTGCAGGCAGATGCCTTGACGCACACTTATGACATACGTATTAATGTTGTCAACACCGGCCACAAGTTGCTTCCAGGAATGGTAGCTTCTGTTACGTTTACACTAGCTTCGCAGCAAACATCAGACGTAGCATTATTAACTGTTCCTGTAACAGCGGTTCAGAAGAAAGCTAGTGGCAAACTGTTTGTCTGGTCGGTAGATGAATACAATAATGCTCATCGTACTGACGTAACCATTGGCGAGACCATGGGTAACAGGATTGTTATTACCTCGGGCATCAGTATAGATCAGCGCATTGTTATTGAGGGATATCAGAAATTGAGTGAAGGAACAAAGGTCATCTTTTAGTTGACAGTTGATAGTTGAAGTTGTTAGTTAATAGTTATGCAAACTAAGATGCAGAATTGGCTGGCATGGCCATTGGAACACTATCCTATTTCCTTGCTCATTATAGGTATTCTGTTTGTGCTGGGCATCATGGGCATGTACGAAATGCCCAAGGACGAGTTCCCACAGGTTACCATCCGTCAGGGAGTTGTGGTAGCTGTTTATCCGGGTGCCACCAGCGAGGAAGTAGAGCAGCAGGTAGCCCGCCCATTGGAGCGCTACCTGTTCACATTCGGAGAGGTTAATCGTGTCAAGACCACCACCACATCGCAGAACAGTCTGTGTATAGTGATGGTTGAGTTGAACGATGATGTAAATAATAAAGAAGAGGTTTGGAGCAAGATTAAACATGGAATCAATTCATTCAAACAGACATTACCAAAAGGTGTCTTGGGTGTTATTGTGAATGACGACTTTGGCAATACCTCGGCCTTGCTGATTGCCATTGAGAGTGAGCAGCGCAGTTACCGTGAGCTGAAAGAGTACAGCGATAATCTGAGCGACCGCCTGCGTCGCATCCCCTCGGTTGCTAATGTAAAACTCTTTGGCGAACAGAAAGAGCAGATTTCACTTTACGTTGACCGTCAGCGCTTGCAGGCATACGGTGTTGGCCAGCAGTTGCTCTTTACACGTTTGCAGGCACAGGGCCTTATCACTACAAGTGGCAGTCTCAGCGATGTTGACCAGCAGATACCCATACACGTAGAGGCCATAGAAAACACAGAAGAGGAGATCGCTAACCAGATAATCTTTTCCGACCCAGCTACCGGCAAGGTGGCTCGTGTGAGAGATGTGGCCCGTGTGGTTAGGGAGTATGACGATGATAACAGTTTTATAAACCTTGACGGACATCCTTGCTTGTTGCTTTCTATGGAGATGTCGCCAGGCCATAATGTGATTCAGTATGGTCGTGAGGTTGATAAGGTGCTGAAGGCTTTCCGCCAGAACGAATTACCCTCCGACGTAAATGTTACACGTATTGCCGACAAACCCAAAGTTGTTGCCAAGAGTGTGCACGATTTCCTTCGTGACTTGCTCATCTCTATGGTCATCATTATCCTGGTTATGATGGTGCTGTTCCCTATCCGTTCGGCCATTGTGGCTTCGGCTACCATCCCCATCAGTACATTTGTCAGCGTGTCTATCATGTATATGATGGGCATCGAACTGAACATCATTACACTGGCGGCACTTATTGTTGTGCTTGGAATGATAGTGGATAACTCTATTGTTGTCATCGATGGTTATCTGGAGTATCTGGGAAAGGGCTACGAGCCTAAGGTGGCTGCCATTGCGTCGGCTCGCCAGTATTTTATGCCCATGATGCTGGCTACCGTCTGCATCTGCGGAATCTTCTTTCCCTTCCTGGCTACGCTGAAGGGAATGTTTCTGGATGCACTGTATTATTTCCCAATGACCATTACCATCAACCTGATGGTTTCCCTGTTGCTGGCTGTTACGGTAATTCCTTTCCTGGAGGTGCGTATCATCAAGCCAGGGAAGGTTAGTACTGGGGGCAATGCCATTACCAACTTTGTACAGAAGACGTACAACCACGTACTTGATTTTACCTTCCGCTTTCCCTGGATTACTATTGGCGGAGGCATAGCCGTGATTGTTCTTTCGCTTCTCATTGTTCCTACGCTTAAGATTAGGCTTTTCCCGTTTGCCGACCGCGACCAGTTTGCCGTGGAGATTTATCTGCCCGATGGAAAAGGTATGGCAGAGACCCGTGCGGTGGCCGATTCTGTACAAAGCGTTCTTGCTAAAGACAAGCGCGTTACCAATATCACTAGCTTCATTGGCTGTTCTTCGCCCCGCTTCATGGATTGTTATGCACCTCAGATAGCTGGCAAGAATTATGCTCAGTTAATAGTGAACACTAAGTCGAATGGTGCTACCCTCGATCTCCTTGCCGAGTATCAACCCCAGTTAGGCGAGGCTTTTCCCAATGCATACGTCAAGTTCAAAAGACTGGACTATATGAGAGTCCCCGAACTGGAATACCGTTTTTATGGCGAGAACATCGACTCCTTGCACATTGTGGCTGAAAGGCTGGTAAAACGTATGCGCCAGTTCCCCGAGCTGGAATGGGTACATACCGATTACTTGCAGCCCTTCCCCATGGTGAGTGTGCAGCTCAACCCTGTAACTTCTGCTCAGTTGGGTGTCAGCAGGGCAACAGCTGAGTTGGCCTTGAGTGCAACCTCCAGCGACTTACGCGTTGGACAGCTTTGGGAGGGGAGCTACGAGGTGCCCATCGTTGTTAAAGATGATGCCGATATGACCTTCTCCGATATCGAAAATTTGGGTATTGCCACCCCCGTTACTATGGCCTCAACCGCATTTAGCCAAAAGAATACTACCATTCCCTTGCGTCAGATTGCTGATGTGAAGCCCCGATGGACAGAAAGTCGCATTGTGCACCGTGGAGGCGAGCGTTGCATCACCGTAACGGCACATTTTGAACAGGGTATATATACAACGCCTATCGAGAAAAAGATCGCCAACATTATGGAGAAGGAAATCCTCCTTCCACAGGGTGTGCGTACTGAGGTGGGCGGTGAGTTGGAGAATGGCGCCGAGGCTATGCCTCAGATTTACGCTGGTATTACCATAGCCATGATTATTGTGTTCTTCTTCTTGCTGTTCAACTTCAAGAAGTACGGTATTACCATGATATGCATGGTTGCACTAGCGCTGATGATTCCTGGTGCTTTAATAGGCTTGGGAGTAATGAACCGCGCTTTGGGTTTGACCTCCATCTTCGGCCTTATTACGCTGATGGGTATGATTATGCGTAACGAGATTCTCATCTTTGAGCACGCCATAGACCTGATAAAGAAGTATGTGGATGAGCACGGCGACTGGACTGTGGACCGTAAGGCCTACAATCAGGCAGTTAAAAAGGCTGCTTATGATGCCGGCAAACGTCGTATGGTGCCCATCTTCCTTACAACGGCCACCACAGCAGTAGGTGTAGTGCCCATGATTATTGCACAATCCAGTTTCTGGATGCCAGTGGGTGTTACTATTTTTGCCGGAGGTATTGGATCGCTTATCATGGTAGTTACCATGTTGCCTGTAATTTATTGGAAGGTATCTACTAAGTGAAAAATGAAAGAGTGAAAAATGAGGAAATGAAGAAGATATTTGCAATCATAATATGTTTTGTATGCTGCGGCACCGTTGCTGCACAACCCAAATATACCCTGGAGCAGATACTTGATTCTGCACGCCAGAACAATATTGCCATTCGTAACGCCCAGCATGGCATAGAGGCTGCCCAGCAGCAGCGCAAGGAAGCGTTTACCAAGTATTTCCCCAGCGTCAGTGCTGCCGGTGTGTGGTTCAATGCCACCAAGGATATGGCCAAGATGACCGTCAATCCTGGTGAGATGCTCTCGCCTCAAGCGGTACAGGATTTGGCCCAGGTGCTGCCTGCTTCTGCCCTTGCTGCGCTGGCAACTCCTACCTCTATTACCATGCTCAAAAAGGGTGTCATTGGTACTGTTTCTGCCGTACAACCCGTCTTTGCTGGCGGACAGATTGTCAACGGAAACCGTCTTGCCAAAGTAGGGGAGGATGTAAGCAAATTGCAGTTAGAACTTTCTGAGAACGATGTGGAGAAGACTGCCGAGCAATACTTCTGGCAATTGGCCTCTGTGCAGGAGAAGTTGAAAACTATTCAGGCAGCGGAGCAGTTGCTGGGTGATATTCACAAGGATGTGGATGTTGCTGTTCGCGCTGGAGTGGCTATGCCTAACGATATGTTGCAGGTTCAACTGCGCGAAAACGAGGTAGCCAGTCAGAAGTTGAAGGTAGAGAACGCCATTTCACTTGTTCGCATGCTGCTTTCGCAGTTCTGCGGCCTTCGTGACACCACTTTCGTTATCGACTACTCGGTACTCACTGCAGAATTACCCAATTCTCAACTTTCAACTTTCAACTCTCAACTTTCAACTGTTCATTCTCTCCCCGAGTATCAGCTCTTAGGTAAACAGGTAGAGGCTGCCAAGCTGCAGCGCAAGTTGGCAGTAGGGCAGAACCTACCCTCCGTTGGCGTTGGCGTGGGTTATAACTATCATAATCTGCTGGACAACGACCGCTCCTTCGGCCTTGTCTTTGCAACGGTTAACGTGCCCATTTCTGACTGGTGGGGCGGATCGCATGCTATCAAGCGTAAGAAGATAGAGCAGCAGAAAGCCGAGGACCAGCTTGAGGACAACTCCCAACTCCTGCAGATTCGTATGCAGAATGCTTGGAACAACGTTCAAGAGTCTTACCAGCAGCTCCTGCTTGCCCAGCGTAGCATTGAGCAGGCGCAAGAGAACCTTCGCCTGAACCGTAACTACTACAATGCGGGAACGTCCAAGATGTCGGATCTTCTGCAAGCCCAGCTCCTCTATCAGCAGGCTTGTGATAAGCACACCGATGCCTTTGCGGATTATCAGAATAAACTCTTAGAGTATCGACATTCTATAGGCCAATGAAAAAACGTTACTATTATCAGACTGTCTTTTTGTTTGCAGTTCTTTCGTCATACTTTCTTCAAGCTGGTGCCAAGAAAAATGATTCTTTGCAGCGTGAGGGCTGGGAACTTGTATGGCATGATGAGTTCGACGGAGATAAACTCTCGGATGAGTGGACGCGTATTCCGCGTTTTCCCAATCCACCGGAGTGGAACAAATATATGAGCATGGATGACAGGCTCTTTAAGGTTGAGGACGGTAAACTTATCCTTTATGGTCTTAACAACGACTACCTGCCACAAGATACGGCTCATTACTTGACGGGTGGTGTTTATACCCGTGGGAAGGTACTTTTTCAGCGTGGAAGAATTGATATAAGGCTGAAGATGGATGATGCATCAGGTGCTTGGCCTGCTGCCTGGCTGTTGCCGGAGGGACAATGGCCATACGGTGGAGAGATAGATATTATGGAGCGTCTGAACTATGATACCATAGCTTATCAGACGGTTCATTCCTATACTACTGAGTATGATACTATTGCCCGTAAGAGCCAGTATTGGGGTACTAAAGGAACCATTAAGCGAGGCGATTGGAACGTATATAGCGTGGAACTGTATGAAGATAGCATGAGCTTCTTTATCAACGACCGCCATACGTTTACTTATTACAAGCAGCCGGAATTGGGTCCCAAGCAATACCCGTATGACCGTCCCATGTATCTGCTAATAGATATGCAGTTGGGCGGACACTGGGTTGGACGGGTTAATCCCAGAGAATTACCTTATCGCTACCAGATAGACTATGTGCGTTTCTATAAAAAACGACAACGGTAACGAAAACGAAAACGATAACGAAAAACTATGAATATTTCACATTTTAATTGTATCTTTGCACGCGAAATAACAAAATATAGCTGAAAAATGAGTAAAGTCGTTATCAATTCTTATGAGGATTTCCTACCATATGTAGGTCAGGTTTTAGGTGCTAGTGATTACGTTGAACTTCCACAGGAGCGTATAAATATGTTTGCTGATGCTACACTAGACCATCAGTGGATACATGTTGATGTAGAAAAGGCAAAAGCAGAGAGCCCCTTTGGCCAAACCATTGCCCACGGTTATCTGACCTTAAGTATGCTCCCATACTTGTGGGACCAGATTATTGAAGTCAAAAATCTGGAGCGTATGATGAACTACGGGATGGATAAAATGAAGTTTGCACAACCCGTCTTGAGCGGTCAGCATATACGTATGACAACAAAGCTGGAGGAACTTGCTAACCTACGTGGAGCTATTAAGACCACCATAAAGTTTACCATCGAGATTCAGGAGACAGGTAAGAAAGCCCTTGAGGGTCTTGCCACTTTTATCTATTACTTCAAGGCCTAAGCCGCCGTCCTTTTGCCGGCAAATGACAAGAAGGCTGTTTCTTTTTTTACTTGTTTATATTAGTAGTCTGCTGTCTGGCTATGCCCAGCGTGCTGATGAACGCACCATTTCCGACTATCGGCAAATGGGTATTCCATTCTATGAAGGTAACGAAGTGAAGTTGCTGACAACTGGTCCTATCAAGTTTCAGGACATGTTTGCAGAGATTGAGAAAGCCCGCCACTTCATTCATATGGATTACTTTAAGTTTCAGGAAGACAGTATTTGCGGCGTTCTTTTTGAGATTCTGAAGAGAAAAGCTCATGAAGGTGTTAAGATAAGGATAATATATGACGGCTTTGGCAACAAATGCAGTGATTTGCCGCTATCCCAGGATTTTCTGAAAGAGGTTAGAAACGCTGGCATAGAGATTGAGGCGTTTGACAAGTTCCGTTTCCCTTGGATAAACCATGTGTGGCATCGTGACCATCACAAAATAACAATCATAGATGGTAGTATCTGTTATACGGGTGGCATGAATGTTGCTGATTATTATCTGCACGGAAAGCCAAAAGTAGGGGAGTGGCGCGATATGCATATCCGTCTTTACGGCTCTATTGTGGAGGGGTACGAGCAGATTTTTGAACGCATGTGGTATGTGGTGACGGATGAACTGTTACAACCTGGTACATTTAAGGGCCCAGACAAAAGCAATGATAAGGTGCTGTTGGCCTTGACTGATAGAATTCCACGTCTCTCGCCTGATATGATGCGCAAGGCTTACTGCGTGGCTATCAATAATGCACAACATTTGATTCAGATTGTAAACCCTTACCCTTGTCTGAGTAACCCCATCCGTAAAGCGTTGAATGATGCTTTAGCTCGGGGTGTGAAAGTCCAGTTTATTGTTTCTGAGAAAAGTGACGGTCAGGCTAACGCTGACGTTACGGGCCTTGAAATGAAGAAACTAATGAAGCGTGGTGCCGAGATATTCTATTATCAGGGGGGCTTTCACCATAGTAAGTTTATGATGATAGACGGTCTGTTCTGTACTGTAGGGACAACCAATCTGGATGCCCGATCGCTGAAATTTGACTATGAGGTGAACTCTTTTATTTTTAGCCCAAAGACGACTGCTGAACTCCAAGAGGTCTTTAGAAACGATGTAGAACAGCATTGTTATCTGCTAACACCAGAAACATGGAAAACGTTGTTCCCCAAAGGTAGGCTCATTAGAGCCCGCATCTATATGTCGATAAAAGGATTGCTTTAGAGTTGAATCATATCGCGCATCAGCTGAATATCTGAGGGGCTGACGCCCATCTTTTCTAGCAGTTTAACGCTTAAAACATACTCTTCATCGGGGTCTATTGACAGTTTCTCTTTCTTGTTTATGAGTTCTGCCTTGGCCTTAAACCGCCTGTAGTTGTTTAGTGCTTCCTTCCAGTTCCCCATAATGAAATGGATATTCCCGGCATTCAGGTATTCATAGAAATAATCTTTGTAATTGGTGTTCTGGAGTAGAGCTTGATTGTAGCGTAATGCTACATCGAACCTCCTGAGGTGTAGGGCGCAAATCTCGATTGAACCCATAAAACGGGGATTGTCAGGGTCTAAGACATCAAGGTGGAAGAGGTGTTCTAAGGCTTGATCATATTTCTCCAACTCGTCAAGAATAACAGCAGCCGTAGCCAGATAAGAAACCTCGTTGGGTTTAAGGGCAAGCAGTTTCTGTATGTACTCCAGTTGTTTGTCTTTCCTACCTATCTTTTCATAACAAAGTTGAATCATGCTCAGTGCATACTCATTATTTTCATCGAGGAACAGCAACTGTGTAAGCGGAGCTAGAGCTTTTTGGTATTCCTCCATGAGGTATAGGCATTTGCTCTTTAGTTGCAGCATAGTCTGACTAGTACCTGAGATTTCTGAAAGCTTATCAATCCATTCCACAGGCTGGTCATAGATTTGGGCGTTATGCATCTCAAAGCATAATTCAATGGCATTCTCCTCAGAGATACTATCCTTCAATATGGTGTTCTGCCAAAAGTTGTAAGGCCATGAGAAGGGGTTGTCAATCTCGTTCTTAAGTGGGGAATGAACGAAGATACGATACAGGTTCTGCATGGTTGTCTTTAAATGATTCACGTATGGAACCACAATGCCTCCAGACGAAAGCTCGGCCATATCCAGACTTTGGGCCAACTGTTCCATCATATCGTTCTTGTATCGGGTCTTAGCCAGGAATGAGAACATGGCATAGCGGTCAATATCGCATTCGCAGGGTAAATCAAGCAGTTGGTATGCCTGCTTACTGAAGTTGCCTTTTTTGTCTATCAGCAATTCTTCAATAACGGGAGAACTTTTCTCAAATGGAATCCACCAGTGGGAGATGTCCTCGCGCAGGAAATCGCATTTGCGCCATAGCCCTGTGCGATTGCCTAGGTTTATGTCTAACCCTTTTTCTATCATGAATTTAAGATGGGACATCTTTTTGCTCATCAGATTCTCCATATCTTCTGGCGACATGTTCAGGGAGAAGTCGGCCATCATTTCTTGTTCCTCCTTGATGGCTATGAGGGTCTGGTGCATCAGTAGTCTTTCCTTAATGACAACTGGAACATACTTGCCAATGTTACTCTGGTTGTAACGTTTCTGCAGCTCGTGGCAGGAGAGTATCTCTTGCTGGTATTTTTCGGCCAGCAATACCAGTGCCGTTATATTCAGGGAATTCAGTTTCTCACTTTCTGTATCGGTATAGAGGAACAGAAAACTCATCTTTTCTGTATCGAAGTATTCCCAAAGCGAGAGAATGACGGCTCCCATGAAATGTATCTTTACCAATTCGGTCTGACGGCTCAAGAACTCGTACCAGTGGGCTGTCTGTTTTTGTGTCCATAGGGGAGAGGTCCAGATAAGAGTAAAGAGATGGTCCTGTATGAGCATCTGCTCGTCGGGTAGTAGACTGGTTCTCCATTTCTGTAATAATGCTTCTTCTGGCTCTATGCCATAAAGGGTTTGCAGTTCGCGAAAAGCCTTTGCGTACTTGTTGTTTATCTCTTGCAAACGTATGTCGCGATGTGCAACACGAAGAATCTTCTGTGCTTCCAGACTGATCCTGTTCTGTGTTAGACCTCGGTCTTCATCTTTTCCTCCTCCAGCGAGGAATGAAAGCATACTGTGATAGTTTTCTTCTATCTCTTCGACCTGTGAGATAATCTGCTTGTCAGAACAATATCGTGCAATAATCTTAAGTTGGTCTAATCCCGAACCTATAGCCAGAGCAGACAGTTCTTTTTTACAAGACTCGGTAATATTCTTGAGTGTTACGTTATCCATTTTTATTTGATGGAGATGGTTGTGTTGATAAATTGGTCAGAAACAAACTTCTTGGGCAGGAAACCTCGGCTAGAGAGCCAATTGGTAGCTTCCTCAACATCCTCCTTCTTAGGAGGAAACGGTTGTTTTATGGGTGTTATCTGGAGAGAATCTACAATGGATTCAGGAATATCATATTCTTTTATTAAGATGGAACGCAGAGTGTCCGGGTTAAGCCCTTTATTTATGTTCTCTACGGCAGCCTTGTAAAGGGAAATAAATTTACGTGTCTGTTCAGTTTTCCTCTTATCCTTCTGGAGGCTGTCTGCAATTACCCATACTGCAAACTGAGGAGAATTTTCCTTTGTCCTCAGGAGTTTCTTGTTACCTTCCATAACAGCCCATGAGGCGTAGGGCTCCTCAAGCATGGCTCCTTCAAGCAGACCCGTACACAGCATTTTGCTACGCAACTTAACATCATTGATTTGTGGGCGATACACGCTATCTTGGCTTATCTTGGCACTGTCCAGCATCTTCTCGCACCAATAGTCGGTGGCACAAAGACGACAGATGGCAATCATTTTTTCACTCATCTGTCTCATCTTACTGATACGTTTTCCCTTTGGAGCGACCAAAGTGAGGGGCTCGTCAGTTGCCAGAAAAGGAGAGACGAAACAAGAGTCGGTAAGCCTGATGGCACGAATGATATCGGTGTAAGCTACATCGGCATGACTACGGATTATAGCTGTATCTATATCCATTTGTGCTGTATATCGGAGCAAACGTATATCCAGATTCAGAGAATCGGCAATTCCTGTTCGTTCAGCATAATATATGGGTAGGCATCCTAATGTAGGCATCAGTGCAACATGCAATGCCAGACTGTCTGCCTTCTTGTCTTCTTGGACAGAAAGCATGGCCTCCTGTTTATGAGCACAGGAGGCCAGCATGATAATAGTTGTTAAGAATGAAATAAGTTGCTTCACTCTTTTCTTGTTTACATTAAATATTAACCTTTGATAGCTGCAACGCCAGGCAGAACCTTACCCTCAATGGCCTCGAGCAGTGCGCCACCGCCAGTAGAGATGTAAGAAACCTTGTCGGTCAGACCAAACTTGGTGCAGCATGCAACGGAGTCACCACCACCAATTAAAGAGAAAGCACCCTCTTTGGTAGCCTCTGCAACAGCATCACCTACAGCGCGTGAACCAGCGCAGAAGTCGTCGCACTCAAAGCATCCTGCAGGACCATTCCACAGAATAGTCTTAGCGCCCTTGATGGCAGCAGCAAATTTTTCTCTGCTGACTGGACCTGCATCCAGGCCCTCATACTCAGCAGGAATCTCTGTTGACTTGAAGACTTCAGTCTTGGCGCCGGGCTTAACAGTGAAAGTAGAGAAGTCATAGCCTGTGCAACATACGCTGTCTTCGCCAAGAATAAGTTCAACACCATTCTCCTTAGCCATCTTCTCAACGTTCAGAGCAACGTCTAACTTGTCGAGCTCAACAATTGAACCGCCAATTTCGCCACCGTGGGCCTTAGCAAAGGTATAAGTCATGCCACCGCAAAGAATCAGCTTGTCAACCTTGCCAAGCAGGTTCTCGATGATACCAATCTTAGAAGAAACCTTAGAGCCACCCATAATGGCAACGAAGGGACGCTTGATGTTTGAAAGAACATTGTCAACAGCCTGTACTTCCTTCTCCATGAGGTAGCCCAGCATCTTGTTGTCAGCATCGAAGTAATCAGCAATAACAGCTGTAGAAGCGTGCTTACGGTGAGCTGTGCCGAAGGCATCCATTACATAGCAGTCAGCATAGCTGGCAAGAGTCTTAGCGAATTCCTTCTGACGACCTTTCATTTCTTCTTTTGCTGCCTTGTATGCAGGATCTTCCTTATCAATACCTACGGGCTTACCTTCCTCTTCGGGATAGTAACGCAGGTTCTCCAGCATCAGCACTTCACCCATCTTCAGGTTAGCTGCTGCGTCTGCAGCCTTAGCACAGTCAGGAGCAAACTTTACTTCAGGAACACCAAGAGCCTTAGCTACAGCATCCTTAATCTGACCCAAAGAAAGCTCTGGCTTAACCTTACCCTTGGGCTTACCCATGTGACTCATGATGATAAGTGCGCCACCACCCTCAAGAATGTGCTTCAGCGTGGGAACTGCACCGCGGATACGGGTATCATCAGTAATAACTCCCTCCTTCAAGGGTACATTGAAATCAACACGAACGATTGCCTTCTTACCGGCAAAATTGTACTCGTTAATAGTCATCTTTTCTTGATATTTAAAATAAAAACAAACAGTCTCTTTAATTGCCCGCAAAGTTATGGCTATTTCTTGAATTCTCCAAATTTTCTTGCACAAATATGAAGAATGCCACATTCTTCGCATTTGGGCGAACGGGCTGTGCAAACATATCTGCCATGAAGAATCAGCCAATGATGTGCAAGCGGTATAATATCATTGGGAAAATATTTAGTAAGCATACGTTCAACACTCAAAGGTGTTTTGCATGAATCAGGAACCAATCCTATACGATGGCTGACTCTGAATACATGTGTGTCTACAGCCATAGCGGCTTTCTGGAAAACCACACTTTGTATGACGTTTGCTGTTTTCCTACCAACGCCAGGGAGTTTTATTAAATCCTTTAATTCGGATGGCACAACTCCTTGATATTCTTTCTGTAGCATCTTTGACATTTCGGATAAATGCTTGGCTTTGCTGTTTGGATATGAAACGCTGCGTATGTATTCATAAAGAACCTCTGGTGTGGTCTCTGCCATTACCTCGGCTGTGGGAAAATCCTGAAACAGACGTGGGGTAACTTGGTTTATTCTTTTATCTGTACATTGGGCACTTAATATAACAGCCACCAACAATTCAAAAGGAGTGTTATAGTGTAACTCTGTCTTAGCCTCAGGCATTGTTTTCTGGAAATGCTCCTGTATTTGGCGGTATAGCTCTTTTCTATTCATGAATGATAACACTATGATTTTGGCTACAAAGATATGATTAATCTTTTATTTATGCAATTATGCTTGGCTACCGTATCGTTTTTTTATTCCCTATACATTATTATATATGGTATGTTTGGGATTTTGGGATTTGTTTGTTAATTTTGTGCCCTATAAATGTTTGCTTCATGAAAATAGTATTTTTTATCTTCCTTTTCCTTCAGTCGTGCTTTTCCATGAATGCACAGGATTTTGACGTTTGGTTTCAGGATAAGACTTTAAGGTTGGACTATACTTTTTCTGGCGATAACCGAAATCAACATATTTCTCTCGATGAAATGATGTGGTTTGATAATTGGTACGGGCGCCGTGTGAATCTGGATAGTTTGCTTCTGCTTGGGAACGGACAGCTTTGCATGAAGGATAGCAGAAGCGGTCGTGTGCTTTACAGGTATTCGTTTAGTACCCTTTTTCAGGAGTGGCAGACTACTGAAGAAGCTTCAAAAGTTCAGAAGTCCTTTGAAAATGTTTTTCTGGTTCCTTTTCCTAAAAATCCTGTTGATATAACCATTACATTAACAGACACACATAACAAGGTAAAGGGTGTGCTTACTCATCGCATTGATCCGCAAGATATTCTTATCAGACCGGTTTCTGCAGGTGAAGGCATTAGCTGGAAGTATTTGGAGAAGTCGGGCGATAGTAAGGATAAAATTGATGTTGCTTTTGTTGCAGAAGGCTATCTTTCTGACGAAATGGAAGTCTTCCTTCAAGATTGTAAGGCTTCCATTGGGGCGCTGAAAGCTCACGAGCCTTTCAAGACAATGGCTGACAGGTTTAATTTTGTTGCTGTAATGGCACCCTCTCAGCAACAAGGCGTAAGTATCCCTCATGATAATGTTTGGAAGAATACGGCTCTCAACAGTAATTTTGACACTTTCTATAGCAACAGGTATCTTACCACATTACATTTAAAGAAATTACATGACCTCTTGTCAGGACTGCCTTATGAACATATCGTAATATTGGCCAATACGGACAATTACGGTGGTGGGGGTATTTATAACAGCTATGTAATGTCAGCTGCCCACAATGCAAAAAGCATTCCTGTTGTAGTTCATGAATTCGGCCATAGCTTTGCCGGACTTGCCGACGAATACTATTATGATGATGCGTACGAAACGTCTTATCCGTCAGACACGGAACCTTGGGAACCTAATATCACCACATTGGTAGATTTTAAAAGCAAATGGTCGGATATGTTAGAGCCCCAAGTGAAGATTCCTACGGAGCCTTCTGGCAAGGATATATATACTCAAGTTGGAGTCTATGAAGGAGGTGGCTATCAGTCAAAAGGTGTATACAGGCCTGTTCAGGAATGTCGGATGAAAATAAACGAGGCACCAGTATTCTGTCCTGTTTGCGAAAGAGCAATCAGGAGAATGATAGATTATTCTACAATTCAGAAATGAGAGTGTTTTTACGTTGTGTTAGAAACGGCATCGTCTTTTCTTGCCAAACAAAGACTGGAAAGCGGAAATTACGCTAAGCCCCAGACGAATACCTTCATAAATGGCAATTCCATTGCTCACAAGTCGGGTGATGCGTGTAGTTTTCTTGTGTGTATCGGGCAGTGGAGCAATAAAGTTTTGAACTTTGCTCCGTAATTGGAATTTAGATGCATCCAGCTCTTTTTTTATCTGCAACTTTCTTTCTTGAAGAGCCTTAAATGCGTCAAGTTGTGATGAGATGTTTGTCATACTTCCTCCTCCTCGTTGTTATCAACAAATAATTTTGCTGTCATACGTGCAAGAGGTTGTATAACCCATGCATTTCGTTTCCAATAGAATAACACTAATAGCAATGCTACAATCACAGCCATTGTTAGGAATCCCAGAGGCAAACTATTAAACATATCACCAAGCCAATAGGCTAATGCAAATGTACTGAAGAAAAGCACTATTCCTCCTAACAGAATACAAATAGCTGCAATAGTTACGGCAGAAAGAATAACAGTTGTTTTTTCTGCCGCATCTATTGCAAGGTATTTCTTCTGTAGATTCAGGTAATGTTTTACTTCCAGAATGATTTGCTTAATTTCCTCTGTATATTTACCTGTTCCTAACATGTTTTGTCAGATTGTATTATTCTGCGTCTTCCTTAACCGTCTGCAATTCTTCGGCAATCTCTTCTACGAGATTTGTCATTTCCTTCTTGTTCAGACGAATGCCACGTTTACGCAAAGCTTCGGCTATTCTTTCACGCATATCAGAACCTTTTTCGGGGGCAAAAAGTAAACCACAGGCAGCACCAACGGCTGCACCGCCAATAAATGCTAACAGATAATTAATTGCTTTCATAATGAGAATTTCATTAAAGTTTGTAGTTAATTCAATGCAAATATATGCTATTTTTTCTTATACCTCTGCTTCTGAAGGTTATTTTATTTGTAATTTAACACTTTTTTTAGAAATATGTATTGTGTACGTGCGGAAAATTTGCTAATTTTGCACCAAATTAAACAAAAGAATAAATACAATTAAAAAAATCTGTAATTAAGAGTATGAAAAAAACATTATTGATGGGTGCTGCTATCTGTGCGGTATTTGCAATGACTTCATGTAAGAGTAAAGAAAGTGCTTATAAGAAAGCATACGAAAAGGCAAAGGCTCAGCAGGAGACTGTTGTTACTACCCCTGTTACCACTCAGGCTACCACTCCGGTTGCTGTTACTCCAACTGCTCCTGTGACTACTACTCCTGCAGCTGATTATAGCAATGTTCAGGTTCGTACAGAGAATGTTTCTCTTGTAAATGGTGCTCCATTAAAGGCTTATAGTGTTGTTATTGGAAGTTTTAGCGTACAGAGCAATGCAACTGCATTGAGCACAACGTTGGCTGGCAAGGGTTATACTCCCCGTGTTGTGAAGGCTGTTGTAAACGGTGCAGACTGGTATCGTGTTGTTGCAACAAGTTATGACACAAAGTCAGAAGCTGCTCAGAGTCGTGCTGCTCTTGAGGGTCAGTACCCTGGCGCTTGGCTATTATATCAGAAATAATAGAGACTCTCTTCTTATTATAGATTAGTGGGAAGAGTTCTATCTGTAGATTATGGGGTCCGTCGTACAGGCTTAGCTGTGACGGACCCTTTGAAAATCATTGCAGGCGGCCTTACAACGGTTGAAACACCCCAGTTGATGAAGTTCTTGCAGGATTATCTGAAGAAAGAACCTGTGGAACGTTTTGTTGTCGGATTACCCAAGCAGACCAATGGGAAAGACAGCGATAATCTTCCCAGGGTTCGAGACTTTGTGAACAAACTTGCTAAATCATTTCCTGGCATTCCCATAGATTTGTGGGACGAACGCTATACTAGTGTGCTTGCCCATCAGACAATGCTGCAAAGCGGTATCGGCAAAAAAGCCCGCCAGAACAAGGCCTTGGTGGATGAGATTAGTGCTACCATCATTTTGCAGGGGTGGATGGAAGGACGTGGAAATTTATAGATACATATTTATTTAGACCAACATATAATCTGCATAATATGATATTGCCCATATATACTTTTGGCCAACCGGTTCTGCGTAAGGTGGCAGAAGATATTGATAAAGACTATCCTAATTTGGAACAACTCATTAAGGATATGTATGACACTTTGGATAAAAGTGAGGGTATTGGACTGGCTGCACCTCAAGTGGGACTTGATATTAGATTGGTAGTGATTAATCTTGATTTAATTAGTGAGGACTACCCAGAGTATAAGGGCTATATACGCACCTTTATCAATCCATATATTGAGGAGTACGATGAAACAGAATCCGATACGATGGAGGAAGGATGTCTTAGTTTGCCTGGTATTCATGAGAGTGTAAAACGTCCTAAGAGAATACGCGTGACGTATCTTGATGAGAATTTCCAGGAACATGACGAATGGGTGACAGGTTATCTTGCCCGTGTAATGCAGCACGAGTTTGACCACTTGGATGGGGTTGTGTTCACTGACCATCTTACAGGTTTGCGTAAACAGCTTACCAAAGCCAAGTTACAGCAGATTATTAAGGGGAAATTCAGTTGTTCTTACAAGGTAAAGGTTAAAAGGTAAAACACTAAGATAAGTTGAAGAATTTACGAAACATCCTCATTTCTTTTCTTTTCTGTTTCTTGGCAAATGGAGGAGGATTCAGGTGTTACGCTCAAATCAATACAGATAGAGTTCTTTTGATGGGGCGTAATGCTTTGTATTACGAGGATTATATCTTGGCTATTCAACGTTTCAACATGGTTATTAACGCCAAGCCTTGGTTGGGTGAGCCATATTTTTATCGAGGACTGGCAAAATTCTACTTAGAGGATTATCAGGGTGCAGAGATTGATTGTGGAAGTGCATTGGATAAGAATCCATACATGTGCAATTACTTTATGCTCCGTGCTCTATGTCGCATAAATCAAGCACGTTATGAGTTGGCGGTAGAGGATTATGTTCAAGCCTTGAAGATTAATCCCTTGGAGAAATCATGCTGGCACAACCTTGTCTTGTCCCGCATAGAACTCAAACAATATGACCAAGCTGATTCTGCCTTGGATGTGATGATTAAGCAATGGCCAAAAGTTCCTGAGAATATGACCTTAAAAGCTCAGGTTGCTTTGTTGAAAACTGATACTGTAGCAGCTGAGAAATGGGTGGATCGTGCTTTGGAACTGAATGCCTATGAGGGTAACGCTTGGAGTATGAAGTCAATGTTTCAGGCTAACAGGAAAGAGTATGCTGAGGCAGAAAATAGTCTCGACAAGGCAATCTTACAGTCTCCCAAGGTGGCTAACCTATATATCAACAGAGCACTTACACGTTACTATCAGGACAATCTCAGAGGCGCTATGTCTGATTATGATGCAGCTATAGAAATTGCTCCAAATAGTTACTCTGCCCGTTATAACCGTGGACTTTTACGTGCAAGCGTTGGTGATGACAATCTGGCTATAGAGGACTTGAACGTTGTACTTAAGATGGAACCCGACAATACAATTGTTCTTTATAACAGAGCTTTGCTGCTGGATAATATCGGTGACTACAATGGAGCCATAAGAGACATAAGTGCCGTAATAAAGGATTATCCCGAATTTTGGGCTGGATATCATAAACGTGCTGAGATACTCAGAAAGATTGGAGATGTCTATGGTGCTGAACGTGATGAGTATAAACTCCTGAAGGCCCAGATGGCAGTTGCTACAGGAACCTATAAAAGTTCCGGAAAGACACGCAAGAAGAGTGAACGTAATATTGATGACTATGATAAGTTGATTGAGGAGGATACGCATGAAACGGAGAACCAGTATGCCAGTGATTATCGTGGAAAAGTTCAGAACAAGCAAGCCGATCTCAAGCCTGAACCACTTTATATTTTCACGTATTACAAGAATCCGTCCGACGTAAAACTGTATGTTGCATATAGTAAGGAATTGGAGAAACTGAACGAACGCTTCATACTTCCCTCTACATTGTATTTGACTGATGACGAGGGGAATATGACGGAGACTCAGCTGAATGCCCACCTTACATCCATTTCTGAAACCACATCGGCAATTGAGAAGAATGGCGTAATCAAGGAGTTGCTTCTCAAGCGTGCACTTGATTACTATCATGTCAGGGACTTCGAAAATGGTATAGCAGATATGGATTCTTACATACTCAAGTATGGCGATGATGTTCTATCTCTTATGCTTAGGGCACAATGCAGGTTTGCACAGCTCGAGGTGTCCAGCTCCACCACTCCGGCTGCTGAATTAAGACTGGGCTACCTTATGGTTCTTCAGGATTATAACCGAGCCCTTGATATACTTCCTCAGTCGCCATACCTTCACTATAACGTTGGCTGTATGTTGATTAAACTTGCAGATTATCCCCGTGCTATCAGTTCCTTTGGAAAGGCCATCGAGTTAGATAATCATTTCCCTGATGCATACTACTGCCGAGGCGTTGCATACATATTGAATGGCCAACTGCCCGAGGGCCTTAGTAACCTAAGTCAGGCAGGAGAATATGGTCTTTATTCTGCGTATAATTTGATAAAGAAGTACTCAAGTGAGAAAAAATAGCAATTAAAAGAAAACTTTTAGACTAGTATTTCTTGTTTTAACATTTTATAATTATCTTTGCAGCTCATTTTTAGGTACATAAACAAAAACGATATATGATTAAAATTACTTTTCCTGATGGTTCTGTACGCGAGTATGAGGCTGGCGTATCAGGTTACCAGATAGCAGAAAGCATTTCCTCACGTTTGGCTCAAGACGTGATTGCTTGCGGTGTAAATGGTGAAACTATTGAACTTAACCGTCCAATTAATGAAGATGCTAAGGTTGTCCTTTATAAATTTGATGATGACGAAGGTAAGCATGCCTTCTGGCACACAAGTGCCCATTTGTTGGCAGAAGCCTTACAGGAGCTTTATCCCGGCATTCAGTTTGGATTCGGCCCTGCTATTGAGAATGGCTTCTTCTATGATGTTCTTCTTCCTAACGGAGAAATGATTAAGGAGGGCGATTTCAAGCAGATTGAGGATAAGATGATTGAATTGGCTCGTAAGGATGAGCCCGTTGTCCGCAAGGAAATAAGCAAGGCTGACAGTTTGAAGTTGTTTGGTGCTGCCGGTCAGACTTATAAATGCGAGCATATTGACCAGGATCTTGAGGACGGAAGTATTACCACTTATACACAGGGTAATTTTACTGACTTGTGTAAAGGACCTCATATTGTTTCCACTGGTATCATCAAGGCTGTTAAGTTGATGAGTGTTGCTGGTGCTTTTTGGCGCGGCGATGCTACAAAGGCTCAGATGCAGCGTCTGTATGGAATCTCTTTCCCCAAAAAGAAGATGCTGGATGAGTATCTGGTAATCCTTGAGGAGGCCAAGAAGCGTGACCACCGTAAGATTGGCAAGGAAATGGAACTCTTTATGTTCTCAGAGCGTGTGGGTAAGGGATTGCCCATTTGGTTGCCTAAGGGAACTGATATGCGTCTGCGTTTGCAGGATATGTTGCGTCGAATCCAGAAGAAATACGGTTATCAGGAGGTTATTACTCCCAACATCGGTGGAAAGAACCTTTATCAGACATCTGGTCACTGGGATCACTACGGAAAAGACAGTTTCCAGCCCATTCAGACACCCGAAGAAGGCGAGGAGTATCTGCTGAAACCTATGAACTGTCCTCATCACTGCGAGATTTATGCTAATAAGCCTCGTAGTTACAGAGAGCTTCCTTTCCGCTGTGCAGAGTTTGGTACGGTATATCGTTATGAGCAGAGTGGTGAATTGCACGGACTCACCCGTGTTCGTTGTTTCACACAGGATGATGCTCATATCTTCTGCCGTCCTGATCAGGTAAAGGATGAGTTCATCAAGGTTATGGAGATTATCCAGCATGTATTCAAGATTTTCAATTTCTCTGATGAAAGTGTCGAGGTGCAGATCTCTCTCCGTGATCCTAATGATACCGAGAAGTATATTGGTAGCGATGAGGATTGGGCTAATGCTGAACAGGCCATTATCGATGCTTGTGCAGAGAAGGGTATGAAGGCTAAGACCGAATTGGGCGAGGCTGCCTTCTATGGTCCTAAGCTCGACTTCATGGTTAAGGATGCTATCGGACGTCGTTGGCAGTTAGGTACCATCCAGGTAGACTACCAGTTGCCTCAGCGTTTCCAGCTTGAATACATTGGTGAGGATAATGCCAGGCATCGTCCCGTTATGATTCACCGTGCTCCCTTTGGCAGTATGGAACGTTTCTGCGCTGTGCTCATCGAGCATACTGCTGGTCATTTCCCTTTGTGGCTGACTCCTGATCAGGTTGCTATTCTTCCCGTCAGTGAGAAGTATGTCGAATATGCTCAGCAGATAAAGGATTATTTTGATACTCAGGAGGTTCGTTCATATATTGATGATCGCAACGAGAAAATTGGACGTAAGATTCGTGATAACGAAATGAAGCATACTCCTTACATGATTATTGTTGGCGAAAAAGAGCAGGCAGAAGGCACCGTTAGCTATCGTCAGCAGGGTGGAGGAGAGCAAGGAACAGTAAAATTTGAAGAATTTGCGAAGAAAATTAACGAAGAAGTACGTCAAATGACAGAAAATTCGTAATTTTGCACCCGATTTTAAAATATTTAATGAAAAAAGAGAATCCTAAACTGCAGTATCGCGTCAACGAACAGATTCATGCGCGAGAAGTTCGTATCGTCGGAGATGGTATTGAATCAACCGTTCTTCCTACCTTTAAAGCCATTCAGTTAGCTGAGCAAAAAGGTGTAGATTTGGTAGAAATCTCCCCTAATGCAGAACCTCCTGTATGCCGTCTGATTGATTTCAGCAAGTTCCTCTATCAGCAGAAAAAACATCAGAAAGAAATTAAGGCCAAGCAGGTTAAGGTTGATGTAAAGGAGATTAGGTTCGGACCCCAGACTGACGATCATGATTACAATTTCAAACTCAAGCATGCTCAAGGCTTCCTCTCTGACGGAGATAAGGTAAAGGCTTATGTTTTCTTCAAAGGCCGTAGCATTCTTTTCAAGGAACAGGGAGAAGTGCTTTTGCTTCGTTTTGCTGCCGATTTGGAGGATTACGGTAAGGTAGAGCAGATGCCCCAGCTCGAGGGAAAGCGTATGATTATGTTCATTGCTCCTAAGAAGCAGCCTTCTCAGGCCAAGAAGATTCTTGAGAGTACAGCACAGGAGATGGTGAACGATAAGCCAAAGGAAAAGAAAGCTCCACAGCAGAAAGCACGCAAGGAGTATACCGGTCCTAAGGTTGAGGGTGAGGATTTCGATGATTAAAAAACGATAGTGCGTAACGCCCTGGTATATGCGTTGCCACATCTATTATTAATATTAATTAAACAAATTAAAACAATTATGCCAAAAGTAAAGACTAATTCCGGCGCCAAGAAGAGATTCACGCTCACCGGTACAGGCAAGGTAAAGCGTCATCACGCATACCACAGCCACATCTTGACAAAGAAAACAAAGAAACAGAAGAGAAACCTGGATCACAGCGCTATCGTAGTGACTGAGAACATGAAGCAGGTACGTGACCTCCTGTGTATGCGTTAAACCCAAATGTCAAGACGCAGTTTTTAACTTTAGTTATTAACCGAACGGGTAGCACAAAGTTCGTCCTCAGATAGACGGCGCTAACGTTCAAAAAGAAAAAAAAATTATGCCAAGATCAGTAAATCATGTAGCTTCAAGAGCTAAGAGAAAGAAAATCCTGGGTCTCACCAGAGGTTACTTTGGTGCCCGTAAGAATGTTTGGACTGTTGCTAAAAACACTTGGGAGAAGGGTCTTACCTACGCTTTCCGCGATCGTCGCACCAAGAAGCGTAACTTCCGTGCTTTGTGGATTCAGCGTATCAACGCTGCTGCTCGTATGGAGGGTTTGAGCTATTCTCAGTTGATGGGTCTTCTGCACAAGGCTGGTATCGAGATTAACCGTAAGGTGCTCGCTGACCTCGCAGTTAACCACCCTGAGGCTTTCAAGGCTATCGTTGCTAAGGTTAAGTAATTTCAGTCCTCTCTGAGATTTACAAAAAAAGTAGCGTGCTTCTCTTTAAAAGGGAGGCACGCTTCATTTTATATAAAACCGCACTGGTGATGTGATGAAACTCCGAAAGAACAAGTTTTGAGTGCTCGCAGCCTTTGTAATCCACCGACTCAAAGGTTACCCTTCACAGGGCGTGGCCCGCCATTAGCATGCGAAGCGTTCTCGGTTTCATAAATATTACTGATGAGTATCCCGATCTAACCAGTGCGGTATTTTGTCTCATCTTCATTGGCAAAGATAGTCTCATTTTATCATTTAGGCAAGTCTTCGCGTTACTTTTTTTAAAAAAACCTTTTTTTTTCCCGTTTTTTCCCTATTTTTGTGCAAAACTAATGAAATAAGTGTATGAAATTTCACTTTTCAATCGAATATCGTACCGAATGGGGCCAACAGGTTGGTGTTGTCATCTCACGTTACATGATAGGTGGGAAGTGTATCACAGAACATATTCTGCTTGATACACAGGATGGATTGTTGTGGAAAGGCGAGGTGTTTTATAATAACAATGACACTCAGTCCTTCTCATACCAGTATGTAATTTATGAAAATGGCGTGATTGTACGTCGCGAATGGAACCTTGTACCACGTGCGTTCAATGCCTCTCCCAATCATGTCTTCATCTTCTCTGATGCCTGGCGCGATATTCCTCTCAGTAACCACATGTACAGTTCTGCCTATACAAACTGTATATCTGGTGTGCCTCCCCAGCAGGCTTTCTTGGCATATTTCAGTAAGACGCTTGTCTTCCGTATTCAGGCACCTCAGTTGCGCTCAGGTCAGGTGCTGGCTCTTGTAGGCAGCATTCCCCAGTTGGGCACTTGGGAACCACGCTATTCATTGCGAATGTCGCGTGCCGGTATTAATGAATGGGTACTTGCTATCAGTGCCGAGGGAGTAGATACGCCATTCCAATATAAATATGTAATACTGGATGAGGAAACAGGAAATCTCATTGCCTGGGAAGAGGGTGACAACCGCCATTCTCCCAACTACTCAGTTGAGCCAAACAGAATCATTGTCTTGTCAGATAATATTCTTCATCTCTCCGAAGGCAGATGGCGTACGGCAGGACTTGTAGTTCCCGTATTCTCTTTACGTAGTGAACAGAGTCAGGGCGTAGGTGATTTTGGCGACCTCTGCAAAATGACCGATTGGGCAGAACGGGCAGGAATGCATGTTATTCAGCTTTTGCCCATCTATGATACCACCCAGACGCATACCGATGCTGACAGTTATCCGTATAACAGCATCAGCATATACGCGCTGCATCCCATGTACATAGATATAAGGCAGCTACCCGCTATTGATGATAAGGATTTTATGCAGGAGTATGAGAAGGATAGGGCTGCTTTAAATGCAATGGTGCAAATGCAATATGCCAAGGTAAATGCACTTAAGCATCGTTACCTCCGAAGGCTTTACCAGCAGCATGCATCTGATTTGCTCGATGATGTTGGCTATGTCACATTCTGTCAGAAGAATAACGACTGGCTGCTTCCCTATACAGTCTATAGTCTGCTTCGCGACGAATACGGCACCTGCGATTTCAATCAGTGGCCGGAATATAGCAAATATAATGAGCCTCAGATTCTTTCCTTTGCTAAGGAGCATCAGCCACAGTTGGGATATTATGCCTTTGTTCAGTATCTTCTGCACAAGCAACTGTCTGCAGCTACAGAGTATGCTCATAGGCATAAGGTTGTCTTTAAGGGCGATATTCCCATTGGCATCAGTCGGTATAGCGTGGAAGCCTGGCACGAGCCATATTATTTCCACATGAACAGTCAGGCAGGTGCTCCACCAGATGATTTCAGCGTTACAGGTCAGAACTGGGGATTCCCTACGTATAACTGGGAGCGAATGGCACAGGACGGATACCGATGGTGGGTTCGTCGCCTCCAGAAGATGGCCGAATACTTCGATGCTTATCGCATAGATCACGTCTTAGGTTTCTTCCGTATCTGGCAGATACCACTTCATAGCGTACAGGGACTTCTCGGATATTTCTCTCCCTCTCTTCCCTTGAGTGCCGACGAGATAGAACGATACGGCCTGCGATACCGTTATGACTTCTTCACCCGCCCCTATATTACCGATAGTGTGTTGACGCAGATTTTCGGGTCCGAAGCCGTTAAGGTTGCCAAGAACTTCCTGATAGATTGCTGCGACGGAACCTATGACCTTAAAGAGGAATTCTCTACCCAGCGTAAGGTAATGGCATACTTCGAGGGCTCAACTAAGAAGAAAGCTCCACTGTGTCGCGATGGGTTGTTTAAACTCATCAATAATGTTCTCTTTATAGCTGATGACCAGAATCCTCAGTTGCTTCATCCTCGTATTTCTGTTCAGTCAGATAGCGTATTCCAGTCACTATCGGCCGAGGAACAAAAGGCATTCAATAATCTTTACGAGGATTATTTCTATCATCGTCATAACGACTTCTGGTATGCTCACGCCATGAAGAAACTTCCCATCCTTGTACAGAGTACACGTATGCTGGTTTGTGCCGAGGATTTGGGAATGGTGCCTTCGTGTGTAGCCCCCGTATTGGATAACCTTAAGATTCTCTCACTCGAGATTCAGACCATGCCCAAGGCCGTTGGTCAGACCTTTGCCCGTCTCTCAGACAATCCTTATCGTAGTGTGGCAACTATCTTCACGCATGATATGCCAACTTTACGCGGATGGTGGCAAGAGGATTATCAGCGTGTTCAGCGTTATTATAATCAGGTACTCCAGCATAAGGGTTTTGCACCAGAGCAAATCTCAGGAGAATTGTGCGAGGAAATCGTGGCACGTCATTTGGCGTGTCCCTCCATGCTTTGTCTCATCAGTCTACAGGATTGGCTTTCCATCGACGAGGGCGTTCGCTTCTCCAATATCGAGGCCGAGCGAATAAATGTGCCCGCTAATCCTAAGAACTATTGGGGTTATCGTATGCACCTTAACATCGAAGAGCTCCAATCCAATGCAGAGCTTACTTCGCGCATACAACATCTGATTTCCAATAGCGGTCGATCTTAGTGAATATTTCTCTCATTCAGTGCCCGTATATAGTTGCGGGCATTTTTTTTGTGTTCGCTAAAGGTTGCGGCATATTCGTGCGTACCAGAGAAGTCAGCCTTGGCACACATGTAAAGGTAGTTATGTTTTTGGTGGTCCAGTACGGCGTCAATGCCCTTTATGCTGGCTATGCGAATGGGACCTGGTGGCAACCCGGTATTAATATATGTATTATACGCACTTTCTTTTTCCAAGTGTTTGCCTAATATACGTCTCAGCGTAAAGTCACCCACGGCAAACTTTACCGTTGGGTCGGCCTGAAGCAGCATTCCCTTGTGCAAACGGTTCAGGTACAGTCCTGCTATGATAGGCTTCTCTGCATCGTTGGCTGTTTCCTCGTCCACAATGCTGGCCAGCGTACATATCTCCTCATGTGTCAGCCCCAGTTCCTTAGCTTTCTTTTCCCGTTCGTTGTTCCAGAAAGCCTTGTTCTCCTTCTGCATTCGAGCCATAAGCCCCTTCAGAGAGATGTCCCAGTACACCTCGTAAGTGTTGGGAATAAACAGAGCGGGTAGAGTAGCCGTGCTGTACCCCAATTGTTTACAGCACTCCTCATCCGTAAAAGTATTTACCAGCGTCAGGCTGTCCAGCATCAGTTTCTTGGATATTGCGCCTGCCAGACGGTCCAATGTGCGGCAGGTAGGTATAGTCAGCAGAATAGGGTCCTGCTGTCCGTTCCTCAGTTTACGGTAAAGCGTCAGGATGTCCGTATTGGGCTCTATAACATATCGTCCTGTCCTCACATGTCTGTAGGGTATAATTCTGTTAAGCAGATTTCCTCTCCAACCTAATTGGGCCTTCAGAAACACGCTGTCAGGCGTATCGTCCTTATCAATGTAGATAATACTCTCTTCCGAGCCATTGGCTGGTTTGCCGAAGAAGAGGCTGCTCGTTATTATTATGCCTGCACATACAGCAGTGCAGACGCCTATAATGGTATATTTTATTTTCTTGCTCATGTTTCAACATCTGATTGAGGTCACAAAATTACAGAATTCTCTCTACTTTACAGAAAAAAGCCTTGTATAATTTCCCTAATTTGAAAAAAAGAATTACCTTTGCACTCGGTTTTGCCGATATGGCTCAGTTGGTAGAGCAACGCATTCGTAATGCGTGGGTCAGGGGTTCGAGTCCCCTTATCGGCTCAAAATCGTGCATTCAGAGAGTTCTTTACAGAACTCTTTTTTTGTATTATAACTCCATACCTCTTCCATCTTTCCTCTTCCTTCTTCCATCATTTTGTTTATCGTTTCCGTTTATTCTTTGGAGTGTAAACAAATTTTACCTATTTCTCCTAATACACCCTTAATGGCTGGTTTTGCTACTATTAATGGCCGCAAAATTTTTCCTTAATAGTAGTAATTGTTTTTATTAACACCCGCTTTTAGGAACATTTTTGCCATTGCTCAATAATGTAAATAATTTTCCAAGTACACTTTTATCCTCCTTTTTTCTGCCCAGTTTGAGAAAACTTACGGGCTAACTTGAAAATTTTTGCTGCCCAGTTAGGCAGTAAAAATTCTTATGCTAAAGAACATCCTTTGATATTTTACCCGATTATCGGTTTGTCAAAGATATTTTTTGTAAATTATAATTTTTCAGTTCAGATAATGGTTATCGTTAGCGTTAACGTTAGCGTTGAAATTTTTTGCAACACCTCACTTGCTGAACGTTGAGATCCGATGGTTATCGCTTGCAACTGATGTTACCTATTGTCGCAACAGGTAACTAACACCTCACTAACAGGTAACACACTAACTCGACATCATAATTGTATGATGTTAGGTGTTGTGTTACCTGTTAGTTACCTGTTGAGCAAACAGGTAATACTCATTCATCCCGCATGGTTATCGGGCTTATCGCTATTTCAGGTGAGGTGTTACCTGTTTTTCAGAATAATCAACAATTTCAATTCACATCTTCCATCAGCCATCACCCCTCTTAAACCACTTAAATTCTTAACTAGTTAAGGTTAGCGTTAACGTTAACGTTTGGATTTCCGTAAGTCCGTGAAT
>JAFSRW010000077.1 GCA_017445925.1 Bacteroidaceae bacterium | reverse complement strand
GTGTTCTGCATCGTCGCTCTCGAAGTAGTATTCAGGATTGGCAATATATCCCCTTATGTCGCTTCCTAAAAGCATCCATGTCTTGATGTCCCCTATCTTCCCGTTTACCACGCTGCTGGCATCCATAGCTGAGAAGGACAGCGATGTGTAGGGCGTGGATGTGATATCCATTGTCACCTTGCCACAAGGTAAAAGGGTGGTTGTTGTGTTCCGGATTTGCAGCGAATCGGTATATTCAGGGCATCGGAAGACAAAGCGGTCGGCAAGGGCACCTCCTTCGGGGTCAAAGACCGTTATCTGCGATACACCGTCAGGAAGGATGTCCCTTGCAAGGGAAAAGTGCTGGTGTGCCTGAGTCTTGAAGAGATGTGAAGTCAGCACCTTACCACTATGTATGAGTGCATAGCCTAATTCCTTGTCCAGTATCCCCGCTGTCGCCCAAATGTCCATAGCAAGGCTATCGTTGCGCAAGGCGTCCACCATCAGGGAAATACCTTCGTCCTTTGCCTGAGGCAGGTTATAGGTGCGTGACGAGCCGTTGATGTTTATCTCAACCGACTTCTGGGCGGCTGATGCAGGAAGCTCTACTATTCCGCGCTTACCTTTTATAATATACGCTATGCGGGAGGGAAGCCCTTTTACCAAATACCCGCCTTCGGGATAGAAGGCATGTTTTTCTTCCTTTTCCGTTTCTGCCTCGGTAAGTTTTGTCTCTGTATCCAAGCGTGGGGTAAAGTCACCTTCCTTACGTGGTTCCCTGAAGATGGGTATTATCCGCGAGAAGCAGGCGTTCTTGCTCCAGTTGGTCATGTAGCGGGTATATGCCCTCAGCTCATAGAATCCGGTTGGCAGAACGGCATTGTCCAACGTGATGTTTCCTGCACCTATGCCATGCGTTATGTATAGTTTCTTATGTGCCACGACATCGCCCTTTGGGCTTACCAGTTCAACGTGCAGGACGTTACTGAGATTGCCGCATTTTTCAGTATCTGTCCGCACCACGTATGCCTTAAACCAGATAGTCTCGCCCTTGAAATACCCTGTGTTGTCAAGATGCAGATAGACTTTCTCCTGCGGAAGGGCATTCTTCCATTTAGCCGTCTGTTGGTTATTATCTGTGTTCTGTCCCCGCATGGAGGCAGATGAAAACAGAAACAACAATACGTATAAGAACTTTAATAAAGATGCATGAGTTTTCATTTCCTATTAGTTTAAGATTGTTATAAGTGGCTTTATTACGTCTCCTTTCTATAACTATAACGCACAAGCCAATGATTTGTAACAACAACAGGGTACTTTTAACACTTATTCACACAAAATCCCCTACCCTACCCTTCTACTTGAATACGGAGAGGTCCTGTATGATATAGCGTACTTCCTTATCAGTTCCAAAAGCTGTATAGAAATAGCTGCTGATTTCACCGATATGCTCTTCCCACTTTTCACGAACAAAGTCGGTTGGCACAGCTATCAGTATATTCTTGTCTCGGACGGCCCATAGATCGCAAGGAGTCATGTAGGTGTTATAGAAGTGTTCGCCCAATCTTTCCCTTGCCTGCTCCATCCATCTGGCATACTTCTCTCTGTAAACGGGCTGGACAAAGGGGCGTTCCGGGGTGTCATCATAAATCTCCTCGGCCACATCAAACTTGGGCTCCTGGGGCTTCTGCTGCTTCTTTAGCCAATTATAAAGGATTTCCGTAACATAAGCATGTACATTGTCTGGCTGATGCTGCTCGATGAGCTTGTCGATCCTGGCCAGCTCTTCTTTCATGTCCAGCCCATCGAAAATATACTCCTGCAGACGAGCCCACTCCATAGGCTGAAGACGGTACTTGGTGATAAGGTCGGAATGAACCTGCCCCAAATAGTTCTCGTGATTCTGAGCCTGCCCCATCTTTCCTTCTATAATGGTAAAACGAATACTCTCAGGATTGCCACGGGTAACGCCACGAGGATACACGGGAACATAATCGAAGCAGAATTCAACCTTTCCCTCGTCCGACAACTTCTTCATCTCGCGCTGAACGGGATCGAGCACATCTCTGTGAAATGCTCCGTATTTAAGATAATGGTCATCAATAATCTTCTTGTGGTCCTTGCTATAGGTGAGAACACCAAAGAATTCCTTGAGGTCGATATAGTTAACATTACATGAGCCTATCCTACGCCAGGCACTGAGGTAAATGTAAAGTCGGGGCGTACGAGGACTGCGGCACAACTGGGTGATTCCCTTTAGATGACGAGTGTAGCCCTTCTTTAGATTCAGTATTTCGCGAGCACTCTCATCTACCATCTGAATGCGGATATAACCTTTTCTGCGGAAGCCGCTTTTGTACCCCATCTTCGCACCTTCTGCATTAAGGTCTGCCGTTGGGAATTCTATTTTATGGAAAATATTCTGCTTGACATCATACCAGGTATCCTCCTTCTCATCATATCGCTTGTATGACATATCAACATGTAACAATGCCTCGCACGCCGTTTCCAGCTCACCATACTTCTTGGGGCTGATACCAAGCTCCCTAAGCGGAATCTCGAAATTAAGCAGATTTCCACTCAAATCCTCTGGTTTGAAAAGGGTGGACATATTATCGAAACTTAACTGTTCCTTAATACGATCTTGCAACTGTGCAATGATGGCTATCATCAAGTTGGTTTGAACAAGCGAGAAGTTACCACGTATCTGAGTGTACGTGATAGGATTCATAATGAAGTCGATATCATTGTTCTGCGAGATGGATTGCACCAACTCGTTGGTTTTACTTACAATAGCGGGACCTTTTTTCTTTGCCATATTAGTCCAAAATTATGTTCTTGGGGGCAAAAATAGTCCATTTCAACGAAACCTCCAAATTTTCTGAGCGAAAAGTGTTCCAAACTTTCGCAATTTATTGTTTCCTGCTCTATCACCTTTCTCTTTACAAGTCTATGACGTATATGTAGAAAAGCCTGTTACCAAATTGTTTCTGTTATGCATACCATCATTATACCTTTGTATCTGCCCTTCATCATTATTTCCTTTCTTACATTGGTTTTACCCGTTCCCTTACTTACATGTATCAGCCATTTTCACATCCTTTCCTATACATTATTTATATATAGGGAAATGTTCCCGATTCTCGCACCTTTGACAGTTTACATTAGAATGTTCCCATTCTTCGCACCTATGTTCCTGATCTCCGCACCTGGTGCCCCTTTCCTCCCTACTAAGTGTCCCTATGCTTCGCACCAAGTGTTCACATTCTCCACACCACGCTATTGTTAATTGGCTGAATATCAACAACTTACACAAAAATATAACTATATAAATTGATACCATATTATAACGGAAAGTCTATTTTTTCTTTTCCGATTATTATTTTATTTTCTTATACAGGTCCCTTATCTACTTGATTTTTAACCAATTACATGACTTCAGGTGCGAGAGTTAGGAACACTCGGTGAGGATTTAAGGAACATATTGTAGGAACATTATGTACATAAGGTGCTGAGAATGGGAACACTTCTCCTTTTTATGTCCTCTCATATATTCTGGTGCGAAGATCAGGAACACATTCATATTTACGTATTCATATACCCGAATACTCTTATACCTGAATATTTACATATCCCCGTTCTTGTATAGTCTAATATCCATATATTTGTGTATATAAGTCTTTGTGTATGTAAATATGTGTATCTTTGGGTATTGGAATATATAAATATTATAAGGTACGCGAGTATATGCTAATATCTGCAAATATATGTAGATATTTATGTGGGCATAACAACGATTGTTGTCGGTAATACGTGCAAATATTTGAGGTTTTGCATATTTTTATACCTAAATATTCCAAAATATTTGAATATTTCTTGGTGGTTTCGGAGAAAAAACATAAATTTGCCCACAGAAATTAAAATTATAACCCATTTCATCGTATGTCACAAGTTATTTCTTTATTACATGACAAAGGCGGATGTGCTAAAACAACCTCTTGTGTGAATATTGCATTTGCATTATGGTTGTTAGGAAAGAAAGTGTTGCTCGTTGATACAGATCCTCAGTGTAACATGACGGACACTGTAGATAAGACTGTTCATCTGGAAGCAGAAAGTACCATTTACGATTGGCTTCACGACTTTAAGCCAGGAGAGAAACGTTCACTACCCATTTATACTAGATATGATGGCCTGGATTATGTTCCCGGAAGTCACAGTATGAGTAACATTAACGCAGAGTTACAGTTGATGTATAATCGTGAACACAGGCTTAGAGACTTCCTGGATACAGTAGATCCGGAGTCTGGTGCGAAGATTAGGAACATGTATGATTACATCTTCATAGATTGCGCACCAGGAGGTGAGACACTTATGAACACTAATGCCCTTGTTGCAAGTGATTATGTTATTGTTCCCACCGAAGCCGGTATTTATAGTTTGCAAGGTTTACCCAGATTGCTTGATTACATAGAGAAGGTAAGAACCCAGCTTCGTTGCCCTGTTTCCATTTTGGGCTATCTTCTGGTAAGATGGAACGCACAGAAGGCTATCAGCAAGGAAGTGAAAGCCTATTATAGCAACGAAGAGGAGGTAAAAGCCCCACTCTTCCCTGTTTATGTCCGAGAATGTGTAAGGTGTACAGAAAGTGTGGCTTATGAGATGTCGTTATTTGAATACAGCCCCGACTGTACAGCTGCTGACGATTATATGAGAGTTGCCGAATATCTGATAGGCAGGAAGGCACGGCCCAAAACCTGGACGCCACGAAAGTGGGGCCAGATAGCCAACGCTGCCTTCCAGCATTTTATTAAAGAACGAGAAGGATAAAGAATACTCAAGTATAAGGGTACACAAATACGCAAATATTTGCAAATATTCAAACATTTACATATATGGCTATTAAGAAAGGAAGTTTACCTATCGCTCAGGTAGCAAAAGATGCCAGCAGAAACTTTGTGCAACCAGTTCCTCTGGCCAGTAACGAGGCAGTACGCACTCAGATAGTGCAGGAAACGCCTGCCCCTAAGGCTTTGAAGCGAGTTTGTAAGATACAGAAAGTAGGTGGTTTCTCGTTCTTCACTTCTGAGGAAGATAGGAATGCGCTTGACTATATTGCATTCCGTAATAAGTTTGAGAAGCAGAATGTGGTCAGGGCTGCCTTGCATGATTTCTTGCAAAAGCATTACAAGGAAGGAGAAGGACTCGACCAGGCTGCGCTTACGCAGTTGGCCGAGTACGAGAACTCCATCTATGAGTGGGTGTAGGGTAGGGGAGTAGCTTTTACTCCTTTACCAGACATGCATCCAAAAGGGTTGCAATAGCTTCGCGGTCGAGATGCTGGCCAATGAAGACCAGTTTCTGCATACGGTCGCCATACTGTTCATCCCAATCGCGACGCAGACCTTCGTTTCGTTGCATGAAAGCTTCCAATTCGTGTTTAGGCATGGTTGCATACCATTGTCCTGCGTTCTGAAGCTTAACCTGTTTACCTGCCTGCTCAAATACGTAGCAGATATCCTCTTCGCCCTTAAAGTAGCAGATACCTTTGGCTCTGATGATATTCTTGGGCCATAAACGGGCAACAAAGTGGTCGAAGTTGCTGAGGCTGAGGGGTTGGCGACGGTAATAAACGTATGTTCCTATTCCGTATTCCTCTGCTTCGCCTTCTCCATCATGATGATGATGGCATCCGCAATGGCAATGTTCATCGTGGTGATGGTGATGTCCACATTCAGGACAAACTTCATCATCGTCGTCATCATCGTCGTCGTGGTGATGATGTTCATGGTGATGATGCTCTTCCTCCTCTTCGTGCTCTTCGTCGGGATGATGATTCTCTATCTCGTTAATCCACGCAGCAGAGGTGGCTACTTTTTCAAAGTCGAACAGATTGGTATTCAGAATCTTGCTCAACTCTACATCGCCATAGTTGCACTCTATAATTTCTGCCTTAGGCTGCAAGGCGCGAAGAATCTGCTTGGTACGTTCCAATTCGTGCGGCTCCACTTCTGCCGCTTTATTCAGCAGAATAATGTTGCAGAACTCTATCTGCTGGATAACAAGGTTCTCTATATCATCCTCCTCTAAGTTCTGTTTCATAAGGTCGTTTCCGTTGGCAAACTCATCTTTAAGTCGAAGTGCATCCACAACGGTAACTATACAGTCGAGTAGGGGAATGCCATTCTTGGTAACTTCGGGTGCCATCGATGGGATAGAGCAGATAGTCTGCGCAATGGGAGCAGGTTCACAGATACCGCTGGCTTCAATAACGATGTATTCAAAGCGTTTCATGGCGATGATGTCATGAAGTTGCTGAACCAAATCCATTTTTAGCGTACAACATATACAACCGTTCTGCAGCGCTACAAGGCTGTCATCTGCCTGATTAACCACGCCGCCTTTCTGTATCAGGTCGGCATCTATGTTTACTTCGCCAATATCGTTAACGATAACGGCAAAGCGAATACCTTTCTCGTTAGCAAGGATGCGATTCAATAAAGTTGTCTTACCGCTGCCCAAATAGCCCGTGAGCAGCAAAACGGGGATATCGAACTTATTCATCAGAATGAAAATTTTTAATTTTGGAATGCAAAGGTACATCTTTTTGCATTCAACGACAAATAAATAGATATTTATTTCCTTCATAAAGTTTTTTTGTTTACTTTTGCCCTTTGATACCAAAAATTGGTGCAAGAAATAATGAAAAAGGACAAGATATATCAATTCCTGACCATAATCCTGTTGTTGTTCAGCGTCACACTTGTTTATGGTCAGCCGACAGGTAAAAAGTTAAAAGGAACACCTATCGGCTCAACCAGCATTGACTATAATACAAGCCAGGCTTCCACAACGGTAAATACCCCTGACTGTGCTTTTGATGGAGACACAAAGACTTTTTATGCCTCTTATGACAGAAGCCGAACTTGGGTGGGCCTTGATTTAGGTTCTCCCCATGTGATAACCAAGGTGGGTTGGTGTCCCAGGGAAAGTCAGCCTAAGCGTGTACAGTTGGGCATCTTTGAGGGCTCAAACAATCCTGATTTCTTGGACGCTGTTCCTCTGTACCTGATTCCTGAGGGTGGAACAGCCAATCAGTTGGATTATGCCGATGTGAATGTGAGCCGAGGATTCCGATACGTTCGTTACGTAGGACCCAATGATGTGCGTTGTAACATCGGAGAATTGGAGTTCTACGGCTATGAGGGCGAGGGTGATGACAGCAAGTTCTATCAGATAACCAATCTGCCCACGGTAAGCATCCACACTTATTCAGGTAATGACCCTCAGAGTAAAACGGTAGAGGTGGAAGCCAACCTTACCATTACCTATGATGATGGCACTCGCATTCAGGAATATCCCATAACAGCAAAGGGTAGGGGAAATGCTTCCTGGGGCTTCCCCAAGAAACCTTGGCGAATTAAGTTCAACGACGGTAAGAGTCACCACATGCTGAAAGGTTCTCCCTTAGAGAGTCCTGCCAAGGCAAAGAAATGGACGCTTATCAATAATTATGGCGACAAGACGCTGATGCGCAACATCTTGGCTTTTGAGCTCAGCAGGCGTTTGAATATGCCTTATACCGTTTACTGCCAGCCCGTTGATGTTATTATGAACGGAGAGTATAAAGGATGCTATCAGCTTTGCGACCAGATATCCATCGACCCCAATCGCGTGCCCATCGTAGAGATGACACCAGATGACATAGAAGACCCACTCATTACCGGAGGCTATTTGGTAGAGGTTGATGCATACGCCAGCTCAGAGGCATCCTGGTTTAAGAGCAATAAGGGTATTCCTGTAACTATCAAGTCGCCAGACGCAGACGAGATAACCGTTGAGCAGAAAAAGTACATTAAGGACTACTTCAATCTGCTTGAAACTGATCTTTGGAAAACCAGCTACACAGATCCCGTCGAGGGATTCCGTCGTAGGATGGATGTGGAAAGTTTCTTGCGCCATTTTCTTGTAGGAGAATTCTCTGGGAATACAGATACATACTGGAGTGTGTATATGTACAAGAATCGTGAGGAGAACCAGTTCACGGTTGCTCCCTGTTGGGATTTCGACCTTGCTTTCGACAATGACCAGCGAATATATCCAGTATCAAACCGTTCTAATTGGGTATATTGCACTGGTGGAAGTTGTGCCAGCGGTATGAGTTCTTTTGTAACTCGTGTGCTTTCCGATAAAGCTGCCAAGCAGCGCCTTATTGATATCTGGTCCGATATGCGTGACTATGGACTTTTTACAAACGAGTCCCTTTTGGCATACGTCGATAGCACTGCCGAGGTTCTTCAAGCCTCCCAGAAACTCAATTTTATCCGATGGCCCATCCTGAATCAGAGAGTACATCAGAATCCGTCAGCTAAGGGAAGCTATGAAGCCGAGGTAGAGGTTTTACGTCAGTATTTCCCCACTCGTATAGCCTGGATAGATAAATTCCTTGGATACAAGTCGGCACCAGTTTATAAGGACAGCACCTATTATATTTCCAACGCTGAGGAGCTAATGGCCTTTGCAAATGCTGTTAACAAGGGAGCCAATGGTTCAGATGCCTATCTTACGGCAGATATCGACATGGGTGCATACTCGTCAGGATATTCGCCCATAGGATCTGAGGCAAAACCCTATAGTGGAACCTTTGACGGAAGGGGATTCCGTATTAAGAATCTGAGGATAAAGGGTGGCAATGGATTCGGTGTGTTCGGAACCGTTACGGGTGGCGCTACCATTAAGAATCTTGTTTTGGACAGCAGCTCTTCCATCACGGGTGGTGCCTATTTGGGTATTGTGGGTGTTAGTTCAGGTACAGGACTTATTACCTTATCCTGTGTGGGTAACGAGGCAAATATAACGGGTACGGCCCAGAATGTATCAGGTATTATAGGCTGTAACATGAATTCTTCCTGCGAGTTTTTCATTTCCGACTGTTACAATACCGGAACCATTACAGGTGGTAACGAGAGTGCTTCCATCTGTGGTTGGATAGGAAGTAACGGCATGATGCAGAACTGTTGGAATATAGGAACGGTAACCGGATATGATTGGGGACATGATATGGTTCGCGGTGGAGTTACGCCAGATAACTGTTACAGTACCTTCGGAGACCAGGTAACCAAGATTTCTATGGAACCGGTAACGAACGGAGAACTCTGCTTTAACTTGAACAGAGGAGCTACTGAGCAGATCAATTGGTTCCAGACTTTAGGAAAAGATGCCCATCCTGTTCTGGATAATACGCACGGAACTGTCTTCAAGAATGCCGATGGCACCTATTACAGCAAGGTTTACATGATGGGTGATGTCAACAACGACGGACAGGTAAACGATGCTGATATTGTGGCGCTGGCCGATTATATCCTGAATCCTGTTGACGAGGATTTCCCTGTGATTCAGGCCGACATGAACGGAGATAAGGTTATTGACGTGTATGATATTGTTGCCCTGCGTAATTACATCGACAATGTTCCTCAGCACTCCGAGACCTTTACGGCTCGCCTTTATGCTGCCAACACCACCATTAAGGCCGGTGGAACACGCAAGGTACAAGTTACCCTTTCCTCGGCTCAGACGGCTACGGCTATACAGGTCGACATTAAATTCGACCCCTTGCTATCTACCAAACTGGAATCTGTGCTTTCAGGTGTCATCTCGTCTTCTTCGCATATCGTAAGGACAAGCCAGACGGAGAATGGTATAAGGGTTCTTGTTTATTCTCCTACCCAGGAACCGTTTATCAGCAGGACGGGTATGGCATTCAGTTTTGTCTTGGATGCTGATAGCACTTTCTCTAATTCTGCCAACTTTAAGCTGAGCAACATCCGTATAGCAGCTGCTGACGGGTCACATGCTCAGGTCAACGATGCATCATATACTGTCACCTTTGCCAAGACGTACGTCAGCAGTATCGTGTTCCCCGAATCCGATGTCGATATCATACAGGGAAATCAGGTTACACTTACCCCAACTGTTTTGCCGACCTTGGCTACCGACAAGGAACTCTCCTGGTCGACCTCAGATGCCAGCATAGCTTCTGTTGACCAACAGGGAAATGTGGTCTCTGGTAATTTGGGTGATGCGTTTATCACGGCAACAGCCACAGACGGTAGCCGAATCGTTGGTACTGTAAACGTTCATGTGATAGAAGACCCAGAGGTCGCTGTGCTCTCCCTTCATGCCCTGCCAGAAGATGCCGAGGTGTATGACCTTTCAGGAAGAAAAATGTTCAATGTTCAATGTTCAATGTTCAATGAATTGAAGAAGGGTGTTTATATCATAAACGGTCAGAAAGTATTAATCAAGTAAATCAAATAAATAAATCAAATTCTACATAAAGTTATGACACTGATTAAATCCATTTCCGGAATCCGAGGAACCATTGGAGGTAAGGCGGGAGATACGCTGAATCCCCTTGATATTGTTAAGTTTACATCGGCTTATGCCACTCTCATACGTCGTACTACCAAGGTGCAAAGCAATAAGATTGTTGTGGGTCGTGATGCCCGTATTTCTGGTCCTATGGTAAAGAACGTTGTCTGTGGAACCCTCATGGGTATGGGCTTCGATGTGGTAAATATTGGTCTGGCCACAACCCCCACAACCGAAATCGCAGTTACAATGGAAGGTGCCTGTGGAGGTATCATCATAACAGCCAGCCACAATCCTCGAATGTGGAATGCCTTGAAGCTCTTGAACGAGAAGGGTGAGTTCCTGAATAAGGCTGAGGGTAACGAGGTGCTGCGTATAGCTGAGGCAGAGGACTTCGAATATGCCGATGTTGACCATCTGGGCAGCTATCGCGAGGATGATTCTTACGACCAGAAGCACATAGATATGGTGCTGGGTCTCGACCTTGTGGATGCAGAAGCTATCCGTAAGGCAAACTTCCGTGTGGCCTTTGATAGTGTAAACAGCGTAGGCGGTGTTATCCTGCCCAAGTTGTTCCAGCAGTTGGGCGTTCAGACCGTAACAGGCCTCTTCACTGAACCTACTGGTGATTTTCAGCACAATCCAGAGCCCCTCGAGAAGAACCTGGCAGACATTAAGGCCCTCATGCAGAAGGGTGGACATGATATAGGTTTCGTTGTTGACCCCGATGTGGACCGTCTGGCACTTTTCTGCGAGGATGGTACCATGTATGGCGAGGAATATACCCTTGTAACCGTTGCCGACTATATCCTGCAGCACACTCCTGGTAATACTGTCAGCAATCTCAGCAGTACGCGTGCTTTGCGCGATGTAACCCGTAAGTATGGTTGTGAGTACAATGCCGCTGCTGTGGGCGAGGTAAATGTTGTTACCAAGATGAAGGATACCAATGCTGTTATCGGAGGCGAGGGCAATGGTGGTGTTATCTATCCTGCTGCCCATTATGGTCGTGATGCCCTCGTTGGTATCGCCCTTATTCTTACCTATCTGGCCAAGAAGGGTATGAAGACCAGCGAACTTCGTGCCACTTATCCTCCTTATTTCATTGCCAAGAACCGTATCGACCTCACTCCTGAAACAGATGTTGATGCTATCTTAGCTAAGGTGAAGGAACTCTATAAGAACGAGGAGGTGAATGATATTGACGGTGTGAAGATTGACTTCCCCGATAAGTGGGTTCATCTGCGCAAGTCGAACACAGAGCCTATTATCCGCGTCTATTCCGAGGCCAGCACTATGGAGGATGCCGACGAGATTGGTAAGAAGATAATGGACGTAGTATACCAAATGGTCTAATTCCATTATGAATTATGAATAAAGAATTATGAATTAAGAAAACACGCCTATGTTAACACAAATCATCAATGGTCGCATACTCACCCCGCAAGGGTGGTTAAGGAATGGTAGTGTCATTCTGCGCGACGGCAAAATACTTGAGGTAACCAATTGCGACTTGGCAGTTATTGGGGCAGAACTCATAGATGCCAAGGGAATGTACGTTGTGCCGGGTTTCATAGAGATGCATGTGCATGGAGGTGGCGGAGCCGACTTTCAGGAAGGAACGGAAGAGGCATTCCGCACAGCTGTTCAGGCTCACGCCAAATATGGTACCACCAGCATCTTCCCTACGCTCAGCAGTAGTACCGTTCCCATGATAGAGAAGGCGGTTGAGACCTGTAACAAGCTTATGCAGGAGAAGGACAGTCCTATTATGGGTCTCCACCTTGAGGGGCATTACCTTAATCCTAATAAGGCAGGTGCACAGATGCCAGAGTGGCTGAAGAATCCTGATCCCAACGAGTACATTCCTATAGTGGAACATTCTGACTGTCTGGCTCGCTGGGATGCTGCTCCTGAGTTGCCTGGAGCCTTGCAGTTTGGTAAGTATTGTGCTGAGAAAGGCGTTCTGCCCAGTATCGCTCATACCAATGCCGAGTATAGCGATGTGCGTGGCGCCTTCGAGGTTGGCTTCACCCATGTAACCCACTTCTATAACGCAATGCCAGGTTTCCACAACAAGCAGGGATATAAATACGAAGGAACGGTAGAGAGCGTTTATCTTATTGACGATATGACCATAGAGTGCGTGGCCGATGGTATTCATGTTCCTCCCACCATTCTGCGTATGGCTTATAAGGTAAAGGGTGTAGAGCGTATGGCGTTGATTACTGACGCCCTTGCTCCTGCTGCTGCAAGCAAGGATACTAAGGCATACGACTCACGTGTTTACGTCGAGGACGGCGTTTGCAAACTTGCAGGCTCTGGTGCTTTGGCAGGTTCCTGTGCTACAGCCGACCGTCTTATCCGTACTATGGTGCAGCAAGCGGATGTTCCCTTGGAGGATGCTGTTAAGATGATAACAGATACGCCAGCCCATATTATGGGTATTCAGGGTCGTAAGGGAACACTCTCTCGTGGAAAGGATGCTGATATTGTGGTGCTGGACGATAAACTGAAGGTCCGCTGCGTTTGGCAGATGGGTAAGATAATAGAGAATACGCTTTTTAAGTAGACCCCCTAACCTCCTTTAGGGGGAAAGAAGAATGAAGAGTGAAGAATGAGGAATCCCATCACTATTGTCCGGCAGGCTTGGCAACGTTTCATACATAATGATTCGCTTCGCCGCAAGCTTTATATAACTATTTTCCAGAGCGATACACCTGTTGGCAAAGCATTTGATATTGCTTTGCTTTGGTGTATTTTGCTCAGTATCTTAGTGGTAATAGTTGAGAGCATGCGTGGGCTTCCTCCATTGGCAAAGCAGATATTTACCATTCTGGAGTATGTCTTCACCTTCTTCTTTACTTTGGAGTATCTGCTGCGCCTTTACTGTTCGCCTCAGCCTCGCAAGTATGCTTTCAGCTTCTTCGGAATAATCGATTTGCTCAGCACGCTGCCCCTTTATGTAGGATGGGTTTTTGGTCCTGTGCGTTACCTGATGGTGGTTCGTACCTTCCGTCTCATCAGGATTTTCCGCGTGTTCAAGCTGTTCAGCTTCCTCGAGGAGGGCGACCTTCTCCTTCGTTCGCTCATTCTCAGTAGCCGTAAGATTATGGTGTTCTTCCTCTTTATGGTCATCATGGTAATAGCTATGGGTACGCTGATGTTTATGGTGGAAGGTGGAGCACCCGATACGCCGTTCGTAGATATTCCTACCAGTATATATTGGGCTGTGGTTACTATGTCAACCGTCGGGTACGGCGATATAGCGCCCGTTACCACTATAGGTCGCATGCTTAGTGCTGTAGTCATGCTGATGGGTTATACCATATTGGCTGTGCCCACGGGTATTGTCAGCGCCCAGTTTGTTCATGATCACGGCAAACTGACGCGCCCCGAGCAGAAGTGTAAAGAGTGTGGTTCACCTTTGCCCCATCATGCCCACTTCTGCCCCTATTGCGGAACAGAAGTCAAGACCCCCGTTTCATAGTTCTCTTGTTTCCAAGCAGAAAGTTTCTGGTGTGAAAGGTTTTAGTCCGTCTCATAGTTCTCAATACATTTTTGGGGATAAAAAAGAGGATGTGCCCATTATTTGAGCACACCCTCTTCTTTGGTTTAGCGGTTAGGGGTTAGCGGTTAGCGAAGCCAAAGGCCAACAGCCAACAGCCAAGGCTGCGATTAAGCGAGAGCAAAATGATGCTTGCATCAATTATGCTGAGTGTGAGCAGGCTCGACCGCAGGTCAAAGTTCTTAAACGGTTAGGGTTAACGTTATCGTTATCGTACGAAGTCTGGTTAGGGTTAACGTTAAGGTTAAGGTTGATTTGCCAGAGCAAATCCCTTCAGCATCGCCACCGCAGGGAGCGCCTTTCCGTTTTCCACTACTGCCATTGCGTAGCCTATCAGTAGCCATTGGGTAGGATGCTCTTGCGGGGAACCTAATACCTTGTTGGGTGCAATACCCGTGTAGTCCGAAACATGACGGATGTACGCCTCTGTGTTATTCTCCTTGGCTGGAGCCCATCGGGACACAATGTCCCTGATGGTCTTCAATCCATACTTCCCATAGTAAGTTCGGCAGAGAATCACAAAGGCGGCTCTCCAACCATATTCCATACTATAAAACTGGACAAATTCAGCATCTCCCTTGGGAGAAGAGTTGTTCCCGTTCCCGTTCCCGTTACCGTTACCCGAAGGGTTTATTTGTCCCTGCCACTTATCCGCGCTTTTGCGGATATTCAACGGATTATTGTTTCTAATTCCTCTTGGTTCCATAATTTTTATAATGTTTATTGGTTATAGGTTATAGGTTATAGGTTATTGACGGTCTAGGGATTGGTTCCCGTTCCCGTTAACGTTATCGTACGAAGTCACTTTTTTACTTTTTGGAAACTGTATACTGTATACTGTATAACGTATCCTCTGCTTAACCATGTATTTATCATCTTGTTACACAGCATACCTTCATTACTCATTCCCTGCTGACGACGCACCTTCTTGGCATCTTCCAGCGTAAACTCATCGGGCAACAACTCCAGCAAATTGCGTGGGCCACGTTTGTTGGTGCGTTCTGCCACATTATTCGCCTGCTCAATGGCATCGCCAAAGAACTGCATCTTACACCAAAGGTCGTAGTTCAGGCTCCAGCGGATGAAATCCTCACAAGTCTTATCCCACTTGTAATCATTGGCAACAAAGAGGACACAGGCTTTCAGATAAGCAATCACGTTAGCGCGAAAGGTGAAATTCTCATAGGTACGGCTCTGGCTGAGGCGACTGAACTCCGCACATTCCTCATTCAGTTTCTTCGCCAGGTTGAAAGCCTGAGGACAATCTATCTCACCACGGGCACCACAGAGGCGTTCAATGTAAGGCTTCAATTCCTCGTCGAACTTCTCATCGTAATCGCCGTAAACGGGAATCTCGCTACCAATCTCACGCTCTGGAATAGTACAGAAGTTGATACGGCTCAACGGGCCATCGGTTAGCACACGGGCGAAGTATTTTTGCCCCTTCTGGATAGTTGTAGTAGCATTCCAGTTGAAGCGGATACATACACGCTCCGTAACGCTCTGTGTTCCGATACGTGTCTGACCGTAGCGGTTGTTAGGGTCGAAGGCCAGACACATGATACGGAACTGCTGACCGCCGCTTCCGTTGCCCTTCAGTGCATCAAACTGGTCAATCTCGTTCAGCTTCACATACAGGAAATGCTCGTCCGCCTCTGCCATACGCATCACGAAGGCCGGGTTCGTCATATCCGCGTCAATCTCCTGGATAACAAGACCCTCAGGGCGT
>JAFSRW010000076.1 GCA_017445925.1 Bacteroidaceae bacterium | reverse complement strand
TTTTCACGCACCGCGAGATGCTGAGGTTCTTGAAGCGTAGCGGAGAGGTTCTCTGCACCTCACGGTGCGGAATAATTCTCAGATTTGACGCTTCTTTAATTGACTTTTGGTATTTTCGAATGCAAACATAGTAACTTTGACTATCGTCGAAAATACTTTCGTTCGGATTTTCTCAAATATATTTGGTTTTTCGCTCACTTATTCGTATCTTTGCAGCCAATTTATATATTATAGGTAGAAAGGTTTAATTAAATAGGTAAATAAACTAAATATGTTACGAATAGCAGTACAGTCGAAAGGCCGACTTTTTGAAGATACAATGGCTCTGCTGGCAGAAGCAGGCATTAAGGTGACCAGCAGCAAGCGTACCTTGTTGGTGCAGAGCAGTAATTTCCCTGTGGAAATCCTTTATCTTCGCGACGATGATATCCCACAGAGTGTGGCAACAGGCGTTGCCGACTTGGGCATTGTAGGGCAGAATGAGTTTGAGGAACGTCAGGAAGATGCTGAGGTAATCCGTCCCTTGGGCTTCAGTAAGTGCCGTCTCTCTCTGGCTATCCCCAAGGCAGTCAATTATACCGGCCTGAAGTGGTTTGAGGGTAAGAAGATTGCTACTTCTTATCCTGGTATTTTGCGTAGGTTCATGCAGAAGAACCATATTGCTGCTGATATTCACGTGATTACCGGTTCTGTTGAGATAAGCCCTGGTATTGGCCTGTCTGATGCCATCTTTGATATTGTAAGCAGCGGAAGCACCTTGGTAAGCAACAATCTGGCTGAGGTTGAGGTGGTGATGAAGAGCGAGGCCTTGCTGATTGGTAACAAGCAGATGAACGACGAGAAGAAGGCTGTATTGGATGAACTGCTTTTCCGTATTGAGGCCGTAAAGAACGCTGAGGACAAGAAATATGTGCTGATGAACGTTCCTACCGAGAAGGTGAAAGAGGTGGTGGATATCCTGCCTGGTGCCAAGAGTCCTACTGTAATGCCGCTGGCTACAGAGGGGTGGAGTAGTGTTCATACGGTAATCGACGAGAAGCGTTTCTGGGAGATTATCCGCCAGCTGAAAGACCTGGGGGCTCAGGGTATTCTAGTGGTGCCGATTGAGAAGATGATTCTTTAAAGTGAAGAGTTAATCAACGATAACGTTAACGTTAACGATAACAAAATAAAGGTTAATGAAATTATATAAATACCCCACTCAAGAGGAACTGAAAGATTTGCTGAAAAGGCCTGTGCGTGATGCCAGTCAGCTGAATGCCACGGTGGCTGCTGTCCTTACTGATATTAAGACTCAGGGGGATGCGGCTGTAAGGATGTATGAGGAGAAGTTCGACCATGTGGCACTGCAGGATCTGGCTGTTACTGAGGTTGAGATGCAGGAGGCTGAGACACTGGTTAACTCAGAGCTGAAAGCTGCCTTACAGCAGGCACATGATAATATTGAGAAGTTTCATGCCTCACAGAAGTTCTTGCCTGTACATATTCAGGTAACTGATGGGGTGGAATGCTGGCAACAGTCGGTTCCCATACAGAAAGTAGGTCTTTACATCCCTGGTGGCACAGCGCCTCTGTTTAGTACTGTGTTGATGCTGGCTACTCCAGCTAAGATAGCAGGTTGTGAGGAGATAGTGCTTTGTACGCCTCCTGCTAAGGACGGTAAGGTGAATCCTGCCATCCTGGTTGCTGCCCGCATAGCAGGTGTCAGCAAAATCTTTAAGATTGGTGGTGTGCAGGCTATTGGTGCTATGGCTTACGGAACAGAATCGGTGCCTAAGGTGTACAAGATATTTGGTCCCGGGAATCAGTTTGTGATGTGTGCCAAGCAGCAGGTGAGCCTCCATGATGTAGCCATAGATATGCCTGCCGGACCTAGTGAAGTGGAGGTGCTAGCAGATGAAACTTCTAACCCTACCTTCGTTGCTGCCGATTTGCTGAGCCAGGCTGAGCATGGTGTGGACAGTCAGGTGCTGCTGGTTACCAAGAGCGAGGAGATAATAGATAAGGTGCAGCAGGAAGTGGATCGCCAACTGGCACTCTTACCTCGTAACGAGATTGCTGCCCAGGCATTGGAACATAGTAAGATCCTGCTGGTACATAACGATGAGGAGATGATGGCTATTACCAACCTATATGCTCCTGAGCACCTGATTATTGAGACTAAGAACTATATGGAACTGGCTCAGAAGGTGGTGAATGCCGGAAGTGTATTCTTAGGCAGCCTAACCCCCGAGAGTGCAGGTGACTATGCCAGCGGTACCAATCATACGCTACCTACAAACGGCTATGCTGTGGCCTATAACGGTGTAAATCTGGATAGCTATAACCGCAAAATTACCTTCCAGCATATTACGGCAGAGGGCATTCAGCGTATAGGCAAAACGGTTGAGCTGATGGCAGAAGCTGAGGGATTGGATGCGCATAAGAATGCGATGAGTGTGAGAATTAGGCCCCTCTCCGACTCCCCCAAAGGGGAGAGAGAAGAATAAATACTCTTCATGACACAATTTTAGATTTTGAATTATGGATTTAGAATTAGAAAAACTGGTCAGACCTAATATATGGGCATTGGAACCCTATAGCTGTGCACGTGATGAGTTTAAGGGAATGGATGCACACGTGTTTCTGGACGCTAATGAGAGTCCTTACAACGACCCGGTGAACCGCTACCCTGATCCTTTACAGGAGAAGGTAAAGCAGAGGCTGTCGCCCATCAAGCAGGTTAGACCATCGCAGATATTCCTGGGTAACGGAAGTGATGAGGCCATAGACCTTGTGTACAGAATCTTCTGTGAGCCTGGTAAGGATAACGTAGTGGCTATTGCCCCTACGTATGGTATGTATAAGGTATGTGCCGACATCAATAATGTTGAATACCGTCCTGTTCTCCTGGATGAGCATTATCAGTTGCAGGCACAAAAGATATTAGATGCTACAGATGCCAATACCAAGGTTATCTGGCTATGCTCGCCTAATAATCCGACTGGTAATGAGTTGGACAAAAAGGAAATGCAGCGCCTGCTGTTGGAATTCCATGGCATTGTGGTGATAGATGAGGCATACTCGGATTTCTCAGGACAGCAGCCATTCCGCCACTTCTTGGACCGATTCCCTAACCTGATAGTCCTGAACACCTTTAGCAAAGCTTGGGGATGTGCCAGCATCAGACTGGGAATGGCTTTTGCCAGCGAGGAGATCATCAGCCTCTTTAACAAGGTAAAATATCCCTATAACATAAACAAACTGACCCAGGATAAAGCCTTGCAGATGATGGATGACTGGATGAAGGTTGATCAGTGGGTAAGGCAGATTAAACGTGAACGCGAACATGTGATGCCTGCCCTGAGCGAACTGCCTATCTGCAAGAAGATTCATCCCAGCGAAGCAAACTTTGTTCTGGTTGAAGTAACAGATGCAAATGCTATTTATAACTATCTGATTCATAAAGGTATTGTTGTTCGTAACAGAAATAAGGTTCAGCTATGCGGCAACTGCCTGCGTATCACCATTGGTACACAGCAGGAGAACAACGAACTGCTGAGTGCATTGCGTCAGTTTAATATGTAAGAAGATATGAAGAGAGCATTATTCATAGATCGCGACGGTACCATACTGATAGAGCCTGCCGACGAACAGATTGACAGCTTTGAGAAGTTCAAGTTTGTCCCAGGTGTAATAGGCGCACTGAGGTTCCTACGTCAGCATACGGATTATGAATTCGTGATGGTGAGCAATCAGGATGGACTGGGTACCGAAAGTTATCCCGAGAAGGATTTCTGGCCCACGCAAAACCTGATGCTGGACACTCTGAAGGGTGAGGGTGTGGAGTTTGATGCCATACACATTGACAGAAGTTTCCCTGCCGATAACCTTCCTACCCGTAAACCTGGTACAGGTATGCTTAAACAGTATATGACTGGCGAGTACGACCTTTCTTCCTCGTGGGTGATTGGCGACCGTGAAACGGATGCTAAGCTGGCTCAGAACCTGGGTTGCAAGAGTCTTATCTTAGGCCAAGATATGGACTGGCAAAAGATTACAGAACTGCTTTTTGCCGGGGAACGTACAGCAGAGGTGGTACGCACTACCAAGGAGACGGATATAACTGTACGTATGAACCTTGACGGAAACGGCAAGAGCGACATTCAGACGGGCCTTGGCTTCTTTGACCACATGCTGGAACAGATAGCTAAACACGGCATGATTGACCTGTATATCCGTTGTAACGGAGATTTGCTAGTAGATGAGCATCATACTATAGAAGATACAGCATTGGCCTTGGGCGAATGTATCCTGAAAGCCCTGGGCGACAAACGTGGCATAGAGCGTTACGGATATTGTCTGCCTATGGATGACTGCCTTTGTCAGGTGGCACTAGACTTTGGTGGACGTCCCTGGCTGGTATGGGATGCTGAGTTTAAGAGAGAAAAAGTGGGTGAGATGCCTACAGAGATGTTCCTGCACTTCTTTAAGAGCTTGTCTGACAGTGCCCGAATGAACCTGAACATTAAAGCTGAGGGTAATAATGAACACCATAAGATAGAGGGTATCTTTAAGGCTTTGGCACGTAGCCTGCGTATGGCAGTAAGAAGGGATGTGAGTCACTTTTATTTGCCTTCCAGCAAGGGAGTGCTGTAGTTGATGGAACATTGAACATTGAACATTGAGCATTGAACATTGAGAGTTGAAAGTTGAAAATTGAAAGTTGAAAGTTGAAGGCTGCGATTAAGCGAGAGGAGAGTGATGCTCGCATCAACTATCCCAAGCGTGAGCAGGCTCGACCGTAGGTCAAAGTTGAAAAATAAATAGTTATCGTTATCGTTAACGTTGAGAATTGAAAATTAGAGTTGAACATTAGAGTTGTATGAACCAGAGCCAACAATATCCTTCAACGTTGCTGCAGAAAGCCGTTACGGAGATTAGCCGTCTCCCAGGCATAGGTTCCAGAACGGCATTACGTCTGGCCTTACATCTGCTGAAGCAGGATGTTGTGGAGGTAGATGCTTTGGCTGACAGTATAAAGGAGATGCGTCACAACATTGGCTACTGCAAGGTATGCCATAATATCAGCGATACGGATGTGTGTGAAATCTGTGGTAATGAGGCACGCGACAAGGCTACCGTATGTGTTGTGGAGAATGTTCGTGACGTAATGGCCATAGAGGGCACCCTGCAATATAAAGGTGTATACCACGTACTGGGTGGCGTTATCAGCCCGATGGACGGAATAGGTCCGGCTGACTTGCAGATAGAATCCTTAGTGGAACGTGTAAATATGGGTGGTGTAGAGGAGGTGATTCTGGCATTAAGTCCGACGATGGAGGGTGATACCACCAATTTCTACATCTACAGGAAACTGCAGGATTCTGGTGTGAAGGTAACGGTTATTGCCAGAGGAGTGGCACAGAATGATGAATTGCAGTACACTGACGAGGTGACACTGGGTAGAGCCTTGGCGGGGAGAGTTCCGTTTAGGAGTTGAACATTGAGCATTGAACATTGAGCATTGAACATTGAGCATTGAAAATTTTGGATTAGAGAGATATGAACAAGAGGAAGATTTGGTTTTTTTTATTCATTGTGATTGAAATACTGGTAGCGTTGCTACTGGAGTTTTTGACAGACAAGAGAGGACCACTGTTGGATGGAGTGGGCGATGCACAGTTCCAATATGTATTCGGCTTGGTATGTGCGTTGTCGGCTATTGTGTCAGCTTTCCTTGCTATCAAAAAGAAGCAACTTCCTCCTATTATCAGAATGGCTACCGTGATGAGCGGTGTAAACATGATCATGCTGGATTACTATTTCTTCTATGATACCAACCTACTTTATTTCCTACCAGTGTTGGCAATAGCGTATATGTTTATCTGGCCTGCGACAGAAGATTAAGGAGTTGAAAAGAATATAGAATGAAGTTAAGCGTTATCATAGTCAACTATAATGTAAAGTACCATCTGGAGCAATGCATCAGAAGTGTACAGAAGGCTTCTGAGGGTTTGAGCGCTGATATCTGGGTGGTGGATAACGCTTCGTCGGACGGAAGTATGGACTATCTGCAACCCCTCTTCCCGGATATTCATTTTATCAGCAATACGGAGAATGTTGGATATTCCAGAGCCAACAATCAGGCTATTCGAGAAAGCAAAGGTGAATATGTATTGCTGTTGAACCCCGATACGATTGTTGCAGAAGATACGCTGAAGGGGTGCGTAGATTTCCTGGACGCTCATCCTAAAGTTGGAGCAACAGGTGTGAGGATGCTGAATGCCGACGGAACTTTTGCGCCCGAGAGCAGACGTGGCTTGCCTACACCCTTTACCAGTTTCTGTAAGATGACGGGGCTTTCGGCTCTTTTCCCCAAGAGCAGGACCTTTGGCAAGTACTATATGAAGTATCTGGATGCAGATGAGGCCAATCCCATAGAAGTTATATCTGGAGCCTTTAATATGCTCAGACGCAAAGCCTTGGACGAGGTTGGACTATTGGATGAGAAGTTCTTTATGTATGGCGAGGATATAGACCTCAGCTATCGTATGCTTTTAGGAGGCTGGCAGAATTATTACATACCTTATAGTATATTGCATTACAAGGGTGAAAGTACCCAGAAGAGCAGTTTCCGTTATGTGCATGTTTTCTATAATGCCATGCTAATCTTCTTCAACAAGCACTTTGGGAAAAAGTATTTCCTGATAGGATACCTTATCCAACTGGCAGTTGTCTTCCGTGCCTTGTTGGATATGTTAATCAGGCTATTAGACAGAATACTTCCGGAAAGAAAGCCGGCAGATATACCATATATGCGTTTCGACTTACGGAAAACCTCTGTTACAGAGATGCTTTCTGCCTTGCGTAATCAGGAGGCTACTAAGAAGAAAATGCGTTCTATGGTGGAAACCATATCATTTGACGGTACCATGCTGATAAGACATAACGAGGTAATCCCCTTTAAAGACTGATATATGCTAAGAGGCAGGAGAATAATGTTACGTGCTGCAGAACCAGAGGATTTAGATCTGATGTATCTGGTAGAGAATGATACTGCCTTGTGGACTGTAGGAAGTTCTAATGTTCCTTACTCCAGATATGCTTTACGCCAGTTTATTGAGCAGACAAGTAACGATATTAATTCAGACGGACAAGTACGGCTGGTGATAGCACTCAACGAGAACCGCAATGCGATAGGATTTGTTGATTTGCAGAATTACGATGTCAGGCACAGACGAGCAGAGGTTGGTATTGTCCTGCTTCCTGAATGGCAACATCAGGGTTTTGCAAATGAGGTGCTTGGTATTCTGGCCAGGTATGCCTCACAGCATTTGTATATTCACCAGCTTTATGCATTAGTCTCTGCTGGTAATGCTGCTGCCCAGTCCTTATTTGCCAACGCAGGATATAAAAGAACTGCCACCCTTCAGCATTGGCTTTTCAATGGTGAAGAGTGGCAGGATGCTATGGTGTATCAGAAAATTCTTTAGTTGGCGCTGGTAAATTCATCGAGGAATCTGATATCATTCTCGCTGAACATACGCAAATCCTTAACCTGATATTTCAGGTTGGCAATACGTTCTATACCCATACCGAAGGCGTAGCCTGTATAAACGCTGCTGTCAATTCCGTTTGCTTCCAAAACTGCGGGGTCAACCATTCCACAGCCAAGAATCTCGAGCCAGCCAGAACCCTTACACATAGAGCAACCTTTACCACCGCAGATAGTACAACTAACGTCCATCTCTGCTGAAGGCTCTGTAAAGGGGAAGTAGCTGGGACGTAAGCGAATCTTTGTGTCAGGACCGAAGAGCTCTTGAGCAAAGAGCAGAAGAACCTGTTTGAGGTCTGTGAAGCTGACATTCTTGTCGATATACAAACCTTCTATCTGATGGAAGAAGCAGTGTGCACGTGCGCTTACAGCTTCGTTACGGTAAACACGTCCAGGGCATAGGATGCGGATGGGTGGCTGAGTTTTCTCCATAACACGAGACTGTACGCTGCTGGTGTGGCTGCGCAAAATAATGTCGGGATGTGATTCAACGAAGAATGTATCCTGCATATCACGTGCTGGATGATCATCGGCAAAGTTCAGACTGCTATATACGTGCCAGTCGTCCTCCACCTCGGGACCTTCTGCCAAGGTAAAGCCCAGACGGCTGAAGATATCCACAATCTCGTTCTTAACAATTGTAAGCGGATGGCGTGTACCCAGTGAAATGGGGTAGGGCGTTCTGGTAAGGTCAATAGAAGATCCAGCATTCTGCTGAACTTCGGCAGCCTCCTTGAGTTCGTTAATCTTGTCCTGAATAGCTGTTTTCAGCACATTCAACTTCTGCCCGATCTCACGTTTCTGTTCTGCGGGAACATTGCGGAAATCGTTCATGAGGGCGGTTAACTCTCCTTTTTTACCAAGATATTTAATTCGCAGAGCTTCTGCCTCATCAGCATTCTTAGCAACTAATGATGCTACCTCCGACATCAATTTTTCTATCTTTTCTGTCATAATTACTTTCCTTTTCTGAAAATTCCATGCAAAGGTACATAATAATTATGGAAAAGTGAAGGTAATGTGAAAAAATAAGTGTACTTTTGTGCAATTTTTAGACATGTGTCTTTAAGATGAACAGAATAGTTAAGGTAATATTACCTTTGTTTGGTGTGATTACGCTCTTTTCATGCAGTTATGGAAGGAATTCAGAGTCTTCAATGGAGTCCGATTCTACGTCAGTAGAAATATCTGTTGATCCTGACACACTAAGTGATGTTGACGAGGAAATAGAGGAAGCAGACGAGTCCGACAGGTTAGACACCTCGTTTGACGACTTTTTGTTTGCTTTTACCCACAGCGACCGCCTGCAAAGTAAACGAATAGTCTGGCCGCTTGCCTATACGGATGCAGACGGTGAAACAAAGAAAATCAGTTCTCTAAATTGCGTATCGGAATTCCGTTTCCTTAAAGGTGATTCCTATACTGTAATGTATGGCGACAGAAAACAGGTTGAGATGCAGAAGTCTGATTCTCAGGACTCTCTGGTTATTGTAGAGCGTATCGATCTGACGGAAGAAAACCTCAGGTCGTTTGAATTCAAGTTGCTGGAAGGAAAGTGGAAGTTGACATCTATGCGTGATATTGTATTCCATGAGAGCGACATCTATGATTTTCTTACTTTCTATGCCCGATTTAGTTCTGACACTTTGTATCAGGAAACTCATGTGGAACAGCCTCTGAAAGTTATGGTGCTTGACCCCGAAGAAGATGATGCATACATAGAAGGAACCATAAATGCCGAGCAGTGGAGGTCATTCTGTCCTGATGTTCCTCAGGGCATTATTTCCAATATCCGCTATGGCGTTCAGAAATATAACTCAAGGCAGATGATTTTGCAGAAGTCTGGTTCTTCAAACGGTCTTCAAGAGTTATTCTTCTTTACAAAAGAAGATAATGAGTGGCATTTGGTAAGGTATGAGAATTGATTGGGAGTGAAAAGTTAAGGAGTGAAAAGTGAAAAATTAAAAGAAAAAAATGGTTAACGTTATCGTTAACGTTATCGTTTTAAAAATATGGTAATTCAGAGTAACTGTTCGTTAAAAGAATACAATACATTTGGCATTGATGCTACTGCTAATATTCTGGTGAAATATAGCAGTGAGGAGGAACTGTTGACTTTCTTGGAACAATACCATAGTGAGATGAGCCACCAGCCTCTTTTGCATATAGGCGGGGGTAGTAATCTTCTTTTCTTGTCTGACTTCCCGGGTGTAGTCCTTTTCTCAGAGATAAAAGATATTACTATTTTGTCTGAAGATGAAGACTCCGTACTTATAAGTGTTGGTGCCGGTATTACGCATGACGATTTTGTTGTTTATGCCATTCAACATGGTTGGTACGGTTTAGAGAATCTTTCTCTTATTCCAGGTCAGGTTGGCTCTTCTGCAGTCCAAAATATAGGAGCCTATGGAGTAGAAGTGGGCGATATGATTAAGACAGTTCAGACAATATCCTTAGAGGATGGTACCAGCAAAGTCTGGAATCATGATGAGCTTTCTTATTCTTATCGGCACAGTATCTTCAAGGACGAGGCTTACAGAGGTAAATATGCTATCTGCCATGTGGAATTCCAACTGAAGAAACACTTTACACCCTGTCTGCATTATGGCGGTTTACTGGCATCTGTACAGGCTAAGCAGATACAGCCGGAGAACCTTTCTGCCATGCAGTTACGCGATATTATCATAGAGACCCGACAGAAGAAACTCCCAGACCCTAAAGTCACAGGAAATGCAGGAAGTTTCTTTATGAACCCCATAGTTGGTCTGGACATCTTTCACCGGATACAAGAGCAATATCCCAATGTCCCTTTCTACGAGGTTGATACCAATCATGTGAAGGTGCCTGCAGGATGGATGATAGAACAATGCGGCTGGAAAGGTAAAGCTGTAGGTCCTGCTGCTGTTCATGACAAGCAGGCTCTGGTGCTGATAAACAAAGGCGGTGCCACGGGGAGGGATATCCTTGCATTGTGCAGAGTTGTACAGCAATCGGTTTATGAGAGATTCGGTATTCTGTTATCTCCCGAAGTAAATTTTATTGGTGAGGTATGAAAATAACATTCTTAGGCACGGGAACCAGTTGCGGTATTCCTCAGATGGGATGTCATTGTTCTGTTTGTACAAGCACAGACCCTAAGGATAAAAGGTTACGCTGTTCTGCTTTGGTGCAGGACGATAAGACCAACTTACTGGTTGACTGCAGTCCTGATTTCCGTGAACAGATGTTACGTATTGACTACTGCGAGCAAATAGATGCTGTCCTTGTTACACACGAGCATTACGATCATGTAGGTGGAATAGATGATTTACGTCCTTACAGCTACATACATGATTTACCCATCTATGCCGACGCCTATTCCTGCAAACATCTGCGTGAACGTTTGCCCTATTGTTTTGTGGAGAACAGATATCCTGGTGTTCCTCGGCTTCAACTCTGTGAGATGAAAGAGGGCGATAAGGTGATGTTTGGCGATATCCCCGTTACGGCACTACAGGTAATTCACGGCAAGCTGCCTATTCTGGGTTTCAGGATAGGCGATTTAGGGTATATTACAGATATGACCGATATTACGCCACAAAGCAAGGAGATGTTAAAGGGTATAAAACTGTTGGTGATAAACGGGTTGCGCCACGAACCTCATGCTACCCATCAGACAGTAGAGGATGCTGTAGCTTTCTCCAGAAGCCTGGCACCAAACCTTCCTACCTATATTATTCACATGAGTCATCATCTGGGACTTCACGCTGAGGAAGATGCGTTGTTGCCAGCGCATATTCATTTGGCTTATGACGGTCTGATGATAGAGTTCTGATCACCACTTCTTGATTAAGAAGTTGGGGTTAACCCTAAGGTAAATTCCAAAGTTGAAATTCAGTTCGCTATGTTTAGGCAACCAAGTCTGGTAGGCTTCTGCCTGAGCACCAACCACATAATGTTTGGCTATTACGTAATGATAATTCACTCTTGCAGAAATGGTGTTGTTTCCGTTAAAGTCGGTCTGGTCAATCTGACTTACTGTATTATATAATGGATTACCGTATAGGCTTATAAAATGCTTGGGTGCATACAGATAGTTAGCTCTTATACCAAGATGGTTCCACAGATTAAGATTCAAGCCGGTATGTAAGGCAAGTCCTGACTTAAAGGGCCACAGTTCACCGCTTTGCTGATAAGCTGCCAGCATATTCACTTCTGCTTCCAGGTGCTTCAGGGCCTTGCGGTCGGCATTCCATTTCATTCCTACTCCCACGCCTGCATTGCAGATTGTCTGAACGCCACGCATGGCAATATTCTGTTCTCCGCCTCTGTGCTGGATGACTATTTGTACGGGAGAGAACCAGTTTATCTTGTTTCCCGGCTTGTTGTAGTAAACCATCCAGTTGGTTCCTACGGTGAAGGCTTCCTGATGCGTGTCCAATTCAAAGATGTAACTTTGCCAGTTCAACCAGATATCCGCATGAAGATGTGGTCTGTCCCATAGCAACTGAACACCCATTTCGGGGTCTTGGGAGATATTTAGTTCTGGATTAAAAAGCGGCTCTATCAGTTGGTGGTTCTGACCTCCGTAAATGTTTCCCAAAACAATTGTCAAGTATTTGAATTGTGCCTTAGCTCTAACCCAGGGAAGTAGATGGGCTCCTGACTGATATTGATTGCCTTTCCAGGTGCCAATATCGTGATAGGCATAGCATGGATATTTGTTGGCACCATTAAAGATGAGTGCATGCAGACCTACCTCCAAACCAATCTGTTTGATGGGATTATAAGTGAGTTTGGGTTGTATCCATAAACCTGGAAGAGAATAGCCCTTGACGAGTTTCCCACTGTATTCATTGTCGTGGAAGAAGCTTAGATTATCAATCTCAACGCGTAATGCCTTAACGTCTGTGCTGTCGATACGATATTCCGAGGTTGCCAGCTCATCCCACATATCTTGTGCCATAACATTATGACACATTATCAATAGCCCATATATGATAAAGAGAACTCTCTTCATTATAAATTGTGAATTATGAATTATGCTTAATTCCTTTGTATGCCAGATATGCAACAACGAATACACCTAAGGCAATCATTACAATTTTCACTTCGTTGCTATATTCTGCAACTTTGGCATCCAACTGATCGTAAGGAACCACACTTGCCATATAATAGCCTATCGCAGCAAGAATGCTGTTCCATGCAGCAGCTCCTAAGGAGGTATATAGGATAAACTTACTCAACTTCATCTTAGCCAATCCTGCAGGGATGCTGATGAGTTGCCTTACGGCAGGTACCAGTCGGCCTACCAATGTTCCTATAGTACCGTGGTCATTAAAATATTTCTCGGCCTTTTCCACTTTATTCTGATCAATAAGGCACATGTTGCCCAACCTGCTGTTAGCAAACTTATATACCAGTGGACGTCCCAGTGTGTAAGCCAGTCCGTAATTAATGAGCGCACCTATGAGAGCACCCAGAGTGGCACATACAACTACCAGAAACACATTCATCTCCCCATTGGTAGCGGCAAGATAGGCTGCAGGCGGGACCACCACTTCGCTGGGGAAGGGGATGAAACTGCTCTCTATGGCCATTAGTAGTGTGATAACCCAGTAATTAAGGTGTTCCAGGCACCATGCTATGAAAGGTATACTCTCCATCTTGAATGATTAAACAAATTTTTTCCTAAATTCCTTTTTATTTGTGAAGCGCCACTTTAACCATGCCTGAATGTCCCATAATGGAATCAGGGTGCAGAAATAGGGTAGCGTCAGGTGGTAACTTTTAATATCGAATTGTTTGGTGGTTTTATGGAATGAAATGTCCCGGATGATATAGATACAAAGCCAGAGGGCAGCTAGGATGCCTAAAACTACCTCATTCTGAAGCCATAGTAAACAGCATGCGATGGTTGATAATGTGAAAAGTACGGGAAGGAGCACCTTTATGGCATACCATGTTCTGTAAAGAAACTTACAGGTGGTATGTTTGCGCGTTTCCATAAAAAAAACCTCTTCTTGTGGCCATGTATGTGGCAGGGGATTATCTTGCAGAAGTATTGCCTTCTTGCCAATGGAAACAGCGCATTGCTGGCGAGAGATGTTTTTGTTGACAAGCAGTGTTGCCGCTCCAACTTGTAACTTTGCATCAGAAGCAAATCCGTTATGTTCAAAGAAATAATCTTTGCGGTATGCTAATATTGTATCATCTGCTCTGTAGGGATGATGATTGGCAGCAAACGGAATCCACAGCATCTGTTGCCACAGACGGAAGAATTGGCGTTTCTTCATCATCCAACTGTTGCTTTGGGCAAATTTGGTGAATCCTATAATGGCATTCTTGCCTTGTAGTCCGGTATTCATGAAATTAGACAGCCATTCTTCGGTTTCAGGAAAACAGTCGGCCTGGGTAAATATTACCCATTCGTTACAGGCCGTCTTCATGCCTAACGTCATTGCCAGACGTTGTATACTGATGTCTCTGGCCGATGCAGGAATAGATGAATGACTGAGATGCAGGTATGATGCTTCCAGTTCCTCTAACAGTTTTAGCGTATCATCGGAACTATGTATGTCAACAACGATTACTTGATAATCCGATGGATATTGCTGTTCGAGAAAAAGGGGGAGATACTTGCGTAACTTGTCAGCCTCTTCCTGCGCTACAATAACAACAGCTACACTTGGGAGTGATGTATTCGTAATGCTTTCTGTACTTTGTATGCGACCAATCTTTCCCAATCGGGCATAATGGAGCATAAGCATTATGGAGATTATCCACAATACGGCATTCACACATAACATTATAGTTGCTGTCCCTAACATTATATATTATATATCCTCCGTGGTATATCCTATGGGCAGACTTCGGCAGTTGTACTGGCTTGCCATAATCTCTCCGTATGCGCCGGCAGAACGTAAGGCCAGTAAATCACCACGCTTGGTGGCGTTCATACTGTAATCCTTTACAAAAACATCGCTACTCTCACAGATTGGGCCCACCACATCATAGGTTTCTTCTGCTGCATTGCTGGTAAGGTTGTCAATCTTGTGAAATGCATCGTACAAGGCAGGACGGATAAGGTCTGTCATACCTGCATCCACTATGGCAAACTGCTTGGTAGCTGCCTTCTTAACATACAGACATTTGGTGATAAGAGAACCACACTGAGCAACTACGGCACGTCCCAATTCGAAGTGCAGATGCTGACCAGGGCGCAGTTTCAGATACTTTGCGTAAGTATCGAAGTAAGCCTTGAAGTCGGGAATGGGCTGACCGTCCGGGTCTTGGTAGGAGATACCTAATCCCCCTCCCACATTAATATTCTTAACGTTACGGATGCCATTCTGTTCCAATTGGTCCTGAAGTTCGTTTATTCTGTTGGAGAGTGCTATAAAGTTATCCATCTCCAGAATCTGGCTTCCGATGTGGAAGTGCAGGCCAACAAACTCCACGTTCTTCATCTCATTAGCCAGCGTGATAACCTTTTCCATATCCTCCATGGCTATGCCGAACTTGTTTTCAGCTAGGCCAGTAGTTATGTTGGCGTGGGTATCAGCTCCTACATTGGGATTGATGCGGAAGCTCACCCTAGCCACTTTCTGCATTCCTGCGGCAATTTCGTTGATAACCTCCAACTCGGGAATACTTTCCACATTAAAGTACTGAATACCAACTTTCAGGCCCAGTACTATCTCCCAATCACTTTTCCCAACTCCAGCAAAAACGATTTCCGAGGCAGGGAATCCTGCGTTCAGACAAGCCTGAATCTCGCCGCCACTTACGCAATCGGCTCCGAAGCCAGCCTTCATGATATGGCTAAGCACTTTGGAATTGGTACAAGCCTTTACGGCATAGTGTAGGTGATAGCCCTCATGCTGGTCGGTCTCTTTCTTTATTGCTTGCAAAGTTTTGTCAAGCAGTTCCGTGTCATAATAGTAGAATGGTGTCCTAATGGAACGGAACTTTTCCACCAGAGCGGCGTTATCCTTTAATAAATTATTCATTACGGTCTTAATTATGAATTGAGAATTATGAATTAAACAAGGTTTTACTTAATGCCTGCAGTGTACGCTTCTTATCCTCTGCCTTCACCAGGAAAGAAATGTTGTGGTTAGAGCCACCGTAGCTAATCATACGTACAGGGATATCTTTCAGAGCCTCACAAGCTATAGTCTCGAATCCAACGTTGCCAGAATCCAAATCGCCCACCACGCAGACAATTGTCATGTTCTCATCCACGCTTACCGTACCATATTTCTTTAGGTCGTCAAGAATCTCTGCCAGATGGGTTGAATTATCAATGGTTACAGATACACCTACCTCGCTGGTGCAAATCATATCTACACTGGTCTTGTAGGTCTCAAATATCTCAAATACCTTTCTCAGGAAACCGTATGCCAAAAGCATGCGACTACTGGTAATCTGAATGCATATATTGTTGTCTCGTGCAGCTACAGCCTTAATCTTACCTTTCTGGAATTCGTTGTTGATGATGGTACCCGGAGCCTCTGGAGCCATAGTGTTCAGCAGATGCACGGGTACGCCGGCAAACTTGGCAGGCTGAATACAGGTGGGGTGCAGAATCTTGGCACCGAAATAGGCCAACTCGGCAGCTTCCTCAAAGTGCAACTGGCGTACAGGCTCAGTATTTTCCACAACACGTGGGTCGTTATTATGCATACCGTCAATATCTGTCCAAATCTGAATCTCCTCGGCTTGGATGGCAGCACCTAAGAGGCAAGCTGTGTAGTCGGAACCTCCTCTGAGCAGGTTGTCTATTTCTCCGTAAGCATTACGGCAGATAAAACCTTGGGTGATGTATATCTGGTATCCCTCATTCTCCTTCAGAACTGCATTGCTCTTTTCCTTTATATATAGAAAGTCTGGTTCGGCGTTCTTATCGGTCCTTACCATATCCAGCGCATTCAGCAGGATAGCCTTTGTGCCACATTCCTTTAGGTAGTTAGTAACCATATTGGTACTGATGATTTCACCCTGAGCCAAAATCACCTTTTCCTCGAAGGAGGTAAAGTGCACTTTGGTAAAGGAACGCAGATAGTTGAATTCTTCACGAATGAAGGTTTCTGTCAGCTGCTTGAACTCATCAGTCTTGTACAGTTCCTGAATATGCTTCATATACTTCTGCTCCATTCTGTTGATGAGTGTATTGGCACCTTCTGGGTTCTTCTTATAAAGATAATCAGATATTTCAACCAGCGTATTTGTTGTGCCTGACATAGCAGACAATACTACCAGTTTTGATTCACCATCAGCTGTGATCAGCTTAGAAACCTCTTGCATTCTTTGTGGGGTACCTACGGATGTACCACCAAATTTCAGTACTTTCATTTTGTATATGGTCTTTATTTTATAAGTTCATTATTTTGGCATTTGTATACTGTTCCTGGGAAGAAATCTATCCACTGCCAGTTGTGGGTACTCATAACGATGGCTGTATTCTTCTGTCTTCTGATTTCATCCAATAGAGCCAGAATAAGTTCACCGTTATCTGCATCAAGGTTACCCGTTGGCTCATCGGCAAGAATTACTTTGGGGTTGTTCAGCAGTGCACGCGCAATACCTATACGCTGTTGTTCTCCACCGCTTAGCTCAAAGATGAAGTTGTCTGTTTTCTCCTCCATCTTCACTTGTTTCAGTACCTCACGGATTCTTTCTTCGCGTTCTGCTTTCTTTTGCCATCCTGTGGCTTTCAGCACGAAGTTCAGGTTCTCAAAAACGGTACGGTCTGTCAGCAGTTGGAAGTCCTGAAAGACAATACCCATCTCCCTACGCAGGGCAGGTTGCTGTGAGGTCTTAAACTTGAGCATATTATAGCCCAGTACGGTGGCCTCTTCTCCTTGGCAGGGGAGCTGTGCATAGAAGGTTTTCAGGAGCGATGACTTGCCGCTTCCCACCTGTCCTACCAGATACACCATCTCACCCTCCTGAACGGTCAGGTTAACGTTCCTCAGCACTTGGTGTTCGCCTTGAAATACGTTTATATTCTTATAGTTTATTATCATATCTCTTCTATAACCTATAACCATTAACCTATAACCTTTGATCAGTGTTTCTTCCACCCAGGGTTATGGCGTTCTGCCAGTTCGGCAGCCATATCCTCTATGCGCAAGCCTTTGCTGGTGAGTAATACTATCAAGTGATACAGCATATCAGAGCCTTCATAGATAAGGCGGTCATTGGTGCCGTTGGTCGCCTCAATTACCAGTTCCAATGCTTCTTCGCCCACCTTCTGCGCCATGCGGTTCAGCCCGTCCTTAAACAAGCTGGTGGTATAGCTGCCTTCGGGCATCTCCTTGTAGCGAGTTTCTATGAAGTCGCTCAGTTCCGAGAGAAAGAGTAGGGGATTCTTCTCGTTCTTTTCGCCCCAGCAAGTGTCTGTTCCGGTATGGCAGGTAGGGCCATCAGGATGAACAGTTATGAGAAGGGTATCCTCGTCGCAGTCGTTCTTTATATCAACCACATGCAGATAATTTCCGCTTGTCTCGCCCTTTGTCCAAAGGCATTGTCTTGAACGACTGTAGAAAGTTACCAGTCCTGATTCTTTTGTCTTATCAAAGGCCTCTTGGTTCATGTAGCCAAGCATCAGCACATTCTTTGTTGTTGCATCCTGAATGATGGCAGGTACCAGTCCGCCACATTTCTGAAAGTCAATATTCATAATCTTACGTTTATCTTTTCTGCTCTTAAATATTCTTTTAATTCGGGTATCCCTATCTCGCCAAAGTGGAACACGCTGGCAGCCAATGCTGCATCAGCATGTCCTATGGCAAAGGCATCGCGGAAGTGCTCCATACACCCTGCACCGCCGCTGGCTATTACGGGGATAGAAAGTTCTTTTGCCAGTCGGGCTAATGCCTCATTGGCAAAGCCTGCCTTCACTCCATCGTGGTTCATGCTGGTAAACAGGATCTCTCCAGCTCCTCGCTGGTTAGCCTCGCGTGCCCAATCAAACAGGTTGCGTTCTGTGGGGATACGACCACCATTCAGATAGCACGTCCATCCGTTCTCATCCAGTCGTGCATCTATGGCAACCACACATACCTGACTACCAAAGTTGTATGCTATCTCATCTACAAGATGCGGGTTACGGATAGCTGCACTGTTGATGCTCACCTTGTCGGCTCCTGCCGAGAGCATCCTTTCCACATCGCGCAGTTCGCTGATACCACCACCTACGGTAAAGGGTATACTTATTTCAGCAGCAACACGTTGCACCATATCAGTGAAGGTCTTTCTGCCTTCATGGCTGGCTGTAATATCCAGGAACACCAACTCGTCTGCCCCTTGTTCGCTGTAGGCGTGTCCCAACTCTACGGGATCGCCAGCCTGCCTCAAGTTCACAAAGTTTGTTCCCTTTACGGTCTGCCCGTCTTTAACGTCCAAGCAGGGTATGATTCGTTTTGCTAACATCCAAGTTTTAATTCACAATTCATTATTCACAATCAAACAAGCATTTTCTTGCTTAATTCTTTCAGGTCGATACGACCTTCGTAGATGGCTTTCCCAAACACTACGGCTGGGATTCCTGCCTCGTCCAATGCTTTTATGTCCTCTATGCAGCTAACGCCTCCGCTGGCAATCAGGTGGCAGGTAGGGTGAGCCTTCATCACCTGTTTATATAGGTCTATGGCAGGGCCTTGAAGCATGCCATCCTTGCTAATCTCCGTGCAGAGCACATTGCGTGTGCCAGCCTGCATGTAGCGGGTCAAGAAATCGGAGAGTTCTACGTCGCTGTCCTCTTGCCATCCGTTTATGCTTACTTTCCCGTTTCTGACATCAGCACCTAAAATCAGGTGGTCGGCTCCGTATTCCTGTAACCATTCCAGATAAATCTCAGGGTTGGTTACGGCTATGCTGCCTGCTGTAACCAGCGTGGCACCAGCCTCGTATGCTTTCTTCAGGTCGTCTTCTGTCTTCACGCCTCCACCAAAGTCAACGCACAATAGGGTTGCATTAGTGATGGCTTTTAGTGTGGCATCGTTCACCACATGCTTGCTTTTAGCACCATCCAAGTCTACAACATGAAGACGCTTAAAGCCTAATTGCTCAAACTCCTGCGCCATGCTCACAGGATCGCCATACTCCTTCTTGGTAGCGTAATCACCCTTGGTCAGGCGTACACATTTACCGTCTATTATGTCTATGGCAGGAATCAGTTCTATCATAGCTCCAGAAAGTTCTTAATGATACGTTCTCCTACGCTTCCGCTCTTCTCCGGATGGAACTGGGTGGCATAGAAGTTGTCCTTGTGCAGTGCAGCACTAAAGGGCTGAATGTAATCAGTTGTAGCAATAGTATGTGCACAGACGGGAACATAGAAACTGTGAACGAAGTACACAAACTCTCCCTCCGTAAAGCTCTTGAATAATCCGTTGTCTAACGGCTTTAATTCTTTTCTCTGCACAAAGTGTAGTTGATTCCATCCCATGTGAGGTACCTTGTCCTCATGTTTCTGAGGTTGAAAGCGCAGTACGTCGGCATCAAAGATACCCAAGCATTCAGTATCTCCCTCCTCGCTATGCTTGCACATCAACTGCTGTCCGATGCAAATGCCAAGGATAGGGTTCTTAAGATCAGTGATAACCTTATTCAACCCATGCTCCCTAAGGTAACGCATTGCATTACTTGCCTCTCCCTGGCCAGGGAACAACACTTTATCGGCGCGCTGCAGTTCCTCAGGATTGTCTGTAAGAATGGGGTTTACGCCAAGCCTTTGAAGGGCGTGGATAACAGAATATATGTTTCCTGCGTTGTATTTAACTACTGCAACATTCATCTTTTTACGCTTTGAGTGTGCAAAGGTACGAATAAGTGAGAGAATAAACAAATTTATTTGAGTTTTTCCGAACGGAAGTACTTTAGGCGATAGCCAAATGTACGAATAAACGAGGGAAATACAAAATATAAAGCAAAAAAAAACACCGTAGTTATGCTGCGGTGGTTTCTTTTATAAAATAATGTTTAATGTTAGAACATCTGATCAGGGTACTGACCGTCGGCGTGCAACTTAGCAAGTTTGGCTACTACTTCGGGACGATCCTCGGGGTAGGTTACACCAAACCACTTACTGGTAGTGGGTAATACCTCGCAGGTTGCTTCGCCTCTCTTAATCAGGTTGTCTACCATCAGAGGAATGAAGAACTCGGCCTTCAGGTTCTCCTGATTCTTAGGATCGGAAAGGAACTGCTTGAAATACTCTTCGCTATAGCAGAAGTAGTCGGGGGTGAATCCCCAGAAGTTCATGCTGCAGGGGGTGTTGTCGGGGATAGATACCCATTGGTCGTTCTCGTCGAGATACTGAACAACTCCGTTACGGCGCTCTATCTTGGTACGCTCAACAACGCTGGTGAGGAAGTGGGTCTTCTCATCGTTCTCGCAGATACCACGACTAACAGTACCGCTTTCGCTTAACGTGTTACTTACGCTGAAGCCTACCATAGCGTACTTGCCTTTACTGCCCTCGGGGAGCTCGGAGAGGAACTTACCCATTACCATGAAGGCGTCACGATCATAGAAGTCGTCGCAGTTCAGTACGGCAAAGGGTTCCTTGATGATGTCCTTACCCATGAGAACAGCGTGGTTAGTTCCCCAAGGTTTCTGACGTCCTTCAGGAACGGTGAAACCTTCAGGCAGTGCATCCAGACTCTGGAAGCAGAGCTCGCAAGGAACATGTCCCTCATATTTGGCAAGAATCTGGGTACGGAACTGCTCCTCAAAGTCCTTGCGGATGACCCATACAATCTTACCGAATCCTGCCTGAATAGCATCATAGATGCTGTAGTCCATAATACTCTGTCCCTGAGGACCTAATGTGTCTAACTGCTTTAGACCACCATAACGGCTTCCCATACCGGCAGCCAAAAGAAACAATGTGGGTTTCATGTTTATTCTTGTATATTTGTTAATGTTAATAAATTCATTGTCGGCAAATGTACAATAATTTTATGAATTTCTGTCTTTTTGGGTCAAAAAATGTTCTTTCTTTTACCCGTTTTGGCTTAGAACGGATAGCCAATGGCTAAATGATAGCCTAACGATTTGCCAAAACTGGGCATATTGTAATAACCCGATTTTCCTGTATCGTAGGGGGCATGAATTCCAATTCCCAAATCGAAACGGATAACCAGGAAGTCCAAATCATAGCGTAGTCCGACACCTGTACCCAATGCTATGGTCTTGCCGAATTCTGACATATTGATCTTACCGCCAGGCTGTTTTTCGTTCTCGCGTATCAGCCATACGTTACCGGCATCTATGAAGGCAGCTCCGTACAGGTTGGCAATAATAGGGAAACGGTATTCCAGGTTGGCCTCCAGCTTCAGGTCTCCCGTCTCGTCGATATAGGAATAGGTACTTTTGGCCGGGTGGTAGGAACCGGGACCTATACTTCTGATAGCAAATGCCCTGATGCTATTGGCTCCACCAATAGAAAAGAGGTCGTTGTAGGGTGCCGACAGGGCATTGCCGTAGCTATATACAATGCCGGCATATAAACGTGTTGCCAGACAGGTACGGGTGGTAAGCGGGAACTGGCGTGTGTACTGAACAGAGCCCTTAATAAACTGGGCAAACGGTACGCCAAAGAGTTCCTTACCCTGTTTGTTGAATCCATCGCCAAAGATGGCATAAATGCCTGATGTTACGTTTCCGGCTTCTTTTAGGTTAATCTTCAGCGTCTGTTGCTGCTTGTTCTTTTCTTTTCTCCATGTAAAGGTGTATTCCATGCTGGGTATGAACTGGTCGCGCATAGATACGTACAAGGCAGGGTTGGCCCGGATGATAGAGTCGAACTTCTCCGTACTGCTTAGCATAAGGTCATAGGTTAGACTAAATGGGGTAAACTCATGCTTTATGTTTTTCTTTCGCTGTAGGGTATAGGAGACTGAGGCACCAAACGAAACTCGACTAAAATACCGGGCTCTGTTAACCCATCGTGCGTTCAGTTCAAAATTGGTGCTAGAGATAGATCTTCGCCATAGTTTCTTTCCTAATCCAAAGAATAACAGCCTGGGGTAGTTTAGTGAAGCAGATGCGCCGAGCTCGAATGAGTTGATTAGGGAACCTTTATCCTCCAAGTGGGCTCCAGTCTGCCATTCGTACGAGCCCCATACGTTCAGACCTAATGTCTCTGCACCACGGAAGGCGTTTCGTTTACGCATGCCGAAACTTAAACCTGGCCCTACGTAGTTGTTGCTCTTGTTGGTAACTTTTCCCTCGAATTCAGCATCGAAGGGTTTGTCCAGCATGGCTGAAACCACCACATCCAGTGTGTCGTTGCTTAATGTGGTATCCCTTGGTACGTAATTCACGCGAACAGATGAAAATACATCCATGTCAGAGAGTTTCTGCAATGTTACATCATTATTTCTCTGTTGGTACAACTCTCCCTTCTTCATAAAGAGATTAGGCAGAATGGCTCGTAATTTCAGAGGGGGCTTCTTTTCTGTGTTGCTGTAGGCGTATGTCTGGCCTCTGAATGTCATACTGTCTGTAAGATGGAACATGTTATACTTATAGATGTTGATGCGGGTATTACCCAGATAATACGGATGTTTAGCCTGTGCAGGTGTCTCGGGCAGGGGAGCTACCTGTAACTGCACCTTCTGTGGAATCATTAAGGTGTCCGCCCTAAACGATATGTAGTTGGGCCTATGGTAGAAGTAGCCGTTGTTACGGAATTCCTTATGCAGACGGTTGCGCTCTGCTTCAAGGTTAGCTGTGCTAAAGGGCTCGCCCTGCTTGAGCATACTTCCACTCATGGTTGACTGAATAATGCTGTCGGCCTGGTGGTAGAAGGGTAGGTACTTGATAGTGTCGAGATGGAACACGGGACCAGGCATTACATGATAGGAAATCTTAGCCTTCTTGGGATTGGGAAGGGGGATGGTATCATACGTTACTTTGTTGCGGAAGTATCCGTAGTTCCTCAAAGCATTATGTGCAACGGCACTTCTGACCTTTGGATTCACGCTGCTTACATATACAGGTGTGGCGGCAAAATGATTCATCATCCAATGCCCAAACTTACTGGTACTGTTAACATATTTATTGTATATCCAAAGTCTAATTGGGAAGGGGTGTGTATAATAGCTGCTTCCCATAATAGCTCCGTTAGGCGAGTAGGCAAGTGCTGCCTTTATTTCTTCCTTGGCTGTCTCATAGTTTGCAGCATCAATTTTGTCCGATTTCTTTAGGCTGTCTTTTAGCTCCTCCTTGTTTTCCTCTTCACTCCTTAGCACGTTGGCATCTCCTGTAAGCAGTCCCTCAACAGTACTATATGCATCTGCCAAAGCTGTTATCACGCCCTCTTGTTGTGAGGGCGTACGTTTTGGCTGCGCATCGTAGTCAAGTTTCTTAATGCCTCGGTACAACACCTCATCTTCTGGCAGATTCTTTGTTGTATAACATGCTGTCAGTAAAAATGATACAGATATGAATATAAAGAGTTTTTTCATTTTGCCTTTTCTTTCTTCCTGTTACGGAAAATGAACAAATCGCGCAAGTGCTCGGCTCGCTTCTTCAATACAAGGCCGGCTCCCATTTCTGTGATTTCGCCATCCAACAATGACTCGTAATTCCTGTTGTAGAACAAACGAACGTATCTGGATGAATTTTTGTCCAACCTGTATTCCATTGCCACATTGTCAATAATTGTCTCGCCATTATTGACGGCATTCTTTCCTGTACTTATCTTTCCACCGATGATGATGCTGACTCTGTTACCCCAGAAACGTTTTCTGAAACTGAAGCTGTAGTCTGTAGTCTGTTCTCCACCTTGGTGAGTGCTGTTTTCTATTCCGAAGTTCAAGTCGACGGAGTTACTTAGGGCTTGGCCAGCCAGATTGTTGATAGCCCCCTGCAGATAGGCGTTCATGGTGTTGGATGCGTTGAACCCACCCTGCATATCGCTGTTGTCGTTCAGGTACATACCTGTTACCAACATGGTAACGGCAATACGTCCGCGTTCTTCCTCTGACATAGCGGTGAGTTCGTTCTGAACCGTCATATCTTCGGGAGCGTCCAGTGTAAACTGTAATCCCATATTATCCAGCGTTTGGGTTATTTTCAAGCCGACATCGAATGCTACGTTTTTAGGCACACTGTTTTCCGTAACACTTGCCTTTACGCGTTCACTGGCTGCTATGTTCAGGCGCGGATTCATGATATCGCCAACAAACTCTACATAGCTGCCGCCTGCAATTTTAAAGTCGTTCAGCGGAATGGCCATCAAAGAGTAGCGCATGGTACCTTCGTCTATAGTGTATCGGCCGAACATTTGTAGCTCGTTCTCTAAATCGTAAGTCATGGTTATATTTCCGCCACCTTGCAATTCTATACGGTCGCGACCATCGTCGCTCAGAAGACAGTGTACCTTAACGGTTGGGTCTATGGTTACATTCATCTGAACATCCATGTGTTTGTCGGCTGTTACCTCAGGCTCTATGGTTAAGGTGTCTGTAAAGTCGCAGAAGGTTACCAAGTCTGACAGATGATCTTCTACCGTTAGAGGAGAATCTTTGAGTACATAAGTTACGTCGGTGTTACCCAACACAGTAAGCCCACCTCTAACTTTCAGGTCGTCCAATGTACCCCAGATTCTGCTATTAACATTCACAAATACCTTGCCGTAAGCCAACGCATCGCGGGTTTTGGGGGCGTTTATCAGTTGGTAGTTCTTGGTAGCCATATTCAGGTTCAACTGTATATTGTCCAGATTGCTGAAGTCTATGCTACCGTCCAGCGTCAACGGATTATTACCTGCTGCATAAGCCTTTATTTGCTGTAGGTCGATATGACTTTGGTTGATGTAAAGCGTATCATTAGGGATTCGAAGGTTGATGTTGTAGTCTCCAGCTGTTATGAATAGCGAGTCGGTTGTAACGATTCCCGTTAAGATGGGATTGCTCACAGCTCCTTTAACCCCGAGATTTCCTAATGCATAACCTGCCATCTTGATTGTACCTGGTGGCATAAAGGCATTGGCAAGACTGAAGGGAAGTCGGCTCAGCTCGGCTGTTGCATCTATCTGTCCCTCCTGATTCTTCTCCCAATATTTTCCGTTCAGATACGCAATGTCGCGCTCGTTCTGGGTTACAATACCATCAACATAATGACTGCCGTCGGCATTAGGCAGGTAAATCAGATTCATACCTATATCGCCCATACCTGTTCCCTCATATTTCATGCCCCTCACCGTCATATCTGTTGAGATGGTAATTGTACTGTCGGCCTGCATATAGTGGAGGTCGCCATGCAGGAATCCTTCTATCATAGGCATGAAAGGGATAACCGAAGATAGTTCGCCCAGGTTCAGTCTGTTTACACTTAACGAGAGATCTTGCTGCGCCTCCTCATTATCTGTAGAGTACAGTTTCAGTCCTGTGCCGTCATCAGCTAAAAGGTCGATTAAAGCGTTAACTTTATTGCCCTTTATCAGCCTGATGTAGTTGTCTGGGTTCAACTTAAAGTTTCTGTAGGCGATGATTGGATTCAAGGGTTTAAAGTGAACAGTCAGCGCTTCAGGGGTCACGTCGGCTTGTAGACCAAGGTCTATTCCTTTCAGTCCTTTTGCATCTAAGAATAACAGATGGGCGGCAGCTCCGTTAGAGGTTAGGTTGGCATTAATTGTACTTTCAAAGCACGCCACCTTGTTCTTTGGCCCGTTTTTCACCTTGCCCATCATGCTGACGCCCTCATCCTGGTGTCTCATGTTCCATGTTATAGTATCAAGCAGAATGGCACCTGTATTCAGATGGTGTATGTATCCGTCGCCCTTCAGCCCATTTTCAGGATTGCTGTTAAGGTCAAGGTGGAATTCCTTGTATTGGTATCCAACGACGTGGTTAAGGATATTAAATACAGGGTTTTTCTGACCGCTATGCAGATTGATGTCCACATAAGGTAGAAGCATTCTTAGTGTATCTTGATTTAGGCGTAGGCTGTCTATTTCTCTGTCCAACTCAGCCATAAAGTTGTTAGTACGTGCCAGAAGCGAATCCAATCCTTGTGTTGATACCAAACTAAACTTTAAATCACCAGCAGCTGCTTTGGCATTTATACTGGAGGACGTAAGATGAGCAGAAACGTCCATATCTTCGGGATGGAATATGGTATCGTTAACCACCATTTCCAGAGCACGCATGCTGCCTGTTAGATTATGAGTCTGTTCAAAGTCTGAGTCACCCTCCATGTGCATAACCATACTGGCCTTCACCCGTTTCTTTGCCAAACCTAATGCTGAAAGGTTTATATGGTTCAGATCCAGATAGAAGTTAGAAGCCTTCATCTTTCTTTCCTGAATACTTGTTTCGGCGCAAGCCTGTAAGCGAAGCAAATCATTGTTGCTATTCATCTCCAGTCTACCTTCGCCACGTTTCAGCTTTGCCAATACTTGAACGCTGTCCATATCCCAGCTGGCGTATTTAAGGTGTTCTATATCTGCTCTTGTCTCAAAACTTGTATGGGACGAAAGAGGGTCGGTGCCTACACCTTGTATGCTGGCTTTAGCGGTCAGGTTATATATACTGTCATGAGGCAGAAAATCATGTATCTGCATGTTGTTGATTCGCATCTTAGCCTTATATGCCATGCGGCTCAGGTCTATATTACCCTTAAGATGCATGTTGCCTCTTCCTTCCTGTAGTAGTGCATCTGCTGTCAGCTTATTGCACTCTTTCAGTTTGGTGTCGGCATGTAACGTCATGGGTGGAAGGTTTACATCGTGAAGTCCCAAATATTGCGTCACAAAGTTCAGATTCATAGTCTTGATGTCCCACTTCATAACTGCCGACATGTACAGGCTGTCCATCAGGTTAGTGGTATAGCCGTTGGTACGGATATCAATGACGGTAGGAATGGTTATTCGACTATCAGCAATGTTCATGCTGTCGATGTTACCATATACGGCAAAGTCCAATTCCATAGGTTGTGCTGGATAGACACGTTTCAGATCGGTTGGAAGATAGTTACCTACCAAATCCAGGATGTCCTGGTGTCCTATGCGAGCCCTCAATGCAGTTGATAGTTCTCTTCTGGGGTGTGAGGGTTGAGGACTGAGTGCATCCCAGTGGATGTCAGCATTACCGTTGGCTCGGCTGTGCATTGTTGCTAGTTTTAAGCCTTGAACCATCAGACTGGTGCTGTCCATAATGATGTTAGCTTGTAGCGTGTCAATGTTCAGGCCGCACCTTTCCTTCAGTTGAAGTTGTTTCAGATTCACAGATAGGTAATTCTCCTCCTGCTTGAATGTGGCGTTTTCAAGGTCTGTGCTGAAATTATACAAGGCTATGTGAGATGGATCGAACCCTTCTGTATGGATAGGCTGATAAGGCAAGTCGTAATGCAAGGAATCTGCTACAATCTTCAGTTTCTTTACCCTATAAATACCTTGTTCCAAATCTATATCACCATCCTCTAAAAGCGCCTCTTTAAGTCCCGTTTGTAAAATCATACTGTCGTAGGGCATGTGCAGCATAATTCGACTGTCCTTGATGGCGACCTTTTCTATGTCAAAGCCCCATGTCACAACGCTTTCTGTGGTATCAATGATGTTAGTGTCTTTTAGGGCAATGTCGAGGTCGCACCCTGTTATGTTGGCTCCGTTAAGAATAATATTGTTATGCTTAAGGTCTACATTGTCAGCCCTTAGGTTAAAGTCTTTTAGCTGTCCTTTTAGGCGGAGTGTAGCTATCAGTTCTCGGGTGTCAACGTTTCCGTTTTGCAGTTCAACTGCTTCAACGCCTATTTTAAGGGCCAGAATGCGCCATAGGTTCAGGTCTACTACCGCTTTTTCTACATTCAGCACCTCTTTCTCATGATCGCTGACGTTCAAATTGTGTAAATCTAAATCCAACAGGAAAGATATGGTGGCCTTTTCCATGGTAATGTCGAGACCGCTCTGTTCACTTGCATATTCACTGATTCCTTTTACTACCCAACGTTGCACAGGTGGAATATAGAAGGCAGCCATGAGTATTACTATTAGCAATACTGGCGTCAGAATAAGGGCGCTTGCCCATTTAAGTGCACGTTTCATAAATGAAGCCTCTATATTTCAGTACAAAGGTAGTGAAAAGTTGCTATATAGAGGTCTCTGCGAGAGAAAAAAAATGTTAATCTTGACAGAACGCTTTCCAAAGTGTGTTTTGAGGAACATGAGCAGTGATGATTAGCGGCTCATGTGTTACTGGATGTTCCAACTCCAGTTTTCTGGCATGCAGACAGATACTACCGTCTGGATTGCTACGTGGAGCACCGTATTTCAGGTCTCCCTTTATGGGATAGCCTATTTTGGCCAGCTGGCATCTAATTTGGTGATGACGACCAGTCATCAATTCTACCTCCATTAAGGAGTAGCGGTCAGAATGTCCTATGAAACGATATCTTAATACAGCCTTCTTGGAGTTGGGCACTTCGCGGTCGTATGCTCGTGCCGTGTTGTTTTTTTCATTACGGGTGAGCCAATGCGTTAGAGTATGCCACTGGGAGAGTTGATAGTTGAGAGTTGATAGTTGAGAGTTGGTTAACTCTTCTTTTTTGACAATTGCCCAATAAGTTTTCTTCACCTTTTCATGTTCGGCAAAAAGTTTATTCAGGCGAGGTAAGGCTTTGCTAGTCTTGGCAAATAGTACTACGCCTGATACAGGTCTGTCCAATCGGTGAACCACACCTAAATAGACATTCCCAGGCTTTTTGTATTTCTCCTTCAGATAAGCCTTCAGAATATCAGAGAGGGGAACATCGCCAGTCTTGTCTCCCTGAACGATTTCCCCGCTCTGTTTGTTTACAGCAATAATATGATTATCCTCGTAGATTACGTTCAACTCTTAATTAAGAATTATGAATTAAAAATTATGAATTGTTTTTACATATTCATACCGCCATCAACCTGAATAACCTGACCGCTTACGTAACTTGACAGGTCGCTAGCCAGATACAGAGCAGTATTGGCAATGTCTTCTACCTGACCTGCACGTCGCAGAGGAATCTTCTTTGCCCACTCCTGACGAACTTCCTCGGGTAAAGCAGCTGTCATAGCGGTTTCTATGAAGCCAGGGGCAATAGCGTTGGCACGAATACCCTTGGGTCCCATCTCCTGGCCAACACTCTTAGCCAATGCAATCAGACCAGCTTTGCTGGCAGCATAGTTTGCCTGACCAGCATTACCATGAACGCCAACCACAGATGCCATATTTATGATGGAACCACCACGCTGACGCATCATGATGGGAACGCAGGCATGGATGAAGTTGAATGCACTCTTCAGGTTCACATTAATGACAGCATCCCATTGCTGCTCTGTCATACGTAGCATCAAACCATCCTTGGTGATACCTGCATTGTTCACCAAAATATCTATGGTACCAAAGTCCTCCTTAATTTTCTTAACTACCTCTTCTGTCTCAGCAAAATCGGCAGCGTTGCCAGCATAAGCAAGACATTTAACGCCAACAGCCTCTATTTCTTTACGGGTTGCTTCCATGCCGGCAGCCATCTCATCGTTCAATACCAAATCAGTAAAAGCAATGTTTGCACCTTCCTGTGCGAATTTTAATGCTATAGCTTTACCAATACCTCGTGCCGCACCAGTTACAATTGCGGTCTTTCCTTCCAGTAATTTCATCTTTATATAATTCAATTTTTTAGTTTGCTGTTTACTATTTTTCTCTAACCTATAATCTCTAACCTCTACTCAAAGATAATAGTTCACATGCCTGTCGTTTCTTGCCAGAGCTTTATGCAGAATCTTCTGTACAATACCACGACTCACACCACTAGGCAAGCCTTTCGACAGACGGTCATAAATGTACGGAATCTCCAATCCTTTAATACAATAATGTAATATATCTACCACTAAAGGAATGCTTTCCACAACAAAACGGCCGCTTTGAACTCCCTCCATCATAATGCTTGAGAATAGACTCCTTTCGTTTCGGTCAAAATTCTTCCTAACTTTAGATACCATAACAATGTTACGGAAGAATTCTGCTCTAAGGTTACCGTTACGTTGTACAGCTTCCTTAATACAGTCAAGATGAGTATAGATCAACTCAACAAGTTTGTCTTCCGGTTCCATTTTCTGGCTGGCAACTGCGTTCATGCGTTCCGACATAATGTCCAACTCTTCCTCAATTACGGCCCAATATATATCCTCTTTACTTTTAAAGTAGGTATATAAAGTACGCCTTCCCTTACCAGATGCTTGGGCAATGTCGTTCATTGTAGTATTTTCCAGACCGTTCTTTGCAAACAACTGTCTGGCTACATCAACCAGTTTCTTTCTTGTCTTTATTACTGCCATATCGGATGCAAAGTTAGCACAATTCTGTGATATTGTGCAAAAAACAACAAACTTTTTGCACAAATTTAACACTATGTGCCATTTTTCTCATTGTTTTATGTGCTAAAGAACATTTTTTGAGTCAAACATTTGGTCATTCCAATAAATCGGCGTACCTTTGCACTCGCAAAAAAGAAATATCGCGGGGTGGAGCAGTTGGTAGCTCGCCAGGCTCATAACCTGGAGGTCGTTCGTTCGAGTCGGACTCCCGCAACTAAATAGAAGCCTGTTGGCTTCTTTTTTTATTGTAAAAATGCGATCAACATATAATTTATATATGTTTTTCGTTTTTTTTTTGGAAAATCGCATACTTAATTGTAATTTTGTCCCCAAGTAAACCTAAAATCATAACGAAACCAACTATACTAATATATGAAACGTGCTCTTATATTAATACTATCGCTTGCAATCCTTGTGTGTTGTACGGAGGATATAGATACATCGTCACGCTATGTTTTCAAGGACAAAACTATCACTCAGTATCTGGAAAGCAAAGATTACTATAGTGAATACGTAAAGTTGCTTAGTGAGGTGCCAGTAAGTGATTTCTCAAAGACAACACTTAGGCAGCTACTTTCGGCGCGCGGACATTATACTGTGTTTGCTCCAACGAATGATGCTATTCAAGTATATTTGGACACACTTTGCAATCAAGGTCTTATAACAGAACCCTCATGGGATGGTTTTACCAGTCAGAAGGATAAGGATAGCATCTACCATGTTATTGTTTTTAATAGCATTCTGGATAGCGGGGATCAGCAGGCATTTGACGTTCTGGATTTTCCAGATCATGAACATGAGTTTGGACAGGCTAATATGAACGACCGAAAACTTCGTGTTTTCTATGGTACAGAAGATCCTGACAGCATCAGTATAAACGGCACGGCCCTAGTAAATAAGAAGAATAGGGGTATAACGCTTACAAATGGATATATTCATCAGGTGGAGGCTGTGATAGCTCCCAGCAACGATCGCTTGGGAGAGTTCATTGCCCATTGGGCACGCACACCAAAAAGCGGTTACAGTGTGATGGCAAAGTTGGTTATGGCCTGTGGACTGGTTGATACGCTGAACGCCTTCCGTGATGATACATGGGAACGCCTATACCTGACGGGCGGTGTCGTTGATTTACCCAAGCATACATCTGTGGGACAAGTCGGAACCATTCCGCAACATCGTTACTATGGTTTTACACTGTTTGCTGAAACTGATCATTTCTGGGAGAAAACGTTGGGTAAGTCGGCTTCTGAAATTGAAGTTAAGGATGTATGTGATTATTTGAAGCAAAGCGGTCTTTTCGATCATGTTGAAGGTACAACATTCGATGATGACTACATTGCTCAGATGAACTACCTAAACCAGTTTGTTACGTACCATCTGATACCACAGCGCATAGGTCGTGAGAAACTGGTGATACATTACAACGAGTTGGGTTATAACTATACGCAGAATAGCCCTACAACGGTTCCCATTTGTGATTTCTATCAGACTATGGGATTGCCTCGTCTAATCAAGACGTATGAGAGTCACGAGAGCAAAGGCATCTACCTAAACCGTTTCCCCGTGCTGAGAAATGGAGTGGGGCGGTTCAGTAAGTCGAGAGAGAACAAAAACGACTATCATGAGAGCGGCGACTTTATGAATTTGAGTGGCACAGCTACTGCCCCCGATGAGAATCAAGGTGTCAAAGTGCTTACCTATTCTGAGGCCGGAACAGACAACAGCAGTGTGGCCAACGGTATAGTATATCCGATAGAACATTTGCTTTGCTGGTCAGAGAATGTGGTGAATCAAATGGCTAACCAGCGCATCCGAATAGATGCTGGCTGTATGATGCCCGAGTTGATGAACAACGATGTACGTTCTCACCGTGCCTACTATTCATACGGTGCTACCAACTGCCGAGGCATTCCTACCAACTATCAATACATAGAGAATATAGAGATTAAAGACGGTACGCTTTTCTACTATCTGCCCGGTTATCTGAGCAGCTGGCACAACCTGCAGGGCGATGAATACAATATCATCGGTAGGTATGATTTTACCATGAAGTTGCCTCCCGTTCCTCGTGCCGGACAATACGAGATTCGCTTTGGTGTGGCAACGGGTTCACGCGTACGCTCTATGGCTCAGGTTTACTTTGGTTCAGATCCCAACATGATGCCCGCTGCAGGTATTCCTATGGACCTTCGTTTGGGCGGAAAAGAAAAACGTGACGGTTCTGTTACCACCGATTCCGGTGTAGGGTGGGAAGAGGATACTGACGACCAAGAGCACAACGACGAGGTTGCTAAACGTATGAGGGCTAAAGGATTCATGAAAGCGCCCAACTTATGGACCAACTCAATGGGTAGCAGCACCTCTATCCGTACCTTCCACTACATGACGCGTCGTATTGTGGTTAACACATACCTGACTCCTTATCAGAATTATTATATTAGGTTTAAGTCGGTGCTCGACTTGGAGGATCGCGAGTTCTATATGGACTATTTTGAGTATGTGGCAAAAGAAGTATATGATAATCCTAACGAACCTGAAGATATATGGTAAAAAGAATAAAGATATGAAAAAGATTTCATTCTTTGCCCTTTTATGGGCATTCACGGTATTTTTGTTCGCCCAAGACATAACGTATAATAAAACGGTAGATGAAGTCTGGGGCGGCCGTGTGTTTATGGAACTGAATGGTGGTTATGCAGGCGTATCACGAAATGATGCTGGTATAACTTGGCCAACTAACGACAAAACCGTGATGGTTTATTGCCTGCGTGTGCCCAGGGGACACGTAAGGGCAGACGCTATATTTACCCCAAGAGCAGGTAGAACAGTGACATTTAATCTGAGAGTGGTTCAGGCAAGCACAGGCGATGTGATAACCGAAAACACGTGCTCATTGGCATGTAAGACGGCAACCGAAGAGACCTTAGAAATTCTTCCCGACATTTCTTTCCCCTCTGATACGTGGTACCGTTTTGAGATTACAAGTCCTAAGGGTAATACCAACATCGCTCAGTTTACGAAACTAAGATTCCAACGCAAGTCTACTCTTGCTGTAGGTGATTCTCCCATCTTTATGGCACCCAGTGTTCACCTGCACTCATACGCCACAACTGACAAAGCCACTCCCTCAGGCGAATCCTACGACTGGATATACCAGGAAGGCATGATGCCACCTGAATTTGAACGTCCAAGTACATACGCAATGGTAATTGGAATTGATGGTGGGTATTCGGGCTTCCAGTCAATTTTAAAAAGCAACGGCACTTGGGAACGTCCTATTCTTTTTTCTATCTGGGACAATGGCGACTTGGACAAAGATCCTGCCATGCCAGAATATCTTAAATCGGGTGTTATAGACAAGGGCCCGGATGTTGTAGGTGTCAGATTCGGAGCCGAAGGAACTGGTAGCAGTGCTCGTCTTGTAGACGGCAGTTGGTGGACACCCGGAAAGTGGGTACAGTTCTTGTGGAATGCTCGTCCCGAGCAGATACAGTTAACGCTAAAGGATCATGAGGGCAATGATTCGGTGGTCAATTATCAGAATACCTTGGTGAGTTGTTGGTATAAGAATGAGGACGACCCTCAGTGGCATTACATGGCTACACTCCGCGAGAGTGGTCGTAGCCATTACTTCACAGGTTTGTACTCTTTCTTGGAGAACTTTTACGATGTGGGCGGCGAATTGATTCATCGTGCTTATTTCCGTAATTGTGCTATGCGCTCGTTGGCATCAGGTAAATGGTATGCAAGAAATTCGGTTGATTTCGGTCATACTCAAAACGATGGTACTCGCTTTTCACGCAAGGACTATGGGCATGGAATGACTAAGCTTTATGACAACTGTTTCTTCTTACAGACTGGTGGCTTTGGCAATATCCAAGACAGCGCCAAGGTGCTACCTTTGCCAGAAGAAATGCCTTGGGTTGACACCATTAATATTAAAGCACTGACAGCACGTGTAGATGAAGCCATCCGTGTGGATGATGCAGCACAGGCTGCCTCCCGTCTTGACTCATACAGAAAAATTGACATGACAAAATGGACATTGGTTAAGTGCTCTGACGAGGAAACGGAGGGAGAGGGCGACAATGGTAGGGCCGCGCAGGCAATAGACGGACTCAGCGCTACGTATTGGCATTCGCAGTGGAAGTCAAAGAAGGCCCCTTTTCCTCATTACCTTATTCTGGATGCAGGTGAGGAAACTACTGTTACAGGTATCTCGCTGTATCAGTCTAGGGAATCGGGGTACAGAGCCAGAATGTATCGTCTTTATACTTCGGAAGATGGAAAGTCGTGGAAGAGCCGTAAGTCAGGATCATTTGCCAATGCCAACAGCCCTGAGGTAGACTTTGGTATGGAGATAACAAGTCGCTATTTTAAGTTGGACATTTTATCAAGCTACGGAGGCGATGTGCTTGCCATTAACGAAGTAACGTTTGTCTGTCCTTATAATCTGAAGAAGATGATGAACGGTGCTAGTGAGATTATTAATAATGCGGATAGACTAGGAGGTTACAGGTCAGAAGATTTACAACAGTTGATAGAGGTATATGACGATGGTAAATGCACAGATGTGGATGCCTTGAAGGCAGCCTTTGAAGGCTTGATAAATATAGAGCCATTGAAGTATGGCGTCGTTAATAAGTTACAGAATATCAGCACGACACGCTGTTATCAGTTACACAATACTTCAAAAAAATCTGTACTCTATGCTTCTATGCAGGATACAGGAACTCAGATAGTAAAAGATGGAGAAGAGAATGCTATGGACTCTTGTGCTAATTGGCTTATCTTGCGTTCAGAAACATACAACCAATATTATATATATAATGTAGGTACGAGACTATACTTGAAGGTTGAGGGAGGGAAACTGGTACAAACAGCACAGCCGAATGTTATCAGTATTTCTACCGTTGGAAGCGGATACAGGTTTGGTACGTTGTCAGACTCTTACCAGTTGCTTGACAACTACTCAATGGCTCCAGATATGGACTTTGCATATAGTTTGCTTCTTGAGAGCGAGATTGCTCTGCATCCTGAACAACAGACATCCATAAATACACTTTGGAAACAAGACTTCGATACGTTTTATGATTTGGAAGGAAGAAGACTTATGGTTCCTCGTGGCTTAGTGATTGTTAGAAGTAGTGATGGAAAGGTTAAGAAAATGTTTGTGAAATAATAAAGGACTTGTACTTATTTGTCCATTTACAAATTGATTTTTATCAAAATAATATAAAAAAGAACATCTTTTTTTCGGAGTTTGGATTGTTTTGTGTAATTTTGCGCCCGTTTAAAATACACCAATAGTTTATATCTGTTTGGATTAATATTTAGAAAGTGAATACTGTCTCTATATTAAAATATTATTTTAATCTAATTGCGGCATACGTCACATATTATTTTAAGTATGGGATAAGTTTATTTTCTGACTATCCTGCTGAAATTAAGGTGGCTGTTTCTGCATCGGCATTTAGTGTTCTCCTGATCATAATTATGATCGTAACATTATTCTACTTATCATATCAGAAAAAAAGAAGAATAAAACTGAATCGCCGTATTGAGAAAAGATTCGGAAAGGGAATTGACTTTATGCTTTCGGAAGGTTCCCGAAAACGTATGTCAAGATATGAAATAGCAGATGTTTTTGAAATAGACAGAGAGAATGTAGGTAAAGAGCTACTAAAGAATAATCGTGAAAAAGAGGCTTTTGTGGATTATTTCTATCAGCTTTTTATAACGGTAAGATCTGATTTAGCTAACAGGGATAACATTACCACTTTCTTATTCTTATTTGGAATACCTGAATTCCTCGAAAAAGAGGTAAGTCTGAGAAGTATGAAGAGGAAGGTAAGATATATGAGTATGATTCGTACGTTCAAATTACCTGTCAGCCCGTGGGTTATCAATAAACTTCTCAGTTCCAAATACTTACGAGTTCAACGTATGGCCATGTACTCTAATATCATGCTTAGCTCAGATAGTGACCTTGATTACTTTGAGACAGACTTCTTTGATAAGCATTGTTGTATCAAGGATGAGATAGAGTTGGCATACTCATTGCAGCGTAGACGTAAAGCGGGCCGTAAACTTCCCAATCTTGCAAGATGGGCTAATTTACAGAAAAACGAACGCTCACAGTGCATGTTTGTGCGTTTGATGAGAAGATTTAATCAGTTGCAATATTGCGACCAATTAACTGAATTGTATAAGACACAGCCACGAAAGAAAAAATTGATAGAAGAAATCTCACGTACATGGGGTTACCTGAATTATTCGGATGGAGAGGATTTGTTAGTAGATGCTTTGTTGATTCAACCTGATGACACAAAAGTGGCAATTATGCATGCCTTAACTCGTTTTGCTACCGGTAAAAGTCTGGGGGCTTTGTTGGAAGGATATTATAATACAACTAACCCTCATGTTCGTTTTGAGGCAATCAGATGTATCTATAACTATGGTGAAGAAGGACGCGCAAAGTTTTATGAATTGAAGCAAAATGCGTTGGAAACAGATCTGAAATTGTTTGATTTCTTTGATAATCCCATTACACTTGAGAAGATACGTCTTGACAAGGAGCAGGCTTATCATCCTTCAGTAGAGACTGTGTATAACAGTTAAAATAGAATTTATACGCCTATGTGGATAGCAATATATTACGTCTTCTGTTATCTGGTATTCGGATACACGATGCTGCTGATGCTCAGTTATCTGTATTTGGTTTTTATGAGTCGTCAATCACAAAAACATATCGATGTCAATATCCCTGATGACGAGACCATAAAATATTTCTTACAGGGTTCACCGCTTACACCCGCCGTATCTATTATAGCACCAGCTTTCAATGAGGAGGTTACTATTTTGGACAACGTTAACTCGTTGATGCAGATTGACTATCCCAACTTCGAGATTATCATTGTCAACGATGCCAGTACCGACCGTACATTGGAACTACTTATCAACGAATACAAATTAGTTGAGGTTCCTTATGATATTGCCATGAAGGTACAGTCTAAACCCATTAAGCGAGTATTGAAGTCTACAGATCCTAAATACAGCAAGTTAGTGGTTGTTGACAAAGAACATGGAGGAAAGAAAGCCGACGGTTCTAATGCCGGTATCAACGTATGCAGCAACAAATATTTTGTCTGTACCGACGTGGACTGTATTATTGAACCTATGGCCTTATATCGTATGATGTGGTTGGTAGTAAACAGCCACAGACCTATGATAGGTGTAGGTGCTACCATGTTGATGAGTAACGGTTGTATTGTGGAAGACGGCAGGGTAGTGGAGGCAGCTGTGCCTAACACTTTAATTCCTATGTTCCAGCAGATGGAGTATTTACGTTCATTCCTTATCAGTAAATTAGGATGGTCCGGAATTAATGCTTTGCCTAATATTTCCGGTGGATTCGGACTTTTCGATACCGACGTCGCAGTTAAGTCCGGTGGATATGACCCGACAAGTATGGCAGAGGACGTTGACATGATGCTCCGTATGGTTACATACATGAAGAATACCGGCCAGGACTTCCGTTTGGCTCAGGTGCCACAGGTATGTTGCTGGACGGAGGGACCTAATACGATAAAAACTTTGTGCCGCCAGCGTATCAGATGGGCACGTGGTCTGTTTGAGATTATTTCTAATCACAGAAAGATGTTCTTCAACCCGCACTTCGGACCTATTGGCGCTTTTGTCTTACCGTATATCTTTATTTTCGAGTTCATTGCTCCGGTGTTAGAGATGACAGGTTTCCTGTTTATGATATGGCTGATATTTACTGGCGGTGTTAACTGGGATTCGGCTATTCTTCTCTTTGGTATGATTTACATTTTCTCGGTATTTATGGCTGTCTTTGTTATATTCTGCGATTATTCAACAAAGGCCGTTAACTGGAAAAATACAAAGATTAGCTATCTGAAGTTACTTCTTGTAACGCTGTTGGAGCCGTTTATATATCATCCTCTCATTACATATTGCTCAAATTTGGGTTATTGGCAATTTATTAGCAATCAGACTTCTGTATGGAAACCCATTCAGCGTCGAGGAGTTAAAAAGAAAAAATCATGAAAGCAAGATTCTGTATTATCCTTTTATCAATTCTTTCCATGTCGTATTCCCTGTCTTACGCTCAGGAAATACCACATACGCCTCGATATTATATTCATCGTGCCGAGGGCTATGTAAGTTCCAATGCATGGAATACTGCCAAACGCGAGATTGATGCAGGCTTGAAGGAATATCCTGACGACCCTGATTTGCGTTATCTCAACGGACATTACTATTATGTCATTGGGGATATGAAAGAGGCTCGCTACAATCTGGTTCGAGCTACCCAGACTAACGATTTACATTTTAAGGCCAAACGTATATTGGTAGACGTTGAGGATAAACTAGAACATTATTCCAGTGCAATTTGTTACATTAACGAATTGCTTGAATTTCAACCATACGATCGTGATCTTTGGCGAAGGAAAATCGGTTTGTACAGAAAGCTTAAAAACGATGTTGAAGCCGATGCTGCTTTGACGCGTCTGGCTCACATTTATCCTAATGATTCTATTGTCGTGGCTGATGTCAGAAGGCGTAACCATGAGAATTGGAATAACGTGCTTAAGAAAAGTACTCTGCGTGATGCAGCAGATAATCTGGAGAAATGGATTGACCAGGATCCGAATATGCGCGATTATTATTTGGAATTGGTAAATACATACGTAAAATTGGGCGAATTCGAAAAGGCAATCGGAGCTGCTAATCGTGGATTGACTCGTTTTCCCAATGACCCAGAACTAATAAACAAAGTTGTGGGTATTATGACAGACTTAGGTCTCTACACTCAGGCCTTAGCTTTTGTTAAAAGTAAAAATCTTGGTACAAATATATATAACACTCTTCTTCAGGAAGTGGCTGATGATGCCCGTATGCATGACCCTTATGAGGCAAACGGACGTCTTTATCTTGCTACACATAATCGCGATGCATTGAACTACCTCATAAACACCTCACTTACAAGAGGTTATTATGATGATGCTCGTCTTTATATTGAGGAAGCCATGAAATTAGATGGCCGCACACCAGGCCTACTGATGAAACTCTATACTTTGGAAAAGAAATCGGGTAACGACAAACGCTGTTATAAGATTCTTACAGAGTTATATGAACAAAATCCTGATGACGAAGAACTTGCTGAGGCGTATGCCGAAATGATGATACAACTCTCAGAATACGATTTTAATACAGAGCAGTGGGAGGATGCCTATCAGCATCTGGATCGCGTGTTAGAGTTACTGCCTGATTCGGTTGATTCATGGCCTGCAGCAGTGTCCCGACAGTTAATCGTATTGGGTCACCTGAACAGGCAGGAAGACGCGTATAAACTATTTATCAAAGCATCTGAGTTGAGTCCAAAGAATCGTCGCAGATTTGCTTCTGCTTACGAGGATTTCGCTGCCAACCGTATAAAATATCTAATCGACGAAGAACGTTATGACGAGGCAATTCATGAAGCTGAGACACTACTTGAGGTAGTTCCTGGCAGTGAGGTGGCTTTGCGTTGTCTTATTAACGTAAATCAGACATTGAAGCGTGATGAGGAGTTCCGCAGTTATGCTGCAAAGGGGTATGAGTTGTATCCCAATACACCGTACTTTGTGGTTAAACAAGCCGTATCTCTTCAGCAGCAGGGTAGGGATGCCGATGCCCTGGATTTGCTTTCCCCACGAAAGCGTTCTGGTAAATTCATAGACCCGCAGATTGTGGCCGCCTACTCTGGTCTCAGCCATGAATGGGCAAGTCAGCTGTTGAAGAATCGTATTCCTGACATTGCTATGCAGGTAATAGATTCTGCCCTGGTATTTGACGCTGACAATCGTGACCTTCTGTATGATAAGGGAATAGCCTATGAGTATCTGAAAATGTACCAAAAGGCTTATGAATATCAGAAACGCTACTATAACCCCAGCAATGCAGAACAGGAAGATTATTTCCAGCACATGCGTTATCTGGGCTTCAGAGGATGTAGGAACAGGGTTGATGCTTCATATACCAGCTCTTTCTATGATGCGCATGATGAGACGCTCTCATCCATAGCTCACCTTTATTCTCTTGCATCTATTTCTTATTCTCGACTTACTTTGCGTAACACGTATACCGGGCAGATAAGCTATAAAGGTATAGATGGCTATCATATAGCCAAAGAGAACGAGTCGGGTGGACCTGCTTTGGAGTTCATGGCACAATGGGAACATATCTTTAATGCAAAATGGAGCGGAATGGCTAATGCTTCTGTTTCTACCAAATACTTCAATAGGTTTGGCTTTAACGTGTCCGTATCATATTCTGCTCCTAAACGCTGGACACCATCATTACGCGTGGGATACCGCAGAACACCGCCTACATACCTTTATTTAGGTGGTATAAACTGGGGACAGATTGAGAGGAGCGAATACGATTTGTTCCTTATTACACCATCTCTTGAGAAATCTTGGGAGCGTTTTAGCTTGACAGGCAATACTGATTTTGCTCTTATGTCTGGCAATTTCTTCTATAACGTCGGACTGAAAGGTAAGCTCTATTTCAACAATGATAACATATCGTCCGTATCACTTGTTACAGGCGTTGGTTCATTCCCTGAACTGACATTCTTTGAGCAAACCGCATTGCGTAATGTATCACATACCAATGCCATGGTGGGCTTTGATATACAGTATCTCATTTCACGTCACTTCTGCCTGGGTCTTGCAGGCAATTGGAACACCTATTACAATCCATTTATTAATTCAGAGGGTATCCTTACCGATTCTTACCGAAATATCTATTCCATAGCACTTCAACTTCATTTAGCCTTTTAACCATGAAAACTATTGAATTTTCACACAGGATGATAAACCGTAGCATAAAAAGCATAATGCTTTTGTCTGCAATGCTACTTGTTGGCTGTACCGAAAAAAACCAATCCATAGGTACATCGTCGTTTGATTACCGCGAGGTCTATCTGCCAGAGTTAACCAGCGATGTATATATTCCGTTGAGTCTTAACTGTATAGACCGCGACTGGGGTATTTGGGGGCATAATCTCTCTGTAGTACTTCCCGAGAAACCTTCTCCCAGCGTTTTTGCCAAGAGTGGTAGTGGTGTGGACCATAGCCAATTATGCTTCACGTCCGATGCGCTGTATAAATACATCTGTAAATTTATAAAGGATAATTACAGAAAGGGTGACCCTATGCGTTTTGCTATCCTTCCTAATGATAATAATGTAGTTTGCCTGTGTAACAGTTGTGTGAAAGTTGGTAATACAGAGGAAGATGCTTCTGGTGCCGTTTACTATATGTTGGAACGTTTAGCTAATGAATTCCCCAAGCATTTCTTTTTTGGCTCTTATTATAGAACCACATGCAGTCTTCCTAAGAAACCACTTCCTGATAATGCCGGAATTCTTATCAGTGCTATCGACTTCCCACTTTCTACTTCCTATACAGCCCAAGAAGCTGATTTTATGGACTTGCTGAATCAATGGTCTTCTTATACAAAACATGTTTACGTATGGGACTATATCAACAATTTTGATGACTATTTTACGCCTTTCCCCATTCTTAGTATCTTCCAGCATCGTCTACGTTTATACGCTGATGCTGGGGTAAAAGGAATCTTTTTGAACGGAAGCGGACATGATTATAGTACTTTATACGGACTTAAGATACATGTTATGGCGTTATTGCTTTCTAATCCTGGTGCTGATTGGCGTCCAAAGCTGAGGGAGTTTTGTAGGAAGTATTATCCTGTAACAGGTGATGTGCTATGCGACTTCGTTGTTAAGCAAGAGAATATGGTGGAGAAGGAGGGAGATATACTTTCATTATATGAAGGTGTTCCAAAAGCAGTTAAGACCTATCTTCCCGCTGAAGATTTCATTATATTTCACAACAAGCTCATTTCTCTTTTGCCAGAAACCAAGGACAGGGAACATCAGAGTATCGAGAAGTTATGTTGGGCATTAATGTTCACCCACTTGGAACTGAATCGTATGGCTTCTGATACTATAGGATGTAAATGGATGCTTGATGAATTTGAGAAACTCAATGATATCAACATTGTTGCCTATAGCGAAGCCGGAGGAACCATTGACAGCTATGTAGCTGACTACCGATATATGCTCCGTAGGGCTGATGAAACGTGGGGAAAGAACTTGCTGAAAGGTATTAAACTTACACCATTAACAGCCTTGGATCCAGATTATAATGATATCTCTATCCTCACAGACGGGCTCTTGGGTATTCCTTCATGTTACCATAGCGGACACATGCTTTCATCTGCATCTCCTGCACTACGCATTTCCATTCCTCATGTTCCCGGAATGAAACGCCTGAGAGTTAATATGACAAAGAATTCCATTTATCATATCGAATTTCCCCTCAATGTCTCTCTCTCATGTGGTGGACATCTAATAGGTGATGTTGAACCAGTTCCTTTATCTGGTAATATTCATAGGGCTGTTGCAGATTTTGATATCCCATCTTATTGTAATGGTGCACTCACGCTCTCTGTTTACAGAGACGAGTCGGAACGAACTATGGCATTAGATGAGATAGAAGGATTTTAAGTGCCTTGTTTCTTTGAATGTTGAAATTGAAAAATAAATTAAATAAAAGAATCATTAGTGAGAACAATTAAGCATCATACATCGCAAACGCTAAAGTTAATACTGTTCATTGCTTCAATGTGCATTTTGTATTCGTGCGACAAACAATTGAAGCCGGCTAGTATTATTCTTGTGGATCCTGTAAGACATTATTATCCTGTAATTCAGGGTGAGATGATGACTATCAGCTACGAATTAGAGAATACATCTGATAATCCGCTTTTTATTCAGGAGGTGCAGACCACATGCGGATGTCTTGTTCCGCGTGATGAACTCCCCATAGTAGTGCTTCCCCATAAGATTGGTTTTATAGACCTTACCTTCAATACCATTAAGAATACAGGGTATGTAAGTCATTTCATATACTGTTATGGTAACTTTCAGGATTCTACTTGCATAGAAATGTCATTTGATACTAATGTAGTGCCCCGTGCCGATTATGTAAGAGATTATGAACAGTTATGGCATGAACAGACTGACGGTATGAAGTCCATGCGTGATTTTGTCGATGGTATGCCAGGACAGAAAGGTTATTATACCGAGACTGGTATCTCTCCACGTACTACTCGAAAAGAAGCCATACAGGAAGAAGTGGACGAAATGGCTCCGTAATAAATTCCCCCTTCTAAAACAATTTGTTTGCTCTGCGAGCGAAAAATTTCGGCCTAACTAGAGAAATTATACTCTCTAACTAGGCCGTATATTTTAGTTAAGAAAAATGATGCTTGGCCATTACTTCCAAACCAGCAGTCGTCCTATCTGGTCGTAGATGCTTGACCAGTGGGCTCGGCTTTCTGCATCAGGTGCAGAGGTGGAAGCTGTCTTTGATTTCTTCTGGAGTTGCTGCAGCGTATAAAGAACAGCAGGATGTATCTTCTGGTTACCATTGCCAAAGGCGCGACTCAGATGGAACAGCATGTTGTTCTGCAGGGCAATACGGTAGGGGGTAACTTTCTTGTTGTTGTCCAACTCTGTAAACACAACCTTAGTCAAATCTGTAAGATACTGCTGAGGTGGATAAAGGTCGTTCAGCGCATCCAGACGATCCATCAGACGGGTTACAGCCACTTCGCCAAGAGAGTTTGTAAGTGCTTGCGGGTCAGATGTGATTCGCTTAGCGTAAGAAACTTCGCGCAACCATACCGGCTCATGCAGGAACTGTTCATCTATGAACTTGAGCGCTGCTTTTTGCTTGCTGAGTGGCTGAGGTTCATATACATCTCCTCCCATTCCTTGTGTCTTAGGCTCTACCAGATAGCCACCAATGTTACGAGTTACGTGTCCGCAGTAGCGTATCAGTTGTGAGCGAATATGGTTGTACATAGTTTTGATGTTGTCATCATAAATATCCTTCTCGTCGTCAAGGGTATAACGGCGCAGATTATCTGCAAGACGTTTCAGATTCAGGATTCCGTAATAGCTGGCCTTGACAGGGTCATCACCTAAGTCTTCTGTCTGGCGACGTGGGTCTCTGTATTCCCCTTCGCCATCTCCCCACCATAGACGGCGGTTCTTAAGTGACTCCAAAACCATAGGCTCCAGCATCTTATGATCCTGCAATTCGTCCTGAGCATCCAGCATGGGCTTGTATCCCCATGTGATGGCCCACATATCATAATCTCCTATGCGGGGGAAGATACCTGAACGCGAGATTCCATCTTCAGGCTGTGCTACGTAGTTAAAACGGGCATAGTCCATAATACTGGGTGTATGGCCGTGTGCTTCAACCCAAGCCTTGTTGCGCAAACTATCTACAGGTACTGTACTGGAACTACCAAAGTTGTGACGCAGACCTAAGGTGTGACCTACCTCGTGTGAACTTACAAAGCGTATAAGTTGTCCCATCAATTCCTCATCGTAGTTCATCTTCTGAGCTGCCTCGTCAATGGAGCTGGCTTGAACCATGTACCAATCGTGAACCAGCGACATTACATTATGATACCAGCAGATGTGACTCTCAATGATTTCGCCTGTTCGTGGGTCATGAACGTTTGGTCCGTAGGCATTCTCGATGGGGCTTGCCAAGTAACGGATACAACTGTATCGGGCATCCTCCATACTCATGGTGCTATCGTTCTCTGGCCATTCCTCAGCTCTGATAGCATTCTTGAAACCAGCCTTCTCGAAGGCCTTTTGCCAATCATTGACACCCATTATCAGATACTTACGCCACTGCTTAGGCGTTGCAGGGTCGATGTAGTAAACAATGGGCTTCATGGGTTCAACCAGTTCGCCACGACGCATCTTCTCAACATCCTCTGGCCGAGGTTCCAAACGCCAGCGCGTAATAAAAGTCTTACTTTCTACACGCTGCTGATCATCAGTATAGCTAGTAAAGCGGTCGGTAAAGAATCCTACACGTGGGTCGTAATATCTACGCATCATAGGCTTCTCGGGCAAGAGGACAAAACTGATGTTCAGACCGAAGGTAACCTTCCCGGTATATCTGGCAGAGGGTAGGGAATTGCCGTTTGTGGCGTATGTTTTAACGGTGCGTACCTCTGTGTTCATGGGGAAAGACTTAATGTCCTCGATGTAGCTCATATCTGGTATCAAGCCTTGTAACTCGTACTGCTTCTTAACATACTGGGGAAGTGCCAAGGCTGTATTGTCCTGATTGAACAACTGTGTAACCTTAACCTTATACTTACCGTCCTTATGGCTCTCAATCTTGAAAGAACCGATGATGGGATTTTCGTTGCTGATAGTGATTGCACGACTGATATTATCCGTGCTGTCAGCAACATTAATTATAAGGTTCGCACGCATAAGGAGTTGTTCATCAACACCTACTTGGAAGTAAATGGTCTGTTCGTTTACCTGCTCACCACCGAACTTGCCGCTTCCTGCAGGAGTGCTGGTGTAACGAGTGGTGGTTAGGAACTGACGTCCGATCAGGCTGTCGGGAATCTGAAAGAACCAGTCGTTCTTCTCCTTTGTTACATGAAATAGACCGTCTCTGTCTACAGATGGCTTCTCCACCTTAGCGGAGTCTTTAGGTGCCTCAGGCTGGCCTTTCTTACTTTTCTTACTTGGCTTCTTAGGCTGTGCTTTTTGCTCAGTCTTAGCTTTTTCTTTCTTCTCTTTTGCTACTGCCGGCGTTGTAGTCAATAACGCAGCAGCAAACAGGATGCTTAATACTTTAATGTTCATTTTATTCGTGTGTAAATAATTTCCCTTTTTTTAATATGACGCCAAAATTACAGAAATATTACGAATAACATGTGGCTTTTTGAATAAAAATGTGTAATTTTGTATTCTATTAACATATGAAAGAGTTTCAATTAATATCAAAATACAAGCCAACAGGTGATCAGCCTGAGGCAATCCGTCAACTTTCTGAGGGTATTCTTCAAGGTGTTCCTGCTCAAACATTATTGGGTGTAACTGGTAGTGGAAAAACATTTACAATTGCCAATGTGATTGCCAATGTGGGGAAACCCACGCTCATCCTAAGTCACAACAAGACCCTAGCCGCGCAGTTGTATGGTGAAATGAAGCAATTCTTTCCCAATAATGCTGTTGAATACTACGTCAGCTATTACGACTATTATCAGCCTGAAGCATACATCCCCAGCACAGATACATATATTGAAAAAGACCTGGCTATCAATGATGAGATTGACAAGCTCAGGTTGGCAGCTACGAGTGCTCTTCTCTCTGGTAGAAAAGATGTAATTGTGGTTAGTAGCGTGTCATGTATCTATGGAATGGGAAATCCTTCGGCCTTTTATGAAAATGTAATAGAACTCAGGGTAGGGCAACGGATTGACAGGAACGACCTTCTACGCAAACTTCTTGAGAGTTTGTACGTCAGAAATGATTTGACATTAAATCGCGGAGAAGTACGTGTTAAGGGTGACACCATAGACATTGCTCTTGCCTATAGTGACTATCTGCTACGTGTTACTTTCTGGGATGATGAAATAGAAAGCCTTGAAGAAGTTGACCCGATAAGTATGGCTCGCATTTCTGGCTATGATTGCTACAAAGTATATCCGGCTAACTTGTTTATGACAAGTCATGATATGCAAGAACAGGCAATCCGTAAGATAGAGGATGATTTAAGAGAGCAGGTTGCATACTTCGAAGAAGTGGGAAAAACTTTGGAAGCCAAACGTTTACATGAGAGGGTAACTTACGACGTAGAGATGATTCGTGAATTGGGGCATTGCTCAGGAATAGAAAACTATAGCCGATATTTCGATGGCAGAGAGCCTGGTACGCGACCATATTGCTTGCTTGATTTCTTTCCTGAAGATTATCTGATGGTAATTGACGAAAGCCATGTTTCCGTTCCTCAGATTGGTGCTATGTACGGAGGCGATCAAGCCCGTAAACGTAATCTTGTAGAATACGGATTTCGCCTTCCCGCAGCTAAAGATAACAGGCCACTTAAGTTTGACGAGTTCTGTGAACTGACGCATCAGGTTATCTATGTCAGTGCAACTCCTGCCGACTATGAGTTGGAACAAAGCGAGGGTATTGTGGTTGAACAGTTGATTCGTCCTACAGGGCTTCTTGATCCTATCATTGATGTTCGTCCCACAGAAAATCAGGTGGACGATCTGATGGAGGAGATACAGCAGCGTGTTGAACGCGATGAACGCACTTTGGTAACTACATTGACCAAACGTATGGCAGAGGAATTGGCAGAGTACTTGCTCAGAAATGGAATAAGAACGGCTTATATTCATAGTGACGTAGACACATTGGAGCGCGTACAGATATTAAACGACCTGAGAGAAGGGCAATACGATGTGTTGGTTGGTGTAAATCTGTTGAGAGAGGGATTGGACCTTCCTGAAGTTAGCCTTGTGGCCATCATTGATGCTGACAAGGAAGGTTTCCTGCGAAGTCACAGAAGTCTAACTCAGACGGTTGGTAGAGCAGCGCGTAATCTTAACGGGAAAGCCATCATGTATGGCGACACCATTACTGAGAGCATGCAAAAAACAATAGATGAAACCAACCGTAGAAGAGAAATCCAATTACGATACAATGAAGAGCATCACATTATACCTCAACAGATAAAGAAGGAACGCACCATGGGCGACCTGATTCAAGTTCAACAGCAATCAGAGAGTAGGGCTTACATAGAACCAACCATAGACTATTTGCAGGTTGCAGAACAAGATCTGACGCTACTGACAAAGGAACAACTGGAAGCCAGAATAAAGAAAGTGGAGAAGAAGATGCAAGAGGCTGCAAAACGGTTAGATTTTGTTGAGGCGGCACTTCTGAGAGACGAAATGTTGCGAATGAAAGCGAATTTGTGTTAAAAATATTGTAATATTCAATATTTATTGAGTTTACTTTTATGTTCTTTTCAGAAAAAGTATTACCTTTGCACCCCGTAAAAGTATGTACATGCAAAGATATAGTCTCATATTGTTGTTTATTCTACCGTTTTTAGCTGGTTGTGGTGATTACAACTCTGTTATGAAAACAGCTGACTACGAGTATAAGTACGAGGCAGCAAAGAGTTATTATTCAGATGGGGATTATAGAAAGGCAGCAGAAGCTTTCCGTGATGTTCTTGCAATTTTGAAAGGATCACAATATGGCGACGAATGTCTTTTTATGCTTGGTATGAGTAATTACCGCTATCGTGATTATGAGTCTGCTACAGATTTCTTCCAAAAATATTATAAGAGTTATCCAAAGGGAAAATATGTAGAGTTGAGCCGGTATTACTGTGCCATGTCTCACTATAATTGTGTTAGAGACACCAGGCTTGATCAGACCAGTACAATGGAAGCCCTAAAAGAATTTTCTGATTTTCTTGAGTATTATCCTCAGACGGCGCTGAAATCTCAGACACAAGACATGATTTTCAACCTGCAGGATAAACTGGTAGAAAAAGAATACCTGTCTGCCAAGATGTACTATGACCTGGGAACATATCTGGGTAATATGACATCATCCGGCTGCAGCAACTATGAGGCTTGTATAGTTACGGCACAGAATGCACTTAAGGATTATCCTTATGCTTCTACAGAGCGAAAAGAAGAACTTTCGATTCTTATACTGAGATCCCGTTATCATTTGGCACGCCAAAGTGTTGTTGAAAGACGCCTCGAGCGCTTTCGTGATACTATTGATGAGTATTATGCTTTCCAAAACGAGTTTCCTGAGAGCCAATACATGAAAGAGGCTAATAATATCTATAGCCACTCAGAGCGTGTTGTTTCCCAAAAAGGCAAAATAGATGATGACGAAATAGAGTCAGATAACACAAAAAAGAAGAAAAATAAATAAACAAAAATAATATGATGGATTACAAAAAATCAACTGCTCCAACAAATACCATAAACCGTGACGTTATGGAGCTGTGTGAGGAGACTGGTAATATTTACGAAAGCGTTGCTATTATTGCAAAGCGTGCCAATCAGATATCTGCTGATATCAAGAATGAACTCAGCAAGAAACTACAGGAATTTGCAAGTTCTCAGGATAACCTTGATGAGGTATTCGAAAATCGCGAGCAAATAGAAATCAGTCGTTTCTATGAGAAACTTCCCAAGCCTACTCTTATGGCAACCCAAGAGTTTGTTGAGGGTAAGGTGTATTTCCGCAATCCCAGCAAGGACGCATCCTCATTGCTTGACCAATGATTCAGCGCATACAAACCCTATACCTTTTACTGGCAACTGTTTTGATAGTTGTCTGTATGGCAAGTTGTATAGGGTATTATATTTCAGAAGACGGTGAGATTGGCCGTCTGTTCAACCTTGGTTGCTGGTGCGCTAAGGATGAAGGAAGTTATTTGCTTTCAAGTCGTGGTGGCTCATGGGCTCTATTTGTTATATTGCTTATTGAGTCTACGCTATCGTTCCTGAATATCTTCCTGTTCAAATACAGGGCCTTACAGATGCGTGTATGTACCTTCTGTATGATTCTGTTGGTAGGATGGTATGCTACTTATGCCTTTTTTGCATGGTATTTCTTAGATGCGTTCTACACAGAAGTAACTTTCAGAGTAGCCGTATGGGCATCATTGCCGTGTGTAAGCATTATACTCTTATATCTGGCTTTCCGTGGTATCTTGAAGGACGAGAAACTGGTACGCTCCTTAGACCGTTTGCGTTAATTACGCGTCTTTAGTATATCAAATAAATAAGCTACCTTCACCGTAATAACATTGTTAGCACTACGGCTGAAGGTATCTTGTTTTGTGCTATTTAAGATGTTACTTAGGCTTAACCCATACCTTCCTTCAAGTGTAAAGTGATGGCCATTTTTTGTACTGACATCCATTCCCAGGCCCAAGGTAATACCGTAATCAAACTTCTTCTGTATAGGCGTTTCATGTAGTATAATCTGGCGTGCCAGAAGGTCCATATCAGACCATTCTCCACTTGTTGAAGTCTTCTCACCAAGGCAAAATCCTATATGTGGCCCTGCTAAAATGCAACCTTTTACTCCTCCTTTTTCTTTTCCGAAACCCAGATTCACCATGATAGGCATTTGAATATAATTTGCGTCGCGTTTGTATGTTCCAGAAAGATTGTCTCCGTACTTTATATCCTCAGTCCATCCTAACTGTATATAGTTCAGTTCTCCTTGTATGGCACAAATCATACTGAAATACTTCTCACATGTATATCTTACAGTCGCTCCCATTGTCATGCCACCATGCATCTTCTGGTTTATATTCGGGCTGAAACTCACCTGATTCAACGCATAGCCGCCATTTATACCTATGGCTAAGTCTCTGCGCGCGTCACCTACCTGAGCCAGTACATTATATGTAAATAAGGTATATAGTAAAGTAAGAATAACAATTTTCTTCATCTTATAAGTTCTATTTGTTTGGTCTTGGTGAAGTGTATCAACTCCACGAATCGGTTGTAGAATCCGCTATTCTCTGTCTCCTGAACAAAACGGAACATATTCTGGTAAGGTTTATGTTCACTTAATGTGGCAGATTCGTTTGCTTGTATATCATGTATAAAATAATAGCCTAAGTCGAAACCCATCATGGCGTAACGTGGATAGTTGACGGCCATTGCGGTATTGAAATTTCTTGTAAATGCCTGCTCAAATGCTTTAGTGCTTGGGGCCAATGCATTATAGTAATATGTGCTGTATATGAATGTGTCAAAGGTAAAGAAGCTATTCAAAAGTGTATTAGTATACGTTTGCCATTCAGGGTAGCCTAATAGCGATATGTTGTAATTTGAGTGTTCCTGTCTGAACGTATCTAAGTTGGATATCAGAATGTTTAGGGGCTTTATGCTGGGATTATCAGGCACAATGACATTGTCTTTAAACTGGTTCATGGCAGATTCATACGCAAAGTCGTCTCCGTCTATGTTTAAAACTCGAACATTATTCCCCTGATGCGCCAGCATTTCTGTCAGTTTCTGCGTAAAGAATTGTCCTTTGCTATTCGGGCTGTTCGTTTTCAGTATGATGAAATTTTTATTTGCGTATGCTTTTGATACCAACTCGGCAGCCTCTGTAGTTGATACTGTGTAGTTGGGACTGGCCATGTAAACTTGTGGCCTCCCTGTCAGACTCTGATCGTTGGTGAAGGGTAACACCAGTTTAATGTTGTTCAGCTTGCAAAAGTTAATGGCAGCTGGCAACTGTTGTTCATCAACCGGACCAAAGAATATGTCAAGTGTTGACAATTCTGGTTTCATCAGCACCTCCATAAGTTCTGCTTCCGTATTCCCACTACTGTATGCATAGATTTCCAGGCTCAATCCTTCCTTCTTCACACTATCGGCTGCCATCAGGAACCCTTGGTAGAATTCCACCATTTTCTTGGCTCTATCGCTCTTCTCTTCAAATGGCAGTATCACACCAATCTTTATAATGGAAGGGGCTTGCTTTTTAGTTACCTCAGGTGTTACGGCCTCTGCCTTGGTGGGTGCTGCAGGTTTGGGAATGGTCAGATACTTTCCTTTCTTTACTTTGCCGTTTTCAGGAATATCTGGGTTCGCTGCCCGCAATTCCTGCTCGGTGATATTGTACTTTTTTGCTATCCCGTAAAGCGTTTCTCCCTTAACCACTTGATGTAACCTGTTAAGTTCCAACATGGTGTTTTGTGCATCCAATATGAATGGTATACACATTAGTATTGTAATAATAAGCCTTTTCATAACCGCAAAGATAATGCTTTTTTTTCGCCATTTTAGACTTTTTGAGATTAAAAAATAGCTATCATCCAAAGAAATTCACTAATTTTGCCAAAAATATTTATAAATATGACACGTTATATAGCTTTATTATTGCTGATATTACCTTTTTATGCATGGGCACAACCCGAAGTTGACCCTTCAGGTGCATATATTATAGAAAATGAGGACGGAACAGTTGATACTACTGATCTATCCGGAGCAGGAGCTCAGAGTGCACCCCTGAAAGTGATTCTCAAGGCTAATCCTTCCGGACTAGATGGTTATGGACAGCCTCGTTATGAATGGAAAATATGGAACGATAATGATCCGTCAAACATTCTTATCCACCGTATCGATGAAAATATTGAGCATACTTTTACTACCAGCGGTGCATTTACAGCTCAGTTGTATGTTACTTTTTACAATGCAGACGGTAGTATATACTACGAGTTCCCTGAGGAAGGAGAAGATCCAAAGTCCATACACTTCAGCATTAGCGAGAGCATTTTGGAGTTCCCCAATGGCATTTCACCTAACAAGGATGGATGGAATGACGAATTAAAGCCAAAAGACGGTTATCAGAGCATTGTAGACTTCCATGCAATAGTCTTTAACAGATGGGGTAATAAGCTGTATTCCTGGGACAATGTTAACGGAAGTTGGGATGGCACATATAGGGGGAAAGTTGTAAAAGACGGCGTTTACTTTCTGGTAGTGAATGCCAAGGGTGCCGATGGCCGTGTATTCAAAATAAGAAAGACCATCAGCGTTATTTCCGGATATAATAAGGAAGAGAACACAGGAACAGACACAGGTGGCGATGAAGGACAGTAAGATTTCTGTTTTTGGAGCACGCGTTCATAATCTTAAGAACGTTGATGTAACGATACCAAGAAACCGTCTTACTGTAATCACAGGTCTTAGCGGTAGCGGAAAATCGTCCCTCGCATTCGATACTATCTTTGCTGAGGGACAGCGTCGGTATATCGAGACGTTCAGTGCCTATGCACGTAACTTCTTGGGTAATCTGCAACGTCCGGATGTAGATAAGATAACAGGCCTTAGTCCGGTTATCAGCATTGACCAGAAGACTACCAATAAGAACCCCCGAAGTACGGTTGGGACAACTACCGAGATTTATGATTTCTTTCGCCTTCTTTATGCCCGTGCTGCAGAAGCTTTCTCGTATGAGACGGGTGAGAAAATGGTGCGCTATACCGAGGAACAGATTATCGAGCTCATCCTTAAGGATTATCACAACAGGAAAATATGCATCCTTGCTCCGTTGGTAAAGAACAGAAAGGGTCATTATCAGGATCTGTTTGAGACTATTCAGAAGAAAGGATATCTATATGTGCGTGTTGACGGACAGATTCAGGAAATTATCCCTGGCATGAAGTTAGACCGTTACCGTAACCATGATATTGAGGTTGTTATAGACCGCCTGAAGGTACAGGACAAGGACGACAAGCGTCTTATCCAGAGTGTTGCTACAGCCATGAAGCAGGGCGATGGTCTGATGCTTGTGTATGATATGGAGACCGAAAAGGTGCGCTACTACAGCAAGCAGCTTATGTGTCCCACCACGGGTATCTCATACCGTGAGCCTGCTCCGCATGATTTTTCTTTTAATAGTCCGCAGGGTGCCTGCCCGCGTTGTAAAGGCCTGGGATATGTCAGCGTGATAGATCAGGACAAGGTCTTCCCCGACAAAACCCTTTCTGTAAAACAGGGTGGTATAGCTCCGCTGGGGAAAGCACGTCCTGCCATGATTTTCTGGCAGATAGAAGCCTTATTGGAGAAATACGATTGTAAACTTGATACACCGCTTTCCGATGTTCCACAGGAGGCTCTTCAGGAGATTATCGACGGCACTTCTGAACGTCTGCGTATATCAGCAGAAATTTCCAAGACAACCAATGATTACTATGCCTCATACGACGGCTTGGGGAAGTACATCAGTCAGATGCAGGATGCTGATATGTCAGCCAGTGCGCAGAAGTGGGCTGAGCAGTTCAGTTGTACGGCAGTGTGTCCTGAGTGTAAGGGGCAGCGTCTGAACCGTGAGTCTCTGCACTTCCTTCTTGCAGGCAAGAACATTTCTGAGCTTTGCCAGATGGATTTGCAGGAACTGTATGACTGGATTTCAGAGCTCCCCGATAAGCTTTCTTCTCAGCAGCAGAAAATAGCAGCCGAGATACTCAAGGAGATTAAGGCTCGCTTACATTTCTTGCTCGATGTGGGCCTTGATTACCTTTCTTTAGGACGAACCTCTGTAAGCCTTTCAGGTGGCGAGAGCCAGCGTATTCGCTTGGCTACACAGATAGGAAGTCAGTTGGTTAATGTGCTGTATATTCTCGACGAGCCCAGTATCGGCTTGCATCAGAAGGATAACATCAAACTCATTGATTCGCTTAAGAAACTACGTGATACGGGTAATTCCGTTATTGTTGTGGAGCATGATCAGGAGATGATGGAGAATGCCGATTATATAGTAGATGTTGGTCCTAAGGCGGGTCGAAAGGGTGGGGAGATAGTCTTTCAGGGCAAGTACCCCGATATGCTTAAGCAGCATACTCTTACCAGTCAGTATCTTACGGGCGAGCTCAGTATAGATATACCTTCCATGCGTAGGGAAGGTAACGGAAAGAAGCTCGTTCTGCATGGAGCTTGTGGTAACAATCTTAAGCATGTGGATGTGGCTTTCCCCTTGGGCAAACTGATTTGTGTAACGGGTGTGAGCGGTAGTGGTAAGAGTTCTCTTGTAAATGATACCCTGCAGCCCATTCTCAGTAAACATTTCTACCGCTCTTTACGCGACCCTCTCCCATATCAGAAGATTGAGGGTTTGGAATATATAGATAAGGTGGTAGATGTTGACCAGAGCCCCCTTGGGCGTACTCCCCGTTCCAATCCTGCTACCTATACGGGTGTGTTCAATGATATCCGTAACTTGTTTGTAGAACTTCCCGAGGCACGTATCAGAGGCTACAAGCCAGGACGTTTTTCCTTTAATGTAAAGGGTGGGCGTTGTGAGGCTTGCAGTGGAAACGGATATAAGACTATCGAGATGAATTTCCTGCCGGATGTGTTTGTTCCTTGCGAGGAATGCCGTGGAAAGCGTTATAACCGCGAGACGCTGGAGGTGCGTTACCGTGGCAAGAGCATTGCCGATGTGCTGGATATGACCATTAATCAGGCTGTGGAATTCTTTGAGAATGTACCAAACATCTTGGGTAAGATAAAGGTGCTGCAGGATGTAGGCTTGGGATATATTAAGTTGGGGCAGCCCAGCACCACGCTCTCAGGTGGTGAGAGTCAGCGTGTAAAACTGGCTACCGAACTCAGCAAGCGCGATACGGGAAAGACCTTCTATATACTTGATGAACCTACTACGGGTCTGCACTTCGAGGATATCCGTGTCCTGCTCAACGTCCTGAACCGCTTGGTGGACAAGGGTAATACGGTGGTTGTCATCGAGCATAATCTGGATGTTATCAAGTGTGCCGACTGGCTGATAGATATGGGCCCCGAAGGTGGTAGGGGAGGTGGTGAACTTATCTTCTCCGGTACCCCTGAGGACCTTGCCCGCAGCAACATTGGTGCCACAGCACCGTTCCTTAAAAAAATAATTCATAATTCATAATTCTCAATTCATAATTATAAAACCATGAAAAAAGAGCTTATACCTTTTTCTATGCTGGGAATTCTTCCTGCAATTGCTCACGCTCAGCAACGCCCCAACATCCTGTATATTATGACGGATGACCATACGGCACAGATGATGTCGTGCTACGATAAGACCCATGTACAGACCCCAAACCTGGACCGTATTGCCCATGATGGCGTGCGTTTTGTCAACAGCTTTGTAGCCAACTCCCTGTCCGGTCCCAGTCGTGCCTGTATGATAACGGGCAAGCACAGCCATAAGAACGGTTTTACCAATAACGAGCATGGCGTGTTTGATGGTTCTCAGCAGACTATGCCCAAGCTCTTGCAAAAGGCAGGCTACAGCACTTGCCTGATAGGTAAATGGCACCTGGTAAGTACGCCTACAGGGTTCGACCACTTCGAGATTATCCCTGGGCAGGGCGAATATTATAATCCCACCTTCATTACCATGGATGGTAAGCGTCATGACGAGAATGGCTACCTTACCAACATCCTTACCGATAAGGCTATTGCCTGGCTGGATGCCCAGCAGAAAACCAATAAGCCCTTTGCTCTGTTCCTCCACCAGAAGGCTTGTCATCGCGATTGGCTTCCGGAACTCAAATACCTACGTGAGTATGAGGATGTAACGTTCCAGATTCCCGAGAATTTTGATGACCAATGGGAAGGTCGTCAGGCTGCCCAGCGTCAGGAGATGGCCATAGCATCCGATGTGGACATGACTATGGATTATGATTGTAAGGTGTATGACCCCACTCATCCCACACGTCTTACTCCAGACTATATGAGATATATTGGTCGGCTGAACAGTAAGGAACGTGCCCAATACGATATGTTCTACGATTCTCTCTCCATTGATTTCCGTAAACGCAACCTTAAGGGGCAGGCACTTAAGGAGTATAAGTATCAGCGCTTTATGCGCGACTATGCCAAAGTGTTAAAGACCTTCGACGATAACGTAGGCCGACTGCTTGACTACCTCGATAAGACAGGTCTTTCAGAGAACACCCTTGTGGTTTATACCAGCGACCAAGGCTTCTATATGGGTGAGCACGGATGGTTCGATAAGCGCTTTATGTACGAGGAGAGTTTCTCTACGCCCCTTGTTATGCGTATGCCCACCAAGTACGGCAAGCCTGTTGCTAAGGGTGATATCACTGAGATGGTGCAGAACATCGATTATGCCCCTACGTTCCTGGAGTTGGCTGGAGCACCTATTCCCGAGGATATACAGGGTGTCAGCCTGCTGCCTTTGTTGGAAGGAAAGCATCCTAAGAACTGGCGTCAGAGCCTGTATTACCATTATTACGAGTATCCTGCCGAGCATAGCGTAAGGCGTCATTATGGCGTTCGTACAGCCGATGGCTACAAGCTTATCCACTTCTATCCCTGTGCCGAGGAAAATCCTTCTGATGCCATAGACCAGTGGGAGATGTACGATCTTAATACCGATCCACGCGAGATGCATAATATCTATGGGCAGCCTGGTACAGAAAAGCTCCAGAAACGTTTGCAAAAGGAACTCCTGAAGCTTCAGAAACAGTATGACGTTAAAGAATCAGACCGGTAATGAAAGGTTAGAGGTTAGAGGTTATAGAAGCCAACGGCCAAAGGCCAATAGCCAATGTTCTCAACCTATTAAGCTACTTGGCGATTATTTTCTTCCCGTTCTGGATATAAATTCCCTTCCGAGGTGACTGAGAATTTATTTTACGTCCGCTAAGGTCATATACGGAGGAATTATCCATTGTCAATTGTCCATTGTCAATTTGGTTGATTCCCACGGGGTCTTCGTACATCACCGTAATGCTGTTTACTGCGTTACCGTAGGTGGTGGTAATGTTTTTACGGTCAACCTTGCATAGCATACTGGAGCCCGTATTGGCAACACTACGGAACAAGCGTGCGCTGGCACCTTCCTTCAGCATCTTAATGGATTCTATGTCGTTTGCCTTTATTCCATATACAGCCATGTCAGCCTTTGTGTACGTTCCCACGGGCAGTTTCACGCTGTAGCCGCCAAAGTTTTTATCGCTGAACACTTCTATCATAGCATCTTCCTCAGGCACTACCACAGCTTTGAACACACGGTTCATACCCGATGCCCAGGCATTCAGGTCCCATTCCTCGCTATTGTACACCCATACAAAGCCGCCTTTTGCTACACCATCATCGTACCATTTCTGAAACTGAGCCATGTTCTTCTCCACGCTCCAGTCGTTAGAGTAGTACATAAGTCCTGCATGGCGGTCCGAAACACCCGTGAAGTTCCAGTTGCCCACCTGATTCACATTTCCTGCACCACCATCATAACACTGTACCATTACACGGTCAACGGCCTGAGAACGGCTGGCACGAATTTTTGTACAGAGGTTCTGCCAGTAGCTCCTATTGGTGTAGGGTGCCAATGTAGTCTTATAACCCAGATCGTACATCATAATATGGAACTTGGCTCCCGTTTCCAAATCGTAGCAATGTTCATCATCGTTATTCACGGCATCTATCTCGGGAACAGCCTCCTTCAGGGCCTTAAAGTTTTTGTATAGCATGGTATTCTTGCCCGTTCCATTAGCATTTATAAGGGCTTTTATTCGGTTATACGACTCGTTTCCCCATCCACCTATAACTATTTCCAAACGCTGAATACTTGTTGGCTGTGTCTTCAGGTTCTTTATATCCTTCTGATAGTTGGGCTGAGTCTTCTGAAACACGTATTCACCGTTCTTACAGATAGTCTCACCATCGGTGGTAAGTGTACCATCCGTTTCCACGCTCACGTTAAAAAGCAGCGCGTATGTAAAACCCGAGTTACGCAGGTTAGTAATGGTTTGGGGACGTTCTCTGCGGATATGTCCGCCCACGTATACGCCAGACACATTTTTAATTTCAGGCTGAGCCTCCACAGGTATTTGCCAAAGGGTAAGAACTGAGAGTAAAATCAGGTTAATTCTTTTCATTTTATTATGCTTAAATAAATGGTTCGTTCTAAATCGCTTGCAAATTTATATAAAAAATCCCGTACCTCCATCATGAAGTACGGGAAATTACACTTTTTCAAGCCTGCAACTCGATTAATCCTCATCAGCTCCTGGCTCGTCATTGCCACCACCGCCTGGGATTAAGGTTCACCCCTCACATATCCTCTTAAATTGTCAGTTTTCTTTGTTTTCTCTTGTCCATTACAGAAAAACCTGTTATCTTTGCAGTAATATTAGGAATTAAAATCACACATAAAATGAAAAAGGTATTAATTTTGACTTTGCTGGGGATAATAGCCGCTTCGGCAAATGCGCAGCTATGTCAGGGGTATGGTGAGGTAAAGGATAGCACAGCATCCAGATTCAGAGGGCAGTTTGACTTTTATGTACAAGACTGCTGGGGCATCGGCCTTACATTAAGAAAAGAATCGAGCAAGTATTTCGGGTGGAATCTTATTGGAGTTTCCTATATGTCGGGATGGTACAGATATGAGACTCCCGACAAACTGGGCATAGTGAATGTAAGGACTGCTGGAGTAAGGTTTAATGTCCCTATCTATAAGAACTTCAAATTCTATGCCGAGGCAACACCTGGATATACGTTTATGTATGCAAAATCACTTGAAGGCTTAGGTTATGGTAGGTATTTCTGGAGATCTACAGAGACAGCCCATTGCTTCGGACTGGATTGCAGCGCCGGATTTCAGGTGATAAAGGACGTGACGTTGGGTTACAACTTCTCTTTCTTTGCTAACGGAAACGGGAACAGTCACATTCATTGGGGACGTATCTCCATCATTTTTTAAGGACACAAAAAATAAAGAAGAGAGGCTCGGCATCATGAACCTCTCTTTTACTTTATGAATCTGAACAGATTATTTTAGCTTTTGACCTCGATAATAGGCATCGAAGGTATCCTGACCGTAGCCGTTGCCAATATACTTGAAGGACGAGGCCATGGCGCCCTCTACCTTCTCGCCATAATAATATACATTGAAGGAGTCCTTAGAATAGCCGCCACCAAGTTCCTTGAACGAACTGGCAGTAGCGCCCTTAATCTTCTCCCCGTAATAGTACACGTTAAAGGAATCTTTGGCATAGCCATTACCAATCTCCTTGAAGCTGCTGGCCATGGCATCTATCTTCTTATTGCCGTAATAGACGTTAAAAGTTGTCTTGAAATAGCCACGGTGAGGACCACGGTCTTCTATCTCATAATCATGGGGCCGACGGCCAGAACGTTCTTTCAGGCGGAATGTGGCAGGATCAACATTCTCCAGAACACGCCCGTTCATATATACATTATGGTTATCTTTAGCGTAACCAAAGCCCAGGTCTACAAAGCTTCGGACATCGGCGTGTATAACCAGTTCTTCGCCATAAAACACTCTGCCGTGGTCAACCTCATACCTTTGGGCGTTGCCTGACAATGTAAATGCCATCAGTGTTGCTACTAAGAACGACTTGAGTAAAATTGCGGTCTGTTTCATAATATTATATTTAATTGGTTTATTAAGATGCTGCAAAGATATACCTTTTTTAGGATATGTGAGAAGATGAAAACCACTATTTACAAAGGGGAATTTCCCTATTATGTACCTTTTTTAGGATATGTGAGAAGATGAAAACCACTATTTACAAAGGGGAATTTCCCTATTATGTCTAAAGCTTATTAGGAAAGTAAGTTTTCTTTATTTTCTCTTGCCCATTAAAGAAAAACCATTTATCTTTGCAGAAATAAAAGTGATTACAAGATGAAAACAAGGAAAGAATGCATAGATTTAATAGCTGCCCATAAAGATGAGCTCCGCTCAACTTTTGGGATTCGTTCCTTGTGCCTTTTTGGTTCTGTTTCAAGAAAAGAACAAAAAGAGGGCAGCGATGTGGATGTATGTGTTGAGATGGAACCAAGTATCTATCTGGTTGTACGGCTTAAGCGTTTCCTTGAGCGAATTCTTCAAAGCCCAGTAGATGTTGTACGTATGCATCCACACATGAACTCTTATCTTCTAAATGATATAAAGCGCGATGGAATTTTCGTCATACAATGAGCGTAACAGGGTAAAATAAGGAAATAAACACACAATGATGAGAAAGTTATTTTTATTGGTATTAGTTGGGATAGTTGCCATTTCGGCAAATGCGCAGATTATTAAAGAAAGTTCCGAAACAACAGCTAATAAGAAATCAAAAATCACGGGGCAGTTTGACCTTTATGTTCAAGACGCTTGGGGCGTAGGGATAATGGTTAGAAAAGAGTTTAATCCGTATTTTGGATGGAATATCATAGGCGCCTCCTTTATGTCGGGATGGGGACAAGATGAAACTCCAGACAAGGTGGGTATAGTAAATGCCCGACTGATGGGAATAAGAGCACACACTAATATATTTAAGAATCTGGGAGTCTATGCCGACGTTACACCAGGATATACATATATGTATTCCTCAGTATTTGTAAACACGTTTTATTACGGTGGGTATGTTGACTCTAAAGCCCATTGTTTTGGATTGGATTGCAGTGCCGGTTTCCTGCTGGGCAAACATCTGGGACTGGGCTACAACTTCTCGTTCTTTGCTAACGGTAACGGCAACAGCCACATTCATTGGGGACGCATCTCCATCATTTTCTAAGATTAACGGGAAGGAAAATTAAAAACGAATTTACACACATAAAATAAGAATATGAAAGGAAAGAAGATTATCGCATCGCTGCTTCTAATAACTGGGATGCAAACAGGATGGGCACAACAGAAGGTGGTGCTGCATTTATCGAACAACGAAAAGGTGGAATATAATGTTCTGCAGGTGGACAGCATTACGTTTACCGAAAAGAACTCCATGTTGAGAAATACAATTTGGGATTTCATTGAGGACTATCCCTTGGTTTCGGAACTGAAGAATTACATTATTACCAAGAATCCGTCTTTGCTGTTCTACAATAAGGATTACGTGCCTGCCAAGGGTGGGGAGACATGGGATATGTATCTGAAATGCCTGAATGCGCAGATTAACGAGACATACCCCACATACACTATGGTAATGCCTACCAACGAGGCGTGGGCAAAGGCAAAGGAGATGCTGGAACCACTCTACATTTACCCCAACAGGTATGAGGATAAGGTAATGGGCGATCAGGGCTACGCATATATCAGAAACATAAATAACCCTGATTCGCTTGCCAATTTAAGCATGGAGATGGACATCATCAGCCCCCTGGTGTTTAAGGATGATGAACAGCCTGCGGACGGAAGCTATCTGCTTACCACACACGGCGACACGCTGCGCAGCACAGCCACCTGGGATAAGAACAGCATCTTTAACGGATGGAAGGAGAGGATGAGCAAAAGTACCTGCTGCGTGGTTCCCGAATGGGCTTACCCGAGGGAAATGTATAACCCAGACTTTGAGGTGGAGATAGGCGACGGCTCGTTCTACTATAAGAACAACACCTCTTCCTATTATAAGGTTGGGCCTGAGACCAAAGCCGTCCGTTTCAATAACTCTCTTTTCTCTGGCATCACGGACAAGTACGGACGTGTAGGCGGGGATGATTTCTACTATCTGGCTGCACCTAACCCCACAGCCAACCCTCATGTGGAGATAAAGCTGGAAGGCGGTGTGACAAGCGGAAAGTATGACATTTATGTGGTGATGGTGCCCTACTGGTACAAAATTATTGCTGAGGATGGTCTCAGTGAGGATTTTCTGGACCAGCATTACATCGACTCCATATCTGCCATGACCAAGATGAGCTTTATCACTCGGATTCGTTATAACAATAATGCGGAGAATGGGAAAGATGTACTATCACAGAAATCTCAGACCTTTGAATACGATGGTACTAAGGTGGACACCATCCTGGTGGCAGAGGACTTTGAGTTCCCGTATTCATATAAGAACCTGCGTTACAGCTATCCCACCTTGCTAATTGAGGGGGCTACAAGAGCAGCAGCGGCCAAAAACGGATTCATGTATTTCCTGTGCATCGACCGTGTGATACTGAAGCGTAAATAAAAGGCTAAGGTAACATCTTGCGGCTTTCTACAGTACCATCATCGTACACAATGCGGCGGATGACTATGCTGGCATCTGTGGGACTGCTGAGGCGCTGGCCTGAGAGATTATAGTACTGGATGGAGGCTATCTGGCGGTGCTTAGGCAGGCTTACGGATTTGACGCTGGTTTCCCAGTCTGGCTTAGAAACCTCGGTTTGAGTGGTGATGTGGTTGGTCTGCCCAATGGTAATGCGGTCAAACAATGCCAATTGGTCTGAACCATCGGGATAACGACCATAGCTTTGCCATCGGCCTTGTGCCTGATACCATAGACTGTCTGCCCACGAACCGTCTGCGGCATGTATGCTGACGTAGGCTTCATCAGCGTTCTCCAACTTAAAGCCTGCATGAAGCTGGCTGACGGGCTCTTTATTATCACACCATACTATGCGATAGCCGTGGGGAGGGATGATTATATGAGAGTTTAGAGTTGAGAGTTGAGAGTTTAGAGATGAGGGGGTAGAGTTTAGAGTTGAGAGTTGAGAGTTTAGAGAGGGAGCTTTATTTAGCTGGTACTTATGGGGGTTATTGGGGTTGTCGCTTAGGTAGGTGCCGGTGAGGTCGATGGGGGCATCGGTAGTGTTGTAGAGTTCTATCCAGTCGCTTTTCTTCAGATATTCATTGATATAGATATCATTGGCTGAGCTAACCTCGTTTATACGGATGGGACTTACTTGGCTGGTGCGTTTCAGAACCAGCGTGATGTGCGGGTTCAGGGCGGCATAGTACATGGCATTCAGCGTGGTATCGGTGGAAACAGTCTTGCCGTTTATCTGCCAACCTATGAATTGGTAGCCCTCGGGTATCACAGCCTTTAGTTCTGCCTTTTCGAAGAGTGTGCCGGAGAAATATGATGTGGGAATCTCCTGACCGTTCAGTAGGATGCGGGCGAGTGGGGAAGTGGTTTCTATCACAGTATGCATCCCGTTAGAGAGGCTAAACTGACTCTTCAGGCTGGCAATACGTTTCTCATGCTGGTTTTCGCGGTCAGTAAGTACATTGCATAGTCGGTCGGCTCGGGTATGAGGTTCGTTATTCTCCCACGAAAGGGCAGGGGTGATATTAGCTTCCCACTGGCGGATAAAGGGGACACAACGCTCTGGCAGGAATATACTACCGCCCATCATGCAATAGGCATCGATGAACTGCTGACGGAAAGGCGCGTACTTGAGCATATTCTTGAAGATTTCTATTTGCTTGCCGCTCCCTTTCTTATATATCTGCTGAATCATGTCGGTATCGCCGAAGCAACCGTCCAAATCGAAAAGCACAACGTGAATTTTACCATCGTCTTTGTTACAATGGAAGCCCTTAATGTTCTTCAGTCCACCACGCAGCCAGTCGAGGTTGCCCATGTAGATTTCTGCCGCCATATAGTTGCAGTACTCATCCACATCCACTATCTTGCAGATTGCCTTCCAGGTGGCTTCGTCAGTAGGGTTGGTTCCTAACTTCTGACAGAGCGTCTGCCATGTGTTGTAGATGGTTCCGCTGCCTGACATAACGTTAAATTCGTTCTCCCACTGGTCCACCTCATCGTTACCTATACCGTAGTTACTGTAAGCGTAATGGCGGTTGCTGGCTTCGCGCAGGTTAAACATACCCAGAGGCAGTCCGTCCAGAAAGATATGGGCTGGCTGGGCTGCCTGACAGTCGAGATGTATGCCGCTGCTGATGAGCAGTTCCTGGATAACGGCATCCCAGATGCGTCCGTGCTGGTCTTGCCCTCCATTACGAACCAGCAGGGTCTTATTCTTAATATAGGGTTTCTCCTGAAAGACGGGGTAAGTATAAAAATTCAGACCCTCGCACATCTTGTCGGCCTTCAGCTTAAAGGAAGGTTTGTACTGGAAGGTCTCATCCCCTTCATTGAAACGTGTCCATCCGCCAAAGATGCTGAATAGTGCTCCCTGATTCAATGCCTCCTGCCATCTGCCCTGCTCATCGGGTACAAAGTACTCCACATTCACGGGGCGTTCCCAGTCCATATTCTGGTTCATGGGTGTTCCCTTGTTATTTCCCGTGCGTCCGTTTACCCCCTGTACATACAGACCTATGGAGTCGCCGAAAAGATGGTCGGGGTGTGTGGTAACACTCAATACGGGCAGGTAATAATCCTGATTCTTACGGATGAACGAGCGGGTAGTTACGGGACTGTTCAGATAGCCTTCCTGAGCAAGCATGAAGCGGAAGATGCTGGTCTCAGATACATTAAAGACTCCTGTTTCTGACACAGCACTTTTGCCAGGAACGGGCGTGGCACCGTCTGTAGTATAATAGAGGGTGGTTCCTGCTGGGATATTCACCTGAAAAGAGAGCGGATTAGAGAACACACCGCCTTTCTGGTCGGTCTCGGGCATTGAGAGGCGTTCGTCAGAGAAGGGACTGCCCGCATTTGTTTGCTTGGGAGTGGGAACCGATGTTACACCCCATGTGCTGCTGCCGTCCTCAGTACGGGCAAAGGAGCAGCGTGTTATGGCTGGCGGATAGGTGACGGCATCCTGCAGCACGTTTCTGGAATTATACAGTTCCACAAGGCCGCCTTCCTCATCCATCTTAAAAGGAATCTGCTGTCCTGCCGTCTTGCCGTAATAGCCATCCTTGCTGTTGTGGTCGAACCACAGAACCACGAACCCCTTAGGTGGCAGGATTCCGTGCTGCTCTGTGAGTCGCTGCTCGTTTACCTTGTTTTCAGAGTTGGTATGTCGGAGTTTCATGCCTGCCAGAGAGAGGGCCTGTTCCGTGGAGTTATACAGCTCCACCCAGCTGCCATAGTTGAATGAGGGGTCGATAAACATATCAACGTTTGCCACCTGAATCTCGTTTATCACCACCTGAGCATTCAATATGCCTGGAAGCAACAAGGATGCACTCAGTAATAACACCTTTACATTCATGATTCCCCTTCTCTTTAGCCGCATCTAAAAGTTAATGAATAAAGGCAAGCGTGTCTGCTGGAACCGATAACGGATGACAAACACGCTTGCTTTTCTTATGTACGAGACTGATGTTTTTCGCTTATTTCAGGAAACCTTCAGCTGTATAGTACTGGCTCTTGCTCATGGGCTCTATGCTGCCAAACTGGCACCACTGCTCGTCGGCCTGGAACTGCTTCAGGAAGTTGTCTGGTACGTAGAGTGTACACTGCTTGTTGGGCTGACAGTTCTTAGGCAGGGGGTAGTATTCGGTAGTCAGCAGGTAAACCTTGCGAAGTTTCTCAGGATTGGGGAACATACCGAACATACGGTTCTTGAAATCGTTGGGGATACTGAGTTCTTCCATTGCGGAGCACCCCTCGAAAGCACCGTCCTCCAGTTTGCTCATGGTGTCGGCAAGGATGATTTTCTTCAGGTTCTTGCAACCATCAAAAGCACCCACGCGAATCCAATAGCCATGTTCGCCCAGGATAACGCTCTTCAGTGAGGTACAGCCCTTGAATCCGTCAACACCAATGGTATAAACATCTCCGTGCAGTTCTTCCAGAGCAGAGCAACCGGTGAAGGCACCATCGTTGATAACTGGCAGAGGACCAGCCAAGTGAATCTTCTTCAGGTTCTTACAACCCTCGAAGGCTCCGTTGGCAATGTGCTGCACCTGATCGCCAATCCAAATCTCTTCCATAACGGTATTGCCGGCAAACTCGTTGGTATTGATACTTCCCAACTTCTTGCTGATGAGCACCTTGGCCTTGTCGGGCTGTGTCTTTTCGTGTCTGTGCTCTGCGGTGTAAATGAACACATCACCTGTAGGCTGGTCTGCCTCGACTTTCTTCTCGGTTGTGGCCTTTCCTGCTTCAGTTGCAGACTCTTTCTTTTCACCTGAACATGCTGTGAGCAAGCCAATAGCGGCCATGCTAAGCAGATAATACTTTACTTTCATTGTAGTGTTGTTTGTTATTAATTATAATGTTCAATGTTGAATGTTTAATGTTCAATGAATAACATTGTGTGGACAAAGTTAATGAAAAAAACAATTCCAATGCTTATATTTTGTAAAATATCAACCTAAAAAGACAAAAATTTACTACCTTTGTGGCCAAATGTGAGAATACAGGATGATTTCAATAGATAATTTATGCGTTGAATTCAGTGCCCGTCCTTTGTTTAGCAATATCAGCTACGTTATAAACGACAAGGACCGCATTGCTCTGGTGGGTAAGAACGGAGCAGGCAAGAGTACAATGCTAAAAATAATAGCCGGACTGCAGGAACCTACAAGTGGAGTGGTGGCTGTTCCGCGTGATACCAGCATTGCCTATCTGCCTCAGGTTATGGTGCTCTCTGATGATTGCTCAGTACTTGAGGAGACAGAAAAGGCCTTCGCCCATATTCATGAGATTCAGCAGGAACTGGAGCGCCTGAATAATCAGATGGCAGAGCGGACGGACTACGAGAGCGAGGAATACATGAAGTTGGTAGAACACTTCACCCACCTTAACGAACATTTCCAGATGATGGGCGGTATGAATTATCAGGCCGAGATGGAGCGGACACTACAGGGACTGGGATTCAGACGGGAGGATTTTAACCGTCCCACCAGCGAGTTTTCCGGGGGATGGCGTATGCGTATAGAGTTGGCCAAACTTTTGTTGCAGCACCCTGACGTACTCTTATTAGACGAGCCCACCAACCATCTGGACATAGAAAGCATACAATGGCTGGAGCAGTTCCTAAGCACACGTGCAGGAGCTGTTGTACTTGTCAGCCATGACAGAGCTTTTATAAATAATGTTACCAATCGTACGTTGGAAATCAGTTGCGGAAGGATATTCGATTATAAGGTAAAATATGATGAGTACGTGGTACTGCGTGCTGAAAGACGTGAACAGCAACTACGTGCCTACGAGAACCAGCAGAAGGAGATAGAGGATATCAGAGCCTTTATAGACCGTTTCCGTTATCAGGCTACCAAAGCCATTCAGGTGCAGAGCCGTATCAAACAACTGGAGAAGATTGTTCCCGTAGAAGTGGATGAGGTGGACAATTCGGCCCTACGTCTGAAGTTCAAATGCTCCCTTCGTAGCGGTGATTATCCCATTATCTGCGAGGATACGGCTAAGAGTTATGGCGAGCATGTGGTTTTCAGTGGCGTAAATCTTACCATCAAACGTGGTGAGAAGGTAGCCTTCGTAGGGCGTAACGGTGAAGGTAAAACCACGCTGGTGAAGTGTATCATGGGACAGATTCCCTTTGATGGCAAACTGACCATAGGCCATAATGTGCAGATAGGGTATTTTGCACAGAATCAGGCACAGCTTTTGGATGGCGAGATAACGGTTTTCGACACCATAGACCGTGTTGCCAAGGGGGATATGCGACTGAAGATTCGTGATATCCTGGGTGCTTTTATGTTTGGTGGCGAGGCCAGCGAGAAGAAGGTTAAATTCCTCTCTGGTGGAGAGCGTACACGTCTGGCTATGATTAAGTTGCTGTTGGAGCCTGTAAATTGTCTGATTCTGGACGAGCCGACCAACCATCTGGATATGCGAAGCAAAGATGTATTGAAGGAAGCCATACGCGATTTCGAAGGAACCGTCATTCTGGTCAGTCACGATCGCGAGTTCCTGGACGGACTGGTCGGGAAAGTATATGAGTTTGCAAACGGAAAGGTAAGAGAACATCTTGGCGGTATTTACGACTTCCTGAAATCCAAACAGATAGCAGAACTTACCGAATTAAATACTTCATCTCCATTGCAGCAAAGAGATGTTTCTGCAAACGTTGATTCGACAGCAACCCAGAAGGATTCTGCCTTGTCTTATGAACAGCAAAAGGCTGCATCACGTTTGAGAAAAAAACTGGAGAAAGCTGTGCACGAAGCAGAAGAGCACGTTACACAGTTAGAATCTGCAGTGAAGATTCTGGAAGCCCAACTTTCTACTCCAGAAGGCAGTGCTGATATAACCCTTTATGAGAAGCATGGAAAACTGAAAGCCCAACTTGCTGCAGCAGAAGAGGAGTGGGAGAAAGCAATGGAAAGTTTAGAGTTGAGCGTTTAGCGTTTAGAGTTGAATATTAAAATCTATATAAGTTATGAAGACTAAAAACATTTTGACAATGGTATTACTTACCGCTATGGGAGCAGCCTGTACAGGTAACAAGGAGCTTAGCTCAGGTATTAATTTGGCTAATCTGGACAGCACCTATCAGGCTGGAACAGATTTCTACATGTACGCCACAGGTGGTTGGCAGAAGGCTAATCCGTTGACTGCAGAATACAGCCGTTACGGCAGTTTCGACGTCCTGGGCGAGAATAATATTAAGCAGTTGCAGGGGCTTATTGATAGCGTAGCTGCCCTTAAGGATTTGCAACCTGGTAGTGTAGAGCAGAAGATTGCCGACCTCTACAACTCGGCTATGGACAGCGTAAACCTGAACGAACATTACTGGGGCGCATTCGAAGAGTTCCTGCTGTGTGACGGCTATCAGAACTCTCCTGAAATCACTAAGAACTGGCTGGATGAAATTTGGCCTCGTATGATGCGCCAAGGTGTAAAAGGGATGTTCAGCGTATGGATTGGTGCCGACGAGAAGGACAGCAAGAATAATATTGTTAACATCATGCAGGGCGGTCTTACCCTGGGCAACAAAGACTACTATGTAGAAGAAGACCCCGCTACGGTTGCCATTCGTGAGGGTTACAAGAAATATATTGTGGACTTTAGCAAGCACAGTGGATTCGGCGAGAAAGATGCACAGCGAATTATGGAAGACGTAATGCGTATAGAAACACGTATTGCCAAGGCCAGCAAGAGTATGACGGACTTGCGTGACCCCGAAGCCAACTACAACAAGTTCACATACGATGAGTTGAAGGCTCAGTTCCCCGGTATCGACTGGGATGCTTACTTTGGCGTATTTGGTATAAAGCAGGGTGAGGTTAAGAACGTTGTTCTAGGTCAGCCTGATGCCATTCACGAGGTGGAGAATATTCTGAAGGAAGAGACTCCCGAAGCTATCCAGAACTTGTATCTGTGGCACGCTATGGATTTGGCTTCATCTTATATCGACGATGAATCACGCAAGATTAACTTTGCATTCTACGGCACAGTTATGAGCGGTAAGACAGAAGACCGTCCACGCTGGAAACGTGCTGTTGCCAGTGTAGAAGGCGGTTTGGGCGAAGCTCTGGGGCAGCTTTATGTTGCAAAGTATTTTCCACCTGCAGCCAAGGACCGTATGGAGAAACTGGTGCGTAACCTGCAGATTGCCTTAGGTGAACGTATTGATGTTCAGGACTGGATGAGCGACGAGACCAAGAAAGTGGCTCACGAGAAACTGGATGCTTTCTATGTTAAGGTAGGCTATCCCAACAAATGGAAAGATTACAGCGATCTGGAGATAGGTGACTGCTACCTCCGCAACATGCTGGCTATCAACGAGTGGGAGATTAAGGATATGATTAAGACCAAGTTGAACCAGCCTGTAGATAAGGAAGAATGGTTTATGACTCCACAGACGGTGAATGCTTATTACAATCCCACCACCAACGAGATTTGTTTCCCCGCTGGTATCTTGCAGCCTCCCTTCTTTGATATGAATGCTGACGATGCCTTCAACTATGGTGCCATTGGCGTTGTAATCGGTCATGAGATGACCCATGGATTCGATGATCAGGGTAGCAAGTATGATAAGGAAGGTAACCTGGTAACTTGGTGGAACGAGGAAGATACCAAGCGCTTTGAGGAGCGTATAGCCGTAATGCGCGAATATCATAATAAGATTGAGGTTTTGCCCGGTCTCTTTGCCAATGGTTCTCTTACATTGGGTGAGAATATGGCAGACCACGGAGGTCTGATGGTCAGCTTCCAGGCATTTAAGAATGCTACTGCAAAGGCTCCGCTGAAGGATATTGACGGCTTTACTCCTGAGCAGCGATTCTTCCTGGCTTATGCCAATGTGTGGGCCCAGAACATTCGTGATGCCGAGATTCAGAAGCGTGTAAAGGGTGACCCCCATCAGTTAGGTAAATGGCGTGTAAACGGTCAGCTACCTCACATAGATGCATGGTACGAGGCATTCGGCATTACAGAAAACGACCCCATGTTCGTACCTAAATCAGAACGTGTTACTATCTGGTAAGTTGAAGATTTTTCATTTTTCACTCTTCACTCTTAATTCTTAATTTAAGAAAAAGATGCCATTAAAACTTCCTGATAAACTGCCAGCCATAGATTTGCTCAAGAGCGAGAATATCTTTGTGCTGGCAGATTCAAGGGCTAACAGTCAGGATATCCGTCCACTGAGGATTGTTGTCCTGAACCTGATGCCGCTGAAGATTACTACAGAGACAGACCTCATACGTATCCTTTCCAACAGTCCCCTTCAGCTGGAGATTCAGTTTATGAAAGTGAAGGCGCATACCAGCAAAAATACGCCCATAGAGCACATGAAGGCATTCTATCGCGACTTTGAACTGATGCGTAATGAGAAGTTCGACGGTATGATTATCACAGGTGCCCCCGTTGAACATCTTGACTACCATGAGGTAACCTATTGGGATGAGATAAGCGAGATATTTGCATGGGCCCGTACACATGTTACCAGTACCATGTATATCTGCTGGGCAGCTCAAGCAGGACTCTATTATCACTATGCTGTACCCAAGTACCCGCTGCCACAGAAAATGTTTGGTATCTTCCCCCAATATATGTCGGATAATACATTGCCTATCTTCCGTGGATTCGATGATGTGTTCTACATGCCTCACAGCAGGCATACCGAGATTCGCAAGGAAGATATTCTGAAGGTGCCGGAACTGACGCTGATCGCTGAGAGTCCTATGAGTGGTGTATCTATAGTGATGGCACGCGAGGGTAGGGAGATTTTTATTACGGGTCACTCCGAATATTCGCCCAATACCCTTGACACAGAATACAAGCGCGACCTTGGCAAGGGACTACCCATACAGAAGCCCTACAATTATTACAAGAACGACGACCCTGCTCAGGGACCTCTTGTAACATGGCGTGCTCATGGTAACCTGATGTTCCAGAACTGGCTCAATTATTACGTATATCAAGAGACACCTTATAATATAGATGACATACATTGAATTGCTTTCTCCTGCACGCAACCTGGAATGCGGCTTAGCAGCTGTGGACCATGGAGCCGATGCCGTATATATAGGTGCAGCCAAATATGGTGCTCGCGCCTCGGCAGGGAATTCTGTGCAGGATATAGCAACGCTCTGTAAGTATGCTCATCAGTTTAAGGTGAAGGTATATGTTACGGTTAATACCATTCTGTATGATGATGAACTCCAAGAAACGCAGGATCTTATATGGGAACTATATCGGGTAGGGGTTGATGCATTGATTGTACAGGATCTGGCATTGCTGAAACTAAAACTCCCGCCTATCCCTTTGCATGCCAGTACACAGATGGACAACCAGACTCCTCAGAAGGTCTTAGCCCTTAGGGAACTGGGCTATCAGCAGATTGTGTTGGCGCGTGAACTTTCCCTTGATCAGATTAGACAAATTCATCAGGCCGTTCCCGATGTACCCCTTGAGGCTTTTGTACATGGTGCCCTTTGTGTTTCATATAGTGGCAGGTGCTATGCCTCGGAGTATTGTTTTGGCCGTTCTGCCAATAGGGGAGAGTGTGCACAGTTCTGTCGTTTGCCTTTTACACTGGAGGACAGTAACGGGGAGAGGATTGTGGAAGACAAATACCTTCTTTCCTTGCGCGATATGAACCGTAGCAAACATCTTGAGGAGATGATGGATGCCGGAGTGCGCAGCTTTAAGATTGAAGGCAGGCTCAAGAATGTATCATACGTTAAGAACATCACAGCATATTATCGTCAGCAGATAGATGCTGTCTTACGTAGGAGAACAGAATACCAGCGTTCATCACTTGGCGAGGAAGAGTTCTTCTTCACGCCCGACCCCTCTCGTAGTTTCTCTCGTGGATTTACCAATTACTTCCTGCACGGCAGGACAGATGATTTGGCTTCCCCTGATACTCCCAAAAGCCGTGGGCAGATGGTGGGACGTGTGAAGGAAGTCAGACCTGGTTGTATTATAGTTGCTGGTACTACGCCTTTCAGTAATGGAGATGGATTGTGTTTTCTGGATTCACAGGGACAGTTACAAGGTTTCAGGGTAAACAGGGTAGAAGGTAACCACCTTTATCCGGCTGAGATGCCTGATGTAAAAAAAGGTGATACGCTATGGCGTAATTACGACCAGCAATGGGAGAAGATTATGGCTCGCGATACAGCTGTTCGCAAGATTCCACTGCACTTTACCCTAAGTGAAACAGCAGATGGATTTGAACTGAAAGCAATGTTCAATGAACAATGTTCAATGTTCAATGTTCAATGTTCAATGTTTTTTCAGGCTGAACATCAGTTGGCGCGTACAGATCAGACAGCAGGCATTAAAGAGGTACTGAGCAAGTTAGGCGATACCATTTACTATGCCAAGGATGTGGAAATATGCTTCTCTCAACCTTGGTTCATACCTCGCAGTATGCTTGCAGACTGGCGTCGCTGTCTTATAGAAAAGCTTATGAATAATAATGTGACGTACAGAGATGATGTTTCAAAAATACAGTCACAAAAGGTTTCTGAAAAAGCATCTTGCTTCAACTTTAATATCAGCAACCGCTTGTCACGGCAGTTTGTTGCTGATACCTGTGGCACTCCGCCCTCAGATGCATTAGAGGTAACGGGTATATTGCCCGACGGACAGCCTTTAATGACGTGTCGCTACTGTCTGCGCTACCAGTTAGGTTGGTGTCCTAAGTTCCATCATGTAAAGAGCCCGTACCAGGAACCATATTTCCTCTGCTCAAAAGACGGCCGACGTTTCCGCTTGGAATTTGATTGTAAGAAATGTGAAATGAAAGTATTCCATGCGTAAGGTATATCTTTTTATAATAGCTCTGGTCTTATGTTCCGCCTGTTATTATCCGGCAGAAGAGTCAACGCTGTATGCTGTAAACGATAACTTCTATCTTACTTCAGACTCCATGTGGCTTCAGAGTCAGGAACCGCTCCATAATATGCCCATTGACACCCTCTCTGACAGCATATTGCTCTATTACAACGATCCACTTGTCGTTGGCCAGATTGTAGTTATACCCGAAGATTCCATCGATAGTGTTTGGGTGAAGGTGGCACGCGACCAGTTTGCTCAAGGATGGATTCATCAGAGTGACTTCCTTGCCAGTGTAGTACCTGACGATCCCATCTCAGAGTTTATCTACCTTTTCAGTCAACGGCACCTGTGGTTTTTCTTGGGATTGGTCTTTACTGTTCTTATTGTACTTGTTGTACAAAAGATAAGGCACTCTCGTTTTAATATGATATTTGTCAGGGACATCAGTTCGTTTTATCCCACAATGCTCACGGTTTCCTTATCCAGTTCTGCACTCTTGTATGCCAGCATACAACGTCTTGTTCCAGAGACGTGGGTATTGTATTACTATCATCCAACGCTGAATCCCTTCGATCTTCCTCTTATACTCGGCCTTTTTATTGCCAGTATATGGCTGTTAGTAGTCTTGGTTATTGCTACCATTGATGAGGTTCTGGCTCTTCTTCCTATTCCTGAGGCCATTCTTTATTTGTTCTCCTTGTTGGGAGTTTGTGTGGTATGCTATATGGTATTTTCATTGCCAGTCTTAGGGTGGTTAGGATACATATTATATATAATCGTCTCTGTGGCTTTGATTTGGAGGTATATAAAGTGTTTCCGGACCAGATGTTTATGTGGTAAATGCGGAGCCAAGATGCACGGTAAAGGGCGATGTACCAGATGTAAAACAATAAATGTATAGACCCCCTAACCCCCTTTAGGGGGAAAGAAAAGTGAGAATGAAATAATATAATAATGAAATTCGATTAACTATGTCTAATTTTACAAGAAATTTTCTATTGTTCGTCTTGTTGTACTGTATTAGTTCAGCAATGTATGCCTTTGAGGATGGGCAGATTGTCAGGATTATCAAAAGTGGACGTTCCCTGATGGTAGAGAATTCTTCGCTTGAAGCATCCAAGAAGGCTGTCCTTTGGACCGAGACCAATACACATTCCCAACGCTGGAGAATTATTGATACGGGACGTGGAACTTTCTACCTGCAGAATGTCTATACACAACTATACCTTGGAGGTATTACAGCAGCCACTAACAAATCTGTTGTGGGACAGATAACAAAGAATCTTACTAGAGGTGCTTGGGAACTGGTTCCAGTAGATGGATCAGAGGATAAGTACCATATCTTTATTAATAAGACACGCAGGTTCGCTCTTTCATCAGAAATTGAGACTACCGATGGAACGGGCGTTACGCTTCTTACAGCCTCTAATGCCGAACCTGCACAAATAGAATGGGAAATTAAGGTTGATGAGGACATAGAGCCCTACGGTTTTTCCAAGCAAATGCGCGATGATATGATGCTGAAGTTCAAGGCACGCCATTACAAGCGCCAAAGCACCGGTTACAGTATAGATAACGGCGGATGGTGGGGAGATGCCGAGATGTTCGAAACCATTCTTGATGCATACGAGACAACGGGTAAACTGGAATATGCCACTATGTTTGAGAACCTTTATGTTAATTTTATTAATCGTAACAAAGGAACCTGGTATAAGAATGGTGTTGCTGGGTATAATGAGTATAACGATGACATTGCCTGGATGTGTATAGCGTGTGTACGAGCTTATCTGCTTACAGGTACCACTAAGTACCTTACAACTGCCAAGACTAACTTCAACGGAATGTTTCAACGGGCTGATTGTTATGGGAATGATTTGTTACAGTGGAAACACAACTCGGGGCAGGGAACAAATGCCTGCATCAATGGGCCTGCATCTGTTTGTGCCTGCTACTTGGCTATTGCTACCGCCGATACTTCATATTACGAGATGGCTAAAAAGACCTATCTTGCCAATCGTAAGCAACTCTATGAATTCTCTGGCGGAAAACCCACTGGTAAGGTGTGGGATTCATATGATTTGGGAACAAAGAAGTATAATTATTGGGCATCTACCTACAATCAGGGAACATGCTTGGGTGCGGCCATTATGCTGTACAATCATTATAAAACCGCTATGTATAAGACGGATGCCGATGCTATTATTAAGTGGACAGTGAAGGAGTTGGCTGACAGCTATGGAGTAATTAAAGTCTGTCAGACGGTCAGAGGTGACTTGTGTGGCTTTAAGGGAATCCTCATGCGATATATCCGAAGGTATGCCGAGGATATGAACCATCCGGAGTATTACGAATGGCTTGCAAAAAATGCTTACCATGCATGGAATAACCGCAACTCAGGTGGTATTACCTCATCTGCATGGCTTACTAAGGCAGAGGAAAACTACAAACATCAGGAAGGCGAAGAACTGAAGACTTTTGAGGCTTTCGGTAACAGCACCTGCTTGTCTGCAGCTTTTAATGCTCACCTCGGTGTTGTGGAAAAGCATAGTGCTTATGAACCTATTCAGGCAGAAAACTTCTTCTATATAAAGAATGCCGATGTAGTAGACAGCGGAAATACAGATGACGGAACAGGAGAAGTGTCCAATATGAAGAATACAAACTATGTGGGTTACAAGAACGTCGATTTCGGAACCGATTCAGCTACACTTATTACCATGCGTGCTAAATTCATGCTATCCGTTTCTAAGCTGAGTGTTTATGCTGATGCTCCGAACGAAGAGAATGGTACACTCCTCTGTACGCTTTCTGCTGAAGATGGTGATACAGGACTCAACACATGGGGAACTTACACCAAGTCATTGGATGTCCCTGTTACAGGCGTACATAATATATATATGGTAGCTACGGGAACCAACAATGCGAAATTGCTTTCCGTCAATTCGTTTCAGTTCTTATCGCCTTCCGTTATTGATTGCTTAAAACCGATTAAGAATGAAGAGATAAGAATGAAGAATGATGTTTATGACCTGAACGGTCGTAGAATACAAAACTGTCACCCGTCAACTCTCAACTGTCAACTAAAAAAGGGTATTTATATAGTTGGAGGTAAGAAAATTCTTATCAAATAAAAAAAAGTCGTTTGGAAGTTTGGCAGTCTCGCTTAAAGTCCTTACCTTTGCAGCGCTTTTAGACCAAAAGCCTCTCAAATGAGAGTTCGGAGAGATGGTAGAGTGGTCGATTACACCGGTCTTGAAAACCGGCGTGCTGAGAGGCACCGGGGGTTCGAATCCCTCTCTCTCCGCCAAAGAAAGAAGTTGGTTAGAATTCTAACCAGCTTTTTTTGTAACCTTAATCTAAATTTCGTATATTTGCAGCGTTTTTATGCAAAATAATAGTTGTTATGGATAGTTTTAGTGGTATTTTTAAGAAGATTTGTTGGGGATTTGTCATTGCAATCTCGTTGACGGCTTGTACTGATACATCAAATAATGATATGCCTGCCGAACCTGGTATTCCCGGGTCTTGGGTGGAAGTTGCCAATTCTTTCGACTTCTCAACAGTTCAGAAAGTAGACCTTAATGTGGATTATAATTCCGTTAGGACTTATGGCCCCGTGTTTTTCCGCATATTTACTGAGAATCCGTTTATTACTCAGGATGATGAGACTGATGTTAAGTGGAACGAGGAAGTGAAGCCCATCTATGAGGACTATACCGAGTACAATGGTCAGTTTCATGCTGTGGTGGAATTACCTTCCTATGCCCAGCATCTGTATATTGCCACAGATAACTTCTACACAGGTATGAGTCTGTTGGAGGGAGACGTTACCGATGGAAATGCATCAGTTGTTTATGAGTATTTTCAGATTATCCCGGCTCCTGAGACCACCCCTGCTAACAGAAAGACATCAACCAATGACGTCTATGTTTTTGAGGATTCGTGGCCCTTTAAGGGTGACTATGATTTCAATGATGCGGTAGTGGATGCCAATCACGAAATAGAGTTCAATACTGAAGGTAAGATTATTAAGGAGACCTTCTATCTGACGACCTATCAGAACTATGTAGAACTGACCAATGGTCTGGCTCTTACATTAGATACCAAGGTTACTCCGGAGAACGTTGGCATGAAGAAGATTGCACCAGGATCAACTGATGCAGTGGGGACGTCGTTTACTAAGGTGGGTAAAGTTTATTACCTGACTGATGATATTAAGAGAGAGATTGGTTCAACCTATATTTTGGAGTTGACATATAACACGCCATTGGAATTATCATCTCAGATGGCCTCTATCCAGCCATTTATCTATCGTTCGGAAGGTATTGTGAACTGGGAGCTTCATATTCCGATGGAGGCACCAACGGCGAGAATGAATACGAGCTACTTTGGAAAAAATGACGACTGCTCTGATCCGACTCATAAACTATACTTTGTTCGTCAAGGAAACTACCCGTTTGCATTATACCTGAAGGGCGCTGACATCAACATTTTCAAAGAAACCATTTTGAAGCGCGAGAACGAGAGCATTCCTATCGATCAGTTCTTCCCAGGTTTCTTAGAATGGTCTGTTTCTGGTGGAGACTCAAGTCAGGATTGGTATTTAAGGTGTTATTAGGAAATCACAACCTATTTCGGCAAGGATGTATTCCCGCTTACCTAAAACTGCTATCTTACTTGTAATAAGGTAGCAGTTTTTGTGTTCCCATTCTGCATGTGAGTGGGATTTTTTTTGTATCTTTGCGCAGAAAAGTTGTATAGTTAGAAGTTATAAACAAATGAGATTATTATCCACTCGAACGGCGAACTTCACGGATTCCATTATCCGACGTATGACCCGCATCAGCAATCGATATGGGGCGATCAATCTGTCACAGGGTTTCCCCGATTTTGACCCGCCAAAAGAAATAACAGACAGGCTGGCAGAGATATCGTCTATTGGACCACATCAGTATGCCGTTACTTGGGGAGCGCAGAACTTCCGTGAGGCATTGGCCAGAAAGCAGAGTCGTTGGATGGGACTTCCAATAGATGCAGACAAGAACATTGTGGTAACTTGTGGCTCTACTGAGGCTATGATGGCTGCGATGATGACGGTAGTTAATCCTGGCGATAAAGTGGTAATATTCTCACCATTCTACGAGAATTATACTGCTGATACGATTCTAACGGGAGCTGAGCCAGTGTATATCCCTCTTGTCCCGCCTACGTTTTCGTTCGATGCCAACCTGATTGAAGATGCTTTCAAGCAGGGTGCCAAGGCTTTGGTATTGTGTAACCCATCCAATCCTTGCGGTAAGGTGTTTACTCGCGAGGAACTTGAACAGATTGCTGATATTGTTATCAGATATGATGGTTATGTAATAACCGATGAGGTATATGAACATATCGTCTATGCTCCACACAAACATGTCTATATATCCACGCTACCTGGCATGTGGGAACGCACCATATCGTGCAGTTCCCTCTCCAAGACCTATAGCATCACAGGCTGGCGCTTGGGCTATGTTATTGCTCCGGAGCGCATCATCGAACGTGTGAAGAAAGTACATGATTTCCTAACAGTTGGTGCAGCGGCTCCACTGATGGAGGCTGCCACAGTAGGATTGTGCTTCCCTGACAGCTACTACTACGAGCTTCAGGCACACTACACCCACATGAAGCAACTCTTCTGCGACGGACTACGCCAGTTCGGCCTCTCCTTCACTGAACCACAAGGAGCCTACTATGTGATGCTTGATGTATCCAAGTATGGCGTTAAGGACGACCTGCATTTCTGCGAATGGCTGGCTGAGCATGTAGGCGTCGGAGCCGTACCTGGCAGTTGTTTCTTCCGTGAGGATGTAAATCATCTGATTCGTTTCCATTTCGCCAAACGCGACGAAACGTTACATGATGCCCTTGACCGATTGTCAGAATTAGACGCGAAGGCAAAAAAAGATTATCTAAAGTAAATTTTTTTATGTGGTTGCTTGTTATATTGTTGTTGCCATTGTCGGCTCTGGTTTATGTCAGTTGGCATGTATGGTGCCTGTTGCCGTTGGGATGGGTATGGAAGACTTTGGTGATTGGGTGTATGGCTGGGTCGTTTGTGCTATTGCCGGCTTGCATCATGCGCTTTACAGACCGCTTGCCTATGCCTTTGGCTGTGGGTGTTTATGAGGTAGGAACATCAAGCGTGATAGTGCTGCTGTACCTGTTTATGCTGTTTCTATGCCTGGATTTGGGAAGGCTTGTGCACCTTGTTCCCAAAACAATGCTTTACAACAATTGGTGGACAGTTGGCGGCATTTTGATTTTTATGCTGGGACTCTTCCTCTACGGAAATCTGAACTACCGGCATAAACATCGCGAGGAACTAAAGCTTACTACCTGCAAGGAGATGGCTAAGCCAATAAAGCTGGTGATGATGAGCGACCTGCACATAGGCTACCCGAATGGTAGAAAGGAACTTGGCAGGTGGGTGGATATGGTGAATGCTGAGCAGCCCGATCTGATTCTGATTGCAGGAGACATCATAGACGGGAGTATGCGCCCCCTTGTGGATGAGCAGATGCACGAAGAGTTTCTACGGCTGAAAGCTCCTGTTTATGCATGTATAGGTAATCACGAATACTATTCTGGAATAGACATGGCAAGGCAATTCTACAAAGATGCTGGTATCTGCCTGTTACAGGACTCTTGCGCTGTGGTGGGTGACCTTTGTATCATAGGTCGCGATGACTGTACGGTCAAGTATCATAGGGCTTCGCTAAGGGATTTAATGAAACAGGCCGACCCATTGAAATTCAGCATTGTGCTGGATCATCAGCCCCAGCATCTGGAGCAAGCGGAAAAGCAGAAGATTGACTTCCAATTTAGCGGTCATACTCACAATGGACAGGTGTGGCCCATCACATGGATAGTAAGAAAAATGTACGAATGTGCCTATGGCCAGTACCAAAGGGGCAATACCCAATATTATATCAGTAGCGGCATGGGTATCTGGGGCGGAAAGTTCAGAATTGGAACCCGCTCGGAGTATGTTGTGGTAACTATCTCTAAGAATTAAAGATATGGAACAGCTATTTGCAACCGATGGTTTGGAGCTGGGCTGTACTGGAAACATGAATGGGATTTTCTGCCTTGTAGCCCTGCATACGGCAGGCGGTTAGGGTGACACTGGCTTCATCACGAACGGTGATAAAATCCCATGAGGCACCAAGGGTGGTGAGGGCTCCGTTGTCGCCGGAGAAACATTCTACATTTGTTACCGAGGTATGACCTTTTCCCTCAATAAGGATGGGGTGAACGTCCTCCAACCGTTCGCCAACATTGGCTATGATGCTTCCCTGAGCTATCTGCCAGTTGCGGTTCTTCCATTGACTACCTAACTTATGTATACCAAGGCTGACACAGTCGAAATTGAAATTGGTTAGCTGGCCGTAGGTCTCGTTACCTAAATATATACCTCCATAAACGCCAAACGTGAAGAGGTCCATAAGCTGGGCGTTATCGGTATGGTCTATCCAATAGGTATAGGTCTTGCTGCGCACTACAGTATCAATGACATCGCGCTTAAATGTTCGCTTGAACTCCCTCATATTAGCAGGGTTTACGTGGCAATGCAGGATTCGGGGCACATCGTAACAACGGTCTATGGCTATAAACTGCCCGCTTAGAGGATAGCCGTAGCAATGCTCGAAAAGTATCTGTTCACAGATATATGGGGTTTTGGCACGAAAGTCCATAGCCATATATTCGCCGTAGAAGGTGAGGCAGCTGAGGGTAACACCTTGTACAGATTGGTCTGTAGCCATGCGGATAGTAGAAGGGTAGGGTATAATCTTGCTGCCATTCTGCCACGTCTGTTCGGGATAATAAAACTGTATACCTCTTACTTGTGTAGCTGATTCTACGGTGAGGAAGGGATTCTCGCGGTCGTAAATGACAAACAGAGAACCTGTTGGCCCTGAGCGGTCAGGTAAGGCAGTGCCTCGCCCTGTGGGACCATGCGCGCCCTGGAGTGTTACGTTTCGCTTAAGTACGATACCACCTTGCATGGGATAACCGCCCTGAACGGGCTCTACATATAAGACTCCACCCAAGGGGCTCATCCTGTTGATGGCTTCCTGCAAGTGCTGACGGTTTTCCTCAGCTGTGTTAGTAGGTAACACACCAACTTCCTGCACGGATATCCACCCCTGCGCATCTGACGTAGCTGTTACGGCAAAAAGGGTAATGAGTAAGGTGATGATTTTATGCATGTTGCTTGAAGAGTTCCATCTGGCGAATCTTGTTCTTTTCGGCAATGGAGTCTTTGTCCAACTCTGAAACAGGTTCATCAGGCATGTCCCAGAAGAGGTCGAGCTGAACGGCTACATCAGGCTTGATGGCATAGACACCATAGGCGTTATGCTTGAAGGGAGATTCTTTCTTCTGGGATTGTTTCCACAAAAACAGACCTACAGCCTTATAGATATCCTCATAGCGAACGGTATTGTTAAACATATCAACATGCTGATTGTAGATGTGTCTGACAATGCAAGATAACTTCATTCCTTCCTGTCCAAAAGGAAGGAGAAGTTCAATGATATCTCTGTAATATATATTGTTCATCGTGACAAAGATAATCATTTTTTTATTAAACTCAAATATTTGTGATAAAATATCTTTGCTCTTACAATGAAAAATAATAACTTTGCACGTCAAAAAACATATTTAACAACAAAAATGATGAAAAAAGTTTATTTTCTTAGCGCAATAGCTGCCAGTATTTTGTTGATTTCTTCATGTCACAAAGATCCCGAGAACCATTTGCTGAATGTAGTTTATCCAAGTCCTTATGGAATTGTATATGCTGATCAGGAATTAGACTCTATTATCTTTGAAACATTCAACAGTTACAATACGGAATCCCAGGTTGACTGGATAGAAGTAGTTGCCGGTGCTTCGCACGATGTCGACTATGACTATCGTAACCTGTATGCTTTTAAGTCCTTGGTATCTTTTGAGCCGAATACAACGGGTAAGACACGTGTGGGTGCCGTAAGAATAGACAGTTACGACTATTCAACTGCTGCTGTATTCTACCAGTATGGTTTTTTGAATATCAGTCGTCCAGAACCTGGCGTGACAGCAGTCCAAGACTCTGCTTCTTTTGACTTGTATGTTCCCTTTATAGCATCGGAAGACAGCATCTGCTTTAATGTATCAAATCCTTGGACACTCTCTTATGCTGAGGGTGCTGACCAGACTTGGGCTTCATTCGACTTGGCTCAGGGAGCAGCTGGCAAGGGTAAGGTTACTCTTACCGTTACACCTAATCCTGATACGGCAAATGGCCGTGTCACTGTGTTGGCTCTTAAGAGCGGCAGTGTTACCAACCTGATTAACATCAGGCAGGGAGCAGCTGTTAAGGATACAGAAGAATAAGATTATATCGACTCTGACTTTTGTGTGAGATGTCTATTTCTTAATCACCATTATAGACATCTCATACAAGAGGAACAGGGGCACAAATACCAGCATTAGCGTAAACGGGTCGCCACTGGGTGTTATGATGGCAGCTGCCACTAACAATATAACTATGGCATGACGGCGGTATTGGCGCAAGAAACTCTTGTGGAGTATTCCAAATTGGGAAAGGAGCCATGCCAAGAGCGGCATTTCGAACACAATACCCATTACCAGTATAAGCATGGTAAAGTTGCCAATATACGACGAGAGATTAATCTGGTTATGTATACTGGGACTGAGTTCGTACTCCATCAGGAAACGGAAGGTAAAGGGGAATACAAGGAAATAGCCTACAGCACAACCTAAATAGAACATCAGCGTGCCACCCAAAAAGGCGGGACGGATGTGCTTTATCTCATTGTCGTAAAGCGCAGGTTCAATAAATTTCCAGACCTCCCATATAAAATAAGGAAACGCTATGACGGCTGCCAGGGAGATTGACGTATGAATATGCGTCATAAACTGGCTGGCAACGTTTATGTTGATAATCTGAACATTAAAGTCGGGACTGAATGAAATCATTCCATGACTTATTTTGCTCAGCCAACGGTAAACAAAGAAATCGTTGCTTGTGGCAGCAAGAATAAATTCGTCAAAAATATGAGGCAGGGCCCAAAAAGTTACGACTAAACAGATAGCCAGCACTATAGCAGACCGGAATAAAGCCCACCTGAGCACCTCAAGATGTTCCCAAAACGACATACCTTCATTTGACTCTTCTTCTGTGCTCTCCTTCTTAATGACTTCTTTTTCTTCTTCTTGCATTTCCATTTCCTTGTTCATAATAAAGCCCCTCCCATAGGGGGAGGGGTTTAGGATTAAATGTCGTTTTTACTTAGCGTATGTAGCTTTAACAAACTTGGCTGCCTTCAAGTAATCTGCACAAACCTTCATTCCATCCAGAATGTTGGGTCTGTTGCTTCCTTCCAACTCTACAACCAGATACTTCAGACCTGCCTTGTCGGCATTGTTGAAGATAGCATCAAAACCTACCATACCGCTTTCGCCGAATTCCCTGTGATCCTTAATGTGGAGCAAGGTAAAACGACCAGGGTACTTGTTGAAGTACTCAACGGGACTAACCTGTCCGCGTACAGCCCAGTAAACGTCCATCTCAAAGAATACCTTGTCGGCATCAGTATGCTCAACCATATAGTCGTACCATACCTTGCCTTCTACCTTACCGAACTCATGTGAGTGGTTGTGGTAACCGAACTTCATACCGGCAGCATTCACCATTTCACCTACCTTGTTCAGGTACTTGCAGATGACATCGGCTTCTGCCAGGGTCTTAGGATAGTTTACACCTGGATTTACAATGAACTGCATGCCAGCACGCTTGTGTGCCTCGATGCACTCTGCCCACCATTTAAGAGCACCATCAAAATTGCCTGACTTCAACTCGTTGTCGTTAAGATTGTGACCAACGTGGCTTGAAAGCACCTTCATGCCTGCGGCCTCGATGTCAGCCTTAAACTGCTCGGGAGTAACACCATACAACTTACCGTCACCATAGTTGGCAGCCTCAACAGCTGTATATCCCATCTGAGCCAGCTCCTTGAGAACCCTCTCGTGGTTCTGAGCATACTTGCCGGGATCGCCAATAAGTTCACGAACAGAATACATCTGGAAGGCAATATCCTTCTTCTTGGCCTCTACATTCAGGCTCATAGAAAGAGCCAACAGAGACAAAAGTACAATAGAAAAAATCTTCTTCATAATTTACCTGTTTAATTACTTTAACACCTTAACACGAACATTACGATACCATACCTCATCGCCGTGGTCCTGGAAGCCAAAGTAGCCGGGATCCTTACCGCAGTCCTTCATAATCTCGAAGGCAAGAGGCCAGTTCTTCTGACTGAACTTAGAAGTCTGAAGCAGGTCAACCCAAGACTGGTCAGCCAATGTGTAGCTGAGCACCTTAACACCATTCTGATAGTGAGTTACCTTGCCGTTCTTGCAGACAATCTTTACCTTGTTCCACTGACCTGCGGGGTTAGCGTTCTGAGGCTTAGCTACAATCATGTCGTAAAGAGATGTGGACTGACGGATACCCAGTGTGGCACCTAACTTAGCATCGGGATGACGCTCGTTGTCCAAAACCTGACACTCAGGGCATGAGATATAGATAGGCTGATAGTTCAGCTTGGCATCTTTCTGGATAGTAATGGTAGCCTTGATAGGACCATCGTTCAGTTCCTTTGTCTCCTGACGAGGCTTCTCGATGGTAGCAGTTTCCTTACCCAAATAGAATATACCAGAGTTGCCACCCTCGGCAATCTTCCATTCTACTTCGAACTCAAAATTCTTGAAGCGGCGTGTAAAGATGATATCACCACCTTCACCCTGACCACGACCACTGAAGTGCAACGCACCATCCTGAATATTCCATTTGCTGGGAATATGGTCTTTACCATATCCTCTCCAACCGTCCATGCTGGTACCGTCAAAGAGTACATAGTAGCCGTCCTTGTCAACTTTAAGTGAGCTCAGTTCCACTTCGGGGTTCTGAACGATTACGTACTGCATACCCTGGGCGGTTGCTGTGAGTGCAGCCATCATAGAAGCAGCTGCCAATATGTTTCTCATTTTCATATCTTTGAATGCTTTTTATTGAATATAGAATTAAAGACAATTAGAGACATCGAATTAAACGTAATGCCTCTAATTGTCGGATTATTCAGAGATTATCTGTAGTTATTAATCTTGTGGCAGTTCGGGCAGAACATAGCCATTCTGATATTTGGGCTTAATCAATTCGGCAGCGAACTCACGTGCATTAACGGGATCTGTCCACTTCTTGTCAAATGTGGGGTGTCCATCGTGAATTGAGAAGCCGTCCTTCAGCATTGACTGAACTGTTGCCTTCTCGGGGATGTTGGTGAACTTCATGTTCTCACCATCCCAGTCGAGAACCTGATTCAGACCTTGCAGACGTGTAGCAACTACACCCATTGCAACCATCTCGTTGAATGGACCTGCCTCGCTGAAGTCAGATGCTGTCTTTGTCCAGTCAGTCTTACCAGCACGGATTTCCTTGATAGCACGGATCCAGTCACGCTGGTGGCTCTCTGTTACACGGCGGCAAACCTTGGGAGCATTGGGAACACGGCCACTTACCAAGTAGGGCTTCTCGCCATAGCAACCAACAACCAAGATATCCTTAGTACCATAGAAGATAGCACCACCACCGCTGACATTCAAATTCTTGCCAATGGCCAGACCTTCAGGACGGAAGGGGATGATACCACCATCGCTCCATGTTACAACAACCTCAGGCATAGCTACCTTAGGACGGTTGGGACGAGCGGGATAAGTCAGTTTAACAACCTGAGCGCTGGGGCAGCAGTCAGACATAAGTGGGGTAGAGCTACCCTCGGCGTGGATGGGATAACCCAAATCCAAAGCCTTGAATACAGGGTGCAGAATATGGCAAGCCATATCACCCAGAGCACCTGTACCAAAGTCCCACCATCCGCGGAAGTTCCAGGGATGATAGATAGAGTTATAAGGACGCTTGGGTGCGGGGCCGATGAAAGCATCCCAGTTCAGTGTGCTGGGAATCTCGTGTACCTCAGTAGGACGCTCCAAGCCCTGAGGCCAGATAGGACGGTCTGTGAAGGCATCAACGCGTGTTACCTCACCAATCTCACCATTCCAAATCCATTCGCAAGTCAAGTTCACACCTTCGCCACTTGAACCCTGGTTACCCATCTGAGTAGCAACACCAGCCTTCTTGGCCAACTTGGTGAGCAAACGAGATTCGTAAACGGTACGGGTTAGAGGCTTTTCGCAATATACATGCTTGCCAGCAGCCAGTGCCTCAGCACAGATGATGGCATGAGTATGGTCGGCAGTACCGCAGATAACAGCGTCAGCCTGATCCAGCAACTCGGCATACATCTTCTTGTAATCGTCGTAAACCTTCATGTTGGGGAAGAGTTTCTGGTACTCGTCCAGAACACCCTTAGCGTACTTGTGGTCAACATCGCACATACCGATGAACTCGATATCATCATAGATTTCGCCCTTACCCTTGTAAGTAACGCCATTGATATCAGCGTGTCCACGACCACCAACACCAACGCCTAAGAGCTTAATCTTACCGGTGTTAACGTTTTTCTTGTTAGCTTTAGCCTTTGCCAGCAAATCACTGGGAGTCAAAGCCAGCGCTGCGGTTGCAGCGGTACCAGCCTTCAGGAAAGACCTTCTTGACATTTCTTTCATACTGTTGTTGTTTTTTAGGGTTATTATTGATTGTTTATTTCACTTATTTCTTTTCAACTTCTTTTTTTGTGTCAACATCAGCGTTGATTTCGTTTTCTATTTCGTTCATGCCGGTCTTGAAACTTCTAACGCCTTTACCAATACCATGCATTAGTTCGGGGATTTTTTTGCCACCGAAAAGAAGCAATACTACCAAACAAATGACAATAATCTCACCTGTTCCTAAGCCACCTAAAAATAATAATTGTGCCATAATATATATAATGTTATTAGTTTTTACTTCTGATTAAGCAGACCGTACCCGTTTGTCATGTGCGCTCTGCGGTAGTGAATCTGCTCCAATTCCTCGGGTGTTCCCTTGGAGGGCATATCATGCGTCCATGCATCATCCAGCATCTTCCAAGCATATTCCGAAGCTATGGCAGCATCTTCGAACTTGGGTAGGTGTTCTGGTCTGATACCAGTAATGATAGCTTCGCCCATCAGGTAGCACAGGCGGTCTATGTTCTTGTCGCCATAGGGTTTTTCCACTACCTCAGTGATATGCTCACCGTGTTTCTCCACAATGGCATTCTTGAAATCGTGATGCATGCGAACAAAACCCTTGCTGCCAATAATCTCGGTGTATGAATTGTGGGTCTGGTCTTTAGCCAACTGTCCGTACACAAATCCCTGAGTGATATCATAAACTATGCCATTCTCGAATGTTCCGTGACACTGTAGCCACCAGGGGTCTTTGTAGTCCCACATACGGATGGCTTGTGCATGACCCGTCTTGAACTCAGAGTCGGCATAATAACGGGCTATATCTACGTAGTGCATTCCGCAGTCGTGGAAGGAGGGACCTTCAAACTCATGCCCTTCGCCAGGAGACAGGCCGGGTGTCATGTGGCAGATTCTAATGATGGCTACGTCGCCAATTTCTCCGCTCTTAATGAAGTCCTTCATCTCCTTGGTGTACCAAGCATTTCTCAGATACAGGTTCACAGTACAAATCTTATCTGTTGTCTTGGAGAGTTTTACCAGTTCCTTCTCGTCCTCCATCTTATAAGCCAGAGGTTTTTCGCACATGACGTGCTTGCCTTTTGCTATAGCTTTTTTAATCCGTCCTGGTCTGCTGTCGGCCAAAGCATAAAGGCCAACGCATTCTATTTCAGGATCATTGAAGATGTCATCCTCGTTTGTAGTAAAGATGGCATTGGGGGCAATTTCTTTAGAGTACGTTATTTTTTCGGGAGCAATATCACAGACATACTTAACATCCCAGAAATCGCAAGCTACGAGTTCCCTCAGATGCTTTTTGCCCATACGTCCTAATCCGATAATACCTATTTTTACACGATTCATTGTTCTATTTCACCAGTTTTAGGCTATTTATTGTTCCTTAAACTCGCATTTCGTGGTAAAGGTACAATTTTTTTTTTAACTATTCTTTATATTCTTGTTATATTTCATCAATTTTAACAATTGATTTTGCTTAGTTCTTCTTTTATTCAACCGCAAAATTACTGTAAAAGAAAAAGTCGAAGCCTTAATAATTGATAAAACTTCTTTGAAAAATGATATTAATGAAAAAAAAAGAGGTGGTGCAAATATTTTGCAGACACCTCTTTTTGTTTAGTGTAACTATAATAATTACTTCTTTCCAGCTCCGTTCCAGAAGTCCTCTTCGGCCTTCTTTCTCTTCATGAAGTCGTCGTATTCCTTTCTGTACTTGTCGTTAGCCTGCTGAGTTGCCTGTACCCTCTGGATATTAGCCTTCCTACGACCAGCTTCACCGCAGAGTGAAATATCAGCCTCACATGCCTTATCGCAGTATTCAATAGCAGTGGCAAACTGACCCAGAACGGCATATATAGTGGCCATATTGAGATAAACTTTACCGGTAAGGTCGGGATTGTATCCGATAGCCTTCTCTGCGTAGGTCAGCGCACCTGTATACTGCTTTCCCTTGGTTAGAACGTAGGAAATCTTCAGGCAGATCTGACCACGACTGGCATCGCTAGAAGCTAACTCAAGAGCCTTGTTGTAGTAATCCAGCATCTTCTCCATCTCACCGTCCTTATGTGCCTTCTGTGCTAAACCGATGGCACTGGTATAGGTGGGCTCAATGGCATAGGCAGCTTCAGCATACTTGTAGTAGATTTCGCTATCATCGCAATCGTTCATATTCATCAAGGTTATTGCGCTGTTCAGCTTATTGATATCCTCTTTGTAAGCATCAAACTTCTTGGTATAGATAGATACTATTTGAGCGCTATCTGCTGCACCGCTCTCAGCGAAGGTCTTGTCAATAAGAGCCAAGGGACCGTCGTACTTGGCAAGTAACTTGTTTGCTTTCTCCTCATCACCTTCTGCTTTAGCTTCCTTGGCAAGTTGCAACATCTTTTCACAAGCGTCCTTACTGTCCATATAGTCCTGTAGATACTGTTCGCGCAATGCGTTGGGGGCACTCTTGTACATAGCATCACTGACCAAGAAGAAGTTCTGAAGCACAGAGCCTTCAATCTCACGACCGCCCTTCTCGTTAATCATCTTAATAGCTTTGCTGTAGTTGTCATAAGACTTGTTCAGCGTGTAGCCAGAACCAGGTGTGTTAGGAGCAGTCCAATTGTAATAGTCGGCCTTCAATGCCAAGACATCACCCAGAGTAGACTTTGTCTTAGCAAAAGTATTCAGTGCCTCAAGGTTCTTTTCGCGAGCAGCGAAAATCTCCATCATCTCATTGAAATACTCCAGTTTTTTTGCCTGGTCGGTCTCTTTCGAAATCAGATTAAAATAAACGTACGGACCTTGTGTGTAGATACCGGTAAGGGCATAAGGTGCATGTTTCAGCAACCAGCGCATGTTGATACGTGCTTCTTTATAATCCTGGTTCTGAAGTGACATCTGGAACATAGAAATGTTCTGAAGTCCAACCTTTATGCTATCCGCATTGTTATTGTTAGAGTATCCGATACGGTCATCGTAAGTTGTACCCTCAAAATTCTGTGCCAAAACAGGTGAGGCACTTATTGCAAGTGCAGTGATAACTGCAAGTTTTTTTAGTTTCATATCAGTAATGTTTAGTTGTATTTTTATTAGTTATTTATATCACTTTACTTAAATTTCGTTTGCAAAAGTACAACTTTATTTTCAATTTGCAAGGTCTCTCAAAGGGAAAAATCCCTACGCAAAGAGAAATAATCCCTATTTCTATCCTTATATGTGCAAAAAAGGTTATAACTTTGCAAAACTTTTCAGACGATTATGATTTTGTTGAATTGTTTTCTACTTGTTGTCGGCATTGCTCTTGTGCTATGGGGAGCCGACAGATTTACCGACGGGGCTTGTGCAATTGCTCGTCGTTGGAATGTCAGTGAGATGGTTATTGGCCTTACTATTGTTGCCCTTGGAACAAGTCTTCCTGAATTTATGGTTAGCTTCTTCAGCGTACTGAAAGGAAGTGCAGATATGAGTGTTGGCAATATTGTGGGCAGCAATATCTTTAATACGCTGGTTATTGTGGGTGCATCTGCCTTGGTGATGAAAATGCCAGTCGAACGTTCACTCCTTGTTTATGATATACCAATCAGTATGTTGGCTGCCTGCAGTCTTCATTTTGTTGCCACCTCAGATGGTAACATCAGAAGAGCCGAAGGTTTGGCGCTTCTTATATTCTTTTGTGCATTCATTTACTATATGTTCTTGAGGGCACGTAAGAATAAATCTGATGCTGAGCAAAAAATCTCAAAGGCAGAGCAAATGTCCATTTTAAAGATCTTCATGTTGTTAGTGATTGGATGTGCCTGCCTTGTTTATGGTGGTCAATTGATGGTAAATAATGCGGCAGAATTAGCACGCGAGTGGGGCATAAGTGAACGAATCATAGGACTTACTATCCTTGCTGTTGGAACCAGTCTTCCTGAACTGGCTACCAGTATGATGGCAGCACGTAAGGGAAGCGATGGGCTGGCTTTGGGTAATGCCATTGGTAGCAACGTGTTTAATATTGCTTTTGTGATTGGTACTTGCAGTATTATCAAGCCAATAGCTGTTTCAGATATTTCTATTGCCGACTGGTTTACGCTCGTCTTCTCTAATGTGCTATTGTGGGTGTTGGCGTTTTCAGGTCGCCGACTTACCAAATGGGAAGGGGCGGTTCTTGTTGCAGCCTATATTGCTTATCTCCTATATATATTAATAATGTAATTGAGCATGAAACACTTTCTCTTTTTTTTAGCATATATGTGCAGCTTTTCCGCTGTGCAAGCACAGGGACCCTGGAAACTCAAACTCCTTTGCCCAGAAGAAGATATACGTCTGCACATCGACCTTTACGAGGAGACCGTAAATGTACCTGGCATGGAGATGTTTGGTCCGCAGAATGGTTATTTGGGTGGCAATATTTATGGCGTTTGGACTGTTACCAGTTTTAAGATTCAGGACGACAAGGTTGCTACACTTAAAATAAGTAACGATTTAGGTAGTGAGACGCAGAAGATAGTTCTGACGCAACAGTCCGACAGCATTTATACGTTACGCTTTGATGGAACCAACGTAGTAAAGCGTGCGATTGGTCGTAAATTGGTAAAGATTCCTGCTGAACTTAAGATGAAGTTACAGTAATTTTTTATCTGTCAACCAGCATCTTCTTTCCATCAACGATATAGATGCCTGCAGGCAGTTTTATAATTTCCTCTCCACAGACGTTTACATGAGCCACTTTATGACCTTGCAGGTTGAAGACTGTGAGGGCGTGTGGCTTCTCCGATTTCAGACGTAACCCTCCGCTTACAGACTCTACGCTGAAATCATCCTGCGTAAAGGATTCTACGGCTACGGTTCCTAACTGAACCCTCCATGCTACAGTGCTTACGTGTTGGGTGGCATGCTTGGGGGTCTTTACAAACGAGTTTATCTCATGTGCCTTCACCCTTACTGTGTGTGGGGTTACTGTTTCAAAGAAATCGCTTTTTAATACCAGTTGATTTGTTGTTTCATCTTCCAGCACCTTGCTGTCGATACTCCATTCAAAGTTTACAATGTTGGAAGTTCCTTTATAGTATCGTGTAATGGTGAATGTAAGGTCATCGCCATCCATTGTCACAATCTTGTTGGTTGGCTCATATTCAGCGATTACATTAACGCGGTTGTGTAACTCTTCGATAATGGTTTCACGGCACACAGGGCAGAACTCCTTGTTCAGTTTCTCCATCTCACACGTTCCATCCACTGGCTTGTGATAAGTGTTGCCCTTGGTAGATCCTCCTATCGGAAAGGCTCCGACGCCATTCAGTCCCCACCAGTGTTTCCACTTAATGGTCTTAGAGTTCTTGTTAGTCGTTTGGTTTGGGTATTCACCTAAGTAACCGTCACCAGCAAAGTATTCGTCAGCCAGACCAGCAAAAGTGTGTCCAAATTCGTGAATAAAGATTTCCGATGCACTACTATGTTGGGTACATGTCAGATATGAGCCGCCTGCTCCACCATATTCTGTAGTGTTGCACAGAATACCCACCATTTGGTAATTGGGTATGAGGGCATTCAATAGATTGTATATTTTATTCGAATTGTCGGGACATGGCAGTCTGTGAATGTTATATGAGTCAAAATGAATTCCAAAGTACGTATCGACATGCTTAATGGGCAAAGAAGAGCCTTCAGGACACACATACTTGCCGTCTTTCAGGACACCGGGGTGTGAGATGCCAGACTCATTGGATATTACCTCTATAGCATACAGGTTAAACCATTTCCTGTATTTGTTCATGGGAATCTTTTTGAAAAGTGCATTGTACAGCGTCTTGGCTGCCGTTACAAACTTTTTCTGCTCTGTTGAAGTATATCCGTCGCCAAGCAGCACAAAGTTAATGGCTTCGGGCCCAGCATATTGTATGGTGTCAATAGGAAAATCTTGACCCTCTTGTTTACGGAAGTCACTTGCTGATATCTTTTTTACCCGTCTTACATCATTAAAATTATTTACCATACATTGGGCATTAACTTCTGTGGCAACCAAACTAAGCATTACTATCGATGCCAAAGTACATTTATTTATACTGTTCATTGTGCTGTGTTTTTATTTCGGATGCAAAAATACACTTTTTTTTCGAAAGCAAATTGTATAATCCCTTAAAAACAATTATCTTTGCATGATTTTATATTAAAACAATGAAAACAGACTTCAATTATGCCATTATAACCGGTGCCGCTTCAGGAATGGGACGTTGTTATGCCCTTCAGTTGGCACAAATGGGATATGGTGTTCTTTTAGTAGATATTAACGGCGAAGCTGCACAGGAACTTTCCCTTCAGATTACGCAGCAGTATAATGTTCCTGCCCCAGTTATTAGTATTGACCTTACACGGTCTGATGCCGCGGACCTTATTTATGATAAGTGTAAACAAAATGGCTGGATAGTTGAGATACTCATTAACAATGCAGGAATGCTTATTACCTCTACTATCGAGGAAACCGACCCTCAGAAGCTACAGCGTATTATTGCCTTGCATTGTACTACCCCCTTGTTACTCTGTCGTCATTTTATTCCTTTGATGAGGCAGCAGGGCAAAGGGTATATCCTTAATATTTCCTCTATTACGGCATGGATGGATTGGCCCGTTATAGGAATGTATGGAAGCACAAAGCGTTTTGTAAAGGGCTATTCGCGTGAGTTACGTATTGAATGCAAAGGCTCGCCAATTAGTGTTAGCACAGCCATCTTCGGAGCCGTAGATACGCCTCTTATACGTTTCCCGCTCCTGATGCGCTATCGAAAGATGCTTTTGCGTTTTGGTTTTATGCTTTCGCCCGAGAAGGCAACACGTTTGGCTCTTAAGGCCATGTTTAAACGTAAGGGAAAATTCATTCCTTGCCTTTCTGACCGTTTTGTTCTCATGTTATGTCCTTTGGTACCTAACAACTTACTCTCTTTCTTGATTCGTAAAATGGATTTAAAATCTGCCTTCTAAGTCGGGAAGAATCACCTTTGGTAGAATTTTCTATTCAGTTTACCATTATAGGTTCGTTCTATATGGTCTACAATAGTGTATAGCTGGGGTACTTGGTGGTGCTCCAGTTTTTGTTCCAGGTGAGTAAACAAAGCTTTTTTGTTTAGTTCCTTGCCGTCTTTGGGGACTACATACAATTTCAGTACGGTTCCTATAACGGGGTGGGACGAAGCGGTGCAGATGCAGTCGGCAACTGCAGGGAAGGAGAGGGCTGCATCTTCTACCTCTACAGGATTCACCTTATAACCGCCAATGTTGATGATATCGCCAGAGCGACCAGTCAGATGCAGTCGGCCTTCAGCATCAATCCTTCCTTGGTCAGAAGTGAAAAGAGCCTCATCGTGCAGTACGGACAAGGTTAATGCATCATCGCCTACATAGCCTTCCATCAGCGTATCTCCCTTACAGGCAACGTTTCCCTCTGTTGTAATAAAGACGGAAGAATGTTTCATAGGTTTGCCCAAACAGCCGGCCATACAATAATCGGAATTGTAATTGTGTGTACAGATGATACCAGTCTCTGTGGAAGCGTAAGTGTTGTAAAGCCTTGTGTGAGGAAGAAGTCGGCAAAGCGCCTCCATATCTGCCTGTGTCATAGGGGCAGCTCCTGTCTCTATGAAATCTATCTTTTCTGAGAGCGCAGTAAGATCTTTATTGGCAAACTGTAGCAGCATTCGGATGCTGGATGGGACAAGGAATGTAGCAACCTTATGGTACGGAAGCTGGAATGCACGGAGGAATGCGTTCATATCCTTCATTCCTGCTGTGATGTTGAGGGTGGCCCCAACAATGATAGTGGGCCAGATTTTACTCAGACTGCCAATGTGGTTGAGCGGTCCACTGATAACGAATAGCAAATCGCTGGTGAACTGCATGGCGGAGAGGAGATTCTCTGCATTAGCAACAATAGCCTTATGACTTATCATGATGCCTTTCTGCTTGTCTGTTGTTCCTGTGGTGTAAAGGATATCTGCCACATTGGAGGGAATTTGGCAGGTGTTGATTTCTTGCTGAATGGTGTTGAGTTTTGCGTCAGTGCAATCGGACTCCAACGGGACTATGGCTTTTCCTGCCAAATGACAGGCAAAGTATGTAACCAAGAATTCTATGTTCTGAGAACTACGGATAACCACAGCGTAGCCTTCCAGCTGCTTATATTCGAGAGAGCGATGGGTTACTTTTTCCAACAATTCGTGGTATGTGACGGTTTCCTCACCACATATTATTGCCACTTTTGTGGGGCAAGATTCTGCCCACCCGCGAAGATAGTCCTCCAATTGCATCATTTTATTTCTCTCAACTTCTCTTCTACCATTGCTGCAATGCTATCAAGTGTCCTCAGGTTCTTGGGCGTAGCATCCTTGGCTTCCAACTCGATGCCGAACTCAGCCGATAGAGTCATCAGTATGGTGGTAACACCCAGTGAGTCCAGTTCACTGAACAGAAAGTCGGAATCCAGATCCACCAACGGCAGCATTTCTTCCAGCAATTCTTTTATTCTCTCCTTTAAGCAATTCATAATTCTTAATTCACAATTCACAATTTATTCTTCACTCTTCACTCTTAACTTCCTAAACAGCAGCGGTGGTATGACATACGCCATCAGTACAACCGAGAACATACCTACGATGGTTATCTCTGCCAATGAGTGCAAGGCAGGATGCTTGGCAAAAATTAGTGAGCCGATACCGATAAACATTATCAAGGCTGAGAGAGCAATGGATCGCTTGTGTAAAGCTAGCATCTTCTTACCATGCTTTTGTTCATACAGGCACCCTTCTGTTACAAAGATTGTATAATCATCTCCCTGGCCAAAAATGAATGTAGCCAGTATCACATTCACTAGATTGAACTGTATGCCCAGCAGCGTCATGATACCCAGAATCCAAATCCAACTGATGGTCATGGGCAGGAATGTCAGCACAGCCAGTTTCAAGCTTCGGAACGAGAACCAAAGGAACAGGAATACGATAGCGGCGCAAGCCCAGCCCACATAATTGAAATTGTCTGTCAGATTGTTGGCCAATGCGCTGTTCATACCTTTTATGTCAAAACAGAATGATTCTGCCGGCAATGCTGCGTTTATGTTCTTTCTGATGGACTCAATGTCTTTATTCTCCGTTGTTATAACGTCAACCACGCAGTACAGTCCTGCTATAGAGTCTATACTGATATACTTGGCATATATGTCCTGCAAGGGTTTAAAGTATGAATAATCCATTGGACAATATGACCTTCTTATAATATCACCGAACGGCGCAAAAGCATCCGGACTAAACCCCAAAGCGGTTGCTTTCTCCGTCAGATGCGATCCCAGCAGATTGGTGTACTCATCAGTAAACTGTTTCCAACGCTGAATCCTACGGGCTTGTTCTTCCTTTGAGTATAGTTGACAATTGACAGTTGACAGATGACAGTTGTCCATTGAAAACTGAACATTTATCTTTGTTCGAGCTTTCTCGGAGCGGTTCAGAGCCTCATCCATGGTACGTCCTTTGCTAACCACGTATAAAATTTGTTCCTTTTCACCCGTTCCCATTAACGTTCCCGTTATGAACTCCATATCAGTTCGCTGCTCGTCTGTCATATAGTTGATGTGGTTCATATTGGCATCAAACTGTGTTCCAAAGCTGAACCATCCAAATATGAGTGTCAGTATGCCTATCAGCAAAATGCCCCATTTGTTGTTCTCCAAGGATAGATTGCCTATCCAATCCAGCAGACGGGTGTTATATTTTATTTCTCCAGTATTCACCTTTACAATGTGCGGAAGCCATATCACCACAAACAGGATAGTACCTACCAGCAGCAAGGCGCTGAAGATACCTAAATCCCTCAGAGCAGCTGCTTGTAGGGGAATCAGGGCGCAGAAAGCGCCAACGGTGGTTATATTGCCGATTACCAGCGGAGATATTATCTCCTGTAGCGTTTGCCTCATGCTAAGGGTTTGTCGGGCATGAGCAATCAGGTGAAGCGGATAGTTGACGGCAATGCCAACAATAATACTGCTGATGCCCACCACAATCATGGAAATACTTTCGTGAAAGATTGACAGAACACCTAGGGCATAGAGCCATCCCCACGATATAGATATCACAATCAGCAGAATGTTTCGAGGGCTTTGGAAGGCATAGAACAGAAGCGCCAAAATCAGCAGCACGGCTATGGAAACAGACAGCAGACTATCCTGTTTGATTTGTTTGCTGTTACCTACAGCTATTGCTGGTCCGCCGGTATAATGCACTGATACTGTGGGGTTATGAGCCTCTGTGCTATCAGCCACTGCGTTGAGCATTTTCATGAGACGTGTATTATCTTTCGTCTCGCTGTTTCCGTATGGCGAAATCAGCACCATAATGCCATGTTCCAAGTCTTGGGTAAAGATATATCCGTCGTATAGCTCAAAATTATCAGTACCATTATTCTTGTACAATTCCGATACAACGGGTTCAAACAGATTCAGCGGGTCGTTCTCTAGGTTGGATGTCAGAATACCCGAAGTAGGGAACATAAGTGCCTGCAAGTCCTCCTGTAGCCGACTTTCTGTGTATGCAGGGATACTTAGCAGACTATCCATCCTAGCATAATCCTTTTCTGTTAAGAAATATGGAATGTTCTGATATATAAAGTCGATGGTTTCCGACATCTTGTTATAGTCAATCTGCGTAGTTTTTTCCTTGATTATAGATGTTGAATCCACTTTAGCCAAAAGCGTCTCATACTGGTTCATGGCTTGGACAATGCTGTCTGCTTGTGAGTCTGATTTCTCTTTCGACTGGAAAATGGCTATAACCTTATTGGCTCCTGATATATCCTGATATACCCGTAGCGACTGTTGATAGTTCTCGTCGAGGGGGAGAAAAGCCGATATGTCCTCGTTGAAATCAATACGGCTGACCAATCCAACCAGCACTGCTGTTAGCAGGCCGAAAGTGGACACACAAACCATTGTGTGCCTATGCAGGTAGTCATAAATCTTCAGAACAATATCTGTCATCAGTTCAATGTCTTAATCCATTTCATAAACTCATTCTTCCAACGTCTGCTCTCAGCGGTTCCCTTAACATCAGAAGCGCCAAAACCATGTCCGCCCGTTTTATACTGGATAAAGGTATGCGGAATGTTTTTATGCGATAGTGCAGAATCCAGCAGCAGGGAATTACGATAGTGGACAGTAGGGTCATCCATGCAGCTAACCATGAAGACAGGCGGACAGTCGTCAGGGACATTCTGTTCCAGGGAAAGCAGTTGCCTTAAGTCCTTGTCGTTTTTCTTGTTATCTCCCAGCAATGCCCGCCTGGACCTTTTATGTACACACTCTTCGGTCATGGTTACAACGGGGTAAATAGCAGCTACAAACGATGGTCTTTCTGTTCGAGGCAACAATTCTGCGCATGACATCGCCAAATGCCCGCCAGCAGAGAATCCCATTGCACCTATTTTCTGTGGGTCTATTCCCAGTTCTGTTGCTTTATCACGGACAATCTTTAGTGCCTGTCTAAGGTCGTCCTGGGCATCAGGATACCTTTTGCCCCTAAACAGATACCTGTATCTGAGTACAAAAGCAGGTATTCCCGCTGTTTGGTATTTCAGCACAAAAGCCGAGATGCCGTTCTTCCTAAGCCATTCTGCTACCAGAAGGCCCTCATTCTTCATATCGTGCCAAAAATAGCTGCCACCAGGACAGATAATTATAGCCATATCGCTTCCTCCGTGGGCAATATATTCAGTCATCTCCACCTTTTTCCCACAGGTTGTACCTTCCCAGATATTTGTCTGAGCAGCAATGCTGTTTACTGTCATAGCCATGACGAAGAGCAATATCCACCGAATTATCTTACACATGCTGTTCTAACTGGTTGCTTATAGCAGCGAATTTGTTAATGTAGAGCCTTCTCAGTCGTTTGGTACGTTCCTGAACGGTTCTTCCCAACTGTTCCTGATCAGCAGGCGTCATCCTTTTCCCAATATGTAGTACGATGGGACTCTTGCTAATCCACCAGCAGTTTTTGCACAAGGCTCTACCTGCGCCGTACAGCACTAAAGGCAGAATGTCCATTTGAAGATCATTGGCCAACTGTAATGCACCCTTGTAGAATTTGCCTATCCTGCTATCTTCCGACCGCGTTCCCTCTGGGAAGATGGCTATGCAAAATCCTCTGTCTGTCAGGTCCTTAATCTTCAGCTTCAGTTTATCGTAGCCCATAGATACAGGATAGTATTCAGCATGGCGTAGGATATATCCATAGAAGGGATTGTTATAAACCCTGTCGTTGGTCAGGAAGACAATCTTACGAGTGAGACCCAACAGAATCATAAGGTCCAGATGACTCTGATGATTACAGGTAATGATGGCAGGAGTGCTTAAATTCTCGCCTTGCACATTATGCACGGTTACTCGGCACCCAATAATTTGCAGGAGCCAGGTTACCAACTTGCCGTATGCATGTAGAACGTTGTACAAGGGCGTCTTGCTCCAATGCATTACCTTGGCCAATGGTACGTAAACAAATGCAAAGGGCATTATGGCACATAGCCCCAGTAGGTATATCAGCAGGGCAAAGGCCGTACGGAGGGCAGTAAGCAATGCTCTCAGGATAATGAATGGGTATCCAAAAATAGGGGTTAGGGCACACAGCAGCGTATTAAGCACAAAGATACGTGCAAAGTCGCGACCTGGACGGAAGTAGGAAACCCTTTTCTCCTTTGGTGGATAATATACATTCACGGGAACAGAGACAATCTTTACGCCATTCCATGCCGAGGAAACCAGCAATTCCAGTTCAGCCTCGTAGCGCGATGTTATGAGGGGTAACACGTGCAGTTTGTGCAAGGGATACAGTCTGAACCCCGACTGGGTATCGGGCACATAGTGCAGCGTTTGCACACAGAACCAGAAGTTACCGAATGCATTGGCAAACTTACTACCGCCTGAACGGATAGCCCCCTTCAGTTTACGCTTACCAATGATAATGGCCCCTGGGTTACGCAGATTTCCTTCCAGAAGCAAGGGAATATCCTCAGGGAAATGCTGTCCGTCGGCATCCAATGTGATGGCGTATGCAAATCCCATCTCTCGTGCTTTCTGTAATCCGCATTTCAGAGCCGTTCCTTTACCTTCGTTCTTGGTGTTCTCCACAAGGGTAATATCTCCCGTTTTCCGTAACAGCTCACCTGATCCGTCGGTACTTCCGTCGTTCACAACTATAACATCGCGGCATTGTAAAAGGGTTCGGCCTATCACATCCATGATAGTCCCTGCATTATTGAATGTAGGAATAACCACGCAGATTTTCCGATTACGGAGTAACCCGGCGATATCCGTATCCTTTGTTATATACTTTTGTTCAAACGACATTACAAATCAGTGAAATCTTGGCATATACTGTATCAGTCCTATCCGTTATCGTTGCCTGAGCTTTTATTATTTGTTTTTGTATTTGTGCGAGGTTTACGCAGATAACCTCATCTGTTGGTTTCAGCACCCGCAGGAATTTAGCATTCTTAACCCCTGCCGTTTGCAGGTTCATCTTTAAGTGGTCTTCCAGCAATTCCTCCACCATTTGAATAATGCAAGCTCCTGGTGTTATGGGCATCGTGGGGAAGTGAGCCTTATAGATGGGGCATTCCTGGTTAAGTGATATGCTGTATGTGACCCCCTCGGGAGTCTCTTTTACATTCAATACCTTATATAAATAATTCTTCAGAGTCATTTTTCGTTTATTGAATACACAGATTCGTTTATAGTTTGGTTTATATTGATAGAGGAGAGTTCTATGGTAGTGCTGTCGCCATTCTTCTCCCACATCTCCACTTTTGTGACAACAGATTGTCCATGGTCATAGTACAGAATAATCTGGGTAAACATCTGCTTAAGTTCTTTGCTTTGTGGAAGGAGCGTGAGGATGTGCTGATTGTTTTTGGTTTCTACAGACACCTGGAAATCCTTCTTTTCCGAAAGACATTTGCCCAGTCCGTTGGGAATCATCAGACGAGTTAATTCTCTTAGCATTCTGTTTCTGTTCACGTTGATGGTATGGTTACGTTTTCCTCCCTTCAGTAATACTTTGCCATTGTTAAGTATAAACGCAGAGGTGTTGGGTGTCAGATATTCCCACCTCAAAAGGTTGGGTTGCGTACACCACATTTTGCCCTTTGAAGTCATAGCATTGCTAAGCATTTTCATCTTCTTTGTCTGAGTGAAATCAGCTTGTAGGGTGCTGATGTTTCCAGAGGCCTTGCTTATTTCATCTATGGCGTTTTTCGTGCTGGTTTGCGCCAAAGTAAATGCAGCACACATATTAAACATTACAAGAAATATTATCGCCTTCATTCTTAACTCTTCATTCTTAACTCTTCATTTATCTAGATATAAGGTAGCACCCTGCTATTATCAGTAGCACTCCTATCCATTTATACAAGTCCACCTGTTCGTGAAAGAATATCATGGCAGCTATCATACCAAACACAAAACTTAGGCTTACCATCGGATATGCTGTGCTCAGAGGATAGTTTTTGATGATATACATCCATAGCAGGCTGGCAGAAGCAAAGCAGATGCCGCTTAAGGCAAACGGCCAGTTCAGTAGGAAGGAACGCCAGAATGTAGGATTCCATCCGAAGGGTTCCATTCGGAGGAGTCCCAGTTTAAGCATCACCTGTCCCATGGCAAGCAATGCACTCTGAATGAGTGCTAAGGGCAATAGACTTATATTCATATCTTCTTAACAATAATACTTTTTGAGTAAAAGGGCATTTCATCATGTAGCCCCACCAACACATTCTCGGCCTTTCCTTCCTGGATTAGTCGCCTGGCATCTTGGATGGCCCATTGCAGGGATTCTTCACCTTGGGAATAGGTGATGTTATATCCGTGACAACCCAGATGGATAGCCAAAGCTCCTGCCAACGTGTTATGCGTACTTTGCATAAATAGGGTAGGGCTTATACCCTCCTCGCCTTGTTCGTTCAGGGTGGCCAATATCTTTTTTCCATTCTCGAACATTCCGTGTTCTGTGGCTATGATGATAGCGTCGGGTTTATTTATACCAGCTTTCTCCAGCGCACGCAAGGAAGTAAGGAATGCAGCTTTCATCAATTGGCACATCCTGCGTGATTCCATGGGCGATATATACTCTCGCAATGCTTTCAGTTCTTCCTCCTCATTGAGTTCACTCTCTGTATAGGTGAAAGTTGACAGGTGAAAGTTGACAGGTGAAAGATTCTGACATTCATGGTCCGAGAGAATCAGCGAGGAATCGTTGCCGCCAAAGCCAAACGAGTTGCACAGAACGTGGTGCAGGTCTGTATTTGGCATGAATGCTGATGGTGTAATGCATTCCGCGCTCTTGTTTTTCCAACCATAATTGCCAGGGACGAAACGATTGTGCATGGCAATAAGGCAGATTACTGTTTCTATACTTCCTGATGCTGAGGTAGTATGGCCGGTTAACGACTTAGTGCTTGATACAGGAGGCAGAGCATCTGCAAATACTCTATGCAGAGCTGTGCTTTCAGCCTTGTCGTTGTCAGGTGTTCCTGTACCATGAGCATTGATGTAATCTATATCTTCTGGATGTAGATTTGCCATCTTCATGGCATCCGTCATAGCCAGAAAAGCCCCCTCGCCATTTTCCGAGGTAGCTGTCTGGTGGAAAGCATCACATCTGTTGCCCCAACCAGCAATATAAGCCTCTATATTGGCCTTACGCAAACGTGCTTCGTTTGTTCGCTCCAATACTAGATATGCTGCACCTTCGCCCAGATTGAGTCCCTGACGAGTGGCATCAAACGGTCTGCATACCTGGTGGTCAAGAATCATCAGACTATTGAATCCGTTTAGATGAAACACAGAAAGGGCTTCTGTACCACCAGCTAAGACTATGTCGGTTTCACCCATGAGCAACATTCTTGTACCCAAGATGATAGCGTTCAGGGCAGATGAACAGGCGGTGGAAATAGTTGACAGTTGACAGTTGAAAATTGAAAATTGAGAATTGTTCGTTGTCAGTTCTGCAATGGCTTTTGTGTTATTGCCACAGGAGTATTGTTCGCATTCCTCTGTTCCTCCCACAGTAGTGCCTGAGATAAGTGTAACACGCTTACACTTGAGTGATTCGGGAGTAAGTCCGGCATCAGCCAACGTCTGCCGAAGAGCGTAAGCACCCAGCAGAGCTGTCCTGCTGAACACTTCCGTAGGACTGATGCCAAGGGCCTGCTTGAGTTCTGTGTCAGACATCTTGACTTCACCAACAGGCAATTCCTTGTGGCGCGAAGGCAGATGGCGAAGTTCTCCTATGCCTGTTTTTTCAGCCAGCAGAGATTCACATACTTGCTGCTTATCGTTGCCTATGGCGCAGATGATTCCACTTCCTGTTATGGCAATACTGGACATATTAGTTTAGTAGCTTAATAGCTTAATAGTTTAATAGATTTATAATTGTTATCGTTAACGTTAACGTTATCGTTTTCTATTTTCACTCACATATTTTGAAATGTTCTCTACGCTGGTAAAGATAGTTTTTCCCTCAGCAGCACTTGCCAGACGAATGCCGTAGCGTTTCTCTAACAGAACAATCAATTCCAGCGCATCAATGGAATCTAATCCCAATCCACCAGCTCCAAATAATGGGGCCTTGGGGTCAATATCCTCAGGGGTTATATCCTCCAGATTAAGTACTTTAATTATTTCTTCTTTCAGTTCTAAAATCAGTTCGTTCATATTTGTTTAGTTTACTGTTTACCGTATCCCGACGACAGAATCGTCGGGCACAATAGTTTTTATTTTTGTTTTTTGTTTATTCTCTAACCTATAACCTATAACTATGGTCAATTCGGCAAGGAAATCGCTCTCGCTTTTGTATTCCAACCAACCGGTTATGATACTTTTGTGGTATCCATCTAACAAGGTGGCTTGTGTTATCATTCTTATGATGTCATCATCTTTCTTGGGTAGAATGTAGAACGCGGTCTCACCACGATAATTATTTCGGATAGCTATCTCGCCGTTTACTATGTTGGGCAAGGTATAGACAAATGCCGATGGAGAGGGGAAAAAGTTCTCTGGGTCTGAAATAGAGGAGAGAAATACTTTGTCGGCATGTTCCGAGGACGACTGGTTGAAGAAGATAACGGCTCTGTCTTGTCGGTTCAGTTCGCCTTCTGTCTCTCTCTCTTTCTGTAACAATAGTTCCGTTGCAATAAAGCCAAGGCGAGCCAGCGCATCCATTTTATAGAACTTGGGGTAATTGTTTATTCTTGTTTTATAAAGAAAGGTTAGCATCTCCTCTTTTCGTTCCTCCTTAATTGGGAGAACCTCATGGGTAACTATAATTTCATTATCTAAGACAACCTTCTGTGGCGTAATAACAATGCTGTGAGAAGTTTTCCACCTCCTTTCACAGGAAGACTTGGGTGTAGGTCCTTTTTTGCTCACATAAATTGCTGCATTGCAACCACCAAAGCCCGAGATAATCTTCAGGAAATCCGTCTTTTGAACTCCTTGAACCTTTTGAACCCCTTGAACCTCTTGAACTCCTTGAACCTCTCGTATTGGAGTATTCTCTTTGACAATGTTAATGTTGCCGCTTACTCCCAACTCGTTATATCCCTTGGTTCCTATGATGGTGTGGTCGTCAAGGCTGTGAATGGTAATGATGGTTTCCAGTATGCCAGCAGCTCCCATGGTGTGCCCATAATAACCCTTTAGGGCATTGGTAGGGATGTCGGCAAGTCCAGCTCTGCTGAGGCCACGCGCTTCCATTTGGTCGTTATACAATGTAGCTGTTCCGTGAGCATTGACGAGGGCCAGTTCTGTGGCGTTCTGTCCTTTCATGGCTGTTTCTATGGCCATCAGGCATCCGTCGGCTTTGGGTGAAGGGCTGCTGATATGAAATGCATCGTTCCGGATGGCAGCATTTGTGATGTGCCAACTGCCAGCTTTCTCATCCTTGCTCAGGATTACTGTAGCAGCAGCCTCCCCCAGATTAAGCCCTGTCCTGTCTATATCGAAGGGGCGACAAGGTGTTTCGGAAAGAGCCTTTAACGATTGGAACCCAGAGATGATGAAGGTGCTCTGCACGTCAATGCCGCATACAATAACATAGTCGTACTGTTGCATTTCTATCAGACGGGTTCCTAATATCAACGCAGATACGCCAGAGATGCAGGCATTGCAGACTATAATTGGAGTAGTGGTGATTCCAACGGCATGTGCAATCTCTTGAACGCTTTGAACCCTTTGAACTCCTTGAACCTCTTGAACTCCTTGAACCCTTTGAACTCCTTGAACACCTCCCAGTTTGGTGGAGCTAATCACAAGGCAAGTCCGTTCGTTGATAGGAATCTGGCATTCCTCCAACGCTTTTCTGATGGAGTTGATGGCCAAACTTTCAAACAGAGTATATCCGTCAATGGAGATTTCATTTATTTGTTCCTGTGTGAATAACGAAGCGGTGAAAGGGAAAGGCACATTAATTCCTAATTCTTCTCTCTTAATTCCTAATTCAGGATCATATTGGCACAAAGCAGACTTACCAGCTTTTACTGCCTGGTAATTGGCTTGGGTAGTATTACCCAATGGTGATATGATATTATCTGCTATTATTGTTGCCATTCTTCGCTCTTCATTCTTCACTCTTCATTCCCCCTAAAAGGGGTTAGGGGGTCTTATATTGCTATCTTGATTTCCGTAGTTGCTATGGTTTTATCTCCCAGTTTCACGGAAGCTTCAGCCAACGACATCCCAAAAGCCTCTTCTCTGATAACAACCTCAGTAGTGATGGTGTCTCCCACTTTGGGCAAACTGATAATTTCTGCATTCCGGATGGCGCCTATCACACCGGGTTTGATGTCGTTATTAAAGATGTATCTGCAGATAAAACCTATTCTTGCAGCACATGTCTGGGCTATATTTTCCAGCAGGCCGTTTGCCGAAAGAGTATCTTGGTTAACGAATATACAATCCTCCCTGATACAATGCTGAGTCAGCACCTTATCTGTGCTAAAATGCATCATCTTATCTATCAGCACAAATGGTTCCTGCTGGGGCAGCAGGCTATGTATGTCTATGCCTTGTACAAATTCGTCAGTTGGATTAACTAATTCACCATGCATTATTTATAATTCAAAATTCAAAATTCAAAATTCGATTCTCATTCCCCCTAAAGGGGGCTAGGGGTTCTGTTTCAAAATTCAAAGTAGTTATACCATTGGGTAGGGTAGAGGTTTACCATCCTTTCTAATTCAGTTACATATTTCTCGGCCAGCTCCTTTATTTGCTCTTGGCGAGGGGCTTCCAGGTTGTATAGCAGAGGAGTAGCATATATCTTATAGGTACGGCTCTTCTCCTTCATCACATGAACAGCCAGCACTTGTAGCCCTCTCATGGTAGCTATGCTGAAGGGGCCATAAGGGAAGTTGGCCACTTGTCCCAAAAAGGGCATTTGCAGTTTCTTCTGAGAACCAAAAATGCGGTCGGCAGGCATACTTACAGTTTCTCCGCGCTGTAATGCCTGATCTATCTCAAACAGATGCCCCATATCAGGTCTGATGGGTATCATCTTTATATTGGTGCCGGAAAAGAGTCGGGCTCTGTTGGTCATCACAGATTCTTTTTCGCCAAAGAATACCAGGGCATTCAGCGTTTTCTTATCCTGCGGAAGTGTATAGCCTGCAATCTCGTAATTGCCCATGTGGGAACTCAGTTGGATAAAGCTTTCTTCCCTAGTGGTAAGTTCCTGATAATGTTCCAATCCCTCTATTTCTATCCGGAATTTCTTGCCTGCATACATGGCAAACTTATCTATCACCACCTGCCCAAACAGACAGTGGTTCTGGTAGGTTTTGAGGGCTGATTTAAGTCGACCGAATCCCATCCGATTCCTATAGAACCGATAGGTAATGCCAGCGCTGGGGTTTATCAGTAGGCAGACGGGAATAACGAATACGGAGGTGAAGGCATACAGAATTCTAACATCCGTATACCTCAGCAAGCGTATCAGCCATTTATGCATCCACGCATTACCGTATGTAGTACCTGCCCACTCCCTTTCTTTCATTGTTTACTGTTTACTGTTTACCGTTTAAGAGTCTTATAGCCAAAGGCCAATGGCCAATAGCCAAAGTTTATTCCCCCTAAAGGGGGTTAGGGGGTCTTCACTTTAAGCACGCAGTGTCCTTGCCCCAACCCGTCATAGATTTTTTCTATTTGCAGCCCGGCTTCTGTTATGCACTGCTGCAAGTCGGCGGTATTGTACATCTTGCTGTTGCCATTTGCCAGGGCAGCAAAGTACAGGCTCGTCATTGTCAGACAGAAGGTTGCCGGCTCAAATCGCTGGCGATCCCACAGCGTTTCCATAATATACAGGCGGGTGTCAGCCGTCATTGCCGTTTTAGCCCTCCTTAGTATGCTTACAATCTGTGACATTGAAAAACAATCCAGGAACTGTGACATCCAGATGGCATCCAGTCCTCCCTCACGCTTAGGGAAGGAGGCTTCAGGATGAAGCAAGTCTATACCATAACCCTTTATGCGCTCAGCACCAGGCTTGCCTGCTATATTCTCCTTCATCATCTTTATCTGTTGAGGAAGGTCCAGAACGGTCACCTCCACTTCCTTATCGAACGCTACACATTGCAGGGCCCACTTGCCTGTATTGCCGCCCACATCGTAGAGCGAGCGTGTTTTATGTTCTTTGAAGATAATATCCAGAGCCTCTGGGAAGGACGAATCGCTATAGAAATGGTCGAACCCGAACCACGACTGCTGTACTTGGTTGGGCAAGGAACTCAGACCCTCGTAGATGGTAGGCCAGGGGCCAAAGTGTTTCAGTCCCTCCGGCTTACCGCTGAGGAGCGATTCCTCCAGACGAAACCATCCCTGATAGTTCACATCATGGTTGAAGTCTATATTCACCCTTGTGGCCTGATCTGTCAGCAGGAACCAACCCGTTTTGCTGATGGTGTACCTGTCCGATTCAGGGTCAACCAATACGGTTCCAATGCTCAAAGATGCCTCCAACAGGCATTTTACAGCATAGTCCGATAGCTGAGTCTTGCTTGCTATTTCCTCACGTGTCAATCCCTCGTCGGCATCTCGCAGCATATCCAGAATGCCGAACTTAATCATCAGCCTGGAAGCTTGGAATACAGCAGGTCCCCAGGCAATAAACTCCGCCAGTCGCTGTGCTTCCTGAGCAGATAATTGCTCGCTGGTATATTTTTTCTTTAATGCTGAACTCAGTTCCATATTTTGTTCCTTCTAAATTATCGTGCAAAGGTGATAAATAATTTCGAATTGCACAAGTAATTACAGGAAAAATATTATCAAGACACACACCACAACGTGATGTCATCTTCCTTTATCATCCCTAATACATCTTCCTTTTTACATCTTCAATCTTTTTGGTTTTCTTTTTCGTTAACTTTATCGTTATTAACTAAAGAAAAACACCCAATTTCTTTGCTTGTTTGGGGAAATTCGTTATTTTTGCAACATGATTTCTGGTAGTGACTACATATGATTTATAGGTAAGTATATGAAAACTCACGCATCTTTTTTAAAATTCTTTTACGTTTTGTTATTACTTCTTTTATCTGCCAACATACACGGACAGGACAAATATCATGTGGTGGATGCAGAGAGTGGGGAAAGTCTTGCCGGAGTATCTATGTATGTAAGCGAAGGCAGAGGGGCATGGACAAACGATGAGGGAGTTGCCGTCCTGGAGATGGGAAACGGTGAACAGGTAAAAATCTCCTGTATTGGATATAAAACACTCATACTCCAGAAATCAGAGTTGACAGAAACAATTAGACTAACACCATTAACGAAAGGCCTGCATGAGGTAAGTGTGGAATCAGACGAATTACTTCTTGTCCGATTGGCTAAGAAACTGAATAAAGAGGCTAATACAAAAAGAGATTACAGAGTACCTTTCTTCTCACGTATCACGCTACAGACCAGTGATGGTAATGAAATGGTGGAATCGTTCATGGAAGCAGGTTCTGCAGGTGTTCTTCATGCACTTAAGCTTTACAGCGGGCTATACTATAGTATCTCGGCGGCAGGACAAAATGCATCTAATTTGCGTAGGACCAATCTGCACAACCTCTTTTGCTTAGGTCCTATTATGGGAGGCGATAACTTCTGGCAAGGGTACGAATTTCCTTTACGAAAAGGGGTTACAGCAGGGTGGCTGAAAAAGAATTACCAGATTTCCTCTGAAATTTACACGAATGATGACGAAGAAGGGCTTAGATGCATAAAATTAGTTCCTAAAAACAATACAAGTCTGGTTGGTGGGAAGGTATATGTCAAGGCTTCCTCGTGCGAACTCGTCTGTTTTGAAGGGATGCTGATATCAAATGCAAGGGTTTATGACCAAGATGAATCCGTAACCTCACGTACAGCCATAAATTTTCGTGTTAATTACACAACGCGCAATGGGTTCTCCGAAGTGGATAACATGACATTCACACTTGATGCCAACAAAATTAATTGTCACTCTGTAATGATTAATATGGCCGAATATGATATCAGGAAAAACATAAACTGGCCAATAGAAATAGGTAATAATCTTGTCTCTGCTATAGATGATGTCGGGAATAATCCGTCTTTGGACAAATACACTTCCATCATGGCCCGCACAGATGCCGAAAACGCCTTGGCAAATGGCAGTTTTTATGCTATGGCCGAGAAGGAAGATGATACCCAACAGACAGCTAAATGGAAGAATGCCCTTCCGCAGGAGAAAGTGTATCTGCATCTTGACAACACAGGGTATTTCAAGGGCGAGACTATCTGGTTTAAGGCATACGTGGTGCGCACTGATACTGAAAAATGCGGCAGTCTCAGTAGCGTCCTGCACGTTGAGCTGGTAAGCCCAAAGGGCGATGTTGTGGCGAACAAGAAACTATACATAACACACGGCATAGGTGCAGGCAGTATTACATTGGACAATGCCGTTCTGCCTACAGGCTTTTATGAGTTAAGGGCTTATACCCGCTATATGACCAACTGGAGCAAGAACGCTTGCTTCTCGAGAATCATTCCCATATTCAGGGAGCCAAGGAAGGAAGGCGACTACAAGCCTCGCCTCGACACGGAGACGCGCCTTACTGCCACAGAAACAGCAAAGGAGCAGAAACGTGCCTTCTATCCTGAAGGCGGAAATCTGGTGAAGGGACTCCCTGCCCGCGTGGCATATATTATAAAAGGTGAGCGCGGAGTAGTGGATATTCCTGACTCTTCAGACCATAAGTCGGTGGAGATTGACATCAATGGGAATACCCATTCATACACACTTCCCCAGGCACTGGACGAAGGCATTTCCCTGCGGGTGGATGCCCTTAGCGACGACAGTCTTACAATGGATATTTGGGCAACTTCAGGTCTTTCGGATAAGGAGCTTGGCTATGCACTTATACATAGTGGGAAAATTCTGACGTCATCTACGTTCAAGGCAAAGGATTACCAGCATTTCTCTCTTGCCCGCGATGTCCTGCCTGAAGGCGTTTCGCAAGTCACTGTCTTCGATACTGAAGGTGGAGCCTTGGCCGACCGCTTTGTCTTCCGTTGTCCGGAATATGCTGATTCTCTGCAAATCCAAACCACCACAACAAAACTCTTACCTTGCGGCAAGGTATCAATGGATATCACATCCACGCCCTACACATCACTGTCCTTCTCAGCTATGGATGCCAGCAGCGTGGTAAACGGGAAGATAGGGGACATCAAGACATGGATGCTTTTAGGAAGCGACATAAGGGGATATATTGCCAATCCTGAATACTACTTCGAGAGCGACGATGCAGAACAC
>JAFSRW010000075.1 GCA_017445925.1 Bacteroidaceae bacterium | reverse complement strand
ACGCCCTGAGGGTCTTGTTATCCAGGAGATTGACGCGGATATGACGAACCCGGCCTTCGTGATGCGTATGGCAGAGGCGGACGAGCATTTCCTGTATGTGAAGCTGAACGAGATTGACCAGTTTGATGCACTGAAGGGCAATGGAAGCGGCGGTCAGCAGTTCCGTATCATGTGTCTGGCCTTCGACCCTGGCAACCGCTACGGTCAGACGCGTATCGGTACACAAAGCGTAACGGAGAGGGTTTGTATTCGCTTCAACTGGAATGCTACTACAACTATCCAGAAGGGGCAGAAATACTTTGCCCGAGTATTGACCGATGGCCCTCTGAGCCGTATCAACTTCTGTACCATCCCAGAGCGTGAAATTGGTAGCGAGATTCCCGTGTATGGCGATTACGACGAGAAGTTTGATGAGGAATTGAAACCATACATAGAACGCCTCTGTGGTGCTCGTGGGGAGATAGATTGTCCTCAGGCTTTCAAGCTGGCCAAGAAGCTGAATGAAGAATGTGCGGAGTTCAGCAGATTAAGCCAGAGCCGTACTTACGAGAACTTCACGTTCCGTGCTAACGTGATAGCTTATCTAAAGGCTTGTGTATTGTTCGTCGCCAATGATTACAAATGGGACAAGACCTGTGAGGATTTCATCCGCTGGAGTCTGAATTACGACCTGTGGTGCAAGATGCAGTTCTTTGGCGATGCCATTGAGCAGGCCAATAATGCTGCGGAACGTACAGGTACAAGAGGGCCAAGAAATCTGCTGGAGCTACTGCCTGATACCTTTACGCTGGAAGACGCAAAGAAGGTGCGACGTCAGCAAGGGCTTGATACAAAAAATACCGCTAAGATGATCAGGAACTGGATATATCGTAATTATGTGACTCAGAACTCAGAACTCAGTTTCAAAAAAGGAAATAAAGTGACTTCGTACGATAACGTTAACGGGAACGGGAACCAATCCCTAGACCGTCAATAACCTATAACCAATAACCAATAAACATTATAAAAATTATGGAACCAAGAGGAATAAGGAATAATAATCCGTTGAATATTCGCAAGAGTGCGGATAAGTGGCAGGGACAAATAAACCCTTCGGGTAACGGGAACGTTAACGGGAACGGGAACAACTCTTCTCCCAAGGGAGAGGGTCGGGGTGAGGCTGAATTTGTCCAATTTTATACTATGGAATATGGTTGGCGAGCTGCTTTTGTGATTCTCTGCAAGACGTATTACGGGAAGTACAAGCTACGGACCATCAGAGACATTGTGTCGCGATGGGCTCCAGCCAAGGAGAACAATACGCCTGCCTATATCCGCCATGTGTCGGACTACACGGGAATAGGGCCCGACAGGGACTTGGGTGACCCGCAGACGCATCCGACCAACTGGCTGCTGATAGGCTACGCTATGGCGGTGATGGAGAACGGGAAGACACTCCCGCCCATTCCGATGATTAAAGGTTTCTCACTGGCCACTGGCCAGTGAGAAACCTTTTAGCACAATGGAGCAGGCTCTTTCTAATGCTTATGATAGGGGCAAGTATCTGCCGTATAGCCTGGATGGGTGCAAAGCTCCACGTGGACATCCGTGCGGTACCAGCAGCCGTTCACACGCTCGGGCTCTGTGAAGATACGCTCGGCACGTACCATCATCAAGTCGCCGACGGTCAGCGAGCCGTAAACGTCATCGCCATAGCCCGGACCGATGGCTCTGTTTCCAGTATCACCTGATCCAGCAGAAGCATGGACAGTGCCGCCTGTGATGGTCACATTAGCGCCGTCGCCTCCTTCGCCGCCGCCGATGCCAGCACCACCGTAACTGCCCTTGGCATAGACGTAGCCACCGCTGATAGTGACGGTGCCTCCGTCGGCATCCTCGCCGCCACCGATGCCGGCAGCATCTTCACCGCCGTATGCTTCCACACGACCGCCAGTGACCGTGAGCGAGCCACCTTGTTTGCCACCGCTCCAGATGCCTTCACAACCACTACCGATACCCGCACCGTTGCCGTCGCCCTTGGCATAGACATAGCCGCCGTTGATGGTGACATCGGAACCACTGACATCATCGCCGCCGCCAATGCCGGCAGCGTCATCGCCGCCATAGGCATACACCTCGCCGCCGTTCACGGTGAGTTTACCAGTATAATGGACTGCATCACTTCCTCCTTGTATGCCGGTACCGATACCTGCGCCACTAGATCCACCATTTGCTTTCACGATGCCGCCGTTGATGGTGACGTCGGCACCGCCACCATTGTTGCCGCCGCCGATGCCGGCACCACCATCAGTGCCGTAAGCTTCCACGTAACCGCCATAGATGATGACAGTGCCACCAGTAATGGGGGAACGCTCACCACTAAGCGGACCAGTGCCACCATGATGACTGTCGTTGTTGCCGCTACCGATGCCGGCGCCACCCTTATATCCGTCGGCTTTGATGGTGCCGCCATAGATGGTGACAGTTCCGCCATTGGCTGCGTTTCCGCCGCCAATGCCCGCACCGCATATATCATCGCCACCTCCTCCTTGAGCAAAGACATTGCCACCATAGATGGTGACGTTGCCACCATTGCCATTTTGGCCACCACCGATGCCGGCACCTCCTAAGTCTTTACCCTCGGCGTGGATATCGCCTCCGTGGATGATAACGTTGCCACAGGCTTCTGCGTTTCTGCCACCGATGCCCGATTCTTTTTCAAATTCATCATCATTTCCCATTGGAATATACAATTTGCCGGAATTGGCTGCCTGGCCATAGATATGGAGCGTGTGCCCGGGAGCTACATGGACGATGTCGGCCTCTACTTGAGCGCCGTCGCAGAGGATAAGATGGTGTACACCATCGCCGACCAAGTCGATGTCGTCGTGCTCGATATTGCTCTTGACGACATAGAATCCGGGCTGAATAGTGATGTCATCGCCGCCGGTCAGCGTGGTGTAGTCGCCATTATGCAGAATCTTGGTTTCAGTCTTAACGGACTTGCTTGCGTCGTCCCATGAGCGCTCGATGTAATAGATGTCGCCGTCGGGGAGGGAATTGCTTAGCTGCGCCTCGTTGTTGTCATCGGGGCTGACAGCCATTACGCCTGTTAGGTCAGACGTGAAGATGGTGGCGGGGTCAACATCGCTGTTCTTTTCTTTGTAGCCACTGGTGAACGTTCCTGTTTCGTCTTCCAACGTAATACCTATTTTACTGTCTGTCAGTGCACCGCTGACGGTGATGACCGCATTCTCTTTCAGAAAGACATTGTGGGTCAAGCCTTCTTTTCCTATGTTGTCGGTTATGGTCATTTTCCCCTGCATGTTCAGAGTGGCAGTGCTGAAATTATAAATGCCGCCGCCGTTCTTTCCGCAGGTGTTGCCAGTGATGGTACAGCCATCGAGTGTCAGCGTGCCGTAGTTGCAGATACCGCCGCCACCTTTCGACTTGGCCTGATTGCCCGTGACGGTCACGTCCGTCAGGGTTGCCGTAGCACCCTCGGCGTTGAACATACCGCCGCCACCTGTTGGATCATCTTTATCGAAACTCGTGTTGCCCGTAATGGAACCACCCTTCATCGTCAGCGTTCCGCCGCTTAGGTTGCAGATGGCGCCGCCCTTGTCGTCGCCCGTACAGCCGGTGATGGTGACGTCCGTCAGGTTAGCCGTACCTGCCTCGTTGCTGACACCGCCGGCGTTGCCGCCCCAGCCGCCTTTCAGGGTCCCGTTACTGAGGTTCAGCGTAGCGCCTTCACGTATAGTGATGACCTGACCGCCGCCTTCGCCGCGCTGTGTCAGTTTGCGGTCCAGCGTGAAGCCACCCAAGTTGATGGTTACCTTCGTACCGCTTGGGATACTCAGCGTACTGTTGCTGAGGTCGATGTCGTTAGCCAGCTTGATGCTTGCACCGTCCTTGATGGCGTTGCGCAGTTCCTGGTCGTTCGTCACTAGTGTAGCATCCTCGTCATCCAGAGGCTTGGGTTTTACCGAATTGTCGTCGTTACTACAAGCTGTAAACATGGCAGCCATCATGACGGTGGCCAACATGGCGAATATAGCCAAAGTCTTTTTCGTTTTCATATCGCTTTATGTTATTTAATCACGCGCATCATTATCAATTATCAATTGAATCGATTTCCGTCACGTCGTCGCCCATAATCGGCTTGATTCTGTCTGCGAAGTCGGGATAGGCTGTCTTGTATGCATCAACACAATCCTTGGGGACGAAAATCTTGAAGTCCTCGGCAGTATGTGCGAATGCATGAGTGCCCAGGCTGGGCGGTGTCTGCGCAAGGATGTTAATCACTGACAGGTTTTGGCATTCATCGAAGGCATTGTCGCCGATGAAGGTCACGCTGGCGGGGATGGTAATCTTCTTCAGTGCGTAGCACTCCATAAAGGCGCCATGGTCGATAGTTTCCAATTGTGAGTTCTCCTCAAAGTTCACCGTAGACAGGTATGCGCACCGACTGAAGGCAGTTAAATTGATGGTAATCACGCTGGCGGGGATGGTAATCGCAGTCAAGGCTGAGTTGTCGAAAGCATTATTACCAATGGTCTGCAGCCTGGAACCCTCTTCAAAGAAAATGGTCTGCAGACCGGAGCCTGTGAAGACAGGACCTTTAAGGGTGGTTACGCTGGCGGGGATGGTAATCGTGGTCAGTTTTCCACAATAACCAAATGCCCAACCATTGATGGTCTCCAACTGTGAGTTTTCTGCAAAGGTGACCGATTCCAGGTTCCCGCAGCCATCGAAGGCAGCTTTGCCGATGTTTGTCACATTGTCGGCGAAGACGATGTGCTGGATTTCCGTGTTATCGGAGTAGGCATTTTCCCAAGGATTGATGTTCACGGTCAGCGTCTTGGTGCTTGCGTTCCAGGTGTCGATATCCGTCCTATCCAGCGATGGCTTGACAGGATTGTCGTCGTTACTACAAGCTGTAAACATGGCAGCCATCATGATAGCGGCCAGCAGAGAAAAAATTTTGTTTGTTTTCATAATGGTTTATGTTTCAAGTTCCATGTTTCAAGTTCCATGTTTCAAGTTCCATGTTTCAAGTTTCAAGTTTCGATTTTTGGGTTAATCATATTTATTATCACCTATAGAATACTCAATGGAATAAAGCGCTGATGATAAGGTACAACAGTATCGCTATCGTTCCCACCAGCCCGACTAAACAGCCGTAGTAGTTACGTTCATTACGATGATAAAAGTCATTTCCCATTCTTAATTAGTTGAATATTGAACATTGCCACTTCGTTGACTTTCCCCTTCGGGCCGTCGAGCTAAACCTTCTCGCAATTCGCTCGCGACCCCTCCAGCGTTGAGCATTGAACATTATCTTATTCTTTTCATCTCAAATTTCCTGCGACAAAAATACATAAAAAAAATGTCTGCACCACGGCGGAACAGACACTTTTTTCAGATTTCAGACAAAATTGAAAGGTTTTCAGACAATATTTAAAGTCCTCAGACGAAATTGAAACAATTTCAGACGAGATTGAAACATGTCAAGTTTGACCAAAGTCAACTCTCAATCGGTTATCGTTAAAATAGAATCTTTTTTCCATTAACAATGTTGATTCCCTTCTGAGGCTTGCTCAAACGCTGACCTGCCATGTTGTAAATGGCAGCATTATTGAGGTTATCGTTATCGTTAACGTTAACGTTTCCAATGCCATCGGGATCTTCATCGCCCTCATTGTGATAGCCGTTGATCTCGTCGTACAGAACTACCTTATGAGTAGGATCAAGAACAGGATAAGCATCCTTATCATCGCCAGTAAGGTTCTGATACCAAGCAGGAATCTCAGCATCGCCATTCAGCTTGAAGCAAACCTCGCCGCTTGCCAACTGTTCCTCTGTTACCTTAACAGGAGCAGGACCAGCAGCTGTACCACCACTACCAGGACCATTAATATTGTCGCCTAAGTAGTAGTTGTTCTCGAAGGTAGAGTTGTTTCCGTTGAGGGCTCCAAAGAACTGGGAAGCTCGGGTAGAACGGACAGTACCGATAGACAAGCAGTTCTTGATGGTAACCGTACCAGAATTATTGTATCCTACGATACCGCCAAAGGTACAGTTCCCGGGAGCTGCATTGTTGTTAACAACCTGGCCATCGAACAGACAGTTGTTGATAATGGCAATGGCAGAAGCACTGTTGTTAACATAACCAATGATACCGCCATAGTTACCGCTACCACCAGCATCGTTACCGTCAAGGGTACCAGTATAAGTACAGTTCTCAACTGTTGCCTTACCATTCTGTGCTGTACCCAAGATACCGCCTTGTCTGCCACCAGCGCATGAGTTATTGATGTTCACATAGCTGTGTACATTACGGATGAAGGTTTCGGTATCACGTGAGTAACCGGCAACGCCACCTGTGTATTGGAAGTTTGTGGCAATATCACCATAGATGGTAAAGTTCTCAATAAGACAACCTGTAGAGAGTACACCAAACAGGCCAAAGAAGTTCTGGGTTGAAGAAGACTTAAAGTTCTTAATGGTATGACCCTGACCGTCGAAGTGACCCATGAAAGCAATACTATTGTTGCCCCAGAGGCCTATAGGTGTCCAAGCCAAATCTAATTCAGCAGGAGTCTCCCCTTCTTCAGACTCTGTTGCCAGTTCTGCAAGGTCAATGTCGGCTGTCAAGACTGCACTGACTTCATTCTTACCGTTATTAACTGTTATAGCGAAGAGCTTAAGTTGCTTAGCTGTAGATATCTGATATACGCCATCAACCTGAGGCATCATCTGATCCATGATGTTCAGTTTTTCTGCAATGGCAAGAGCTTCTTCGGTAGAAACAGTTCCGTTAACAAAATGATCCAAAGCCTCATAGATTTCGGCATCCCATTGGGTATACTCCTCGTCGGTGATAAGGCCTAAGCCTAACAGGTCGTTAATGGCATCAGAAAGAGTCTGAGTAGCCTTAGCCATTGCGATATATGCCTTACGGCAAGCATGAACCTCATTAAAGAGCTCAGAGAAGGAATTGATGAGAGCCATCTTCAGTTCGCCTGTAGTAGCTTCTTCTGCACCTGCTATAGCGTCAATAAGACGTCCCTTCAGCTCAGCAGAGATATTAGGCTTCTTCTCAATATCCTCGTATCCGTCGCTAATTTCAAAATCTACAATAATCTGAGCACGGGCAACAAAGCCTTCCAATACCTCAGCAAGCTTCTCGTTAGCCTCATCGGCATTACCCAGATAATAAACACGCAGATTACCAAATGGCATCCAGTCGCCTTTACCCGTTGCGCCAAGGTTACGCATACCAATAGTCAGCGTACCGTCTGTCACTTCTGTAGCACAGAAGTTGGGGTAACGACCTGCATTGTAAGCGTAAGAGCAGCCCTTGAAGGTAGAGGGAACGTAACCTATCAGTTCCTCATCCTCCATGTATTTGTCATCGTCGCTGAGCAAACAGTTCACCTGATCTACGGCATCGGCCTCAGTAATAATATCCTCGCTGGATGACATAAAGTAGTTATAGGTATCGTTCAGATAAAGCTGGCCAGCATAGAACTGAGAGTAGATGTCCTGACCATCAAGGAACAAACCGTTCAGCGCCATCATATAGATACCGTTCTGCAAATCACTTACAGTTTGCTTGATATCGAAAATGCCGTCCTTACCACGGGCAATGTTCATAATCTCCTGAACACCGCCAGTAGCAAAGGTTGCGCCCTCACCAGCTTCCTTGGTCCATCCTTCGAACTTGTCCTCGCCTTCTGTGAAGTTAGGATTAACAATCAGACGGGTAATCTCGGTACCAGGAGTTATGCCACCTGCAAGGGCATTCTGCAGCATCTGATCTATGAAGGCTATTTCGGCTACAATCTTTTCATCGTTCAAGTTGCGGTTCTCCATGATGTAGGGAGCACTACCGTTAGGATAGTCGTTGTTAGGCTCGACGGTTTCCTCCAAATAAGTTACGAGGAAATCTGCATATTCACCTTCCAGGCTATTATCCTTCACATAGTTGGCAGTCTCCTCGCAAGCCTGTGCGTAAGCGGCATAGCTGGCAGCAGACTTATTGATAGCTTCCTTAACCTTGAAACCGGCCTTGTAAGCTGCTAAGAAGTCGTTCATATTATCAATTGACTCCCAAGACTCGATAGTCTCTTTATATTCATCAACCAAAGGCTGATAAGCCACTAATTCGTCATCCTCAATGAAGTTTGTCTCCATAGCAATGACTGCATCACGGAATGGGTAAAAAGTTTCAGGTTTGCTTTCAGAGACGCTTGCATAACCGTCAGGAGACAGATAGACAAAGGCGCCAACACTTGTGGGAAGTGGATAATCATCATAGCCAATGTCCTGACGCCAAACAGCATCCAGGAATTCCTCCTCGTTCAGCATCCAAGTAATTTCACCGCTGGCCAGTTGTGCATCATCAACCTTTCCAGGTACAGTACCACTTGCCTTGCCACCACTTGATGCACCATTAATAAAGTCACCAACATAATAGCTGTTCACAAATGTTGAGTTGTTGCCGTTCAGGGCACCGAAGAACTGACCGTACTTATTCTCTGCAGCACTTACCGTACCAATAGACAGACAGTTCTTGATGGTTACCTTACCGCCATTGTTGTATCCAACGACACCGCCGAAGGTACAGCCACCAGGTGTCTCGTTGAGGTTCACCACTTTACCATCGAACAGACAATTGGTAATGTCAACGAGGTTAGCACTGCTGTTGTTCACATAACCTACGATACCGCCGTAGTTACCGCCACCACCAGCATCGTTGCCGTCAAGTGTGCCGGAGTAGATGCTGTTCTCGACGGTAGTACGGTAGTTTGCGTCGTTGATAGAAGCACAGCCCAGAATACCGCCTTGTCTGCCGCCAGCGCAAGTGTTGTTGATGTTCACGTAGCTATGGACGTTGCGGATGGTGGGATTCGCGTCGCGAGAATAAGCAGCAACACCGCCAGCGTACTGATAGATAGTGGAAATGGTACCGTAGATGGTGAAGTTTTCAATGAGGGCGTTTGAAGAAATAACACCGAACAGACCAAAGAAGTTCTGCTTTGCGGCGGCATTGAGGTTCTTGATGGTGTGGCCCTGTCCGTCGAAGTGACCTTGATAGCCGGCATTGGCCAAACCACGTGTTTGCCCCCAGTCGCCAATTGGTGTCCAGGTAATCTGGGTTTCCTCAGGATTTGCGCCTTCTGGCATGAGGACTGCAAAATCGATGTCGGCGGTAAGGATGGCATTGGCAGTAAGTTCACCAGTGTTGACCTTTTGCTCGAACCAAGCAAGCTGCCTTGCGTTTGCAAGTTCGTAGAAGCCGTCGGCATTGGGTGTTAAGCCATCAGGGAAGAAGAGGCCGCAATAGTCGCAGAAGCCGTCTACCATGTGGTGGTCATCCTGTGTGGTGCCTATATTCTCATTAGAAAAGCTTGTGTCTTCGCTGGGATCACCATTACAGTGAAGACGTCCGTTCTTATAAACTTGTTTGTGAGTGGAATCAAGGAGAACGGGCTCCTTGTCTCCAGGCAATGTCTGATACCAGCCGATGACAGATTGGTCGCCGTTGAGGTTATAGCAAACCTCACCGCTTGCATACTGTGCCTCATTAAAGCAGAATGCTGTTGTCAGTTTTACATTGCCGCCATCCTTACCGGCACCTGTTGCGCTGCCTTCGAGCCAGCAGTTACCCGTCATCTTGGTCTCGTCGTGAGTGCGCAGCCAACCAACGATGGCGCCACCCTTGCTGGGCGTTTCTTCAGCATTTGTGTAAACGACTTTACCCATGTTAAGACAGTTCTGCACATAAGAGCCGGTATTGTTGCAATAACCTGCGATGCCGCCTGCTGCACAGTTGACGTCATCGAAGCTGATAGTTCCGTAGTTGGCACAGAACTGTACCTTATCGCCACCCAGATAAGCCACAATGCCGGCAAAGTTATCGGTGCTGCCCTCTGCTACTTGCATAGAGCCGTGGAAGGTACAGCCGGTTATTGTGTTGCTACCGCGAGCCGAGCCTACAACGCCCCCCACATGATGCACTTCCATTGCGGGAACACTAATCTCTAGATAAGAGTGGATGCCCGAGATGTTGCTGCCGGTAGGATAGCCAACCACACCAGAACCAGTACCTGCGATTGCCTTAAGAGTACCGTAGATGCTGAAGTCCTTGATAACCGCACCGTTTGTTACGCCAAAAAGTCCGGCTCCGTCAGTCTCGCATGTAGCATTGAAGCCCGTAATCTTGTGTCCCTGACCGTCAAAATTACCAGAGAAGCTATTCTCGTTGGTACCAATGGGAGTTTCCCATGCAGAACCACCCAAATCGATGTCGGAGGTCAGCACGCCTTTCAAGTCTTCGCCACGATTAATAGCCTGAGCAAAGTTGCGCAAATCGTCGGCTGTTGCAATCTCCAACACTGTAGCAGGAATAGCACTACCCAGTTCACTTACCTGCTGATCGGTAAGAGGTGTCTCCCAGAGAGATGCTTCTGCCAGATAGGTATATTCTATTTTTTCACCATCCTCGTCACAGAGCAGATAGAAGCCAAAAGGTGCCATCTGATGACGTATATTCGCACCACCCTCTTTTATCTTCACGCCGTTTACATAGAGTCTGGCTTGTGTGCCTGCAGGGTTGTTCTCGTTGTAGGTGAACACCACGCGATACCACGTATTGTCCTTAATATTGCCTGCGTAGCCCATAGAGCCTATACCAATAGTATATTTGTTGGTAAATAGGTCACCGTCGTTGTTGTTAGCTTCGTCCATCTGGAGCAAGCCGTTGTAAGGGTTTGCATCAGGCTCCATAATGTCCATCATGATGGTGTAGGCTGTAGAAGTCTCTGCACCCTCGGTACGGGGAACCTTCAGCGCAGCTTTTTTAGGCACGTAGATAGCCTTGCTGCCTGCTGTGGGACCGTCTGCCGTAACAATGCCCGTTTCACTTAGGGTCGAGGGTGCGATGGAGTAACTGCCCAGCAGACAGGGTGTCAGAGGCAAGCTGCCAATCTGGGGAGCCATCAGGTCCTCGGTGTTCTCAAAAGTCCACTTAGCAGTAGGTTCAGGTACCTGAGCCATAGCCATACTTACTCCTAACAGACATACCAGTGCTGTCAGGAAAAACCGATAAAGTAATCCTTGTTTCATGTTAATAATGTTAGGTTTCTTATATTTAGATTTAATTTAACTATTTTCGCACGCAAATATAGTATCTTTTTTGCTTTTCTTATGAAAATAGAGAAAAAAAATGCGTTTTTACAAAAAAAAAGTAAACTGGCCATGTCTGGTCAGTTCACTTTCAATTATTTTAGTTTACTATTTACAGTTGTTGTTCCCGTTATCTTTTCATCTCTTGTCTGAGTTTCAGTATTCGGCGTACACTCTGGTTGATTCGCTCTTCGCTAAGTGTTCCGTTGTTAACTGCATCCATTACGGCATCGAAAGCCTCTGTGAAGTAGCGAGGGCCAAGCACAATATCCACGCCTGCCTTTATACTGCCCACTGCGGCTTCGGCACTGGTGTACTGCTGGGTGATGGCACCCATCTCCATGCCGTCGGTGATGATGATGTTCTGATAGCCCAGTTCACCGCGCAGTTTGTCTTGCAGGATAATGGGCGACATGGTACTGGGTACATCGGAACCGGTAACCTTAGGTGCACCGATGTGAGCCGTCATAATCAGCTTACAACCCCATTGTATGCCTGCCTTGAAGGTAACCATCTCGCAATTCAACATTTCCTCCCATGTTTTCTGAGTAGAAGCATATCCATAGTGCGTGTCGGCTTTCGTGTCGCCATGACCGGGGAAGTGTTTGATACATCCCGTGATACCTGCATCCTTCAGGCCTTGCAGGTAACTGGTAACCATGGGGGCAGCAACAGCAGGATCATCGCTGAAGGCACGGGGGCCAATGATGACATTCTCAGGATTGGTGTTCACGTCGGCCACAGGAGCGAAGTCGATATCGAAGCCGTAACGTTGCAGGTAAGTACCGATGGTGTTACCGCATTCGTATGCATTCCGTGGGTCGCCAGTGGCACCTATGGAAGCCATCGACTCATACTTTTTGACATTGAAGTTAGGATTGTTGGCAATGCGTGACACCCGACCTCCTTCCTCGTCGATACAGAGTAACGGATTGCCGTTCAGAGCGCGTACTTGCGGGATGAGACGGGCCAACTGCGTTTCGTTATCGATATTCCATGCATAGAGGATGATGCCGCCTACGGGATAATTCTCGTTCACGGCCTTCATATTCTCGGTCACTTCCTTAATCTTTATGTTAGCCAAGTCGTCGTATGTTGTCCAGTCAATAGATGGGTCGAGCGATTCCATACGGATAAAGAACATCTGTCCCACCTTTTCGCGCAGTGTCATCTTCTGCAACTGTGCTTCCACATTGTCAGTAGGCGGTACTACAGGGTCATCATTGTTCGAACACGCTGTCAGTACAATACCGCAAGTCAGAATGGCGGCAAGCATCCATAGTTTTGTAATTTTCATAATTACCATGTTTTATGTTAGTATTTCTTTATATTAGATTCTGGAATCGTTGTGTTCAGAATCTTGTGGTAAAAAGGGTAGGAGATACAAGCAGTGAGAACCATGCCCAGTGAGCATACTTACTGCCATTTTCCTGTTTCAGCCGGGTCATGGTTTCTGTTCCCGCCATCATGGAATAGTTTACCGAAAGAGAGACATCCTTAGAGAATGCGTATTCGGCATTGAAATCTATGTTGTGTCCCAAAGTGTTGCTGAGTCCAGAAAGGTTGGTAGCCACCGCCAGATAATGGTAATCGACGGAAAGTCGCATCTTGGGTAAAGGGTTGCCAAAGGCACCGACATAGACATTTTGCAGACCGGGAGTGAAGCCGTTGATGTAGGCACTGGTGTAGAAAAAGTCCAGGATGCCGTAGAACTTGGTGCGTGAACCGTAGAGGGGCGAGAAGCCTTTCAGCACCTCATGAAAGGGCAATCCCGCCGTGCCGCCGTAAGGGACGGGCACAAAGTCATCGCCGCTCAGGTAATCATAGCCCAGTTGGAATCCATAATGGTCCGTGGGTGTGATGGTAGCCTTCACACTGGCCATCCATGCCTTGATGGGCTTGTATTGTTTCTTTTCATTTACCGTTTTGCCCGTTTGCCGATAGTACGAAGCCTCCAGTGTGAGGTATTTGGGGTGATACTTCAGGTAAGTACCCCACATCTGCTGGTATTTGGTGGATGGAGGATTTTGAGTATCTCCTTCCTCGCCAGCCTGAATGCCCATATTCATAAAGAGCAGTGACGCGCCCAATGGGAACTTGGGAAAATCGTAGTGGTACCACACGGTTTGCATAGTCTTATAGTACTGTGAACCATTATCATAATAGGTACCCTCATATACATTTTCACTATTCTGGTTGAATGCGAATATACCATGAATCTGGTGTCCGTGTCCTTCGTATCCCACCATACCCACATCGTGCGACAGAGATGCTGTGGCAAAATCGTTGGGTCCAATGATACGCTCGTCGTCGTAAGACAGTGCTACACGTCCTATCTTAGTGAAGAATCCGTTCTTGGATTTCATCTTCACCCATCCTTCGTATAAATCCACCGACATGTTGTTGCGCATACCCCAGACAGCATTGTTCTGCAATGTGATTTTTGCTTCCAGCCAGTTGCGCTCGTAGTTCAGGGATAAGCGGGTACGTCCTAACAGGAAAGCCGATAAGTCGGCTTCCGGCTTGTCTGGGTTGTTGACGGGCGGCTTGGGCAAACCACCGGCACAAATCTCTCCATGAGCCAGGAATTGCAAGTCCATACTCAGTTTATTGGCCTTCGTAGAATCTGTCTGTGCCCAGCAAGAGGATGTAAAAATGAAAAAATGAAAAAATGAAAGAATGAAGGCTGCTCCAAATAAGGATAGCTTCATCACAGCTATGCTTCTTCCTTCGCATCGGAAGGTTCTTGCTGCTCTTGCGGTAGTAGGATTATTATTTTCCATTCCTTATTTTATTCAAACTCGAAGATGTTAATAAAGCCTGTCAGACTAAAAACATTCTTGATGTCCTCGTTGACATTTCTCAGCACTACACGGCTACCGCTGGCTTTGGCATCTTTAAGAATGGAGAGGAGAATGCGCAGTCCGCTGGATGCGATATACTCTAGGTTGGTGCAGTCGATGATTACGTCCTTTCCATTGCTCTGATAGAGTGGTTTCAAAATTTCCTCTACTTCCATAGCGGCTGCAGTATCCATTTCTCCTTCTAATGTAGCAACATACTTGCCGTCGATTTCTTCAATTTTTGTTTTCATAATCGTTTATCATTAACATTTTAACCTTTTTACTCGTTTCATGGCTGTTGTTTTCAGCATTAGCATGGGACAAAAATAAAAAAAAAAAGCCTATACGACAACAGATTAGGCATTTTTTTTGATTTTCAGACAAGATTGAAAGGTTTTTAGACAAGATTTAAATGTTGGGAGACTTGCATATTTCGAGAAATGTTGTATTTTTGCAGAAACTAAAGAAGTGTAACAAAAACTTTTAAGTCATGTCAAATTATCAATTAAGTACTATGCAGGTGTTACCGATGAAGCACAATTGCCGTACGTTGACTACGCAAAAGCATTCTCCAACTATTTGCTCTCCCACGGCATGAATAATCAGCAGCTTGAAGCATTGATTCTGGCTCTGACAAAACAAAAGAACGACTAACCTCTGAACTTAATCCATCGCATATTGTGTTCGGCTCTTGCCTTCTAGGTTTTAATCAAAGAGACGCACATCATGGGACATCAGACTTTTCATCTTGGGAAAGATGGGTTCAAAAGGTCCCTTGGAGTGGCGGCGGCGCTTGATTTCTGCTGTCAGCTGGTCTTCCACATCGTGGTCGATGGAGCTTTCTGAAGGTTTCCCGACACCCAGATTCCGAGGCCATTGCTGGGCTTCTTTGATGAGACGGGAAGCCTTCCGGTAGTCCCCTGAATCGATGGCGGATGCAGCGAGGTGGAGTTTGATGTCGCGGTACTTGTCGTGACTTCCGCGCATACCTTCGAATGGCATTATCACAAGCGACGAGAGCAACGTCTCGGCCTCTTCATAACGCCCAGCTGCCACGTAGGCATCTACCAAAGCATCACCTATCTGCATGTTGTCCGGACAGGTGGGACGATACGTCTGCAGCATCTCGATGGCTTCGTCTGCCTTGCCACTGGAGATGAGTGACATAGCCAGCATACGACGATACCGCCATGCTGCGGGGTCAATGTCAATGGCCTTACGCACATCAGCAATATCGCCCGAGAACGCCTGATACCTATATATATAATAAGGTGCATATGTGGCATCGTCGGGAGTCACTAGTTCTCGTGCCGCATTCCCGTCACCGAGGTAGTCCTTCAGCAATGCCAGCAGGTATCGGCTTTGCCAATGTCCGCCGTGTGCCAGCGCCCATTCGAGGGGTGCCACAGACTCGGAACGGAAGGGGAACACGAAGTCCAGCGTCTGTTGTTCAGCCGCCTCGATAGCGCCAGTATCATTACGCAACCAGGCTATCCACAATGCTGTAAGGGCATTCTGGCTGGGCAGAGCCGCGAGGATGTTAGCGGCATCGCTATCCAATCGGATGCTGTGGTAGAAGACAGCCAGCTCCAGATACTCCTCCCAGGGAATCTCCTCGTTGAAGGACTGGGCAAATTCCTTGGCCGAGAGAGTGCCTGCAAGCATCTTCTCGGCAGACGCAAAGTGACTCAGGGGGTCGAGGGCAACAATCTGCCCTATGCCTTCCCCCGTCTGCTTATAGAGAATCATCAGAGCCGTGATGTTGTGGGCATTGCTCACGAGTGCCTTACGGGCATATTCCACAGCCAACCTACTATTTCCAAAGCGACTATGCAGACGTGCCAGTTCCGTGTGACATGCCGAACGGAGGGCACTATGGGAAATGGCAGCCACTTCAAAACAGTCGAGGGCTTCCTCGTCCTTTCCAAGTGCCACGGCTGCCATGCCTGCCACATAGCCGGCCTCAGGGTTGTATTGGTCGATGGTAAGGGCTTGGCAAGCAAAGTCCCATGCCTCCCCATAACGCATGCGGAGGAGCAGCAGATGTGCCTTCATGGCCAAGGCATCCACATAGGCGGCATCCAGTTCCAAAGCTTTGTCGAGCGCCTGCTCGGCATTGTCATACCGGCGAAGTCCCATATAGTCACGCGCCATAAGCAGCCAGGCGGAGGCAGTAGAAGCGTCGAATTTCGGATTGCGGTTGAGGGGACGCTCGGATGTGTCCTTTTCTGCTCTCCAGAGCACTTTGTCTTCTATCAGAACCTTGTCGGGCGTGCCTTCGACATCCACCCTGACAGCCTGAGCCGGCAGCAGATTGTGCTTTGCAGTGTAGAGCGTTTTTCCTTCGCTATCGAGTATTGTCAATGTACCACTGGCTGCCTGAAGGGGATAGATGCCCACATGTATACCCTTCTCGTCCTCCTGCACGTCCGTCACAGCATCCAACGACACCTCCTGCGCTACGCCGATACCGCTATATGGCATCCAGTACTCAGACCACTCATCAGTACCGAATGGCGCGAAGAGCGGTTGACGGAATGAGGATTCCAGGGAACTCCTTTCCATATTCTGGTTATAGAGTCGTCCCCCTTGCATCTCCACATACTGTACGCCACAATCCGTGAGCAAATCTACCCAAATCTGTCCGTCATCATTGCGCGACCATGAGAAATATTTGCGCCCCAGTTTTTCATCGCGCATGGCATAGTGCAGCATTCCCCAGTCGCTCTTCTCATAATAAGCTCCAAAGAAAGGCTTGCGTGTTCCCACAACATGATACGAAATGCTGGGCATTCCCTCCTGATTGGCATAGCGGGAAATATCGCTTCCCTCTTTGTCCAAAGGATACGAAAGGAACTCCCCTTCATGACCGATGGCGTGCGAGCCTGGATAGACCAGAATAAGGTCGTTTGCCGACGTCACACCAGAATTCGTCCATGAATAATAGGGCTGGTAACAACCGCTGAGGTTATACCACGTGGAAGAGGTACGCAACCACACAGCATCCTTTGGTAGGTTTATTTCTACGCACCAACGGCTATGGCTGGTCATCTCCAGGACGCCAATATAGCAGCTCACACTTCCGTCAGCCTTCTTTTCCGTTCGCCAATCCACGGGGTGGGCACACGAGGGCGCATGACCGATGACACCATAGTTGAATTCAATGCCGCCACTGGTCCAAGGGCCTCTCATGGCAATATCGCGAAATTTAACAGCATTATTGTCGTAGAACATCTCTTTTCCTGCGGTTTTGTCGAACACTGACCACACTTTCCCGCCAATCTCAGGGAAGATTTTCACCCTGAGGTAAGGATTCTCCAGCACCACCATTTTCCACGTTTTCCGGGCAGGTGTAGTGGCGAACTGCTCGAAGTTGCAATAAGGATAGCAGTTACGTTTCACCTGAGGGATGGGATTCGGGTCACCGAAAGGATAAGTGGTCATTACTGTATCTTTCACAGTAACGGTCTGGGCACCAGTAGTCAGGCATGTAGCCGCGACAATAGCCCACAGGATTTGTTTCTTCATATGTTAGAAGTTGAATTTTGTCATTATCTGCACCTTATGGTTGGTTACCCAGTGCAGGTCTGTTTCTGCCAGTCCGTTTTCTGGATTTGGGTCTTTCCCATATTGTGCTGATGTTATCTCGTATTCGGCGCCCAACTGGAATTTGCCCCATGTGACCAGAACGGTGGGGGAGAGGCGCCACAGACGGTTCATGTTAGCGAAACTATTCTTGCTGAAATAGAAACCGTAAATGTCGCCTGCGGCATTGGTGGCCAGGGCATCTTTGGTACCGAAGTTGCGTACATAACCAGCAAACAGAATACCCTTAACCTGCTTGCCGTAGGTCAGTGACAACCATGATGATGAGTTGCGGGTGGGGGTATATTCCCAAGAACCGTCTTCGCAGATGCGCTTTACGCCATAGCCGCCGTTCAGGTTCATGTGTTCGCCTGCCTGAGCAAATACCGTTTTGGCCTTCAGGCTGAAATCCTTATACTTATATTGCAGGTACAGGAAGGGTGAGAAGGTGGTTAGGCGGTCGCTCACCTTTACCATCACTTCAAGCCCAGAAGCGTCCTGCACAGTACCTGTATGTCTGGGCGAAATACTCAGAATATCCACTCCCGCTCTAAGCAGGAGATTGGTGTTGGGGTGATAAGAAAGTCCCAGATAGCCTTCGGGCGTGTGGGCATACTTCAGATAATCGGCTGATGCTCCTTCGGGGCCGGCAGATGTATACTGCATCTGCCACAGAGCTGAGGCTGTGAGTGTGAAGTATTTACCCAGATCAGCATCCAACTTTATCTGTGGAGTTCGGCTGAAAGGGTTAAAGGGCGCTCCTGAGTTAAGGGCGATAACATCTGGCAAATCGGCAGCCAAAGGATGCCATGCCTGACCCAGTTGCAGGTTTACACGTGCAAGGGCATCGCCATTCAGTCGCAGGCTGTCCCAGGAAAGGGTCATGTAAGCTTGTCTCAGACGAAGCTGGGCCGTTCCTGTACTACCCGTTAAGCCTGCATAAAAGTCGGCTTCTATCTTACCACCGAAATGGGTCTTTCCCCAGCGGTAATCCTTGATGTCCAAACCCACGCGTGTTGTCAAGGAGAGAAAGCGCATGGTGGTCTGTGCATTCAAATCCTCGCGCTGAATACCGGTGGCGTTAGCCTCTGCCTCTGTCAGGTTCCATGCGTTATCCTTGGGCAGATAATTGAAGAGGTCGCCCGTTCCTGCCAAATTCTCACGCGTATCTACTGAGAAGTAGTTGCGAATAAAACCGTAGGGTTTGAAGTGGCTGATAATATGTTCCTTTACTTTCTCGCTTTTTTTCTCTTGTGCCTGCAAGGCACCGCCAACTGAAAGTATCAGCAGGCAGCAGATAAGAATTCTTTTCATCGTTTTATGTGTGTTTAAAAAATGAATAATCTCAACTGTTGGCTTCCTTAACCTTTCGGAAGAGGTCACTGGCGAAGATGAAGGAATTAAGGCGCTCGTTGGTGCTGGTCATAATCTGGTCTTTGTTGCCCTGCCATTCCTTTAAGCCCTCGCATATATAAATAATGTTCTCGCCAATACCCATTACGGAGTTCATGTCGTGGGTATTGATGATGGTGGTCATCTTGTACTCCTCGGTAATGCTATGGATGAGGTCGTCGATAACAAGGCTGGTCTTGGGGTCGAGGCCTGAGTTGGGCTCATCGCAGAAAAGATACTTGGGATTCAGGGCGATGGCGCGGGCAATAGCCACACGCTTCTGCATACCACCGCTTATCTCGCCTGGGAACTTCTCTTCGGCACCAGCCAGGTTTACACGTTCCAAACAGAATTTGGCACGACGAATGCGGTCGGCCTCGTTCTTATCGGAGAACATATCTAAGGGGAACATCACGTTCTCGAGGACCGACATGGAGTCGAACAACGCAGCACTTTGGAATATCATTCCCATCTCGCGGCGAATGAGTACTTTCTCGCGCTTGGTCATCTTAACAAAGTCGCGACCATCGTAGAGAATCTCGCCCCTGTCGGGTTCAAAAAGTCCTACAATATTCTTTATCAAAACCGTCTTGCCGCTACCGCTCTGGCCAATGATGAGGTTGGTCTTGCCTTCCTCGAACACAGCGTTGATATCTTTCAGGACTTCCTTGTCCTCGAACGACTTATATAAATGTTTGATTTCTATCATGAGAGTAGAGGTGTTAGGAAGATATCAGCAAAGAGGATGAGCATGCTGCTACGCACCACGGCATCGGTACTGGCCTTACCTACATCGAAGGAGCCGCCCTCTACTGTATAGCCGTAGAAAGAACTGACGCTGGCAATGATGAATGCAAAAACAAAACTCTTAATCATAGACATCCAGATGAACCATTGACGGAAATCGTGCTGGAGGCCTATGGTAAGGTCGTCGACAGATACAATGCCCACCAAGGCGCTGGCGTATGCACCCACAAATCCGGCTGCCATACTGAAGACAACAAGGCAGGGAATCATAGTCATAAGTCCCACAATCTTAGGCAGAATCAGGAACGACGCAGAGTTGACCCCCATAATCTCCAAGGCGTCAATCTGCTGTGTTACGCGCATGGTTCCTATCTCGCTGGCTATGTTACTGCCCACCTTTCCGGAAAGAATAAGGCACATGATACTGCTGGAGAATTCCAGCACCATAATCTCTCGCGTGGTATATCCGGTGGTGAAGTTGGGCATCCAAGGACTGGCAATGTTCAACTTAATCTGAATACAGATAACGGCTCCGATAAAGAAGGAGATAAGCAGCACAATGCCTATGGAGTCGACACCCAGCTGGGTAAGTTCTTTTATGTATTGCTTCAGGAACATACGCCAACGTTCGGGGATACTGAATGTGCGCCCCATGAGCATGAGGTAACTTCCGAAAGCGGATAAAAATTTGACTATAAACATGAATTTCTCGACTTTTTGCGATGCAAAAGTACCAAGAAAAGTTAAAAATGAAAAATGAAAAGTGAAAAATGAAAAGCGAAAAGTTAAAAATAAGGGTAAATGTGGGGCGAAAGTCCTTTTTTTCGTACTTTTGCAGTCAAAATGAACGAGAATGGAGAACGAAACAGATAAATTGGAACTGAGAAGCGAGGGGCTTGTTAAGATTTACGGCAAGCGCATGGTGGTGAACAATGTCAGCTTTCGCGTTGAGCAAGGTGAGATTGTGGGGCTGCTGGGCCCTAACGGAGCTGGTAAGACCACATCGTTCTATATGACTACAGGCCTTGTGATTCCCAACGAGGGACATATTTATCTGGGTGGGCAGGATATAACCAAACTGCCAGTTTACAAACGTGCCCGACTGGGAATTGGCTATCTGGCTCAGGAAGCTAGCGTGTTCCGTAAGATGAGTGTAGAGGACAATATAGCCAGTGTACTGGAGATGACTGACAAACCACGAAGCTACCAGAAAGAGAAGTTGGAGAGCCTGATTAGTGAGTTCCGCTTAGAGAAAGTGCGTAAGAACCTGGGCGACCAGCTATCGGGAGGTGAGCGCCGACGTACCGAGATAGCCCGCTGTCTGGCCATCGACCCCAAATTTATCATGTTGGACGAACCCTTCGCAGGCGTTGACCCCATTGCAGTAGAAGATATTCAGTACATTGTCTGGAAACTGAAGCAGCGCAACATAGGTGTGCTGATAACCGACCACAACGTAGAAGAAACGCTCTGTATCACAGACCGCGCCTATATGCTTTTTGAGGGACAGATTCTGTTCAAAGGCAGACCCGACGAGCTGGCAGCAAACCCCATAGTTAAGGAGAAGTATCTGACCAATAGCTTTGTACTCAGAATGAAAGACTTTGAGGCTATTGACAAGGAACGTAACGTTACAGAATAACCGCCATATTTTATAAATAAGGTATAAAAAAGAATAATTTTGAATTTGGAATTTTGAATTTTGAATTATCTGTTGTACCTTTGCAGCCAATTTTGAAAAAGAGGTATAATAATATTAAAGGATAAGCAATGAATATTTCATTCGAAAACGTAGACAAAGTGAGCGCTTTGCTCACCATGAAGATTGAGAAATCAGATTACGCAGAAAAAGTAGAAAAAGCACTGAAAGACTTCCGCAAGAAAGCAAATTTGCCAGGCTTCCGTCCCGGTCAGGTTCCCATGGGACTGCTGAAGAAGCGTTTCGGCACAGAGATTCTTGCAGATGAGATAAATAAGATTTTAAGTCACGAGCTCTATAAGTATATCCGTGAACAGAAGGTTAACATTCTGGGCGAGCCTATGGCTAACGAGGAGAAGACTCCTGCCATTGATTTTGCTACTCAGGAGGAGTTCACCTTTGCATTCGATATTGCATTGGCACCCGAGTTCGATGCCAAGCTTTCAGCTATGGATAAGCTGAACTACTACACCATCAACGTTGACGATGCTATGGTGGACCAGCAGGTTCAGGCATACTGCCAGCGTGGCGGTCAGTACCAGAAGGTGGACAGCTATCAGAGCAACGATATGGTAAAGGGCCTCTTGGCTCAGTTGGACGAGAAGGGTAATACCCTGGAAGGCGGTATTCAGGTTGAGAACGCCGTTATGCTGCCCAACTACATGAAGAACGATGATGAGAAGGCTAAGTTCGAGGGCGCTAAGGTGAACGATGTTATCGTGTTCAACCCCGCTAAGGCTTACAACGACAGCGATGTTGAGTTGGCAAGCTTGTTGAAGATTAGCAAGGAAGAAGCTGCTAACGTGAAGTCGGACTTCAGTTTCCAGGTTGCAGAGATTACCCGCTTTGAGGCTGCTGCTCTTGATCAGGCACTCTTCGACCAGGTACTGGGTGAAGGCGCTGTTAAGAACGAGGAAGAGTTCCGTGCACACATTGCAGAGGACATGAAGAAGAGCTTTGTTGCCGACAGCGACTATAAGTTCCTTCAGGACCTCCGTGCTTATCTGGTTAAACGAATTGGCGAATTGGAATATCCCGAGGCTATGCTCAAGCGTATCATGAAGCAGAATAATGCCGATAAGGATGACGCATACATTGAGGAAAACTTTAAGCCCAGTCTTGACGAACTGACTTGGCACCTTATCAAGGAGCAACTTTCAGACCAGTTTGAACTGAAGGTTGAGCAGCCCGATGTGCTTGAGACCGCTAAGGCAGCCACACGTATGCAGTTTGCCCAGTACGGCATGACCAATCTGCCCGATGACGTTCTTACAAACTATGCCAACGAGATGCTGAAGAATCAGCAGCAGGCAGAGGGTCTGGTGGCTCGTACCGTAGAGAACAAAATTGTGGCTAAGGCTAAGGAAACCGTTAAGCTGACAGAGAAGGCTGTTTCTCTGGATGAGTTCAACAAACTCTTTGAAAAAGAAAACAAGGAAGCAAAACCAACTAAGACAACAAAGAGCAAGAAGTAATGAACAACGACTTCAAAAAATATGCTACCCGCCATCTGGGTATGAACAGTATGGTTCTGGACGATGTGATAAGTGCACAGAACCAATACCTTAATCCATATATCCTGGAGGAACGCCAGCTGAATGTTACGCAGATGGATGTGTTCAGCCGTCTGATGATGGACCGTATTATTTTCCTCGGTACTCAGATTGACGACTACACAGCCAATACGTTGCAGGCTCAGTTGCTGTATCTGGATAGTGTGGATGCTGGTAAGGATATCAGTATCTACATAAACAGTCCTGGCGGTAGCGTGTATGCCGGACTGGGTATTTATGACACCATGCAGTTCATTGGTAGTGATGTGGCTACTATCTGTACAGGTATGGCTGCCAGTATGGCTGCCGTATTGCTGGTGGCAGGAACCGAGGGAAAACGCAGTGCGCTGACTCATAGCCGCGTGATGATTCACCAACCCATGGGCGGTGCTCAGGGGCAAGCCAGTGATATCGAGATTACGGCTCGCGAGATTCAGAAGTTGAAGAAAGAACTTTATACCATCATAGCCAATCACTCACATACCGACTTTGACAAGGTTTGGGCTGACAGCGACCGCGATTACTGGATGACTGCCCAGGAAGCTCAAGAGTACGGTATGATAGATCAGGTGTTGGTAAAGAAACAGTAAAAGATGGCTCAAAAACAAGATAGGTGTTCGTTCTGTGGGCGTCCAGAAAGTGAAGTGCCCTTGTTGCTGTCTGGAATCAACGGCTACATCTGTAGCGATTGTGCTACGCAGGCATATAAGATCGTGCAGGAGAATATGGGTGAGAAACCTTCTCGTTCTTCTAACGATTTCTGTCTGAATGATATTCCCAAGCCCAAGCAGATTAAAGAATATCTTGACCAGTATGTGATAGGGCAGGAGGATGCCAAACGTTATCTGTCTGTTTCTGTTTACAACCATTATAAGAGATTGGGGCAGAAGAAGGCTGATGATGGTGTAGAGATTGAGAAGAGCAATGTTATTATGGTGGGTTCAACCGGCACGGGAAAGACTTTGCTGGCAAGAACCATCGCCAATCTGCTGAAAGTTCCCTTCACCATTGTTGATGCTACGGTATTCACTGAGGCCGGCTATGTAGGCGAGGATGTGGAAAGTATTCTGAGCCGACTGCTTCAAGTAGCTGATTACGACGTGAAGGCCGCAGAGCGTGGCATTGTATTTATAGATGAGATAGACAAGATTGCCCGTAAGACTGATAACCCAAGCATCACACGTGATGTGAGCGGTGAAGGCGTACAGCAGGGCTTGCTAAAATTGCTGGAAGGTGCCAAGGTGAATGTTCCACCCAAGGGAGGCAGAAAGCATCCCGATCAGGATTACATAGAGGTGGACACCAGAAACATCCTTTTCATCTGCGGCGGTGCCTTTGACGGTATAGAGAAGAAGATTGCCCAGCGCCTTAATACCCATGTAGTGGGATACAACAGTGTACAGAATCAGCAGAAGATAGATTCCAAGAATCTGATGAAGTACATTGTGCCTCAGGATTTGAAAAGCTTTGGTCTGATTCCAGAGATTATAGGCCGACTTCCTGTACTCACTTATTTGAATCCGCTTGACAAGATAGCTTTGCGCAATATTCTTACAGAACCTAAAAATTCGCTGGTTAAGCAGCAGGTAAAGCTTTTTGATATGGACGGCATTAAGCTGACCTTCGAACCGGAAGCCCTAGAATACATGGTGGATAAGGCTGTGGAATACAAGCTGGGTGCCAGAGGTCTGCGTAGCATCATGGAGGCCGTTATGATAGATGCTCAGTATGACGCTCCTTCTGGAAAGGTGAAGAAGTTTGTCGTGACAGAAGATTATGCTCGTAGACAGATTGAAAAATCGCATCGTCTTATAGCATAAGACAAAGAATAACAAGAAAAATGGAGGGAAAGCAAAGTTCCTTCCATTTTTTTTGCAACGAACATAAAAATAATTGCAAAAAAACTTGTGTTGTATAGAAAAAATATTATAACTTTGTAAGGAATTTCGGGAATGACAGTATGGAGAATTATAATCTGATAGAACAACTGAAACATTACTTTGGCTTTGACTGTTTCAAAGGCGACCAGGAAGCTATTATCCGTAACGTGCTTGCGGGGCACGATACATTTGTGCTGATGCCTACTGGAGGAGGTAAGTCTCTTTGCTATCAGTTGCCGGCCTTGCTGATGGAAGGAACGGCAATCGTAATTTCCCCTCTTATTGCATTGATGAAAAACCAGGTGGATGCTATCCGCCAAGTGAGCGAAGATGACGGTATTGCCCACTTCCTAAATTCATCCCTGACAAAGACTCAGATAGATATTGTTAAGCGCGATGTAAAGGCGGGTCGTACCAAGTTGCTGTATGTGGCTCCGGAATCACTTACAAAGGAAGATAATGTAAGTTTCCTGACAAGTGTTAAGATATCGTTCTATGCTGTAGATGAGGCTCATTGTATATCGGAATGGGGACATGATTTCCGTCCGGAATACAGGCGAATCCGTCCTATAGTAAATCAGATAGGTGACGCCCCCATCATCGCTCTAACTGCAACGGCAACCGACAAGGTTCGTGGCGATATCAAGAAGAACCTGGGGATGATGGATGCTACAGAGTTCAAGAGCTCGTTTAACCGTCCCAATCTATATTACGAAGTAAGACCGAAGACGAAGGATGTTGACAAGGACATCATCCGTTTTATTATGCAACATAAAGGCAAAAGCGGGATTATTTACTGTCTGAGCCGTAAGAAAGTGGAGGAACTGGCAGAAGTCTTGCGTGCCAACCAGATAAATGCCCGAGCCTATCATGCAGGCATGGATTCCTCTGTAAGAAGCGAAACGCAGGATGATTTCTTAATGGAACGCCTGGACGTTATTGTGGCAACAATTGCTTTTGGTATGGGAATCGACAAACCGGATGTTCGTTTTGTGATTCACTATGATATTCCCAAGAGTCTGGAAGGCTATTATCAGGAAACGGGACGTGCTGGACGTGACGGAGGCGAAGGATATTGTCTGACATTCTATTCCCCCAAGGATTTACGAAAGTTGGAGAAGTTTATGGAGGGCAAGCCCGTTGCTGAACAGGATATCGGTCGGCAGCTTTTGCAGGAGACTTCTGCTTATGCAGAGACCACTATTTGTAGAAGAAAATTCCTGCTCCACTACTTCGGAGAAGAATATGAACCCGATAACTGCGGAAACTGTGACAACTGCAGATTCCCCAAGGAAAAGCAAGAAGCTTCAGAGGAACTTGTTCTGGCACTGCAGGTTATAGAGGCTATAAAGGAGAACTTCAAGGTGAACCATGTTATAGATGTGCTTGTTGGTAGGGAAACAGAGGAGGTGGTATCACATAGGCATGAGGATCTTGAATGCTTCGGCTGTGGCGATGAACATGAAGCTAGTTTCTGGAGCGCAGTCATACGTCAGGGAATGATTTCGGGCTACATAGAGAAAGAGGTAGAGAACTATGGTCTGCTGAAGATTACAGAAGAAGGAAGGCGCTTTATGCGCAAGCCCGTTGAGTTCTGGATATCCAAGGATAATGAGTTCGACGAGTACGAGGAGCCCATGGTAGGCGAGTCCGCCGTTTTGGACGAAACTCTGTTCTCTCTGCTGAAATCTTTGCGTAAGAGTATAGCCGAGAAGAAAGGTGTACCTCCATACGTTATCTTCCAAGACCCTTCGTTGGAGGATATGGCTACTACATACCCAATCTCGTTGGAGGAACTGAAGAATATAAGAGGCGTTGGTGATGGAAAAGCTGCCCGTTATGGTAAGGAGTTCTGTGAACTGATAGCTAAATATTGCGAGGAAAACGAGATAGAGCGTCTGGAGGATTTGCGTGTCAGGACACTGGCAAACAAAAGCAAGAACAAGGTAAGTATCATTGAAGGCATTGATAGGAAACTTGCTTTTGAAGATATTGCCAAAGCCAAGGGACTTACCCTTGAAGAGTTGTTGGATGAAATAGAAACCATTGTGTATAGTGGAACAAAGCTGAATATCGACTATTATATTGAAGATGTAATGGACGAAGATGATATGCAGGACATCTATGACTACTTCATGGAAGAGTCGGAGTCGGATGATTTGGATGAGGCTCTGGATGCTTTGGGTGAAGACTATACAGAGACCGAAATCCGACTTGTTCGCATCAAGTTCCTCTCGGAAATGGCTAATTAAGAAAATTTGGCATTTTTTGTGTCGGAATAATCAGTTTTTTTTTGTACTTTTGCACGCAATAAATTCTATATAAGATATGGCTTCATTTATTGCAGACAAAATTGTCATGGACGGCCTGACTTATGACGACGTCCTGTTGGTACCCGCTTACTCCGAGGTGTTGCCTCGTACAGTAGAGCTTTCAACCCGTTTTTCACGCAACATTGAGTTGAAAATTCCTTTTGTAACTGCCGCTATGGATACGGTTACAGAGGCAACCATGGCAATAGCTATTGCCCGTGAAGGAGGTATTGGTGTTATTCATAAGAATATGAGCATCGAGGAACAGGCTCGCCAAGTTGCTATTGTTAAGCGTGCCGAGAACGGTATGATTTATGACCCTGTAACCATTCAGTTAGGAAGCACCGTTGCTGATGCGCTGGAACTTATGACCGAATATCACATCGGAGGTATTCCTGTGGTAGACACAGAGCGTCATCTGGTAGGTATCGTTACCAATCGTGACTTGCGATTCGAGCAGAAACTGAGTCGTATGATTGAGGATGTAATGACCAGTGAGAATCTGGTTACCACGCATGTTCAGACCGATTTGGTTGCTGCTGCCAAGATTCTGCAGGAAAACAAGATAGAGAAACTCCCCGTTGTTGATGAGGAAAACAAACTCATCGGCCTTATTACCTATAAGGATATCACCAAGGCAAAGGATAAGCCAATGGCTTGCAAGGATAGTAAGGGCCGCTTACGTGTAGCTGCTGGTGTAGGCGTTACTGCTGATACGCTTGACAGAATGAAAGCACTGGTGGATGCTGGCGTAGATGCCATCATTATTGATACGGCTCACGGTCACAGCAAGTTTGTAATTGAGAAACTGAAGGAAGCAAAGAAGATATTCCCCAATGTGGATATTGTTGTGGGTAATGTGGCAACAGGCGAAGCTGCGCGTATGCTGGTAGAAGCCGGTGCCGACGGCGTAAAGGTTGGTATTGGTCCGGGTAGTATCTGTACCACTCGAGTGGTAGCCGGAGTTGGCGTTCCTCAGTTGAGTGCAGTCTATGATGTAGCTTGTGCTCTGAAGGGTACAGGTGTGCCTCTGATTGCAGACGGTGGTTTGCGTTATAGCGGCGATGTAGTGAAAGCTTTGGCTGCTGGCGGCTACAGCGTGATGATAGGTTCTCTGGTTGCCGGTACAGAAGAGAGCCCGGGTGAGACTATCATTTTCAACGGACGTAAGTTTAAGAGTTACAGAGGTATGGGCTCACTGGAAGCTATGGAGTGTGGTAGCAAAGACCGTTACTTCCAGGCTGGCGTGAAGGATGTAAAGAAACTGGTTCCCGAAGGGATTGCGGGACGTGTTCCTTACAAGGGAACTGTTCAGGAGGTTATCTACCAGTTGATAGGTGGATTGCGAAGTGGTATGGGTTACTGCGGCGCAGGAACCATTGAGCAGTTGCATGATGCCAGGTTTGTTCGTATCACTAATGCCGGCGTTCTGGAAAGTCATCCGCATGATGTAACCATTACCAGCGAGGCTCCTAATTATAGTCGTCCTCAGTAAAAGTATAATAAGGTATGAAAAAGATTCTGTGTTCATTTTTGTTTCTTGTTGCAGGAATCGGTGCCAATGCTCAAGATGATCCTATAGTAATGCACGTAAACGGCCAGCCGGTTCCCCGAAGTGAGTTCGAATACAATTACAACAAAAACAATTCTGAAGGTGTATTGGACAAAAAGAACGTTGAGGAATACGCGCAACTTTTTGTCAATTACAAGTTGAAGGTTCAGGCAGCTTTGGATAATCATCTGGATACGCTTTCCAGTTATCAGAAGGAGTTCCACCAATATCGCGACCAGCAAATCCGTCCCTTACTGATTCCCCATAATGCTATGGAGGATGAGTGCAAGAAATATTATGATCAGATGTTGGCAAGTTTGCAAGGAAAGGAACTTCTGCAACCTGCACATATCTTCTTACGTGTTCCGCAGGCTGCAACAGAAGATGTTCAGGCTGCAGCGAAGGCTCGTATAGATTCTGTTGCTCAGGAACTGAAGAACGGTGCTGACTTTGCAGAGTTAGCCAAGAAGGTATCTCAGGACCCTGGTTCTGCTGCCCGTGGCGGTTTGCTTCCTTGGATTGGTCCCAACCAGACGCTGAAGGAATTCGAGGATGTTGCTTACAGTCTGGAAGTAGGACAGGTTTCAGAGCCTTTCCTCTCTACCGTAGGTTACCATATTATTAAACTGATGGATAAGAAACCTTTGGAAAGTTATGATGAGCTGAAGGAAAACATCCGTCGTTATCTGGAAAGTCAGGGATTGGAGAACCAACTTGCTGCTCAGGTGTTGGATTCTATGGCTCAGCAGTCTTCACCACAGAAGACCGTAGAGGAAATTCTTGATGAAGAAACAGAGCGCCTGTGTGCACAGGATAATGAGTTGAAATATCTGGTGCAGGAGTATCATGACGGTTTGTTGCTCTTTGAGGAGTGCAGCAGAAATGTGTGGGAACCTGCCAGCAAGGATACTATGGGCATAGCTTCTTATTTCAAGGCAAACAAGAAGAAATATGCCTGGAAGGAACCTCATTTCCGCGGCTTAGTTTATTATTGCAAGAATCAGGCTGACGTTAAGGCAGTCAAGAAATGCCTGAAAGGTGTTCCCGAGGATAAGTGGACAGCTACGATTCGTGAGCAATTCAATAAGGATAGCGTAATGGTTCGTATGGAACGTCGTCTTTTCAAGAAAGGAGATAACGCCAATGTTGATGTGCTGGCCTTGAAAGATAAGAGTGCTAAATTGAATCCGCTGAAGGATTTCCCTTATGCAGCCGTTGTGGGAAAAGTATTGAAGAAGGGGCCGGAAGAATGGACAGATATCAGTAATCAGGTGGTTACTGACTACCAGCGTATGCGTGAGGATGAGTATGTGGCAGACTTACGTAAGCGTTATCCTGTTGAGATTCACGAGGACGTCCTGAAAACAGTAAATAATCATTAATCTTTTATATGAAGGTTTACGGCAGATATATAAACCTGATATGCTTGTCTATCTACAGCGTTCTGTCATTTGCTCAGAGCACGCTGAACAATGTGATAGACGAAGTGGTATGGGTGGTTGGCGACGATGCCATTCTGAAATCGGAAATAGAGAAGAACCGATTACAGTTTGGAAGTTCCCTCACGGGTAACCCTTATTGTGTGATTCCTGAGCAGTTGGCCATTCAGAAGCTTTTTATTCATCAAGCGGTTATTGATAGCGTTGAAGTGGCAGATGCAGATGTTAATTCGTACGTGGAGCAGGAAGTTAACGAGAAAATATTACTGGCAGGCTCTAAGGAGAAATTGGAAGAATACATGCAAATGACAATGACTCAGATTCGTGAGGAGTTTTTCGACCAATTCAAGAACGAATTAATTATGCGCAGGATGCGCGAGAAGCTGACAGAAGATGTTAAGGCCACTCCCGCTGAGGTTCGTCGCTATTACAAAGATTTGTCTGAGGATAGTCTGCCCTTGATTCCTACCCAGGTGGAAGTTCAGATTCTGGTGCAGCAACCGCGTGTTCATCCTGAAGAGATAGAGCGTGTAAAGAGTACGCTGCGTGAATATACTGAGCGTGTGAATTCCGGAACTACGTCTTTTTCCACTCTGGCACGTTTGTATTCCGAGGATACGGCATCTGCCCGTCAGGGAGGCGAAATGCCTTACATGGGGCGTGGTGAGTTAGATCCTGGATTTGCTAACGTTGCATTTAGTCTGACAGACCCTACTAAAGTCAGCAAGATTGCACAGAGCGAGTTCGGCTTTCACATTATTCAGTTGATTGATAAGCGTGGCGACAAGATTAAATGCCGTCATATCCTCAAGCGCCCTGAAATTCAGCAGGAAGACATAGATACGGCAATGGCTCATCTGGATTCCATTGCAAACCATATTCGTAGAGAGATAGTTACTTTTGATGAAGCTGTAACGGTTGTCTCCGACGATAAGGATACACGTAATAATCATGGTATTCTGTCCAACACCAGAGCGAATGAACTGACGGGTGAACGTGAAACTACAACAAGATTTGAGATGGGAGAACTTTCTGCCCTTTCTCCCGAATTGGCCCGTGTAATTAGTACTATGGAAGTAGGCGAGATCTCCAAGCCCTTCACAATGGTAAACAGTAAGGGTAAAACGGTTTGTGCTATTGCCAAACTGAAGAACCGCATCAATTCGCACAAGGCAAATATGGCTGAGGATTTTCAGACCTTGAAGGCTGCAGTTGAATCAGAAAAGAAACAAAAGGTAATTCTTGATTGGATAAAGGAAAAACAACGCACAACGTACATCAGGATTAACCCTGACTGGCGTGACTGCGAGTTCCAATACCCCGGTTGGATTAAGTGATGAATCATCGTCTGTCTGTAATATGTACACTTATCTCGTTTGGCGTTTGTATCTTGTTTGCTGTTACTCCCGTCCGGAATAACGAAAGAACCAACAGAACAAAAACGTCAAATAAGGATAGTCGTGTACATTTGTTACATGCAGATAGATTGTATTTCGACAATCGCCTTCATCAGACAGCGCAGTTTTTGGTTGGGAATGTCAAGTTCGATCATGAGGGCACACTCATGTATTGCGACAGCGCTCTGTTTTACGAATCCACAAATTCCTTTGATGCCTTTGGAAACGTACGTATGGTACAGGGCGATACGCTCACGCTTACCAGCGAAGTGTTGTACTATAATGGTATCGACCGTCTGGCACGAGCCCGCTATAATGTGGTACTGAAGCATCTGAAAACCATTCTGTACACTGACAGTCTTGATTATGACCGTATATATGATTTGGGGTATTTTTTCGAGGGAGGCCGCCTTTTGGATCAGGGAAATGAGTTGACAAGCGACTGGGGACAATACCAGCCGGCAACGCATCAGGCCGTTTTTAACTATAATGTCAGGCTGGTCAATCCCGAACCTCCCGAACCTCCCAAGACAGTTTTACTCTCTGATACTTTGTATTATAATACCAATACAGCCATTGCGCATGTGGTCGGCCCTTCCAACATAGAGAACGGAGAAAGCCACATCTATTCCGAACTAGGCTATTACAATACCAAGACCGACGAGTCTTATATGCTTGACAGAAGTATTCTGGTAAACGAAGGCAAGCGTCTGGTTGGCGACAGCGTGGTATGGAATGGGGAAACAAAAATCGGCGAGGCTTTCGGTAACTTTATTTATACCGATGAGGAGAACAAGAATATGCTTACAGGCAATTACTGTTATTACGTAGACAGTATAGGCTATTGCGAGGCATACGACAGCGCCTTGGTGATTGACTTCTCTCAGAAGGACACATTGTTTGCCCATGCAGATACTTTTAAGGTTTTTACCTATTATATCGATACTGACAGTATGTACAGAGTGTTGCACGCATACCGGAAAGTACGAGCTTTCCGTGAGGACATGCAGGCTGTTTGTGACTCTATGGTCTATAATTCACAAGACTCTTGTCTGGTGATGTATTACGACCCCATTCTGTGGCAAGAAGGACAACAGATGCTGGGCGAAGAGATAAGGGCTTTCTTTAACGATAGCACCTTGGACAGTGTGCAAGTCTTGCGCCAGGCACTCTCTGTAGAAAAGATTGACAGCATCCATTATAATCAAGTGGCTGGTAAAGAAATGCATTTCTATTTCAAAGAGGGAGATATGTACCTTTCTACAACGATGGGAAATGTATTTTTCAACTATTACCCCTTTAACGAAGATAGCGTCATGGTGGAGATGAACCACACAGAAACCACCTTGCTAAAGCTGTTTATCGAGAACCGTAGGGTTAATTATGTTTGGATGCCTGCTGCTACGGGTACCATGTACCCTGTGCCGCTTATTCCGCCTGAGGAATTGTATCTTGCTAATTTCGCCTGGTTCGATTATATCCGACCCGTTGACAAAATGGATGTGTTCATTTGGCGAGGGAAGAAATCAGGAAGTGAACTCAAAAAGAGTGTGCAGCGTGTAGCGCCAAAGCAGAAACTATCAGATATTAAACAAGACTAATATAATAAGGTTATGGGAATGTTCAGCACCAGACAGCCTCGCAAGTTCAGACGAGTGAGCATTTATACCGACGAGCGTAAGGAGAAGTTGCAGAAGTTGGTAGAGCAGGCAAAGCGTGAGAATGGTGAAGCCTTGCCCGAAGACAATACTTACCATACGGATAAGTTCAAGGGCACCTTTATCAACTTCACCCCTCGTGCACAGCGCTATAAGGAGAATGGCGCTAGGATAGGGTGGCCTTTGGCTGCCATCCTTATTGTAGTCTTGCTGATTATTTGGAGATTTATAATGACAGGTACCAGATAGCGCGTATGGACATCATTCATCTTCTTCCGGATTCGGTAGCTAATCAGATTGCAGCAGGCGAGGTTGTTCAACGCCCCTCTTCTGTTATCAAGGAACTGATGGAGAATGCTGTTGATGCAGGTGCATCAACGGTAGATGTGCTTGTTGTGGATGCCGGAAGGACATCCATTCAGGTAATTGACGACGGAAAAGGAATGAGTGAACAGGATGCCCGTATGGCTTTCGAGCGTCATGCAACCTCTAAAATCCAGAAGGCAGAAGATCTCTTCTCTCTGCATACGATGGGGTTCAGGGGCGAAGCCCTACCTTCCATCGCTGCTGTTGCACAGGTACATCTGCTAACCAGAACTGTCGAGAGTGAACTGGGTACAGACCTCACTATCGAGGGTTCACGTATAACCGGTCAGGAGGTTTGTTCTTGTCCGGTTGGTGCTAATATTGATGTCCGTAACTTGTTCTTTAATGTGCCGGCCCGACGTAAGTTCCTGAAATCCAACCAGACGGAGCTCAACAATATCATTCAGGAGTTTGAACGCATTGTATTGGTGAATCCCACCGTCAGTTTCTCTCTCTCCCACAATGGAACGTTAATAACAAAGCTTCCTGCCAGCAATCTCAGGCAGCGAATAGTAAATGTGTTTGGGAAGAAGCTGAACGAACAGCTTTTGTCGGTTGATGTGGATACCACCTTGGCTCGCATTACGGGCTTTGTGGGAAAGCCCGAGGCTGCACGTAAGAAGAATACCAATCAGTATTTCTTTGTCAACGGTCGCTATATGCGCCACCCTTATTTCCATAAGGCGGTGGTGGAGGCATTTGCTCATCTTATTCCCGAAGGCGAACAGATTCCCTACTTCCTTTATTTCGAGGTAGATCCTTCCAACATAGATGTCAATATCCATCCCACCAAGACGGAGATAAAGTTCGAGAACGATTCTGCCATCTGGCAGATTCTTGTTGCGGCTATCAAGGATTCGCTGGGTAAGTTCAACGCTGTACCGACTATAGATTTTGATGTGGAAGGCCGTCCAGATATTCCTGCGTTCGATTTCAACAGCGGTGCTGAGGTTCATGCACCACGTGTTCAGGTCAACAGCAATTATAATCCCTTCCGTTCCGATGAGGGAAAACGACAGAAGCAGACACCTGTGGATTGGGAAAAGCTTTATGCTGACATTAAGAAACCTGAGCCCGCAAAAGATTATCACATAGAAGAACTGCCAGCCGATTCTTCATTCTTCACTCTTAATTCTTCATTTAATGAAGAGGCATCCAATGGTATGGAGATGAGCAGCAGCCATTTCCAGTATCGTGGTCAGTATATACTTACACCAGTACAGACAGGACTGATGATGATAGACCAGCATCGGGCTCATGTACGCATCCTGTATGAGAAGTTCCTGAAGCAGATTGAGGGTCAGAAGGCTTCCTCGCAAGGTCTTCTCTTCCCAGAGATATTGCAACTGGCTCCCTCGGATGCTGTCCTGTTCCAAGATATGACGGACGAGTTGCGCTCGCTTGGATTCGATATCGAATCGCTTGGCGGCGGCAGTTTCTCCGTTAACGGTGTACCTGCTGATTTGGAAGGAGCCAATCCCGTACAGGTGCTTACCCAGATGGTAGAGACTGTTAAGGAAAAAGAAACAGGCGTAGATAATGAGTTACAGCATCGCATAGCCTTGGTAATGGCTCGTAACGCATCTATCGTAACGGGGCAGGCACTGAGCAACCAAGAGATGGAATCGTTGCTTGCCGAGCTTTTCCAGTGTCAGAATCCCAACCTCACCCCAACGGGAAAGGTTATTGTGTCCATCCTGGAACATGCTCAGATAGAGAAAATGTTTGGACGCTAATGAATAAGTAAATTGATTAAACACAGATAAATACAATGGAACCAAAAGAAAAGATTATTCTTACGGGCGACCGCCCAACCGGAAAACTTCACATCGGCCACTACGTAGGCTCACTCCGCCGTAGAGTAGAACTGCAGAATTCAGGCTTGTACGATAAGATTTTTATCTTCGAAGCCGATGCTCAGGCGCTGACCGACAATATTGAAAACCCCGAGAAAGTTCGTCAGAACGTCATTGAGGTGGCACTCGATTATTTGGCAGCCGGACTGGACCCAGCCAAGAGTACCCTGTTTATTCAGAGTCAGATTCCTGAGCTCTGCGAGTTGTCCTTCTATTTTATGGATATGGTAAGCGTGAGCCGTCTGCAGCGCAACCCAACCGTAAAGACCGAGGTGCAGATGCGCGGTTTCAGTGGCGAAAGCATTCCCGTAGGATTCTTTACTTATCCTATCTCTCAGGCTGCCGATATAACAATGTTTAAGGCAACAACCGTTCCTGCAGGAGAGGATCAGGAACCTATGCTTGAGCAATGTCGCGAGATAGTACGCAAGTTCAACAATATCTATGGCGAAACATTAATTGAGCCCAACATCCTGTTGCCTGATAATGCGGCCTGTCTGCGTCTTCCTGGTACCGATGGTAAAGCCAAGATGAGTAAGAGCCTTGGCAACTGCATATATCTTTCCGATTCTGCCGACGAGGTGAACAAGAAGGTAAAGAGTATGTACACCGACCCCACCCATCTTCAGGTGAACGACCCCGGGCATCTTGAGGGCAATACCGTCTTCACATATCTGGATGCCTTTGCTACGGATGAGATGGTGGCAGCTATGACCACAGATTACCAGACCCTTCAGGAAATGAAGGACCATTACACCCGTGGTGGTTTGGGCGATATGAAGTGTAAAAAACTTTTGATGAACGTTCTGCAGGAAACGTTGGAGCCTATTCGTCAGCGCCGTGCTGAGTTCGAGAAGGATATTCCTCAGGTTTATGATATCCTGAAGAAAGGGTGCGAAGTAGCTCGCGAGACCGCTTGCCAGACAATGGACGAGGTTCGTCGCGCCATGAAGATAAACTACTTCCAGGACAGTGCCCTTATTGAGGAGCAATCACGCAGATTCGCATCTAAATAAAAATATTTATGAAAATATTTTGGTAGTCCGAAGAAAAGTACTAACTTTGCTCCGCATTTTCTGAGGGGGATTGTGTTCGGGCGTTTAGCTCAGCTGGTTCAGAGCATCTGCCTTACAAGCAGAGGGTCGGCGGTTCGAATCCGTCAACGCCCACAAACTTTCCCCACAAGCCTCCTTCAGAATTGGGCGTTTAGCTCAGCTGGTTCAGAGCATCTGCCTTACAAGCAGAGGGTCGGCGGTTCGAATCCGTCAACGCCCACCACTTTTGCACAGAAGAGAATATATTGAAGCACGTATTAGTTGTTTAGCTATGGAATTAAATTTATTGACGGCCATATCCCCAGTAGATGGTCGCTATAGAGGAAAAACAGAAACCTTAGCTGGTTATTTTTCAGAGTTCGCTCTTATCCGTTATCGCGTAAGGGTCGAAATAGAGTATTTCATTACACTTTGTGAGTTGCCTTTACCTCAGTTGGCTTCATTCCCTCAGAACCTGTTTGTGGTGCTGAGAAAGATTTATATGGACTTTACTGAGAAGGACGCACAGCGTATAAAAGATATAGAGAAGGTTACCAATCACGATGTTAAGGCTGTTGAATACTTCATTAAGGAGCAGTTCGATGCCATCGGCGGCTTGGAGCCTTATAAGGAGTTCATCCACTTTGGACTTACCTCACAGGATATTAATAACACCAGTGTTCCCTTGAGCGTAAAGGAGTCGTTGGAGCAGGTTTACTATCCTCTGTTGCAGGAGCTGATTGATCAGTTGGCTGCTTATGCCGAGGAATGGAAAGATGTTCCCATGCTGGCCAAGACACACGGACAGCCTGCCAGCCCCACACGTTTGGGTAAGGAGGTAATGGTGTTTGTATATCGTCTGCAACGCCAGTTCGAGATGTTGCGCCAGAGTCCCATAACCGCCAAGTTTGGTGGCGCTACGGGTAACTTCAATGCACACCATGTGGCTTATCCACAGTACGATTGGCGTCAGTTCGGAGCAAAGTTCGTATCAGAGAAATTAGGCTTGGAGCGCGAGGAATACACCACTCAGATTAGTAATTACGACTGTCTGGGCGCTATCTTCGATGCTATGAAGCGTATCAATACCATTATTATCGACCTCGACCGCGATTTCTGGCAGTACGTCTCTATGGAGTATTTCCGCCAGAAGATTAAGGCTGGAGAGGTGGGTTCCAGTGCTATGCCGCATAAGGTTAATCCCATCGACTTCGAGAACTCAGAGGGTAATCTGGGCATTGCCAATGCCATTCTGCTGCATCTGAGTCAGAAGCTGCCGGTAAGCCGTTTGCAGCGCGACCTTACGGATAGCACCGTTCTGCGCAATATTGGTGTTCCTATGGGCCACATGCTCATCAGCATCAGCAGCACCCTTAAGGGATTGCGTAAGTTGGTATTGAATCAGGAGGCTATCAACCGCGATTTGGATAATTGCTGGGCTGTTTGTGCTGAGGCCATTCAGACCATTCTCCGTCGCGAGGCTTATCCTCATCCCTACGAGGCTCTCAAGGCTCTTACCCGTACCGGAAAGGGCATTGATGAGGCTACAATCAAGAATTTTATCGAGGAGCTCAACGTCAGCGAATCTGTGAAGGAAGAGCTTCGCGCCATAACTCCTCACACTTATATAGGTATATAATCATTATTTATAAAAACACTTTTAAAAAGGAAAAAGATTTATGATTACAGAAGATGAAAGCTGGAGAGAAAAGTTCTCCGAAAAGAGTGAGAGTGAAGGCCGCGACGGTTACCGCCCTCAGCAGTATGGAAGTGACAATAATCGTACCCCTAGATATAGCAGTCAGGGCCGTACTTTGCGTCCACGTATAAGTCGCCCTGCATTCAGTAGTAATTCCGAGGGGCAGACTAGTCGTCCTTATCAGCCTCGTCCCCGCTATAATGCAGGTGGCGAAGGCGGTTATCAGCCTCGTCAGCCTCGCGAGGGAGGCTATCAGCCCCGTCCCCGCTATAATGCAGGTGCTGAGGGAGGTTATCAGCCTCGTCAGCCACGCGAGGGAGGTTATCAGCCTCGCCAGCCACGCGAAGGTGGGTATCAGCCCCGTCCCCGTACAGGCGGTTATAATCCACGTGGTGGTGCCGGTTACGCTCCTAAGGGCGCACCCAGACCAGGACAGCGTCCCCGTACAGGCGCTTACAACCCCAATGCTAAGTATAGCATGAAGAAGCAGATTGAGTATAAGGAGACTCACGTAGATCCCAACGAACCAATCCGTCTGAACAAGTTCCTGGCTAATGCCGGTGTATGCAGTCGTCGTGAGGCCGATAGCTTCATCGAGGCTGGTGTAGTAAGCGTTAACGGACAGGTAGTAACCGAGTTGGGTACTAAGGTTAAGCGCTCAGATGCTGTCATGTTCCATGATCAGCCTGTTAATATCGAGAAGAAGGTATATATCCTCCTGAATAAGCCCAAGGATTATGTTACTACCAGCGATGATCCACAGAACCGCAAGACCGTTATGGACCTTGTGAAGGGTGCTTGCCGCGAGCGTATCTATCCCGTTGGTCGCCTCGACCGTAACACCACTGGTGTGCTCCTGCTTACCAACGATGGTGAATTGGCCAGCAAGCTTACACATCCTCAGTACATGAAGAAGAAGGTTTACCACGTGTACCTTAATAAGAATCTTACTGCTGCCGATATGCGCATGATTGCCGAAGGCATTCAGTTGGAGGATGGCGAGATTCATGCAGATGCTATTGAGTATGCCAGCGAGACCGACCGCAAGCAGATAGGCATTGAGATTCACAGCGGACGTAACCGCATCGTGCGCCGTATCTTCGAGAGCCTTGGCTATAAGGTTATCAAGCTCGACCGCGTATTCTTTGCCGGTCTTACCAAGAAGAATGTTCGTCGTGGCGACTGGCGCTACCTCACAGAGCAGGAAGTGAACATGTTGCGCATGGGAGCATTTGAATAATTGACAATTGATAATTGACAATTGAACATGAAACGTACAAAAGTAATTGACGCACTGAAGTGTACTAACTTCGGTTCCGATATATGTGTTAAAGGTTGGGTACGCTCAAAGCGTGGCTCTAAGGGTATTTTCTTCATTGCCCTGAACGATGGTAGCACCATCAAGAACGTGCAGATTGTGGGCGATGAGGCTAACTTCCCCGAGGAGACCGTAAAACGCATCACCACGGGTGCTTGCCTCTGTGTAGAGGGTAAGTTGGTGGAGAGTCCCGCTGCCGGTCAGGCCAGCGAGATTCAGGCAACAGCCATTGAGATTCTGGGCGACTGCGATAACACCTATCCTCTGCAGAAGAAAGGTGCCAGCTGGGAATACCTCCGCACCGTAGCCCATCTGCGCCCCCGCACCAATACCTTTGGTGCTATCCTGCGCATTCGTCACAATATGGCAATGGCTATCCATACTTATTTCCACGAGCACGGATACTTCTATTTCCATACTCCCCTTATCACAGCTTCTGACTGCGAGGGAGCCGGAAATATGTTCCAGGTAACCACCAAGAATCTGTACGACCTGAAAAAGGACGAGCAGGGAAAGATTATCTACGACGATGATTTCTTTGGCGAGCAGACCTCTCTTACCGTAAGCGGTCAGTTGGAGGGCGAGCTGGGCGCTACTGCCTTGGGTGCTATCTACACCTTCGGTCCCACCTTCCGCGCTGAGAACAGTAATACCCCACGCCATTTGGCAGAGTTCTGGATGATAGAGCCCGAGGTTGCTTTCCTCGATCAGGAAGAGCTGATGGACTTGGAGGAAGACTTCATCAAGTACTGCGTGCGCTGGGCATTGGAGAACTGCAAGGACGACCTCGAGTTCCTGAATAAGATGATTGACAAGACGCTCTTGGAGCGTCTCGAGGGTACTGTTAAGTCGGATTTTGTCCGACTTACATACACCGAGGGTATTAACATCCTGCAGGAAGCCATCAAGAATGGTAAGAAGTTCGAGTTCCCCTGCAACTGGGGTGATGACTTAGCCTCCGAGCACGAGCGCTACTTGGTTGAGGAGCACTTTAAGAAGCCCGTCATCATGACCGACTATCCCACAGCCATCAAGTCATTCTATATGAAGCAGAATCCTGCAACGCCCGAAGGCGGTTCCGTAGGTTACAAGGGCTGTGTAGCACCCGGTCCTACCATGCAGGGAACCGATGTACTCTTCCCCTCTATTGGTGAGATTATCGGCGGTTCTGTCCGTGAGGAAAGCTATGATAAGCTGATGGCCGAGATAGAGCGCCGTCAGATGGATATGACCCACTTGTGGTGGTACCTCGATACCCGCAAGTACGGAAGTTGTCCGCATGCAGGCTTCGGCCTTGGTTTCGAGCGTCTCATACTCTTCGTAACCGGCATGCAGAACATCCGCGATGTCATTCCGTTCCCACGTACTCCTAAGAACGCAGAATTTTAATAACTTATCCAAGCCCCCGCGTTTCGTAACGCAGGGGCTTTTTTCTCATTCACTTAATCGGCATCTATAAAATACTTAAAACCATAGGAACAATGAACGCAAAATTCAGAATGCCCAAACTGCAACTAAACTTCATCAAAAATCCCATGGTGAAGGAATTGTTGATGACCTTTATTGGAACTACACTCTCCATTGTCCTAACCTTTGGAACGGCTCACTATGTCGACCAGAAAGAAAAGAAAGCCCTTGGCCGACAGACAGCCATGATGGTTATTCATGATATGGATAACACAGTAGAACTCCTAAAGGAATATAGTAAGGATGAGAAAAAAGGACTTGAACTGGCAAGATACGTAATAGACCGTTATGACACGATGGATTCAATTAGCCAGGATACTATATGGGGCGTAGTTAGATATTTCATAGAGAATAGCAGTGAGGTCAGTCTGTATAAATTTGATGAGTCGAGCGAGAAGGTGTTCCTCAGCAGTCAGGATTCCTGGAAGAATATAGATAACGCCATCTTCATGGATGCTGTTCAAAATTTTTACACCACTCGCCATGACTTCTTCGATAACATAAACAAATCACCCTATTGGCGTAAACCATTTGATGGCGAAACCCGCTATCGGTATCTTGTGGAACATTTCGGGCAAAGGGAAAACTTACCAGAAACACTTAAGCAATACTTAGAGAATAAGGAAGTAATGTATTATCTGGATAATGCATCCTTTAGGCAAGATACGTTCAGCGATATGGCAGAAACAATCCAAAGCTTCAGCGACCTTTGCAAATTCACCATGGGTATTACAGATGAGGAACTGGAGGAATATGTAAAGAACCGTGAGCGTACAGGACGCAATATAAAGGATAGTGAGTTAATAGGTAAATGGATTTTGCAGAATACAGAGTCGACATACTCCAGCTACGAGTTCTTGGAAGACCATACGTATAAGCAAACCTTCATAGACCATCATTCTTATCAAATGTACGTTGGTCGCATTGATATCACATATCATTTCACCGGCACATGGGAATTGCTCGAAGATTCGCTGGGCATGAAAATGGATAGTGTCCAGAACATTGAAGTTGACCACAGTCATATCAAGATAAAGTCTGGCAAGGAGAAGGAGGTTGAGGATTACATCAAGGATATCAAGGAGAACCTCAAACAGTATCAGGTGAAAATGAGGAAAAAGGAAAAAGTCCAAAATAAATATGGTGCCACCATTAATCCCAGCGGCAATAAAATAGAGCTTGCTCTTGGGGTTGAAGACGAATCAGGCTCTAAACGACAAGGAGTCAGCTATCTCCAGAAAAGCCATTAGAAATCATTTACACTCTATGACGAACGTTACGTTATAACCGCGTAGGGGAGACTCTGAAAGGCTTAGATTCATGCCTTGCATTACCAGTATCTGGCGCGAAAGGGAAAGCCCAATGCCTGAGCCGTTCTGTTTGGTGGTAAAGAAGGGAACAAATATCTCCTGCGCTACATCCAAGGGTATTACGTGACCATCGTTGCTAATATATAGCACTCCCCCAAAGGGGGAGGTGGAGGGGGCTTTTACTCCTATGGTTTTTGCATCTGCCTCGATGGCATTCTTAGTGAGATTGATGAAGACCTGACGCAATAGGTTTTCGTCGGCTGGGAGAATCAGGTCATCCGGTATGTCTATTTCCCATTGTAGAGTGGGGTAGAGCGTAGCTATCTGTTTACAGAATGCCAGCATATTTACATCGGAAATCACGGGTTCTTGTAGTTGTGTAAGCTTTCTGTAGCTTTCCACAAAGGCTACCAGCCCTGTGCTTGTGTCATGAATGGCCCGTATGCCTTCCTCGTAGGGCGAGTCCTTGATATCAGGATTTTTCAGGTACGCCTGACTGATACTTTGTATGGGAGCTGTTGCATTCATAATTTCGTGCGTCAGCACGCGTGTCAGTCGTTGCCACGATTCCACCTCGCTATGCGCCACCAGTTTCTGTACTTCCTGCCCCATATCGTTCAGCACCTCCTGCAATGCCTTCTCGCCAAAGAACAGTCCTCGCGTAGGCAGTCGGAACGAGAAGTCCTTATGTCGTATGGCATCGCGCATAATCTGTGCCCTCTCCCTGAGCAAACACTGGTGGCGATAAGCGTAAGCCAATGCCGCAATCGCGACAATAGCAATAAGAACACCTCCTATGATTATAACCTCAGTAGTCCCCATTCTTCACTCTTCACTCTTAATTCTTCACTTTATTATATAATGTTTGGCGGCTGATGCCCAGGAGGTCGGCAGCCCGTTTCATGTTGCCATCGCACTTGTTCAGCACTTTGCGCACATGTTCTGTTTCCAACTGGTCTAAGGGAATAATCTCGCCTGCCTTATCTATGGCATCTTTCAGCACACGTATAAGTTCGTCGTTATCCCAGGGCTTGGTCACAAAGTCGGCAGCGCCGTTCTTTAACGCGCGTACCGCTAATTTAACATCGGCGTAGGCTGTGATAAGCACAATGGGAATATCAGGGAACTTACGATGAATGGCGGAGAGCCACATCATACCCTCTTGGCCTGAGTTCACGCCCAGCGAGAAGTTCATATCCAGCAAGATGGCAGCAGGATTCTCCTGCGCGATGGTCACGAGGGCTTTCTCTGGCGAATTGAGGGTAATCACGCGTTCAAACGTGCCAGCCAAGCAAATCTTCACAGCCGTCAGAATGGCAGGATTGTCGTCTATAACAAGTATTGTTCCGTATTTCATGGTACAAAAGTAATACTTTAATTGAAAATTGAAAATTGAAAGTTGAAAATTATTTCTTTTCGAGGAGACGAAAAACCCTAAAGTGTCAAATAATTGGACACAAGTGTGTCTAATTAGTGGACAACCTGCACTTTTTTATTGAACATTGAGCATTGAACATTGAACATTGCTTTACCTTTGCATTGTGATTAATCAAAAAAGCGAGACAAGAAATAATAATGTTCAATGTTCAATATTCAATGTTCAATGGTTAATTTAGCTTTTCACAACGTTCGGATTGCATGGCGCAATCTGATGAAGTACAAGGGGCAGAACATCATCTCGGTGCTCTGCCTGGCAGTAGGAATGGTCTGCTTTAGTTTGACCTATATTTTTACGCAACAAGGTTTTACGGCAGCGATGAAGAACGGCGACTCAAGGCGTGCAATAGTGGAACTTAATACGCAGGCTGATAGCACCGTCTGGTTCGATTCCAACATCCTGAAGCGTATTGGTAACAGCCATTTGAAGAGCCTCGACTTTATTGACCTCAACGAGCATGCCGTCACGACAGCTTTGGAGTACATTAGCCCAGAAGGCAAGAAGTACACAGCACATACCAGTGTCAAATGGATAAGCCCAGAGCACCTTAACTATCTGGGCCTCAGGTCAGCCATTACAGGAAAGCGCATCCCAGTTCTGAAACCGGGCGACATCATCATGACCAGGGGGATGCTGGAAAGCACCTTTGGCAAGGATGTGAACCCCATAGGCTATAAGTTAGTACAAGAACAGATTTCTTCTCCTGGTAAAAAGGTAATTGTAGATGTGGTAGATACCGGCGACTGGATGCTGAACGAGAACAGTCTGATGATTGTCACCAACCTGCTACAGGAATATCCGGGACAAGATACGAATAGCTATATTAGATACATTTATGTCATTCTGAAAAAGGGAAAGACCGCCCAGGATCTGCAAAAGGAGTTGGAGCAAGTGCTGCCAGAATATAAGGTGGAAGTGACAGCTTCGAGATCCGGACTGAGTATAAAAAGTGTATCAGGATTGTTATTATTCCTTCTTTTTGGTAGCAGCATATTATTGATAGGCTTGTTCGGTTTCCTGAAGACGCAGATTCAGCTTTTCCGCTTGCGTCAACGCGAGATAGGGCTTCGCCAATGTATGGGTGCACAGCGGGAGCAGTTGTTCAGCCTGATGATGTGGGAGATAGGAATTGTATTCTTCTTCGTTACCTTGCTTACGCTGATTCTCACCTCTATAACGGCAGACTTTGCAATACCCATCATGCAGGGTGAAATATCCACATTCACAATAGATATAGCGAGGACATATACCACAGAGCTATGGATATGTCTGGCAGTCTTTCTGCTGACAGCCGGCATTGCCGCTCTGTCTGTCCGCAAAGTTGTTACCACCCCTCTGAACGAAGTGGTTGGCAAGAGCCACAGGACTTCCACCCGAGGCCACAGCCTGCTCATCGTCTTGCAGATGGTGATTTGCATCTCTTTGCTCAATTTTATGTTTTTCCTGTTCTTTTTCGTCGATAAAGACGAGGCCCCAGCCAATGCAGACGAATTCCGCAGATGCATCATTACAGATAATAGTGAATGGAAGCCCGAGTTCCTTGACGAAATACCACATTTGCAGCATGTGGCAGGTAGCACCCATATTGTATCGGCAGAGTTTCTTCAGGACTTGCAGAACGGAGAGGATCCTTGGGACCCTCGGAGTAAAGTTACGAGAGCAGACGGATCGACCTACTGCTTGTATGAAGCATTGCTGACGGACGAGCACCTCTTCGGTTTACTGAACATGGAGCTGCTGCCTACTGATACCAAAGAGATGAACTATACCAAAGGCATAAAACCCGTCTATGCCCCAACGGAGCGAGCTGCCCAGCTGCGTAAGCAATTTGGTTTGCCGCTGAAGGGCGCCCCTGAGTACTTTACCATGGAAAAAGGCAAGCAGGCCGAAAAGATAGGATATGTTCAAATAGCCCCATTCGGAGAACTGACATTTGGTAAAAATTATCTATACCCGCACCACATCTATATCTGCAATACGGACTTTTTCCTGGACAAGAGCAGTTCGATTGATTCCCGGGCGTGGGAAAACTTCGAGAATTGCCCTGGTTACTGGTCGCTTTTGCACCATATTATCTTCAAGGCAAAGCCAGGCGAGTACAAGGCAGCCATGAAGGAACTGACAGGCCTCTACCACGAGCATTGCAAATACACGCAGGTAAAAGCACCTATAGATAATATGTATGATGTTTGCTACAAGAATCTGCGCACGCAGGAACTGATGTTGCAAGTCTTATATATCATGGCAACCGTAGCCCTGTTATGCATCGTGCTGACACTCTTCTCCAGCGTATCGCTGGATACCCGTGGCCGCCAGAAGGAAATTGCCATCCGAAAGGCGCATGGTGCCAGTGCTAAGCAGATACTATGGCTCTTCGGCAGACAATACGTATGGTATATCATTATCAGCAGCGTAGTTTGCTCGATTCTGTTCGTAGCCTTTATCTATTTCGCGGCACTCAGAGAATTTGAGGGTAAACCAGCAATAGAATGGTTCATGATTTTCTTAATACCCGTCCTCATTATCACCCTCATTACCGTCCTAACCGTAGGATACAAGATATATAAGGTATCAAAGCTAGAACCAGTAAGTATAATTAAAAAGGAATAATATGATTACACTATCTAACATCAAAAAAGTATTCCGTACGGAAGAAATTGACACTTGGGCTTTGCGCGAAGTAAGCCTGGAAGTAAAAGAAGGAGAGTTTGTTGCCATCATGGGCCCATCGGGCTGCGGCAAGAGTACATTATTAAATATTATGGGTCTGCTGGACATACCTACCGAGGGAAGCTATACCCTCAGGGGAAAGGATGTCAGCAAGCTAACGGAACGCGAGCGTACCAACCTCCGTAAAGGTACCATCGGCTTTGTGTTCCAGAGTTTCAACTTGATAGACGATTTGGATGTCTATGAGAATGTCGAACTGCCGCTGCTCTATATGGGCGTTCCTGCCAAGGAGCGCAAGAAGCGTGTTACGGAGATGCTGGACCGCATGGCTATGTCGCACCGCCGCAAGCATTTCCCCTGCCAGCTCTCAGGCGGTCAGCAGCAGCGTGTAGCCGTTGCTCGTGCCGTAGTTTCCAATCCTAAGATTATCCTCGCCGATGAACCTACAGGCAATCTGGACTCTAAGAATAGCAAGGAGGTGATGGACCTTCTGCTTCAGCTGCACGAGAAGGGCACCACCATCGTCATGGTCACCCACTCGCAGCACAACGCGAGTTTTGCAGACCGTATCATCAACCTCTTTGACGGCCAGATAGTGGAGAAAGCGGAGCTTTAGACTTTGTACGATAACGTTAACGATAACGTCAACGATAACAGACTTTAGGCTTTAGTAAATAAGGGAAGGGAAGGAAATAGTGTCCGGAAATGGACAGTTGTGTCCGGAAATGGACACTATTTTCCTAATAACTTGAAAGGAAAGTTAAAAAAGTAAAATGCTTTTGGCTGCATTCCCAAGTCTTACTACCTTTGACCAGTAATTTGAAAAAAAATAACGTTAACAATAACGAAACAAAAATGAAAAAGACACTCATCATCGCTTTGCTGGCGCTCGTGGCTGTGGCAGGGAAGGCAAAAGAGAAAATCGTGGTGTGGGAACAACCCAGCACCGAGGTGAACACATTGATTGAAGGCTATTTCCGCCCATTGTTGGAGATTACCCGAGTGGAATTCGATGAGGATGAAACACGTGTAATGATACACATCGCCAGCAGACCAGAGAACTGGGTAAGAATCAGCTCACAGTCTTATCTTCGTGCCGAAGGTAAAAAGTATGCCCTCAGGAGTCTGGACGGATTGGAAGCAGACAAGGAGACTTACCTGACCGACCACGGATACGTGGATGCTGTGTTCCACTTCGAGCCGCTACCCAAGGACACCAAGCGCTTCGACTTTACGGAGGGCGATGTTAAGGGCGCCTGGGAGTTGCTGGGCGTGGAGCAGGCAAGCACCAGAGCCGGACAGCTCTTCCCATCCAACTGGCGCAACACACAGACGGGCGACTGGGAAATCAGCTTCTACGATGAATGTGCCATCTACGACTGCCAGTTCTGGAACTATAAGCAGAAGCAGCAGAATGGCGACAAGTACACCATCGTGCTGGAGAACGGCAGCAAGGAAATCACCGTGAATGTAGATAAGAACAAGGATGGAGTACGCGCCATCACTATCGATGGCAAGAAAGGTGAGTACAACCTTATCAGCAGCATCGCGATGCCTGACTATCCGCAGAAGGACACTCGAGCAGATTTCAAAGATACTAACTACCGGACGGATACCGTTACCTTCATCGGCTGGCTGAAGGATATGCCAGAGAATATGAAGAAAAGTGGCAAGGAGTATGAGGTTACGGTTTACGATAACATTTTCGATGACCACCACAACGGGAACACCAGCTTCGGCAAGATGGATGACCTGGGACGCTTCGTCATGAAGGTTCCCATGCTGAATACTGCCGAGGTGATCTTCGACTGGAACCGTACCTATATCCGTACATTGTTCGAACCGGGCGAGACCTACCTGATGCTCTACGACTTCAAGGGCGGGCATAAGCTGTTCATGGGCAAGAACTGCCGTCTGCAGAACGAGACGCTGGCACATCGCGTAGGATGGGCAGAAGTTTATTCAGAAGGTAGAATGGATGAAGAAGCTGCCATGAAGTTCCTGGAAGAAGCAAAGAATAAAAAGGATAAGGAAATGCAGGAACTGGAGAAGGTAATAAAGGAACATCCCACAGTCTCTGACCGATACATCAACTATCTGACGGGCGTTTACAAAACCTGTGAGGGTAAATCTCTTATGGGAGGTAGGTATGAAAACTTGAATATTCCTGCAGAAATACTCAATTACGTGAGTCAGCAAAATTGGCAGCAACCCATCCGACCCTATTCACTCTGTCGCGAGTTTAATTCATTCAGAAGTTGCTACATTCGCTATTTTGTTGTTGACCGCTATGCAATGAAATCCGGCAGTGGCTATTCCCTTCATACAGATGATATGTGTGCACCTATTCTTAGGAAATATAGAGATGCAGGTAAGCTTTCCATTACTGATGAGGATTTGGATATTGTTGACCGTTATCACAAAAGTACGAGAAATTTTATGATTATCTCTGCGGAAGATAAGGAAGCAATAAGAAAAAGAGATGAGATAAGGAAGTCGGATCTTGCCAAGCGGGAACACGAGATTATTATGCGCGATGACGTACAAAAGGTTATCAAGGAGGATTATCCGCTGATTCCCACTTATTTTGCACTCAACGTTTTAGACTCTTTGGGTTGTGACCAAGATTTGCGAGACATCGTTATTACAAGCGAACTTCAAAAAATGATTGACCAAGGGCGAGAAGCGCTGTCGGACCATATAATGCAATTCTTTAATGAGAATGTGATGATGCTTGCTGCCAAGGCTTACGTGAGGGCTCAGAACGAGAAATACCTGGCTCTTCAGCGCAAGGATATCTCATCCAGCCTGAAATCAGCCAAAGATGTAGCGAATATGAGCGATGGCGAACAAATCCTTCGCAAGATTATTGAGCCGTACAAGGGGAAAATCATCCTGCTGGACATCTGGGGCACTTGGTGCGCTCCTTGCAAGGAAGGTCTCAAGCATAGTCAGGAGGAATACAAGCGCCTGAAGGACTACGATATTGTATATCTCTATCTGGCCAACAATAGCCCAGATAAAACATGGAAGGCTATCATCAAGGAATACGAGGTGCTGGGCGACAACGTTGTCCACTATAATCTGCCCCAAGACCAGCAACAGGCCATAGAGCACTTCATCGGCGTAAAAGCTTTCCCCACCTATAAGCTTATAGACCGCGAAGGAAATGTCCTGGACGTAAATGCAGATCCACGCTACGATCTGGAGGGATTAGCCCGTATGCTACAGAAGTTGAAAGTTGAAAATTGAAAATTAACTTTTAAAGTTGAGAGTTGAGAGTGTAGAGTTGAGAGACTGTTGAAAAAGTGAATAGTAGATAGTATAAAGTAATAAACTGTTTAAACTCTAAACACTAAACTCTAAACTGAAAATTAGGCTTTAGTAAACGAACATATAAAACAAGTGGTTTTTAGTTAATTTAAGGTTAAAATTGGATCCAAAAGAAAGCCCCTGCGTGTGAACGTGGGGGCTTTTCTTTTGGGCGCCAATCAATAATACCGAATAAAGATAGGGCTAACATAGATTTGTCACTTTTGAACTCTTGAACGGTTAACGTTAGCGTTAAGGTTAGGGTTAACGTTTCACTCCCCTCGCCCACGGGAGCGACTGGGGTCTT
>JAFSRW010000074.1 GCA_017445925.1 Bacteroidaceae bacterium | reverse complement strand
GTCAGACCGTACTGTGTCTCAAACGTCACCTTCTTGTGGTTAACCTTTTCGCTCAGCGGGAACACCTTGTCCCACTCCTGTGTCAATGTCAGTTCCTGTTTCATATCCTTGTCTGTAGTTTGTTTGTTGTTCGTGCATGCCGTCAGCACTCCCGCAGCAAGCACAGCTAATATTACCTTAGTAATGCCGCCCTGATCCTGGAACTTACAGCCCATATTGATGAACACACGTTCACCCAGTACAGTGTTCTTACCGCAGTCGGTATGGAACGGAGGGAACATCCCCACGGTTTTGGGTATCTCCTTGCCAAACAACTGCTCCAAGAGTGTATGCAGTTCGTCGGGTGTATGATACTTTCCTTGTCAACCATCGTTGCAGTCTTAGTCATGCGTATATCGGAATCAGTGGCGTGATTATTCTTCTGACGAACTAATCTTCTCCTACTTCGTTAATGTCATAATCTTCGAAGGACAGGCCAGGGTACATTTGCCGCACTTCAGGCAGTCGGGATGCAGATAGCCTGACTCCTGGCCGCGGCTGTCGTAGGGTGTGAGTTGCATCGGACAAACGTGAGCGCAGTTCTTGCACTTCATCTGGCAGGTGGCCGCAACATGCACAGCAGTATAGGGCTTGGGCAGCGGCTGCTTACGAGGAGCTACCCAAGACGAGATGGTACCCATGGGACAGAACGAGCACCATGTGCGTGGGGCATAGATAAAACTCAGCGTAACGCCTACGATGGTAGTCACTACGATAATAGTCCAGAAGACGCGACCGATGCCACTCCACATAGCTAATCCTCCCTCGCTCCAGGGAACGGTAAATGTTAGTTGGATGCCGAACATCGAGAAGATGAAGAACACCATGAACAGACGGAAACCGAACGTACGCACGAATGCCGGAATTGGCTTATGGGGTGAGTACTTAGACAACAGGCGGTCGTACAGATTGCCGCGAGGACATACATTGCCGCACCAGAAGCGGCCTCGCCAGATGGAGGTGAGTACGGGGCCTATCATACAAATGAGTGCGATGAGTCCGATAACGGGATAGAACCACGCGACGATGATATACGCAATGATAATCCAATAGAGGTTTAATCCTGGTGTCGCAAAGTGACGGTGAAACTGCTTTTTCTTTTTATTATTCTGATTCATAATTTTTTTGAATTTGCTGCAAAAATCATGCCACAGCTGAATGCATGAAGATGCTCACCCATCACGGCCTTTAGTATAGCAAAAACCTTATCACCAGTACAATGGCTGGTGTAGAATAGTGTTTCGGGATATTTGGCTTTCTCGGACTGAGCCGAGTGTGGCGTTGCAATCAGCCTTTGAGCCAAAGCCGCCAGTTCTTCATCCGTCTCCAGACCATCAAGCAGATGGAATCCTCCGACTACGGTATGAACAGGCCACGGACAAGCCGCCAGAATATTCTCAAGACCGCTATGGGCACAGCCTGTAAACAACAGGCCGTCGGCATACAGAGCCAGCTCATGACGGAAATCGTCGTGGATATAATCGCCATTGGCATCCTGAACATAGAGATTCTGATTCCCTTTGGGCATCGGATGTGTCTGGGGGATGTGAGCTATTACATGAATACCCTCTGCTATTTCGCTGGTCTGGTCTATCAAAACGAGTCTATCATTGTCAATCTTTGGCCACTCCGCAGTTATACTATGAAGATTCCCCCGCTTCGAAAAGAACTTGCCACTCATAGCATCTGGCGAAACAATAATCTTAGCACCTTCGTTGATACTCAAGAAGTGCTTCAGCCCTCCAGCATGGTCGCTATGCCCATGAGAGATAAACACATAGTCCACCGTACTGAGGTCGATGCCTAAGTGTGTTGCGTTACGAATAAACACGTCACTGGCTCCAGTATCAAGCAAGATGTGATACTTGCCTGTTTCCAACAGGATAGACAGGCCGTGTTCCGTCTCCAGAAGGCTGTCATTTGTACGATTATCTGATAGTACAGTCCACTTCATACTACATATTACTCCGTCCCTTAAACGTATAGCCAACCCCTTCTACCGCCTTGCGGATGGCATCTTCCGTTGCAGGGCCTTTGATGGTGAGGGTGTTGGCAGAGGCACTGGCCTTGGCCTTCTCTACGCCTGGCAAATCCTCTACGGCACGGACTACGGCTGCCTCGCAATGGCTGCAATGCATATCCTCGACTCTGTAAACCGTAACATCGGGG
>JAFSRW010000073.1 GCA_017445925.1 Bacteroidaceae bacterium | reverse complement strand
TGCTTAGGTTGAGACTTCGTCTTTGATGTTATGTCTGCGTCCTTTTCCTTGTGTGCAAGCACCCAGATAAAAGCACGCAGCCACACCATCAATCTCTTTTGAGATTTCAACCCAACCAGAAGAAAAACTCCGCCCTTCGGGCTATAAAACCTTTCATTTAACTTTTAAGTTCGATGCTCAGAGGTTGTTTTTAGCCACAATGTGCAGCTTTTTTAGTGGAGCGAAGCGTAACGGTGTTTTTCCTCGGAAGTTGTCTTACGTTGCGGAGCAATGTGTGGGGATGTCATGACTTGTGCGGGAACTTGTTCACAGGCACAAAGCCATGAACCACCACAGAAGCTCGAAGAGCTAAGACAGCTGAAGAGGGGTTTTCCTGGTTTTCTTTTATCAACAAAAGTGAAGAAGAACCATTTAGGTTGACTGTCATTATGCCTAAACCCTAAGATTAGTTGACTCGGTTAAACATTAAAACTCATATAAGTTGACTCTTGTTGAAAAAACAAGTAACACCTCACCTGACATATACTGAAAGCCGATGGTTATCGGCGTTAGGCAGTGTTACCTGTTTGTCCAACAGGTAACTAACAGGTAACAAACCACCTAACATCATACAATTATGGCGTTGAGTAGGGAACGTTACCTATTAGTGAGGTGTTAGTGACCTGTTAGCCAAACAGGTAACATCAGTTGCAAGCGATAACCATCGGATCTCAACGTTCAGCAAGTGAGGTGTTGCAAAAAATTTCAACGTTAACGCTAACGATAACCCTTTTTAAACGCTAACGATAACCATTATCTGAACTGAGAATTTATAATTTACAAAAAATATCTTTGACAAACCGATAATCGGGTAAAATATCAAAGAATGTTTTTTGGCATAAAAATTTTACTGCCTAACGTGGCGGTAAAAATTTCCTAACTAAGCGGCAAGTTTTTCCTAACGTGTCAATAAATGGAGATCAGAAATGAGGTTGGGAAAATTATTTACATTATTGAGCAATGGCAAAAATGTTCCTAAAAGCGGGTGTTAATAAAAACAATTACTACTATTAAGGAAAAATTTTGCGGCCATTAATAGTAGCAAAATTAGCCTTTAAGGACGTATTACGAGGAATAAGTAAAATTTGATTACACTCCAAAGTTTAAACGAAAACCAAAATGATGTAAGAGGGAAGAAGGAAGATGTAAGAGATTAGAAGTTAGAAGGAAAAGTTGTGATTTTAGGGGTATCATGCGATGAGTTAACTCATTACATGTATCGAGTTAACTCATTACATGTTTTGAGTTAAGTCCCTGTTTTTTGGGGCCATTTTCGTAATCGGATTTATAAAGCAGAAAAAAGCCTCTTAACGGTGAGGCTAAAAGGCTGACTTTTTCGTCTCCTTGAAGATGGCAGTTTTTTGGGGATATATTTTGCAATTCATCAATTAATGCTTAATTTTGCAGCAAGAACTAATGAAGATATAAGAATAATTGATATGAATAAAGGTGTTTTATATTTATTGGCAATATTGTTGTTCCTGACGTCCTGCAAATCATTGGATATCAGCAAATCAACAGTTCAGAAGATTGATGACTTGCGGGGCTTCCCACAGCAGAGCTATCAAGGAATGGCAATCTATAAGGATTATATGGTTAGCCTGCAGAACACAGGACTGGCTACCATTTACCGACTTCATGAGGATAGCCTCCAGTTTCTGTCCCAGTTCCCGCTTGCAAGTCATACGAAGGAGAACCACGCTAATGTGGCGTTCTTTGGCAAGGAACGATATATGAAGGCAGACGAGTTCCCATTATTGTATGTGTCGCAGTGTTCCAAACAGCTATACAAGGGAATGAAGGATGTATGTTTTGTGGAGCGTATCTCCCTGTCGGAAGCGCCACAATTGGTGCAGACTATCGTGCTGGACGATAATGAGGAACTCTTCGGTTATGCTCTCCAATGGATGATTGACCCTAAGCGTGACTTACTGATTGGATATGGCAATACCATCGAGAATATGGGAAAGGGTAACCGTTGGCGCACTATGATTTTCAGGATGCCCAAGCTGAGCGATGGCCCTATAGTGCATCTGAATCCAAGGGATGCCCTCGAAAACTACTGCATTCAGGACCTCGACTCACGGTTCCCCTGCAACCATATAGGACAGGGAGCGTGCATCATCAAGAACCAGATGTTTATCCCTGTAGGCTTAGGGACTGAGCAGCATCCCAGTATCATCTACGTTTGGAACCTTCAAAGGAAGTGCCTGGATAATATCCTTGACTTCCAGTCGCAGGTGCCGCATGAGTTTGAGGATTGCGACTTTTACAACCATAAACTCATTATGCAAACAAACGGAGGAGGGGTAGTTAGATTCAAATAGAGATATTCAGAATAATAAGGTTTTCAGAATATTTACGCGTTTTTGTTTTGTATTGTTCTCGCATATTCGTAATTTTGAAACTTCGTTTCGAACTTACTCACGTTCGGATTTTCTCAAATAAATTTGGATAATCGCTCACTTAATTGTAACTTTGCAACGTCAAATAGTAACAAGTTACTTTATGAAGAGATTTTTGATTAGCATTGCGTTTATTTTTTCATGCGTCTGTGCTGTTTTTGCGCAGGCGGATAAGATTGTGGGGGAGTACCAATGTGAACATGACGGGGTGGATTCCAGAATAATAATTTATAAGTATGCTGACGGATATAGAGCTCAGTGTACATGGGTTTCGGACTTGAAAAAGGAGGACGGCACGCTTAGAAGGGATGTCAAGAATCCGGACCCTGCAAAAAGGAACATCACCAACGACAAAGTAGTACTTATAGATAAGGTTAAGTACGATGGTAAGGATACTTGGAAAGATGGTAAAATTTATGATCCTACCAGAGGAAAGTACTTTACGGTGGCGCTGAGCTTCAAAGATGAAAAGACGCTGACCGTTAAGGGTTATCTGGGGCCCTTCTTTGGCCGTGTTTACTGGAAAAAGTTGAAGTAAACGGATTATGGCTAAGGATAAAACTCTGTATGTTTGCGACTACTGCGGCCAGGAGAGCGTGAAGTGGGTGGGCAAGTGCCCCTCCTGCGGCAGGTGGAATAGCATGAAGGAATTTAGGACCCTCTCTAACTCCCCCTCTAGGGGGAGGACTCATTCCTTGGTGTTTTCTCAAGGGAACGGCGAGTGTCCTTCACCACTTAATCAGATTGTGGCTGATTCGGAACCCCGTATAGATATGGGGGATGAAGAGCTGAATCGCGTTCTTGGTGGTGGACTGGTGCCAGGCAGCTTGGTGCTGTTGGGCGGTGAGCCAGGAATAGGTAAGAGTACGCTTATCTTGCAGACCGTTCTGCGACTAACAGATAAAAAGGTGCTGTATGTAAGTGGAGAGGAGAGTGCAAGACAGATAAAGCTGAGGGCTGATAGACTAGGGACTCACCCCCAGCCCCTCCCTGTTAAGGAGGGGAGTGAAGAATCTGGTTTATTGATTCTTACAGAGACATCGCTGGAACATATCTATACGCAAATTGAGGAGACGCAGCCCGATTTGGTGGTGATAGATTCTATCCAGACTATTCAGACGGAGACGGTGGAAAGCAGTCCTGGCAGTCTGAGTCAGATACGCGAATGTGCTGCCAGTCTGCTAAAGTATGCCAAGGGTGGGGGCGTGAGCATTATTCTGATAGGTCATATTACTAAGGAAGGAACGTTGGCTGGCCCCAAGGTGCTGGAGCATATTGTGGATGCTGTTTTGCAATTCGAGGGCGACCAGCATTATATGTATCGTATTCTTCGCAGCATCAAGAATCGCTTTGGCAGCACTAGCGAGTTGGGTATCTATGAGATGAAGCACGATGGGCTCCGTCAGGTTTCCAATCCCAGCGAACTGCTGTTGACAGATGATAGAGAAGGACTTTCAGGCATTGCCATAGCCTGTGCTATAGAAGGAGCACGTCCCTTTATGATAGAAACGCAAGCCTTGGTGAGTACGGCGGCTTATGGCACAGCTCAGCGTAGTACCACAGGGTATGAGAGTAGAAGGCTGAATATGCTATTGGCTGTATTGGAGAAGCGGGTGGGGTTCAAGCTGGCTACCAAAGATGTATTCCTGAACATAGCTGGCGGTTTGCGTGTGACTGACCCCGCTTTGGACCTGGCTGTTATAGCGGCTGTGCTGAGCAGCAACGGGGATATGCCGATAGAGACAGACGTATGCGTAACGGGCGAGGTGGGACTGAGCGGTGAAATACGTCCTGTTTCCCGTATTGAACAACGTATTGCGGAGGCGCAGAAGTTGGGATTCCAACGGATTCTCATTCCTTCCTTTAATCTGAAGGGAATCAACCCTAAGCAGTACAAAATAGAGATTGTTCCTGTACGGAGAGTGGCAGAAGCCGTAAGAGAATTGTTCGGATAGACGGTATTTGACAAAAATACCCACCTGCTTTTTGGTAAATCCGATGGAAGTGCGTATATTTGCAGTCAGAAAGAAATAAATCTATACTATAAAATGAAGAAAATATTGAGTTTTTGCGTGATGCTTCTGATGGCTCAGATGGCCAGTGCTTACGAGGTTTCTGTAACGATGCTTCAGGAGAACGACAGTACATGGACCTTTAATATCGGACTGGAGGGGAATGAATTGGACTTTACTGCCTTCCAGATGGATGTGGCTATGGAGGGCGAGGCTCTTGTTCCTGAGTCGGGAATGGCATGTGACACCTTGCTGTGTGACCATAACCTGATGTTAGGTGCTCCTGAAGGTAAGTACCGCATTATAGCATTCAGCAAGGCTACTACAGCCTTTAAGAGTCAGAACGGCAACCTTTTGTCGTTTAAGGTTAAGGGTAACCCCAGTACCATCAGCATAGATAATATTATGTTTGTGGAGCCCGATGCGACGCCTCATGTTGCTGAGGATGTAACTGCCATCACAGTAGAGGATGCTACGGCTATAACAGGTGTTGCTGCAACGAATAAGAATATAAACGGTGCTTATGATCTTTCTGGTCGTAAGGTAACGCACCATAAGAACGGTGCTGTATTCGTAATAGACGGTAAGAAAGTATTGGTTAAGTGATCGGTTATCGGTTATAGGTTATTGATTATTAACGGAGAAAAGGGTTATCGTTATCGTTAACGTTATCGTTTTTTAGGCCTGCTGGCCTAAATAACTGGCGCAAGCTTCGGCACAGCGTTCGCCGTCGACTCCGGCGCTGACAATACCACCGGCATAGCCGGCTCCTTCTCCACAAGGGAAGAGACCGGCTATTTTTATATGCTGCAATGTTTCTGCATTACGGATGATACGGACAGGACTGCTGGTGCGTGTCTCCACACCTATCACGGTAGCTTCGTTCGTTAAGAACCCATGTTTCAGTTTCCCCCAAATCTTAAAGGCTTCTCTTAATCTGCTGCTCACAAACTTGGGCATCCAAAAGTGGAGCGGACTGGCCAGCAAGCCTGGAGCATAGGAAGATGGGTTGAGGTCGGCTGACAGTCGTCCGTTGACGAAATCTGCCATCCTCTGTGCTGGTGCCGTCTGCTTCTGGTTTCCCTGCAACCAGCATTGCCTTTCCAACTCCTCCTGAAAGTGCATCACGGAGAGGGGATTGTCGGCCTTTATATCTTCCGGCCTTATCTCCACCACCATACCGCTATTGCTCCATTTGCCTCCTCGGTTACTAGGACTCATGCCATTTACTACAATCTGTTCAGGTCCGCTGGCAGCGGGAACGACAAAACCGCCTGGGCACATACAGAAACTGTAAACACCTCGCCCCTCTACCTGTTGCACCATGCTGTATTCGGCAGCGGGGAGCCATTTGCCTCGTCCCTGCTTGCTGTGATACTGTATCTGGTCGATGAGCATAGAGGGGTGTTCCAATCGTACGCCAACGGCAATACCTTTGGCTTCTATCTCAATGTTGTTGCTATGCAACCATCGGTAAACATCGCGGGCAGAATGGCCAGTGGCCAATATTACGGGGCCTTTGTAAAGTTGAGAGTTGAGAGTTGAGAGTTGAGAGTTGTTTTCGGCTTCAACTCCGATTACTTTGTTGTCCTTGATGATTAGGGCGGTCATTTTGGTTTGGAAATGAACTTCGCCGCCATATTTCAGGATGGTGTCGCGCATATTCTCAATGACACGGGGCAGGCGGTCTGTTCCTATGTGAGGGTGAGCATCCACCAAGATGTTGGGGCTGGCACCATGCTGTACAAAGATGTTCAGAATGCGCTCGCTGTTGCCACGTTTCTTGCTGCGCGTGTACAGCTTGCCGTCGCTGTAAGCGCCAGCTCCACCTTCGCCAAAAGAATAGTTGCTCTCAGGATCTACGCGCTGTTCAGGTCGGATACGTGCAAGGTCTTTCTTCCTTTCATGTACATCCTTTCCTCGCTCAATGACAATGGGGCGAAGGCCCAGTTCTATCAGTCTCAGGGCAGAAAAAAGGCCGCCTGGTCCTGCTCCAACCACAATCACCTGTGGGGCATCGCTTACGTCGTGATATTCGATGGGCGTGAAGAGAAGTTCCTCTGGCTCCTCATTCATGTAAACTCTTACTGTCAGGTTTACATAAATGGTGCGCTGCCGGGCATCAATACTACGTTTCAATACCCTTATGGCCTGCGCTCTTATACCTTCTTTTTGCTGAAGGTAAGCCATGATACTTTGTTCGTTATATGCCTCTTGAGGCAGTATTCTGAGGTTGATTTCGCGTGTCATATATTAATAATGTATAGCAAAAGTACAAATAATTTCCAGTTTTTTGCCCGTCAATTGGAAAAATATTATTACTTTTGCGCAAGTTTTGTACAAGATTAGTTTAGCAAAGGGATGAAAGTACTTAAATTTGGCGGAACATCCGTAGGTTCTGCAGATAGTATTCTTAATGTAAAAAAGATTGTTGAAAGTCAGAGCGAACCCGTAATCGTTGTGGTTAGCGCTTTGGGTGGAATCACAGACAAGCTTATAAAAACCAGCCAATTGGCTGTAGAGGGTGATGCCTCTTATCAGGACAGCTTCAAGGAGATTGTGGCTCGCCATGAGGATATGGTGAACACCGTTATTCCTGCAGGCAAGGAGCGTGAAGAGCTGTTGGCTGTTGTAAGGGAAAGTCTTGATGAACTGAAGAGCATCTATCAGGGTGTTTATCTGATTAAGGACCTGAGCCCTAAGACCTCTGCTGCTATTGTCAGCTATGGCGAACGTATCAGCACCCGTATTGTGTCAACCCTCATAGAAGGATCTGAGTGGTTTGACAGTCGCGAGTTCATAAAGACCGAGGTAAAGCAGGGACGTAAGCGTCTGGCTACAGAAATTACCAATAAACTGGTGAAGCAGAATTGGAAGACGATTCCCCAAATTAGTGTTGTCGGTGGTTTTATCAGTACCGATGCCGAGAGCGGAGAGATTACCAATCTGGGCAGAGGCGGTAGCGACTATACTGCCAGTATCATTGCGGCAGCCTTAGGTGCCAGTGTGCTGGAGATCTGGACCGATGTGGATGGTTTTATGACAGCCGACCCACGTGTTATCAGCGCTGCTTACGTTATTCCCGAACTGAGTTACGTAGAGGCTATGGAGCTCTGTAACTTCGGTGCCAAGGTGGTTTATCCGCCTACCATCTATCCTGTCTGCATTAAGAATATTCCCATTCTAATCAAGAATACCTTCAACCCAGATGCCCCAGGTTCCATCATAAAAGATGTAGTGAGGGACGATAAGCGCAGCATCAAGGGTATCAGCAGCATCAAGGGAACTTCTCTGATTACTGTATCTGGTCTTTCCATGGTGGGCGTGATTGGTGTGAACCGCAGAATCTTTACCTGTCTGGCAGATAACGGCATCAGCGTGTTTATGGTTAGTCAGGCAAGTTCTGAGAACAACACCAGTATCGGTGTGCAGGATGTAGATGCCGATGAGGCTTGCCGCGTGCTGAATCTGGAGTTCCAGAAAGAGATAGAAGACGGTGCCATGTTCCCCATGATAGCCGAGAAAGGCTTGGCTACTGTTGCCGTCGTGGGCGAGAACATGAAGCACACCCCAGGTATTGCCGGTAAGTTGTTCGGAACATTAGGCCGTAGTGGTATTAGCGTTATTGCCTGTGCACAGGGTGCCAGCGAGACCAACATCTCATTCGTTATCAACCAGAACTATCTGCGCAAGGCACTGAATGTAATCCACGACTCCTTTTTTCTGAGCGAGTATCAGGTGCTGAATATCTTTATCTGCGGAGTTGGAACCGTAGGCGGCAGCCTGATAGAGCAGATTCATCAGCAGCAGGAGAAGTTGAAGCGCGAACTCCGACTGAAACTGAATGTGGTGGGAATAGCCAGCGGACATAATGCCATGTTCCGCAGGGAAGGCTTGGAGTTGGACAACTTCCGCGAGCGTCTGCGTCAGGCAGAACCCAGCAATATTCAGCGTTTGCACGACGAGGTGATAGGCATGAACATCTTTAACAGTGTATTTGTTGACTGCACCGCCAGCGAAGAGGTGGCAGGCTTGTACAAAGACTTCCTAACGCATAACATCAATGTGGTGGCTGCCAACAAGATAGCTGCCAGCAGCGATTATGCCAACTATAGCGAACTGAAGCACATTGCCCAGAAGCGTGGCGTTAAGTTCCTCTTCGAGGCTAATGTGGGAGCAGGGCTGCCTATTATACGTACCATCAACGACCTCTGCAACTCAGGCGATAAGATTCTGCGTATAGAGGCTGTGTTGAGTGGAACGCTCAACTTCATCTTCAATACCATCAGCAAGGATATTCCTTTCAGCAAGACGGTGGAGATGGCCAAGGCAGAGGGCTATAGCGAGCCAGACCCACGTGTGGACCTCAGTGGAAAGGATGTTGTTCGCAAACTGGTTATTTTGGCCCGTGAGGCTGGTTACGAGATAAATCAGGAAGACGTAGAGATAAAACTGTTTATTCCTGAGCGTTTCTTTGAGGGTTCAATTGAAGATTTCTGGAAGAATCTTCCCTCGCTGGATGCCGATTTCGAAGCCCGTCGTGCTGTCTTGGAGAAAGAGAATAAAGTATGGCGTTTTGTTGCCAAGTTCGAGAATGGTAAGGCCAGTGTGGCACTCGGAGAGTTTAGTCGTGACCATTCCTTCTATGTACTCGAGGGTTCCAATAACATTGTACTTCTCACTACAGAGCGATACAACGAGTACCCCATGCTTATTCAGGGATATGGCGCAGGAGCCAGTGTTACGGCAGCAGGTGTATTTGCCGACATTATGAGTCTGGCCTGATAGTCCTATCCATTATCCATATCTCATGAAGCATCTTATTATATTAGGCGATGGTATGGCCGATTGGACTGTACCCCAACTGGGTGGTAAAACCCTCTTGGAATATGCTGCTACGCCACACATGGATTGGTTGGCGCAGCATGGCAGGAATGGTCTCCTGAAGACCATCCCTGATGGATTCCACCCTGGAAGTGAGGTTGCAAATAGCAGCATCCTGGGTTACGACCAGCACCTTGTTTATGAAGGACGCGGACCTTTGGAGGCTGCCAGCATAGGTGTAGAACTGGAGCTAGGTGATTTGGCCATGCGTTGCAATCTGGTTTGTCTGGAAGGCGATTTGCTGAAGAATCATTCCTGTGGTCGTTTGGAGACCGAGGAGGGCGATGTGCTTATCCGTTTCCTGCAAGAAAAGTTGGGCAACGAACGTATACATTTCTATACAGGTGTTCAGTACCGTCATCTTTTGGTAATAAAGGGAGGGAATAAGCATCTGAACTGTACCCCTCCGCATGATATTCCCCTAAAGCCTTGGAGGGAAAGCCTCCCCCTTGCCCCCTCCAAAGGAGAGGGGAGTGAGACTGCTTCCTTGCTTATTGATTTGATTCTCAAGAGTCAGGAGCTACTCAAAGATCATCCACTTAATATCGAACGTCAGCAGCGAGGCATGGACCCCGCCAACTGCATCTGGCCTTGGGGTGGGGGATATAGGCCTCAGATGGTGCCGCTGACCGTCACCTATCCGCAAATCAAAAGGGGCTCTGTTATTACGGCAGTCGATTTGATTCGTGGCATCGGTAAGTATGCCGGTTTGCGTGTGATTGATGTGGAGGGCGCGACAGGTCTTTGGGACACCAACTACGAGGGGAAAGCCCAGGCTGCCATTCAGGCCTTACGCGAAGGAGACGATTTCGTTTACGTTCATGTAGAGGCCAGCGATGAGGCTGGACACGACGGCAATCTTGGACTCAAACTGCAGACCATAGAGAGTTTGGACAACCGTCTGATTCGTCCCATTCTTGAAGCTGCTCCAACCATTGGTGAAGAGGTTGCCATAGCCTTATTGCCAGATCATCCAACGCCCATTGCTCATCGTACCCATACTAATGAGCCAGTTCCTTTCTGTATTTACTATCCGGGCATACAACCTGATGGTGTGCAGACTTTCAGTGAGGCGGCGGCCAAGCAAGGCTCCTATGGTAAAATTGAAGGTGATGCCTTTATCAAAACCTTCATGAATAACTCACGGTAATGTTCAATGCTCAATGTTCAATGTTCAATGTAAAAAATGAAATACTATAGTACAAACGGAAAAGCGCCTCTTGCAACGTTGCAAAAAGCAGTTGTAAAGGGATTGGCAGAAGACAAGGGCCTATATATGCCCCAGAGTATTAAACCCCTTCCGCAGTCGTTCTTCGGAAAAATCCAAGACCTCTCGTTTCAGGAGATTGCCTATCAGGTAGCCGACTGTTTCTTTGGTGAGGATGTAGAGGCAGAAGCACTGCGCAAGATTGTTTATGACACACTCTCCTTTGATGTGCCCTTGGTTAAGGTGACAGATAACATCTTCAGCCTTGAACTTTTTCATGGTCCTACTTTGGCCTTCAAGGATGTGGGTGCCCGCTTCATGGCACGTCTACTGCAGTGGACCCTCTCCCCGCTCTCCCTTAAGGGCGAGAGCCAAGTGAACGTATTGGTAGCCACCAGTGGAGACACAGGTTCTGCCGTTGCCAACGGATTCTTGGGTGTAGAAGGCATTCATGTGTACGTTTTGTACCCCAAGGGTAAGGTCAGCCCCATTCAGGAGTGCCAGTTTACTACTTTGGGACAGAATATCACAGCTATCGAGGTAGATGGTGTGTTCGACGACTGTCAGGCGCTTGTTAAGAGTGCCTTTATGGATAAGGAACTGAATGAGCACATCCGGCTCACCTCGGCCAACAGCATTAATGTGGCTCGTTTCCTGCCCCAGAGTTTCTATTACTTCTATGCATACGCGCAGTTAAAGAAACTCGGCCTTGCTGATAACGTGGTTTGTTGTGTTCCCAGCGGCAACTTCGGCAACATCTGTTCGGCCCTCTTTGGTAAGCGAATGGGATTACCTATCAACAGGTTCATTGCTGCCAATAACGAGAACGATGTATTTTTCTATTACCTACAGACTGGATCGTACTTCCCTAAGAGAAGTGTGCAAACCATTGCCAATGCTATGGATGTGGGTGACCCTAGCAATTTCGCCCGTATTTACGACTTGTATGGCAGAAGTTATGAAGCTATCTGTTCGGATATCTCAGGTGCAAGCTATTCTGATGAGCAGATAGCGCATACCATGCGTGAATGCCTTGCCGAAACGGGTTATCAGCTTGACCCTCACGGAGCTTGCGGATATCGTGCTTTGCAAGAGGGATTGCGTGAGGGAGAGATTGGCTTCTTCCTCGAGACTGCCCATCCTGCCAAGTTCAAGCAGGTGGTAGATGAAATCTGTGGTACTGAAATAGAAATTCCTGCCCGCTTGCAAGCCTTTATGAAGGGTGAGAAGCAGAGTGTTTCGATGAGTAAGAATTTTGCCGACTTTAAGGCCTATTTGATGAGTCGCTAAAGGGCTTTGGCCTGCGTAACTACTACTGTATCATCTTGAACATGGAATTTCAATTCGTAGTCTGCAAACTCCAAGGCGTAGATACGTTCAGGGTCCTGTTGGTAGTGCGGTCGTGGGTCGGCAGCCAGTACACCGCGTAAGGCTTCCAATTTATCAGAATCAAACAAACAAGCTATATCAGATGGAATCTCTACCCCAAGAGGTTCCATCTTTTTGTTCTGCTCCTCGGCAAATCCGCCTCGGGCATCAGGATGTGAATCAGTAAAGGGCAGATAAGGCTTTATGTCCAGTATGGGTGTGCCATCCATCAGGTCGGCTCCCTCCACTTCTATTACTGGTCCTTCGGGGGTGTGCAAGTCTATTTTTGTAATGCGTACCGATGAAAGACCAATATTGTTGGGTCGGAACGGACTCCTTGTTGCCCATACCCCCATGCGCTGGTTACCTCCCAAGCGGGGTGGACGTACCGTTGGACTCCAACTTTCACCTTCTCTGTGTGCTTCCGAGAAGTCCCATAGCAACCAGATATGCGAGAAACCTTCCAGTCCGCGTAGTGCCTCTACATTACGGAATTCGGGTTCAAACACTATGCGACCCTTCAGGCCTTTTACCAGTCCGCTCTGACGGGGAACGCCGAATTTGGTCTTGAAATCGGTATGAATCTTAGCAACAATCTTCATTCTTTTAGAAATCTAATCAGGTACAAAATGCCCGCTGTAGTTAGTCCGAAGGGGAACGCCATCCAGATGCCCCACAGGCCTCCGTGCATGGTAAAGCCGAACAGATAGCCCAACGGCAGCGATACTATGAAGTAGGCAATAAAGGCAATCCAGACCAGAGGCTTTACATCCTCCATACCACGCAAGGCATTACAATAGGTACATTGCAGGGCATCTCCAAACTGGTAGATACACAGCGGAATTATTACGGCAGCCACTAGAGCAGTCACCTCTGTACTGTCAGAGAACCACAGGCCTATCTCATTTCTGAGTAGGAAGATGGGAACCGCCGTCAGCAAGCCCAAGATCCAGTTCAGATGCAAGCCGGCAAAGGCCACATGGCGTGTTTCTGGCAGCTTGCCAGCGCCTCTGAAGTAGCTCACCTGAACAGCTACAGCTGCGCTCATTCCATAATAGAGCATATAGCAGAGTTGGGCTACGGTAAGCATTATCTGGTGGGCGGCCATAGCTGTTGTGCCCAGCCATCCCACATAGAAGGCGCTCAGACTAAAACTGGCCGTCTCCATACCCATCTGCAGCATAATGGGGAATCCCAGACGGAACATCTGTCTGAGGTCATCCTTGCACACATGAGCCTTCCAGAAATCCTGGCTGTATGGTTTGTATCTGTCAGTAAGATGGAAGATGCATGCAAAAGCAGCCCACATGGCAAACCTGCTTAGCAGCGTAGCCATTCCGGCACCCGCCAGCCCCATCTCAGGGAAGGGACCAATGCCGTATATCAGCAGCCAGTTGCCCAGCACGTTCAGCACGTTGCTGCCCAGAAGAATCCACATGGGCATGCGGGTATCCTGAATACCGTCCGAGAATTGCTTGAAGGCATTAAATGCCATCATGGGCAGGAAACTTAATATGTGCAGGAACAAGTATGGACGCATCAGTGGTAACAAGTGTTCAGGCAGTCCTAGATGATGCAGGTTCAGGTACAGCACGCCTAGTACAGCCATCATAACAATAGCCAGAATGTTGTTGGCTACCAGACTGTTCTTTAGCTTCTGCGCAATGCTGTCTGTTTCTCCCTTTCCCAACAGTGCCCCCACTACGGGAGTCAGGCCGTAGGAAAAGCCCAAGGCCGATATTGCCACCAGTCCGATAGTGGCATTCACAAAGCCTGCGGCAGCCAGTTCACCTGTACCGTAGTGGCCTATCATCAGTGTATCCATAAAACCCATTATGATAGTACCGATTTGGCCTATCATAATGGGTATTCCCAGTCTTAGCAGAGTGGGGTAGTGTATGATGTATCTTTTCAGCATCCGTTTGTTTTAGCCCACAGCATTGCGGAATGTCAGATGGTCATCCTTCACATCCACCTCTATGGGTACGTTCTGTTGCAATGTGCCTCCCAGCATGGCCTTGCTCAGGTCGTTCAGCAGTAATCGCTGTATGGCACGCTTTACAGGACGGGCACCGAAGTCGGGATCGTAACCCTCCCTTGCCAGCAGTTCTATGGCTGGCTCCGTCACCTTCAGTTTCACGTTGTTCTGCTCCAGCATCTTGGCTATGCCGTTGATCTGCAGACGAACCACTTGCTTAATCTCGCCTTGTGTCAGCGGATGGAAGACGATAGTCTCATCTATACGGTTCAGAAACTCAGGTCTTATGGTCTGACGGAGCAACTGCAACACTTCCTGCTTGGTCTCCTCCAACTTCTCGGTGGGAGCGTTGGCAAAAAGCTGGCTGCCCAGGTTGCTGGTCATAATGATGATGGTATTCTTGAAGTTCACCGTCCTGCCTTTGGAGTCTGTCAACCTTCCGTCATCCAGTACCTGTAAGAGCGTGTTGAAGACATCTGGGTGAGCCTTTTCTATCTCATCGAAGAGCACTACCTGATAGGGTTTTCTCCTGACGGCTTCCGTCAACTGACCACCTTCATCGTAGCCAACATATCCTGGAGGGGCGCCAATCAGACGCGTCACGCTGAACTTCTCCTGATATTCACTCATATCTATACGCGTCATCATGCTTTCATCGTTGAACAGATAGTCTGCCAGCGCCTTAGCCAGTTCTGTTTTACCTACACCTGTGGTACCCAGGAAGATGAAGGAACCTATGGGACGCTTGGGGTCTTGCATTCCTGCACGACTACGTCTTACGGCATCGCTCACAGCCTGAATGGCTTCGTCCTGACCAATCACACGCTTGTGCAGTTCCTCTTCCAGATGCAGCAGTTTCTCGCGTTCACTCTGCATCATCTTCCTGACGGGGATGCCGGTCCAACGACTTACCACATCGGCAATATCGTCAGCTGTTACCTCTTCTTTCAGCATTGCCTCGGTACCTTGTGCCTCCTTCAGCTGCTGCTGAGTAGCTTCTATGTCCTTTTCCAGTTGTTGCAGTTTACCGTATCTGATTTCAGCCACCTTGGCATAGTTACCCTCACGCTCAGCTTTTTCTGCCTCAAACTTCAGGGTTTCTATCTGCTGCTTGTTCTGCTGAATGTGGTTCAACAGGTTCTTCTCGCCTTGCCACTTCTGCTTAAAGTGGTTCTCCTGCTCCTGCAACTCGGCAATTTCCTTGTTCAGGGCTTCCAACTTTGGCTTGTCGCCCTCGCGTTTGATGGCCTCGCGTTCAATCTCCAACTGCTTCAGACGTCGGCTTATCTCATCCAGCTCTTCAGGAACAGAGTCGCGTTCCATACGCAGCTTGGCTGCTGCCTCGTCCATCAGGTCGATGGCCTTGTCGGGCAGGAAACGTTCCGTAATATAACGTGTAGAAAGTTCTACGGCAGCAATGATGGCGTCATCCTGGATGCGCACGTGGTGATGGTTCTCGTAGCGCTCTTTCAGACCACGCAGAATACTGATGCTGGCCAGTCGGTCGGGTTCATCTACCATAACGGTCTGGAAACGGCGCTCCAGAGCCTTGTCCACCTCAAAGTACTTCTGATACTCGTCCAGAGTTGTGGCACCGATGCTGCGCAGTTCACCACGGGCCAGTGCAGGCTTCAGAATGTTGGCAGCATCCATGGCGCCCTCGCTCTTGCCGGCACCCACCAGCGTATGAATCTCATCTATAAATAGAATAATGTTACCCTCACTCTGGACTACCTCGTTTACCACGCCTTTCAGACGTTCCTCAAACTCGCCCTTGTATTTGGCTCCAGCCACCAGGGCACCCATGTCCAGACTGTAGAGTTGTTTCTCCTTCAGGTTCTCAGGCACATCGCCCCTGAGGATACGGTGTGCAAGACCTTCCACAATGGCTGTCTTACCAGTACCCGGCTCACCTATCAGGATAGGGTTGTTCTTGGTACGGCGAGAGAGAATCTGCAATACACGCCTAATCTCCTCGTCCCTGCCGATAACAGGGTCAAGTTTGCCAGCCCGAGCTTCGTCCACCAGATTTCTGGCGAACTGACCCAAAAAGCTATTTTGGTTGTTGTTCTGTGTCATCATAATTTGTACTCCTTTCTTTTTTATTGAGAAGTTAACGCTTCGCTCGAATAACTTTCAATGTTCAATTTTCAACTTTCAATTCTCAATAAAAAGAGTACAAACCTTGTGCAACTTGTTCATTTTCAGACAAATTGGCGTGTTCTGCGTCATTATGGCATGTAATGATATAGGAAGGTCAGTCTTCAAAGTCGTACCTGTCCAGCGTTTTGCCGCACTTGGAGCAGAAGACCTCGTGCTTGTATATTACATTGCCGCAATCGTTACAGCGATACGTCCGTTCCCCCTTTTTCTCCTTATTATCAGTATTCTCTGTTTTCATGTTGTTTTGTTTTTATTCATTCAACTTTCCGGTGGCGAATTTATAAAATAAATTTCATAACCCAATCCTTTTGCTTCTTTTTGTTTCATTATAATGCTCTGCAAGAACATCATATACCTGTTTAACAGATAAAACATAATTATTAATTGAAAATTACATTTGGAATTAAGATTTTTTATATATTTGCAACAAAAATCAGCATGATTCACGTAAATACCAGATCAGCTGTTTAGTAGAAACCATAAATAACGAATTTAGAATTTTTATAAAAAAGGACCATGAAGATTAAAGCCAGTTATTCAAATGTTCCACAGTGGACTATGCTCACCGTGAAAGCTACCTTGCCGGAAGAGCTAAAGTGTTTAGACGAGATAGTACATAATATGTGGTGGGTATGGAACCCCGAAGCCCGTGACCTGTTCCGCGACATCGACCACGACCTGTATCACGAGGTGAAACACAATCCTGTAATGATGATGGAACGTCTGACATACGACCGCAAGCAGGAAATCCTTAAGGACAAGGCTCTCTTAAAGCGTATAAAAGATGTCTATGCCAAGTTCCGTAAATATATGGATGTGGAGCCCGATCACACCCGTCCCTCCGTAGCCTATTTCTGTATGGAGTACGGTATGCACTCGGCCCTGAAGATATACAGCGGTGGCTTGGGAATGCTGGCCGGTGACTATGTGAAGGAAGCCAGCGACAGTAATGTGGATATGTGTGCCGTGGGATTCCTCTATCGTTTCGGCTATTTCACTCAGAGTCTGGCTATGGACGGGCAGCAGATTGCCAATTACGAGGCCCAGAACTTCAGCTCACTACCCGTAGTGCGTCAGTTGGATGCCGACGGCAATCCTATGGTGATAGATGTTCCTTTTATGAACTTCATGGTGCATGCCTACGTATGGCGTGTCAATGTGGGTCGTGTGAAGCTCTACCTGCTTGATACCGACAACGAGATGAACTCGGAGTACGACAAGCCCATTACCCATAGTCTTTATGGCGGCGACTGGGAGAATCGTCTGAAGCAGGAAATCCTGCTGGGTATAGGTGGTATGCTGCTGTTGAAGAAACTCGGTATCAAGAAGGATATATACCATTGCAACGAAGGGCATGCAGCCCTCTGCAACCTACAACGTCTTTGCGATTACATCGAGGAAGGGCTCAATTTCAATCAGGCCCTGGAACTTGTGCGTGCCAGCGGTCTCTACACCGTACACACTCCTGTGCCTGCCGGACACGATTATTTCGAGGAAGGGCTCTTCGGCAAGTACATGAGCGGTTATCCCCAGAAGCTCGGCATCACGTGGGATGAATTCATAGGCATGGGCCGGACAAACCCAGAGGACTCCAGCGAGAAGTTCTGTATGAGCACCTTCGCCTGCAATACCTGTCAGGAAGTGAATGGCGTAAGCTGGCTTCACGGCGAGGTAAGCAAGAAGATGTTCAACAACATCTGGAAGGGGTATTACCCCGAGGAGAGCCATGTAGGCTACGTTACCAATGGTGTGCATTTTCCCACTTGGGCTGCCAGAGAGTGGTGCAAGATTTATAATAAGTACTTCGATGCTAATTTCATGCAGGATCAGTCGAACGAGAAGATCTGGCATGGCATTTATGACTGCCCCGACGAGGAGATTTGGGAAACCCGTATGGCGCTCAAGCAGAAACTCTTTGAGTATGTACAGATTCAGTTGCGCGATACATGGCTGAAGAACCAGAGCGACCCCTCCCGTATCACTCGGTTGGCACAGCGCTTTAATCCTAACTCGCTGGTTATCGGCTTCTGTCGCCGCTTTGCCACTTACAAGCGTGCTCACTTGCTGTTTACCGACCTGGAGCGTCTTTCCAAGATAGTGAACAATCCTGATCGGCCCGTTATCTTCATGTTTGCAGGAAAGGCTCATCCTGCCGACGGAGCCGGACAAGGACTCATAAAGATGATTTATGAGATTTCTCAGCGTCCCGAGTTCCAGGCCAGGATAATCTTTGTGGAAGACTACGATTTTATGTTGGCTCGCAATCTGGTAAGTGGTGTGGACATTTGGATGAACACGCCTACCCGTCCCATGGAAGCCAGCGGAACATCAGGCGAGAAAGCCCTGATGAATGGCGTTGTGAACCTCAGCGTAAAGGACGGCTGGTGGCTTGAGGGATATCGCGAGGGCGCTGGATGGGCACTCACCGAGCATCGAACCTACCAGAACCAGGAATATCAGGACCGTCTGGATGCAGCCACTATCTATCATCTGTTGGAGGACGAAATTATACCATTATATTATAAAAAGGATAAGAAGGGTGTCTCTAAGGAATGGATTCGGGTTATCAAGAACTCCATCGCACAGATAGCACCGCACTATACCATGAAACGCCAGCTTGACGACTATTACTTCAAGTTTTATGAGAAACAAGCCAAGCGCTTCAAGCAGTTGGCTAAGGACAACTATCTTTTGGCTAAGCAAATAGCCCAATGGAAGGAGACTGTGGCAGAGCGCTGGGATAAAATCAGCGTGGTCAGCAGCGAATATTCATATCCGGTGAATGGCGGCCAGACGGGTCAGAGCTATCACCTGAAGGTAGTTCTCAACGAGCAGGGGTTGGACGATGCCGTAGGATTGGAGAAGGTAAATGTATGCGTTGATAATGAAGGTGTGGAACACGTTTATAGCGTGGAACCGCTGAACGTGACCAGAAGGGAAGGTAATAACTATATCTTCGAGGCAGACCTGACTCCCAAGCAGTCCGGTCAGTACAAGAGTGCTTTGCGCATGTACCCGAAGAGCCAGTACCTGCCGCACCGTCAGGACTTCTGCTACATCAAGTGGCTGGAACTGCCTATCGTAACTTATTGATTAACTGATTAATTAAAACAAAAAAAAATACTATTACAACATGAAAACAAAAAATGCCCTGATGTGGGCTGTGGTGGTCAGTGGACTGACTGCATGTGGGTTGGATATCCCCAAGGAAGTACAGACATCTTTCGAAACGATGACAATTGAGAAACAGGACATTACGGTGCCCTTAAAATTTAGCGCCAAGATGAAAGGAAAGACCGATGTAACCATCTCGCCCCAGGTAAGCGGACAGTTGATGAAGATTGCCGTCACCGAAGGTCAGTTGGTGAAGAAGGGTCAGTTGCTCTTTGTAATCGACCAGCGTGATGCACAGCTCGAGCTGGAAGCTGCTCAGGCTAATCTACAGGCAGCACTGGCCGCAGAGAACAGTGCTAAACTGGAGTATGAATCAAACAAGAATCTGTATGATAAGGGTATCGTGAGCAAATATATGCTCGACAATGCAGAAAACTCTTACAAGCAGGCCCAGGCTACGGTGGCTCAGCAGCGCGCCTCGGTGAACCGCTACAAGGTGAACCTGGGTTACTGTACCATTTCGGCTCCTGTGGAGGGTCTTATCGGTGAGATTCCTGTGCGCGCAGGCGATCAGGTTTCGCCAGGTACAAAGCTGACTATCGTCAGCGGCAATACCAATATGGACGCAGAGTTCTCAGTGACCGAGGCCCTCATCGAGGAATCTGTTACGGCTGGTGTGACTCGGGAGGACAAGGCTAAGTTCTTATCCGCACTCCCCGACGTAACCTTCTTGATGAAAAACGGTACGGAATATAAGCATAAGGGGCGCATTACCAGCTTGACCGGCGTAGTGGATGCCGCCACTGGTTCATTAGGCGCTAAGGCTACGTTCCCCAATCCGGATGGACAACTGTTTTCTGGTATCCAGGGTACTGTGGTTATGCCCCTCGACGAGAAGGATGTAATTGTGGTTCCGCAGGTGGCTGTGGTGAAACTCCTGGACAAGCAGCAGGTGTATCTGGTGAAGGCCGACAGCACGGCAACAGCCATCGAGGTGACAACTGAAGATATCGGCAATGGTAAGGACTTCATCATCACCAGCGGCTTGAAAGTAGGCGATAAGATTGTGACCGTTGGAGCTAATAACGTGACGGAGGGTCAGAAGGTGCTTTTTCCGGCAGAGCCGAAAAAAAAGTGAAAAATGAAAGAGTGAAAAGTGAAAAATGGAAGTTACATAGAAATGTGCAGAACTATCGTCTTTAACTTGACCTAACGGTCGAGCCTGCTACCGCTCGGCAATGCTTAAGCAAGCTTATCATTGCTCTCGCTTAATCGCAGCCTTCTGTCCGAATGGACGAGCGAAGCGATAACTCCTTTAACTTCAATATAACAATGAAGAACAATATATTTATAAATAAGTACGTGATGGCTTGTGCCATCAGTATTGTGATAGCGCTGGTGGGTTACATCAGCATGAACTCGCTGGCTGTGGAGCAGTACCCCGACATTGCGCCGCCTACGGTGAGTGTCTCCACTTCCTACACCGGTGCTGACCCGCAAACCATTATGGAATCGGTCATCCAGCCATTGGAGGAGAGCATCAACGGCGTGGAGGACATGATTTATATGACATCTAAAGCTACGTCGTCAGGTAACGTAGAAATCTCGGTGTACTTTGAACAGGGCACCGACCCCGATATGGCAACGGTGAACGTACAGAACCGCGTGTCGAAGGCAACATCTTCGCTACCCTCCGACGTTACGAAGGTCGGCGTTCAGGTGTCGAAGAGGCAGAACAGCATCCTGCGTGTACTGGCTGTGAGGAGTTCGGACGGTAAGTACGACAACGACTTCATCTCCAACTACGTGGACATCAACATCAAACCGCGCATCCAGCGTATTACTGGTGTGGGTGAAGTTATAGCACTGGGTAACAAATACTCCCTGCGTGTTTGGATGAAGCCCGATGTGATGGCTCAGTACAACCTGACACCGGACGATGTTATCTATGCCATCAGCGGTCAAAGTTTCGTTTCCTCTACGGGTTCATTAGGTGAGAATTCTGAGAACAAGTACCAGTACTCGATGGAATATAAAGGTACGTTGAAGACCGTTGAGGAATTCAACGATATCGTGCTTCGCACCACCGAAGGCGGCCATTTGCTGCGTTTGAGCGATGTGGCTAAGGTGGAGATTGGTGCCGAGAGCTACAGCTTTATGTCAGACATCAACGGCAACCCCGGCTCTATGATGATGATTTTCCAGGCTCCTGGTGCTAACGCTACAGAGGTAAACGCCCGCATTTCGAAGATCTGCGAGGATATGGAGAAGACGATGCCTGCCGGATTGGAGTTTGTCACGCTGATGACCAGCGATGACTTCCTTTTTGCTGCCATCCACAACGTAGTGGAGACGCTGATTATTGCCATCATTCTGGTAATTCTGGTGGTATATTTCTTTTTGCAGAACTTCAAGGCTACGATTATTCCGTCTATCTCGATTGTTGTTTCCCTGTTAGGAACGTTTGCCATCGTTATGATGGCAGGCTTCTCGCTGAATATCCTAACGCTATTTGCGTTGGTACTCGCCATCGGTACGGTGGTGGATGATGCCATTGTGGTAGTCGAGGCCGTCATGGCCAAGGTGGAGGGCGGTATTAGTGATACCCGTGAGGCCACACGTCAGGCCATGAACGATGTATCGGTGGCTGTCGTTTCGTGTACCTTGGTATTTATGGCCGTATTCATTCCTGTGACCTTTATGGGCGGTACGTCAGGTACGTTCTTCACGCAGTTCGGTGTAACGATTGCCTCGTCAGTCGGCCTGTCGTGCGTGTCGGCTTTGACGCTCTGTCCCGCGTTGTGCGCTATTATGCTGAAGTCGGAGGACAACAATGAGGGCAAAAACATCAACTACTATGTTAAGATGGCCTATAATGCAAGCTATAATGCCATCGCTGCCAAGTACTCGAAAGCAGTGAATAAATTCATTAAGCGTCCTGTGCTGGCATGGGGCTTGCTGGTAATTGCCGGCGTGTTGTTAGTGTTCTTTATGAAGAGCCTTCCTTCGGGTCTGGTACCACAGGAGGACCAGGGCTGTTTCATGGCAGAGGTTCGCGCACCGGAAGGCTATACACTGCAGCAGACGTTTGAGCTGGTGAAGGAGGTAGAGAAGAAGCTGAAGAATGTTCCCGAATTGGAGAGTTACGCCGTATCCTGCGGCTATGGTCTGATATCTGGTTACGGCTCTAATATGGCTACGATGGTAGTCCGCCTGAAGAACTGGGACGACCGTCCGGGCATGAATCACAACATCGAACTTGTGTTGGGTCGTTTCTATATGGACTGCCTGAGCATTAAGAATGCCAAGGTGCTTCCCTTCCAGATGCCTCAGGTGCCCGGCTACGGTACCAGTAACGACATCAGTCTGATTGTGCAAGACCCCACTGGCGGCAACTTGTCAGAGTTTGCACAGAAGACCGACCATTTTCTGCTCAAGTTAGCAGAGCGTCCGGAAATCAGCTCGGCCATGTCAACATACAGCGAGCGCTACCCGAAATATCAGGTAGATGTGGATGCCACCCAGTGCGACCGCTCCGGCGTGTCGCCTAAGGACGTGCTGAGCACGTTAGGTGCTTTCTGTGGCGGTGCCTACATTGGCAATTACAACCAGTTCGGTAAGGTTTACCGTCTGATGGTGGCTGCCGCTCCCGAGTATCGCCTTGACCCATCTTCGCTCAACAACATCTTCGTGAAGGTGCAGGGCGGTAAGATGTCGCCCATCTCGCAGTTTGTGAGACTGAAGGAGATTGTCGGTTCGTCAAGCATCGAGCACTTCAACCTCTTCCAGAGCATCACCTGTCAGGTAACTCCTGCAAGTGGCTATAGCGAGGGTCAGGCCCACGAAGCTATTGCCCAGGTATTCAAGCAAGAGATGCCCACCACCGCTACGTATGAGTACAGCGGTATGTCGCGTGAGGTAGCGGAGACAGCTGGTTCTAACGACACCGTTATCATTTACTGCATCTGTGCCATCCTGATTTACCTCATCTTGGCATCTTTGTATAACTCTTGGTTTACACCTATGGCTGTGCTGCTGAGCGTGCCTTTCGGACTGATGGGTGCCTTCATCATGGCCTTCGTATGCTCAAAGTTCCAATTGCCCGGCTCAGATAATAACATCTATTTGCAGACGGGAGTTATCATGCTGATTGGTTTGCTGGCCAAGACGGCTATCTTGATAACAGAGTTTGCCAGTGAGCGCCGTGCTCAGGGTTTGGGCATCTCCGAGGCCGCCTTCGAGGCTTGTAAGGAGCGTCTGCGCCCCATCTTGATGACCGTTGTTACCATGATTGCAGGTATGATACCTCTGATTATTGAGGGTGGAGCCGGTGCCAACGGAAACCGTGCCCTTGCAATGGGTGTGGTAGGTGGTATGAGCGTCGGCACCATAGCCCTGCTCTTTGTGGTTCCCGCATTCTTCATCATCTTCCAGAAGTTGCACGAAAGATTCCAAGGGGGGAAAGTAGTTGAGAGTCTCCCAAACGACCAAACGACCAATCTCCCAAACGACCAAACGACCAATCTCCCAAACGATCAAATATGAAAAGACTAAGTTATATAATCGTTGCTGCAACCGTGAGCCTGATGCTTACGGGTTGCGGCCTATTCAAGAAATACGAAAAGAATGTGGAGGCACCGGCCAATCCTTTCGGTACCACGCTGGGAATAAACGCTAATACCAGTACCGAATCACTGGCGCAGCAGTCCTGGAGGGATTTCTTCCCCGATCCATTGCTACAGCAGCTCATCGAACAGGTGCTGGCTAATAATACCGACCTGAATTCGGCTCGCATAACCGTGGAGATGAGCGAGGCTTCGCTCAAGACGGCTAAGATGGCATATCTGCCCATGCTCAGCCTGTCGCCTCAGGGAGCCCTTAGCAAGTTCGACAATAATCCTTGGACTAAAAGCTACGAGCTTCCCCTCCAGCTTTCCATGGATATAGATGCATTCGGTAGCCTTACCAATAAGAAACGCGCTGCCAAGGCTGTGCTCCTACAGTCCCAGTGTTACGAGGATGCCGTCCGCTCTAATCTTGTCAGCACCGTAGCTCAGCAGTATTACTTGCTACAGTTGCTGGACCGCGAGTTGGACATCCTTTTGCTCACCGACAGCCTCTGGAAGGCATCCTTGGAGACGGAGAAGAGCCTTTTTGAGAACGGTAAGGCGTACAGCACCGCCGTTAACCAGTTGGAGGCTTCATATATCGGCGTCAAGACCCAGATTGTTGACACGCGTCGCAGCATCCGTGCCACCGAGAACAATATCTGCAATATGCTCGCCGTTGAGCCGCAGCACATTGCCCGTTCTCACTGGGGCTCTGCCGATAAGTACCATTCTGCCACCGAGGGACTGCGAATGTTCAATACAGATTACCTGAAGGTGGGCGTTCCTGCCCAGATGCTGGAGTTCCGTCCTGATATTCGCATGGCCAACTACGCTATGGAGGAGGCCTTCTACAATACCCAGACGGCACGCTCTGCCTTCTTCCCCAGCATCACCCTGGCTGGAACTCTGGGATGGACCAACAGCGGAGGTGGTGCAGTAGTTAATCCGGGCGGATTGCTGCTCAACTTCGTAGGACAGCTCAGTCAGCCCCTCTTTAACCGAGGCAAGCTGAAGGCTAACCTGAAGACCTCCAAGCTTTATGAGGAGAACCTCAAGAAGCAGTACGTGCAGACCGTAATAGAGGCAGGAAACGAGGTCAATGAGGCCATTGCCGACTGCCTGGCTGCTCGTGAGAAGCACGACTATTACAAACGTGAGGTGGATGTGTTGCACGAGGCATACCGAGGCACCCACGAGCTGATGGATAACGGCAAGGCCAACTATCTGGAGGTACTCACCGCTCAGGAATCACTCCTTTCCGCCCAGCTCGATGAGGCTTCCAACCTTTACAACGGTGCCAAGGCTATCATAGCCCTCTACATCGCTTTAGGTGGTGGAGCAAAGTAAAGACTCCCGGTTCGTAATTACAAACATAAACTGCTATCTCAGGTGAGGTAGCAGTTTTTGGTTTATAGGTTAGCGTCGTTAGGGCGAATGGGGTGTGGAATTTATCTTACTGCTTTACCAGTTCGTAGTTGGTTACACCCTTTTCTTGCATCAGTTTCTTGATGCGGTCGATGTGTTGTTGAGGAACGCCTTTGCAGATGTTGACGCGAACGTGGTGGTCTTTGCGGTAGGCTATTTCCTCCAAATAATGGCTGATGTTATCTACATTCCACTTCCATGAGGTGAAGGAGTAGTTCTTCCAGCTGAAGCCATCATAAATGTCGTGCCTAATCCAAATAGTGGTTTTGGTTCCGCTGTCCTTTGGTGGCGTTCCCGTGAGCAGAATCGTCATCTCGGGGTTGATGTTGCCCTTTACGTTGGCAGGAATCTGAACAGGGGTGGTGATGAGGTTTATTGTCTTTGAATGGAGGTCCAGTTCTACCTTCTTCACGATTGCGGCAGATTGCTCTGTCAATTCATGGATGTCATACGCCTTGCCATTTATTTTTACAGTAGTTGTCTTTGCATCAAGGAATGGCGAATGGCGCACTAGTCGTTCTTCCTTAAAGGAATCTCCGTCTGTTCCTACCACCCAAGTTCCTCTGGGCCAATTTACGATAAAGAGGTTGCCGTCATTTGAGATTCTGACAAGTTTCTCTTTAGCAGCTGCCAGGCTGTCTGCCATTTCCTCTGCACTCTTCCTTGACGAAATGGAATGATAGGCTGCATAGGACAGTCCGCAAAGGAAAGCTGCGGCAATGAATATGGCTGCGACGCGTATCCACCAGTGCTGCGAAGGCTGTCTTTGCTTGTTGCGTTTCTGATTGAAACGTTCCCAAGCGGCATCGACGTTGGAAAGATTGTTGGCGTGAGTATGCCGACTGCTGCGCTTGGCTTCCACCATCATGCGGTAGACCTCGCGGGTCTCTTCATCCTGGTTGATGATATCACGGATTTCCTGCTCGGTATAAGCCTCAGGATGATCAAGCATTTCCAGAAGCTGCTGGATATTCTTTTCCTCTTTCATAATTACCATGTTTAAAGTGATTCTTAATTTTCTGAATGCTTTGCGTGAGATACTTGTAGGTGGTATTTGGATTCAGGTTAAGCCTACGGGCAATCTCTGCGATGGTCAGGTCTTCGTCGAAGCGAAGGCGGAAGATGCTGTGATGCGGCTCCTCCAACTGCTCATCCACATAGGCTGCAATATCCTCCAGTTGTTCCAGATTAACGGTCTGCTGGTCAGTTTCAGTCTCAACTGGCAACAGGTTCTTCACCCTCTGTTGCAGTTGCATCTGTCGGATTCTGTTCAGGCAAGCGTTCCTAACTGCCATCAGCAAATAGCTGTTGTTCTGGGGCAGAATATCGCTGTCCGCCAGTTTCAGGAAGATGTCCTGCACCACATCCTCTGCTTCGCCGCCATCACCCAGCAACACGCTGGCCAGATGGATCATCTTGCTGTAGTTCTGACGGAAAAGCTCCTCAAGTTTTCTTTGTTCAAGCATATCAGTTTTTTTGATTTTGTGCATCCCGTTTAGGGGCACTTCTACCTATAAGACACTTCAGACATATTGTTTTTTTACGATTGAATCCACTTTTTTCTTTTCACTAACCTCTAACCGCTAAACCAAAAAACTGCTATCTCAGTTGAGGTAGCAGTTTTTATGCCAGTAGTGAAGCGCGTTACTTCTTTCCGAAGAGGGAGCCTAAGATGCTCTTGGCAGCAGTGCCAATAATGGAGCCTGCGCCACCTCCTACGCCCAGGGTAGCAAGGATGTCGTTGAGGTCAACGTCTCCGTCGCCGTCCTGATCCTTCAGGATGCCGCCCAGTTGACCGATGATGACGGGGATGAGCCCTGTAAGTGCGCTGTTGGTTCCATCGCCCAAGCCCAGCGAGCCAAGGATGTTCTTGCTGAATATGTTTGTGGCCAGAGCGGTGATGGGGCTTGATGCTGCCTCTGTCTTGCCCGTGAGAAGGTTCTTCAGCTGGTCAATGCCGCCTGCCTTGGTGGCGGTTTGCGTCAGACTGCCCAGAATGGACTCTGTGAGACCATTCAGTACTTGGTTCTTTGCTGCAGAGGGAACGTCAACGCTTCCCATTGCTGATGTCACCTGCTTGGTGATGAAGTCTTGAATGTTGAATGCCATTGTTACTAAATTTAAAAGGTTTATAATATAAAAGTGAATAACTTGACTATTTACTATCTTATATAGTTATGTATTTGCAAAGATATAGGTTTTTGTAATATCCACCAACAAGGTTTAACTTTTTTTTCTAATCTTTTTTACCTGATTTCCTTGTGGTTAAAAAAAGTCTTCGTACATTTGTGCCGTAACCAATCAATACTAGAAAAATGAAAAGACTATTCTGTTCTGTCCTGTTGGTTTCTGCATCGCTACTTGTAAACGCAGAAATAGTAAATGTAGAGGGTATTTGCTACAACCTAAATGTAGGTGGTAGTGAGGCCGTAGTTACTGAGAATCCCGACAAATACAAAGGTGCTTTGTCGGTTCCGGAATCTGTTCTTTATAATGGTGTCAGATTTGCTGTGACCGACATGGATGATTTTGCCTTCTCCGATTGTAAGGAGCTGACCTTTGTGAGCCTCCCCAAAAGTCTGAGCCGTATAGGCAATGCCGTTTTCCGTAATTGTAGCGGTCTGAAGTCTGTTAGCATCCCCAAGACTGTAACCTCCATAGGTAATTATGCGTTCCGTGGTTGTCGTAGCCTGACCTCCATCACCATTCCTGAGGGTGTTACCCGCATAGGCACAGCAGCCTTCTGTTATTGTGATAAACTGGTATCTGTCAGCATTCCCAATAGTGTGACCTCCCTTGGCGTTTGGGCATTCTCGGATTGCTATGGCTTGGAATCTGTAGATTTGGGGAATGGTGTCACCAGCATTGGCTTTGAAGCATTTTATGGATGCGGCCTGAAGTCTATCACTATCCCTAATAATGTGACTACCCTTGGTGAAGAGGTTTTTCGAGATTGCAGGAATCTTGTCTCTGCCTCCATTGGTACTGGTATTACTTGCATAAGCAGATGGGCCTTCACAAACTGTGTCAATCTGAAATCTGTTTTTATCCCAGAAAGTGTTACAGAAATCGGCTTCTGTGCTTTTGGCGGTTGCAAAAACATGACTTCCATCACTATTCCCAAGAGCATTACCAAGATAGGATCTTCTGCTTTCTCTTGTTGCAGCCTGAAAGATATTTACTGCTATGCAAGCGTTCCACCAGTGTCTTCTTATGACGAATATCTTAAGTATAAATCTATAACCCTTCATGTTCCTGCTGAATCTATATGGTTTTACAAGGCGGATAAGGTGTGGAAAAAGTTCAAGAAAATAAAGGCTATAGAATAAACTTTCTGTAATTTTAATATGAGAGTTCCGGCTGTATATCAGATGACTGGATTCAGTTCCGTTATGCACCTGTTGGTTGACGGGATATGTGTCTGCTGTATGTATCTGATGGCTTCTTCCTTCTCTGATACACATATCTTGGGCATATTCCTATTATATAATGTACTGGCCTTCCTGTCCCAGCCGTTTACGGGTATGTGGGCAGACCGGATGGAACGTAAGCATTGGATGCTGTTGGTATCTGCTGTGCTGCTCACTTTGGCTGTATTGGCTACATCGGTTGTTATGAATGTGGAATACTGTTCTGCTGGGATGCCAGTTGTGGCTGCTTTGTTGGGAGTGGGTAACTCGCTGTTCCACGTATGGGGCGGCAAGCTGGTAGCAGTAGGAACAGACAATGACATTCGTGCATTGGGTGTTTTTGTGGCGACGGGTGCCTTAGGCCTTTCGCTTGGAATGGTGTTCTTTTCCTGGACTTTGCTTTATGTGTTGCTGATATCTTTCTGTCTTTTGGCTGTTGCCTGCTTGAACGTTGATGAGCCGGAAGCCTCTGCCGATGCTGCCAATGTTAATGTTAGCCGTTTCAGTTCGGCGTTTGTGCTGTTGGCAGTTACGGCTATAATGGCAGTTGTTATGTTGCGCTCTTTTGTCAGCGAGTCCTTTTCTGCAGGGTTATCCAAAAATAGTACTATGCTGCTGATGGCAGGAGCTTTGTCGATGCTGGGAAAGATGGCTGGCGGCTGGATGGCCCATTGGCTGGGTATCGTCAGGATGCTTGTACTGGTGATGGTGATACTTGCTGTCTGTTTCCTCTTCAGAGGTCTGGGTACAATGGTCTTATTGGCAGCCTTGTTTGTTGTGAACTGTACAATGCCAGTTACGCTGTATCTGGCTAATATCGTCCTTCCTGGAAGGGAAGGGCTGGCATTCGGACTTCTTGCTGCAGCCTTGATGCCAGGATATTTAATAGCCTTACACCTGTTATGATGATGCAACTTCTGTTATATGCCCTCATTCCAACCATTCTGATAGAGTTGGCGGTACTATTGCTCTTGCGAGAGCGCAGGAGGCGAGTGCTTGTGGCATCGGTCATCATAAACATTCTAACTAATGTTCCGCTTAACCTCTATGTAAACTACATCAGCAGCAGCCTCCTTGTCATCATCTGTGGCGAAGTGATTGTTGTTCTCATAGAGGCGCTGTGGTACTATCTGTTCATCAGGGATATAGGATGCTCCTTTGTATACAGTTTCCTATGTAACGCCATCAGTTTCCTCTTAGGCCTTTTGGCAGAGCTTTTATGCCAATTCTTCCAAAGTATATAAATATCAATCCTATAAAAATCAAGTGTTATGCTACAATTATTAGACGTTCTCCGTAGGATACCCGATACAATTCGGGTTCCCAAGAAAGTTCTTCCTGATACCATTCCTCAGGATACTGCCAAGACTATTACTATTTCCGATGGTTCGGGATATACACAGCAGGCTGCTGATATTTCTCCCATTCCTCCCGAGGTTACGGAACAGTCAAATGTCAATCTCCTGCTGACGATTGCAGTTGTACTATTTGCCCTTGTACTCTGTTTCTTTTTTGTGCAAAGGTATAGGAAAACCCGGAAGCCGACTTGTTAGTGCTTATCCCCAATCGGGGGGGGAAAACTCCTTGAAGGGAACAGGCTGGATGAGGAATACGAAAGAAAAATGAACTTTTCTTTTGTGTTCCGCCTATTTATTCGTAATTTTACCCCCCGAAATTAGAAAAGGATTAGGAAAATGAAGCACATACTGGCAGTTTGTCTGCTTTTGATATCGGTTACAATACTGGCTGTTCCCGCCAAGAGAGTAAAGAAAACCATCACATTGGCCGACGGTACACAAAAAGAGCTGATGCTGGTGGGCGATGAGAATATACACTTTTATCTGGATGCCGAAAACAATGCCTATACCTGCAATGCTGAGGGCGTATATGTGAAGAGCGACCGCAGGAAACTGGAAAAGACGTGGAAGGAACGCCTTGCCCGGCGGAACAAGCATCGACTGGAACGGGCTAAGGCTCGCGGCATGTCCATAAATCCCAGGAATGGACAAGAACCAGGTTTCCGTAGAAAAGCTCATTGGGGTGCCGAGAGCAATCCTATCAGCGGCAACCACACGGGGCTGGTGATTCTGGTTAATTTCTCCGATAAGGAGCTGAACGAAAATCACGGGAAGGAGTACTACGACAGATTTTTTAACGAGGAGGGCTTCTCGGCCGACAACAACTGTGGCAGCGTACACGACTATTTCTATGAGTGCAGCTACGGGCAGTTTAACCCTACCTTTGATGTTTACGGCCCCGTTACCGTAAGCAAGTCATACACTTACTATGGGAGAAATGACACCAATGGCTATGATATGTTTCCCGCCGAGATGGTGATAGAGGCTTGTACCAAAGTAGCCGAAATGGGAGTGGATTTCAGTAAGTACGACTGGGACGGCGATGGATTGGTTGACCAGGTGTTCTGCATCTATGCCGGCTATGGCGAAAATTCCTATGCCCCTGCCAATACCCTCTGGCCCCATGAATGTACACTTACCGAAGAGGCTTGGTACGGCGATGGTGACGGGCCTGTATCTTTCAACGGCGTAACTATCGACACATACGCCATATCCTGTGAGCTGGATGGTACATCGGGCGACACACCAGCCGGCATCGGCGTAGCCTGCCACGAGTTTAGCCACTGCATGTGTATCCCTGACTTCTACGATACAACAGGTACAGGTCGTTACGGTATGGATGTATGGGACCTGATGGACTACGGTTCCTATGCTGGCAACCAGAATGGCAACTGCCCGGCTCCCTATACCAGCTACGAACGCATGTACTGCGGATGGCTGACCCCGAAGGTGCTTTCCGAGCCTTGTATGGTAACCGACATGGGGACGCTATATCAGTCACCCGAGGCTTACATTATTTATAATGATGCCAATCCCAACGAGTATTACATGCTGGAGAATCGTCAGGGTGAGGGATTTGACGCTTCTTCTCCGGCCAAGGGTATGCTGGTGCTACATGTGCTCTTTGATTCCGAAGTATGGTCAAGCAACACTACTAACAATACCAATATTCAGCACATGACAATTATTCCTGCCGATGCGGTTTTGTCGCATTTTAGCAATAACACCGACACTTGGCCGGGCTTGACGGGGAATACTGCGCTTACCGACATATCTTTCCCCGCCGCTACACTCTACACGCCCAATCCGGACGGTGAAAGGTTCATGAGCAAGCCCATAGAGGATATCGTGGACCAAAACGGCAAAATCAGCTTCATGTTTAACGGCGGAATGAAGATAGATTCACCTGTGGCATCGGAAGCTTCAGCTGTGACCTCCTACGGCTTCACAGCCCAATGGAATGCGGTAGAGAATGCTGCCAACTATATGGTAAAGCTCACAGCCGAGGATATAGAGCCGCAGGAGTACAGTCTCGAAGAGCTAACCATAATGAACGAGGACTTCAGCAAGTTTAACAACGGAATGACAAGTGACGGTTCCACGGACCTGAGTTCCACCTTGGATGAATATACCGCTATCCCCGGATGGGATGGCGAGAAACTATTTACAACACCACAGGACGAGGTGAAGTTAGGGACTGCCAGAAGCAACGGACAAATTGTAACTCCTTGGCTGAGTGCACAGTCGGGGAGCATAACCCTCGCCTTTACTGCCCGCAAATATAAAACAGACAGTGAGCCCTTGATGATTTATGTTGGCGACGAGAAGACTGTTGAACTTGACACCGAATTTGAGCTTACTGAAGATCCTGTCCGCTATGTCGTAACTGCCGCTGTACAGGATAACATCTTCTGGGTGAGTCTTTACTGCGAGGGTCGTTGTTACATCTCCGAGGTGTGTGTGTACGATGGTAGCTATACCCAAGAGCAGTTGGAGGCTGGCGTAATCAGCAAAAAGAATTCCCAGACCATCACTGTGGAGACCGATCAGACGCAGTACCAGTTTACCAACCTCTCTAGCAAATGCCAATACACTTATAGCGTCTGTGCCTTAAACGAAAAAGCCCACAGCAAATGGAGTAACCCCGTAGAAGTGCTGTTGCCGGACGATCCGGAAGGAATCGATTCAATTGATAATGGACAATTGATAATTGATAATTCGGCTGGCGCTGTTTACGACCTCAGTGGCCGTAAGGTTAACTGTCAACTGTCACCTGCCAACTCTCACCTGCCCAAGGGCATTTACATTGTTAACGGAAAGAAGATTATCAGATAAGAAAAAAAAGGAGCCCGCGAGGCTCCTTTTTATGATTAAGGGTTATTGGTTATCGGTTAGCGAAGCCAACTGCCAAAGGCCCTTAAACTTTTTTTACGTTTAATTTATCAGGAACGTTTTTGTTTTTCCCTTATAGGTGGCCTTGACTGTGGCCCGACCAGCAGTGACGGGGCTTATCTCGAACTTCACTTCAGGGTTTGCAGAAGTGGCCGACAATTTGGAGTTAGCCTTCAGCGGAGCATACACTTGATAATTGCTTACCTCGGTGTAACCATTGGCGTTGCTGGTGAAGAGAGGTTTCTCGGGCAACTGCAGACGCTTCCCGTCGGCCTCGATGGTAACTTGCGGAACCACAGGAACCCTCCAAGTTCCGCCCTTTGTGAAACCAATACCGTGGAGGTCGAAGAGACCCTGTGGGCGCTGAGGCTCCTGACGGCGACCCCACTGCGGACGCTGCTGCTGGTCGGGCTGCTGTACTTCGGGGCCTTCTGCCACTAAGTAGATGGCGTGCTTGCCTGTCAGACCTTCTACACCATCTGCCTTGAGAGAGTAAATCATAGGTTCCTTCGATGCTTCGGCAGGAACGGCAATGACACCTAACTCTTTGCCCTTCCAAGGATTGTCAAGACGCACATGGATGCTGAAGGCACCCTTACCGCTGGGGGTAAGGAACAGGTTGAATCTTGTATCGTCGCCTTTTTTCGTGCCTTCGAAGGCTTTGCAGCCCTTAGTATCCTGCTCCAAACCGCCGAATCCGAAGTACTTGAAACCTACGATGCCGCCGTTCTGAATGCCGGCAAGGTCCATCGAGTTGTTCCACACGTCGTGGTTGTCCTGCATCCAGTTGTTGGCATTGGGACCATATACGAAGCAAGCCAGACCTGCAGAATAATACTGGTAAGGTGGAAGGCCAAAAATCTGGAAACCTTCGCTGGTGACCTCAGCTCCAGTATATTCGTTGCCATCGGATGCCTTTGCCGTCCATTCGTTGTTGGGGATAAAGGGGTCGTAACCCGTTATGCGTACCTTTCCTCCCTTGGCAACGGGCTTCTTGTCCCACTCAATTTTCACGGGAGCTACCATAGCCTGACGAGCATTGCCGAAACCGCGTGGAGGACGGTGATAGAAGACGTACCACTGGCCATTGATTTCCTGCAGTGAGCCGTGGGTATTGTGACCGAAGTTGGTGGTGATGAGCTTTGAGCCATCCTGGTTCAGCACCACACCGCGTGAATCTACCAGCACACCGCCGCTTCGCCAAGGACCGAGGGGTGAGTCGCCATAGGCATAACGCAAAGCGGAGTTTGTGTTACCAAGACCATATTCCTTTCCGCTGTAGCCCGAGAATACCATCACGTACTTGTTACCTACCTGACGGATAGAAGAGGCCTCGAAGAAGTTGAAGTCGAGCGGATTCTGACCTTGGTAGAGTGCCTTATACTCGCTGCCTGCCTTATCCAACAAACGACCATCTGCGCTGCTGGCAGGGATGAAGGGGTCTATGAGCTCTGTGCCGGGACGCTTGGAGAACATGGTGTTCTGGTCGAGCTGGCAAGCTGTACTGTGCTGGAAGCCGTAGAACACGTAAGCACGGAAGCCCTTGGAGAAGTCGGGGTCTTTCTTATCGGTGATATTCTCCACGAATACAGAGGGGTCGAAATCAATCATCGAACCTTCCACACAGGCACGACCGTCTTCGGTAAGGTTTACAGGCGTGAAGGGACCGTTGGGTCTGTCGCCCTTACATACCAAGGGCACACGTCTCCATCCGCGAGAGTGGGGATAGAGCCAATAGGTCTTCTTGCCCGTCTGAGGGTCTTTAATCTCTACCAAATCGGGAGCATACATGGTATCCCACCTTCCGTCGACGTAATACGAGAAGATAGGACCCTCATCGCGCCACTGGGTAAGGTCCTCAACGGGAGCCGACCACATGCGGACGTCGTTTCCGCAGTATTCAGAGTAGTGTGTATCATGCGAACCGATGATGTAGGCACGCAACTTGCCTGGATTGTCGGGGTCTTCAAATACACGGGGTTCGCCGTCGGGCAGATGCTCCCATAGGGGGAGATAAGGGTTCTGAGCCTGCCCAAGGAGGGCAAAGAAGGCCAGAACGGAAAGAAATGATAATCTTTTCATGATGAAAGTTATTATTTTGGTTTATGGTTTTGTTTTTATTCTTCTTTTAAGGAGTTACCGCTTCGCTAAGGAGTTATCGGCCTGCGGCCTAGGAGTTATCGGGCTTTCAGCCCTAAGGAGTTATTGCCTGCTTTGCAGGCTAGGACGTTTGTTCTACACATGCTCTCAATTAGTTTTCAATAGGTCTAATGTATCGTCTTTAACTTCTCTAACTTCTCTAACTTCTCTAACTTCTCTAACTTCTCTAACTTCTCTAACTTCTCTAACTTCTCTAACTCCTATTGTTAATTATTAATTGTTCATTGTTCATTATGAAGCCCCTTCATGGAGAGCGAGATGCGGTCGCGCTGCATATCCACTTCCACCACGCGTACCATTACATGCTGGTGCAGGCTGACTACGGTGGTGGGGTCTTTTACATACTTATCGGCCAACTGGCTCACATGCACCAATCCCTTGGTATGTACACCTACATCTACAAAAGCGCCAAAGTTGGTGATGTTGCTTACGATGCCGGGTAGAATCATGCCTGGGCGTAAATCCGAAAGTTCATGAACCGTTGGGTCGAAGGCAAACTGTGTGAGCGGTTTGCGAGGGTCGCGACCCGGTTTCTCCAACTCTGCCATAATATCATGCAGGGTGGGGAGTCCCACAGAAGCAGAAACATAGCGGTTGATATCTATCTGGCTGCGTTTGGCGCTGTCGGAAAGCAGGGTTTCAACGTTACAATCGCAATCCTTGGCCATCTGCTGTACCAATGCATAACGCTCGGGGTGAACGGCGCTGTTATCCAATGGCTCTGTACCTCCCTGAACACGCAGGAAGCCAGCACACTGCTCAAAAGCTTTGGCGCCCATACGGGGAACTTTCAGCAGTTCACGACGGGTACGGAAGGCTCCGTTCTGCTTGCGGTAATCTATGATGTTCTGGGCCAAGACGGGGCCTAAACCGCTGACGTAGGTCAGCAGGAACTTGCTGGCGGTATTCAGGTTCACGCCCACACGGTTCACGCAGTTCACTACCGTCTGGTCGAGGCTCTTCTTGAGGGCGCTCTGGTTGACATCCTTCTGATATTGTCCCACACCAATGCTGCTGGGGTCTATCTTTACCAATTCAGCCAGCGGGTCCATCAGGCGACGACCGATACTTACGGCTCCGCGTACAGTAACATCCTCGTTGGGAAACTCCTCGCGAGCCACCTCGCTGGCGCTGTAAATGCTGGCGCCGTCCTCGCTGACACTATATACCTCGGTTCCTTCGGGTAGTTCCAAATGATTGATAAAGTCCTCTGTCTCACGACCTGCTGTTCCGTTGCCAATGGAAATGGCCTGAATGCGGTATTTCTCAATCAGGTTGCCTATGGTGAGCATCGACTGCACACGTTCGGCGCGAGGCGGGTGGGGGAAGATAACATCGTGATGCAGCAGGTTGCCTTGTTCATCCAGACAGACCACCTTACAACCGGTGCGGAAGCCTGGGTCGATGCCCATGACACGTTTCTGACCCAAGGGGCTTGCCATGAGCAGTTGCTCTAAGTTGCGTACAAAGATACGGATAGCTTCCTCGTCGGCTTTCTGGCGCGATGAGGTAGCAAACTCGTTGCTGATGCTGGGCTCTAAGAGTCGTTTGTAACCATCTTCTACAGCTTCCTGTACGGCCTTACTGCTCTCGCTGTTACCACGCACAAACTGGCGCGAGATACGTTCAATGGCACGTTCGTCATCCACGCTGATGCTGATGCGTAGGATGCCTTCGGCTTCACCACGGCGCATAGCAAGGAGGCGATGACTAGTACAACGGTCCAGTCGTTCAGACCAGTCGAAGTAATCACGGAAGTTCTGTCCCTCGGCATCCTTGCCCTTTATCACCTTACTGCTAATTTCAGCATGCAGGTTGAAGGTAGTTCGCAGCGTGTTGCGTGCACGTTCGTTCTCGCTCACCCATTCGGCAATAATATCCTGAGCGCCCTGCAATGGGTCCATAGGACAATCCTTGTAGGCTGCCAACAAAGACGATATCGGTTCTGGGCCTTGGCGCATCAGACGTTTTGCCAGCGGTTCCAAACCAGCCTCGCGTGCTACCTGTGCACGTGTACGTCTCTTTTGTTTGTAGGGCAGATAGATGTCCTCCAACTCTGTGCTGTCCCAACATTGCTGAATGCGCTCTGCCAGTTCGGGTGTAAGTTTTCCCTGCCCCTCGATGGTGGTAAGGATATACTCACGACGTTTCTGCAGTTCGGTCAGTCGGTCCAGTTCGTTGCTCACCTGTGCCACCTGAATATCGGTCATGCCGCCAGTGGCTTCCTTGCGGTATCGGCTGATAAACGGAATGGTAGCACCTTCCTGCAGCAACGCAACAGTATTAGCAACGTATTGCTCTTTCAGTCCCAGCTTCTGGGCGATTAATTTTATCATGGGGTTAATGGGTCTAATGGGACTAATGGGGTGATTCTTCACTCTTCAATCTTCATTCTCTCCAGCGCGATGGCAATCTCTTGTGCCACACGGCAAACGTAGGGGATAACAATATGGCAGTTCTCGCGGTCTTCTATCAGGTTCAGGAATTCTTCGAACTCATAGCTTAGGCGATGGCGAGTTGTATCGGCCTTGAAAGTCTGAGGCTCTTGACCGCGCAGATGCAAGGTGAACTCTTGCAGCACACTCACAGAACCTTTTACCTCGATGTATCCTTTTTCCCCTTGAATGCAGGCAAAGCTTAGTCCATCGGAATCCTTGGCCGCTCCCATGCTGACCACAGAGGTGGGATATTGCATGAGCAACGTGCCGCTGGTATCTACACCGTTAAAGCCCAGATTGCGGGCATAGCGGATGATGCGTGGAGGACCAAACAGGCCAATGGTGAAGCAGAGGTTATAGATGTTAAGGTCGCGCAGGCAGCCACCCGACTGCTCAGGGTCGAAGACAGGGGTGATTTCCCCTCGAAGATAACGGTCGTACCGACTGCTGTACTGCGAGTAACAACCATTCACCATACGAATGGTTCCTAACTGTGGCAGCAGTTCTGTAAGCTGTCGGAACATGGGCATATAAAGCAGGCTGAAAGCCGGCAGACAATAGACGCAGTGCTGGATAGCAGCATCGAAGAGTGCCTCCGTCTCCACACGGTCCACCGTAATGGGTTTCTCCACAATCACATTGTGACCAGCCTCTATGGCCTGCATGGCATACTGGTAATGTACGTGGTTGGCGTTGGCTATATAAACAAAATCAGCCTCCGCTTCCTGTAGCATTCGTGCATAATCGGTGTACACGAAACCCGTAGGTGCGTAGGCCTGGCAAAGGTCGATGGCGTGTTCAACGCTTTTCTCGCGCGAGTAGATGCCTGTAACCTCTATTCTTCCTGCAAATTCGTGCTGAAGCATTTTCAGCACCTCTTCAACTATTTTGCCCGTTCCGGCAATGCTAATCTTCATAATGTAATCCGTATTTCATGGCAAATTACGGAAATTAACCGAAGAAAAGCAACCGAAACAGGCAAAAAAACAGGAACAAACAGAAAAATTATCAGAAATCTATATTTACACCGCCCATAAAGGTAGCCTTAGGCATGTAGAACCCGTCGTAAGTCTGATAGCGCTCAGCCAGCAGGTTGTCGCCCTTGGCAAAGATTGCCATCCAAGGCAGCACCTTGTAGCTGACGGTAGCGTTCAGCAGGGTAAAGTTTTCCTTTTGGGCGTTGGCATCAGTGGTGATATAAAGGCCGCTGATGTTCTGCAGACCTGCAGAAACGGTCCACTTCTCGCTATGGTAGTTGGCACCAATATAGAGTTTGCCCTCGGGAGCACCTACGATGGGCTTGTCCATACGCAGGAACGAGTAGTTACCGTTTACGCTCCAATGGTTGTTGATAGCATAATCGGCTGAAAGTTCAATACCCCAGTTCTCAAAGTCGCCTGTGTTCACATTGCGTGGACGCCCGTCTATTCTAACGGTATTGATAAGATTCTTTCCCTTGATATAGAAGATATTGGCACCAATGTGAGCCTTCTTGCCAATGCGCTGTGTGTATGCAATCTCGTAGTTCATCATGCTCTCGGGCAACAGATCTGTGGTTGCGGGAGGGAACATATACATCTCGCGGATGATGGGGTTACGGAAGCCTTTGCTTATGAGAGCCTTGATGTCGGCATTACGGGTAGGATGGAACGAAAGACCGCCTTGGGGAACCAGTTCTGTACCAACTACGGAATGCCAGTCGACACGCAGTCCGGCATCCAGCGTCAACCATTTGCAGAGGTCCTGACGGAAATCTACGTATGTTCCCACCTCGTTGGCACACTGCTTCTCTACCAGATTACCATCTGCATCTTTTACCAGATATGTCTTGGCTGCAGTTGTCTTATCCTCGTTCCAGGCACTTCCTCCAAAGTTCTGCCAGTCGAGTCCTACGGTAATGGTATTTCCCTTAAAGAAGCTGGCAGTCTGATACCATGTGATTCCGGCAATGTAATCGTCGTGCAGGTAAAGGTATGTCTTGGGGGCTGCATCTGCGGTATATCCATCATCGATGTTGTGATGGCCCCAGTCGATGAAAGCGCGCAGGGTACCGTTGGTGTTCTGATAGCTGTTGCTAAGGCTGATGCTGGCCAGTCCGCGTGTTATCTTAGAATCGTTGTCGATAAGGGGAGCATAGGATGGTCCAGGGTTGCTGGCATTGAAGTGCGTAACATTTGCATCGGCAAAGGCTTTCCAATGCTCAGAGAAGTCGTAACCCAACTTGGCATAGCCGCCAAACTGCTCAAACTTGCTGTTCTCGCGATGTCCGCTGGTACGCTGATACTGAGCACCTACAACGCTGTAGAATTTTCCCATCCGGAAACGATTCACACCATCGGCCTGAACGGTTCCGTAGCTACCGCCCTGCAGACGGATGTTGGTCTTGCAACCGTCCTCGTTCATCTGGCGGGTAACGATATTCACTACGCCGGCCATAGCGTTGCTGCCGTATAGCAGACTGGCAGGACCACGAACCACTTCCACCTTCTCGGCCATCATGGTCTGATAGGCATCAGAAATGGGATGACCCATAAGACCGGCATATTGTGGCTGGCCATCAATAAGAACCAACAGTTGTGCGCCGCTTCCTACACCACGAATCTTAATGCTTCCTGCAGCTCCTGTGCTAACGCCGTAGCCTAATATACCTCTGCTGGTAGTAAACAGACCGGGAGTCTGCTCCGTAACAGTAGGGAGGACAGATGAACGGAAATTCTCGTTCAGTTTCTCGTTGTTGATGCTGGTAATGGTTAGGGGTAGGTAACGTGCATCTGTGGCGTTACGTGTACCTGTAACTACGACCTCACTCATCTGAGTGGTGTCCTGAATCTCTTCACTTAGGGTTGCGGCCTGCGAAGATAGACTTGCAGCGCCGGCACCCAATAGTAACAATGTGCGAATTTGCATGACTTAATATGCTTGTTTGTTATAAATGTTAATAAATCTGAGTGCAAATATATTAATAATGTATTCACACAGCCAAACCTATATTTCGCAGCGTGTTACCAATATTTCCCTTAAAGTGATGTGGGCTATTTTATGTTTTTGGTTGTAACTCCAAGATGTTCAGATACATAGCGACTAAAGTGCGATGCGTTGTCGAAGTTCAATTTTTCTGCAATTTCCTTTGCGGTAAGTTTGCTGTGCATCAATAAATGCCTTATTTCCATTACCGTGAATTGCTGAATCCAGTAGCTGGGTGTCCGTCCGCTCACCTGAGTTGAAATCTTATGCAGATGTTTAGGCGTTATACAAAGTTCCTGCGCATAGTAGGCAACGGTTCTTTGTTCTCTGTAGCTTCCCCCTTCCAACATCTGAATGAAGCGCGACATGATGTCTGCGGCCCGCTGTGTGGCTTCTTCTTGTTCAAAAATGGCAGCATGTGCATTCATGGCATCCAGATAAAGGGTACGCATGCTTTGCAAGATAGCCTCTTGACGGTAAGCTTCTGGGGTATGTTCAGAACGGAAGGCTACATCCTTGAAGTCGTGCTCCAGGATAGCCAGCGCATCATCTTCTAACTTAAAGATAGGATGCATAAACAGATGCAGCCAGCCGCAGGTTCCATAGCTGCTGTGAGGCATACAGCTGGCTTGCTGGTCGGCAGGCAACAACAGTTGGTATATTTGACAATCTTCTGAGGGCTGGATATGTCCCACATGACTGGCCATAGCTATCATGCAACAACCCGCTGTTAGCGTATGCTCATGCCCTGAGAAGTGTAGTTGGCAACTTCCGGCTGAACAAAGTAGATGAAGGATTTGCTGCATATTACCTTAATTTGTTCCGTTCAAAGTGACCTTTGGCGTAGGCGAAGAAGAAGAGGACACCAGCGGCATTGCTAATCCACGCAGCCCAGAAAGCCGTATTATAAGAGGTGTGCTCCACAATGGTTCCACCTAAGATGATACCCAGCCCCACCCCTAAGTCCCAAGCTGTCAGTAGTGTGCTGTTGGCTGTTCCTCGCTGGCTGTTGGGAGCTAAGTTCAGAAACATTGTCTGGAAAGCAGGAAACATGTGTCCGTTGCCCAAACCTATTATCAAGGCCGCTCCGTAGTAGCCTATGGGATTATGGACGGCTGCAAAGAGCAGATAACCGAAGAGTGATACTAACACGCCGTGTGTGGCATTCTTCACCACCAGACCTTTACGCAGAGAGCGAGCACCCACTAACCGACTCGACATCAGGCCTAAACTCAGCAAGGCAAAAAAGATACCCGTTCCTGTAGTGATACCCAGTTCCTCCTTGCCGTAAATAGCCAGATAAGTACTGATAACGCCATACGAAAAACTGAATCCCGCCATACATAAAGCCTGACTCCAACCTTTTAGCAGGAGAAATCTGTCCAACTGGATTTTAGGTCGTTGTGTAGCACATTCTCTGGGTTTCAGCTTCAGCGTGCTGTTGATGAGCAATCCTATTCCGGCTGTCAGTAATGATACACAAAAGATAAATGTATAGTTGTTGGTCCACTGGTAAATGAGCAGTCCTACGGTAGGCGAGATAGCCGTTGCCATATTGTTGCTCAGTCCGTAGTAACCAATGCCTTCGGCCCTGCGGGTAGGGTGCAGCACATCTATGGCCACCGTACTGTTGGCTACCGTAGTAGCGCCTACGGGAGCTCCGTGAAGAGTTCGTATGATGCAGAAAGAGAGTAGGGAACCTGCCACTATGTAGCCGCCAAACAGGATAAAGAACAGAAAGTAACAGATCAGCAGGACTGCTTTGCGTGGGAAACTGTCCACAAAGAATCCGCTGAAGGGCCTTATCAACAATGCTGTCAGAGCATATCCGCTCAGCACCAGACCTATCTGGTCTTTGTTGGCCCCAAACTCCTCGCTCAGATACAACGGCAGCAGAGGCGTCAGAATCATGAAGGAAAAATACATCATGAAGTTGGCGCACCAGGCTTTCTTGTAGTTACTGTTCCAGAGTTTTTCCATTTCTTTTTAGGCGATGCCTTTGTTTCGGAGGGCAAAATTACAAATTAGTGAGCGAAAAATCAAAAGAAACCACCTTTTGTGTGGTACAAATAAAAAAAATGTGTAATTTTACGCAGAAATTAACTGATTTTATAACCTAAATACAAAACAACATTATGAGAAGAACAACCCTATCCCTTGTGGCTTTTGTCATGGGAATCAGCTCCTTGTTTGCACAGCAAGCTATCTTTGAACGTCAGAACATTGTTTCTCCCCAGAAGAACGATGATGGTACCGTAACCTTCCGCTTGCGTGCACCTGAGGCACAAAAGGTAAATGTGGCAGGTGACTGTATCGACGGTTATTTTAAGCCTATGACCAAAGACGATGATGGCGTATGGACTTTCACTACACAGCCTCTTGCCCCCGAGCTTTACAGTTATCGTTTCTATGCCGATGGTGTAGAGATGCAAGACCCGTCTAACTGGCATCGCAGTCGTGATGTTCGCAGTTTCATGAGTACCTTTATTATAAGTAAGGAAGAGGGTGATGCGGGCTATCTATATGAGAATCACAACGTACCTCACGGCAATATCCAGCAAGTATGGTATGACAGTCCCACATTGGGCATGTCACGTCGTATGAGCATCTATACCCCCGCCGGATACGAGAAGGGCGGCAACTATCCCGTTCTATATCTCTTGCATGGAATGGGTGGAGACGAGGATGCCTGGCTTACGCTGGGTCGTGCTTCTCAGATATTAGATAACCTGATTGCTGCCGGTAAGACTGTTCCCATGATTGTGGTAATGACCAACGGACATGCCGATAACGATGCCAGCCCCGAATTTACCGCTCTGGCTAAGCGTGAGCGTCAGAAGGCCAGCTTCGAGGAGAGTTTCCCAGAGGTTAAACAGTACATCGAGAAGAATTTCCGTGTGAAGAAGGGTGCCGACAATACAGCTATGTGTGGTCTTAGCATGGGTGGTTACCACACCTTCCACATCAGCCTTATGAATCCTGGCATGTTTGGTTATCTGGGTCTTTTCTCAGCTGCCGTTCGAATGGACAGAGGGTCTGATAAGCCCATCGACCAACAAATTGCCGACGATGCTACAGTAAGCGGTCAGATAGCTGCAGTCTTCAAGGCAAAGCCCCATCTGTACTGGATAGGTATAGGAAAGACCGACTTCCTGTACGAGCAGAACAAGGGTCTGCGTACTTATCTGGATAAAATGAAGTATCCCTACGAGTATTACGAGAACGAGGATGGTCACATCTGGCGCAACTGGCGCATCTATCTTACCATCTTCTCCCAGAAGTTGTTTAAGTAGCAGATTTGCCTGCCAGATACATACCCAATATCAGGGTGGCAGTTCCACAGATGGCCATCAGTGTAATGCGTTCGTCCAGTATCAGATAAGAGAAGAACATGGTAAAGAACGACTGCAAGTAGATAATATTGGTGGCGCGTACGGTGCCCAGTTGTTTCAGCGTCCAGTTCCAGGCAAAAAAGCATAGCATGGAGGCTACCACTCCCAAATAGAGCAAGTTCACCCAAACGGTGGGCTTGCTTAGTATAGTGGGGTCGGTCTGTAGCGGACTTTCTGTCCACAGATAGGGTAGGATAGTAATGATGCCGTAGATAAAAATCTTACGGGTAATAAATAATGCATTGTAGTGCCTTGAAAGTTTCTTGATGATGAGCGAATAGCAAGCCCAAGTTAGCGAGGCACCCAGCGCCAGTATATCACCCTTGGGATTCAGGTGCAGCATCAACTGACCGTTCAGAATAACCAACGCCATACCCCCGAAAGCCAATAGCGAACCTACCATCTGTCTGGTACACATACGCTCGTCTTTATAGAACAGCGCCAACAGTACAGCAGTAATCAGCGGCGTGGAGCCTACTAAGATAGCCACGTTAGAGGCGGTAGAGAACATCAGCGCCATATTCTCTGTCAAGAAATACAGCGAGCCACCCATAATTCCCAGTATTAACAGCAGAAACTCGTCTTGCCAGTTGTCGGCCCACAGACGTTTGTACGAGAAGAACCAGATACAAACGTAAGCTAATGCAAAGCGGTAGAAGAAGATGTCGCCTGGCATCAGCCCGTTCTCCAACAGTATTTTGGTAGATACAAATGTCTCGCCCCAGATGGCGCAAACGCACAGTCCCACCACTATGGCAATGTTTTGTCTTAAGCTGTTAATTAATGTACTCATTACGTATGTTTTGCTAAAATCGGCTGCAAAGGTAAAAAAAAATGAAAGAATGAGAGAATGAAAGAACAAAAAAAACTGCTACCACGTTTAGGATAGCAGTCTTTTTGTTGGGTTAGAGGTTAGCTGTTAGATTCTTATTAAGGTTCAAAACCCATGGAGGAAGAGATGAACCACGAGGAAAACTGACAGCCTTCACAGCCTACAATTAATACAATACCGCGCCGCTGCTGGGTTGGATGGTGATGTTTAGGTTGCCCTTCTTGTCTGGATTCATGGGCTGGGGAGCCTCGTCCACAAGGAGGGTCTTAACATGGTAACCATTGATGTTGAGGGTAAGGTTAAGCGGCTCCTTTTGCGCATTCAGGGCAGCGATGTACCAATTGTCGGCATGGCGACGAGCTAAGACTACATACTTGCCGGGATAACCATCAATGAAACGCGTTTCGTCCCATGTAGTGGGGACTTGCTTCATGAAATCGATCTCGAACTGAGGCTGCTCGGTAAGGTTACGGGGTGTGAGGGCAAAGTTCTGGCCGCTGGACTGAAAGACGATAGCGGTTGCCAACTCGAACACATCGGTAGTACGACGGGTATTGCCCTTGCCCGGTTCCTTATGCAGGCGCTTCTGCAGCACGGTGCCACCATATTCCATAGAACCTACAGCGTTACGCACAAAGGGATGCAGACAGGCGTGACGTGCTTCCATATCGCAGAAACCTTGGCTGAAATAAAGGTTCTCGGAGGCAAGAACAGCCTCGGAGCTGCAATAGTTGGGATACATCTTTTCCCAACCGCGAGGCAGCGTACAACCGTGACAGATAACCTGAATGCCAAAATCGTTGGCATCGGAAAGAAGGCCTTCGTACAGACGCATGGTCTCCTGCTTGTCGCCGCCGAAGAAATCTACCTTGATACCTGCAACACCATTATCGTGCAACCATTTCATCTCCTTCTTACGGACAATGGAGTTGTGCATACACTGGCGGGCAGTCTGAGGTGCATTGTTCCAGCCTCCGTTGCTGTTGTACCAAACCCAAGGCCGAACGCCCTTCTGCTTACAATATGCAAAGAGTTTCTCCATGCCCTCGCGACCGATATTCTCGTACCAGCCACCATCTATCAGGCAGCCTTCCCAACCCAGGCTGGCAGCCAGGTCGATGAACTTCACCTGATCGTCGTAATTGATGCTGGCGTCTTGCCAGATAATCCAAGACCATGTGTTGCGAGAGCCTTTGTAGTCGATGCTGGGTTCATAAAGCGGTTCAACAACATCCCACGTAATAGTGGTTTCCACGATAGGTTTCAGCGTGCGACCGAAGGTGATGGTGCGATAGGGCGTCCATTGCGTATCCTTGTCGTTAGGAGATACGTGGCTGTCGGCCAATCCCATTTGGGCACCCGTACTGCCAAAACCGTTGTTCTCGCCCTCCATGGGGAAGGCAATGGTGAAGAGGCCGTCGGAGGTGGCATCGCTGAGGTGACTGCCACAGTAGCTGCTGCTGACACCAGTTTCGGAGATCAAAACCCATCCCTTATCACCTTCGCGGAAGAGGCAGGGGAAAGTCCAGCCGTGACCGTAGCCAGAGCGCTTAGTGATGGGCTCGTCCCAGATGTAGCCTTCCTCGTAGCTGGGTTTGGTCTGCATCCAGCCAATCATCGGGTCGCTCTGCGGACAGATGAAAGCTGTAGCATCAGTAGGCAGACGGAAGCCGCTGGCCTCGCCCGTAACTACTACTGCAGAAGTCTGGCTTCCCTGCTCCTGACAGATGCGATAACAATATGCAATATTGTTGTTGAAGACGTTGAACAAGACCCACATCACCAGTTTCTTTGCCTTAGCCTCTGGATTGGTAAAACAGAGAAGAAGTGTGTTCTCCTCGGAGCTAATCTTGCTCTGCTTACCTTGACGAAGGGTATATTCGTGCTTTTGATTTAGTCTTTCCACGTTCTTCGGCATAGGCCGATACTCCAGTCCCTTGCTAAAGTCGCCCACACTTGTATAAAGGCCGAGGGGAGATTCCAGTATCATAGGCACATCCAGTGTGTCGGCCACAGCACCTTTCTTCTTGGCTTTAACAACGGTGCGATAGCCTGCATTGTAGGTAAGACGGCCATCGGCCAACTTCACATTAAGATAGGTAAGACCATCTGGTGAGAGAACACGATACTCCTGCTGCGCCATCATGCTGAACGGCAACATGAGGAGAAGGGTTGAAAACAAAAAATTCTTCATTACATTTCCATTTTTAGGTTATTGTGGCGGCAAAGATATAATTAATTTGTTGTTTTTTTACATCTTTTCTGCAAAATATCGTAAATTTGCAGCCACATAACGAGAATTTATACCAATCAACAACGAAAACTAAAACGAAAACAAAAACGAAGTCTGTGAGAACAAACCGCATTATAAAGGCATTACTTGCCATCTTGCTGATTAATTGTCATGCATTTGCACAAAGATTAGGTGATTTGCCGCTGGGCTACGAGGAAACTTGGACGGCCCGACTGCTCTTTAACTCGGAAGGAGGATATGCAGGAAACTACACCAATGTGGAGAGCGATATTCACGGTTGGAGCAAGTTGTATGAGGCGCAGGAGAATGATGTCTATACTATCAGTATGCCCACCCGTGTATCCACTCCACGCAACGGTAGGGTTCAGTTTAAGACACCTATCACCTTGCAGGCCGATCACAAATATAAGTTCCAGGCGGTGCTACGTGCCGACAAGCCGGCATCTATTCAACTTCAACTCTCTGAAAACGAGGATAACAACATAGAGTTCTACTCTAACACCCTGAACCTTGAAGCTGGGAAAAACATAAAGATTACTCGTAACGGACTGCAAGGAACAAATATCCAAGACATGAAGTTAGCGCTGAGCATAACCACCGAGGAAGAGAATACTGAAATTAAACTCTCCAATATCCGACTTTTCGATGAGACAGAGCAGAAGGAACTATGGGTGGGAACATCCTATTACAACTACTGTTACTACCGCGACGAGGAATCGTGGACTCGCATTAAGGATATGAAGATAGAGGGGCGTGTGGAAACGCTCAGTTGGACTGATGCCGACTTTGATGACAGTATGTGGACCGAGGCTCCTATGCCCATCGGCAACAGCGGCTATATGCCGGAAGTCAAGACCATCTGGCCTGGCGGCGAGAATACCAACTTCTGGATCAGACGCGACTTTGAACTGGATGAAGTGAAAAACTCCACGGCCTATTATATAAATGTATGTCATGATGATGCCTACTCCATCTATGTGAATGGGCACCTGATAGACAAACAGGACAACTGGACCGATGGTAAACATCCCGTAACGATAGAGATTCCTGCCCGTTACCTGCAAGTGGGCAGAAACGTGATTGCCACGTACATTCAGGAGAACTGGGGCGGCAAATTCTATGATGTGGGTATGAGCATTGTGGAGGATGCCTACGATGAAGGAGATGCCGAAGCGGATATCCCGTCCTCGCTAATTGCCACAGAGGTAAATGTGGCCAACATAGACCAGACCATCGACTATTCCTGGAACTATGGCGGATGGGTAGAGCTGTACAATCAGTCAGACAAACGTATATCCCTGCGCTATCTGTACATCAGCGATGATGCTGCCGACCTGAAGAAATTCGTGCTGCCGGACTTAGGGGTTATTGAACCTCAGGGTTACAAATGTATCTTCTTCGACCACAATGCAGCGGATGGTGTGTTTGGTGACCAAGCCACCAAGCAAGTGCCTTTCAAGCTGAATACCGAAGGCGGGCAAATCTTCCTGAGCGAGGACGGACGGAAGCCCTTCCTTACGATTGACTATCCAACGGCTATTGCCCGTTGCTCCTGGGCAAAGAAAGACCTTTCTCACGACGATTGGGGCTATAACGGCGACCCGACACCAGAGGATGCCAATAATGCCGAAACGTTTGCGGAATTCCGTATGAATGCCCCTGAGGTGGATACTGACTCGCATCTGTTTACCAATCCGTTTGATGTAAAAGTGGATATCCCCGTTGGCGCTACTCTCCGTTATACCACAGACGGCACTACTCCAACCCTTCAGAACGGAACGGTTAGCAAGGACGGCGTGTTCCACATGTCCGAAACTACCAGCCTGAGGCTGCGACTCTTCCAGAAGGGGTATCTGCCCAGCCAAGTAATAACCCGCTCTTATATCTTTAAGGATGAGGATTATTACCTGCCCGTTCTGGCCATTACCACCAATCCTGATAACCTGTACGATGATATGATTGGCGTTTACGTGGATGGCACCAACGGCGTGAGCGGAAGAAATCACGGCAAGTCCAACATCAATATGGACTGGGAGCGCCCCGTGAACTTCGAATACATTACTCCAGACGGAAAGATGGTCATCAATCAGGAAGCAGAATTCATTATAAGTGGTGGATGGAGCCGGCATTATGCACCCTCTTCCTTCAAGTTGAAAGCCAGCAGGCTATACGAAGGTACCACCAGCTTCGACTATCCGTTCTTCCGTTATAAACCTTATAATAAATACAAGCAGTTGCAAATCCGTAATGGAGGAAACGACAACAACTCATGGGAACACGGGCGTGTGAGGGATGCCATCACGCAGCAGGTACTTATCTCCAACGGTTTCTATATCGACGCACAGGATTATCAGCCCGTTCATGTTTTCTTCAACGGAGAGTACATTGGTATGCTGAACCTCAGAGAGCCCAACAACCGATACAACGGCGCCGCCAACTACGGGTACGACGATGATGAGATGGATGCCTTTGAGTACAGCAATGGTTACTTCCAGAAGGCAGGAACAAAGGATGCTTTCAGCGAATGGCTTGCACTTAGCAAAAGAGCGGCTGATGATGAGGTATACAACGAAATCAGGCAGAAAGCGGATATGGACGAGGTAATAAACTTCTTTGCCGCCATCTCATACATAGGCTGTTCCGACTGGATTTGTAATAATAATAATGTAAAGGGCTATCGCAGTCTGCCCGACGGAAAGTTCCACCTTGTGCTGCACGATCAGGATTGGGGATGGAGCAACAATAACGGCGTGAGTCTTATCAACAACAATAACGGCAACGAGATGCTGCAGATATACAACGGCATGAGGCAGAATCCCCAGTTCCAGCGCCAGTTTGTAAATGCCTACTGCCTGTTGGGCGGTAGCGTGTTCACCCCTGAAAGATGCAGCAGCATTAGTGACAGCATCTGCCAGCTGGTGGAAGCAGCTCTTGCCATCGAGGGCAAACAGCCTTGGACCTCTAATGGCGAACAGATAGAGAGAATGATAAGCAGCTCCAGTCGGCAGGCACGTATCAACGCTTTGCGCAACAGCTATCATCTGGGTGAGGGTATGAAGGTGAGCTTCAGGGCCAACATTCCGCAGGCATCTCTCATGCTGGACAATCTGCCCGTTCCCGGAAACAGCTTCGATGGCACCCTCTTTGCCCCTGTAACACTTACCGCAACGGCACCGGCAGGATATAGGTTCACAGGTTGGGTAAATAACACTTCATGCATCCGCACCAACCAACTGACACTCACGGAGGATGTGGACGACTCCTATACCGCTCTGTTCGAGCCCATCAGCAATCCTGCCAAATATGCTGCCTCCGGCGCTTCGCCCATCCGTATCAATGAGGTGAGTGCCAACAACAGCATCTACGTGAATGAATATGCGAAGAAAGACGATTGGATAGAACTCTACAACACCACCAACCAGGATATTGATATTGCTGGCATGTATCTGAGCGACAAGGCCGACCAGCCCGCCAAGTACCAGATAACGAGTGGTGAAGGTATTTCCACCATCGTTCCGGCACATGGCACATTGGTTATCTGGGCTTCCAAGCGAGAGCAGATAAGCCAACTGCATGCACCTTTTAAGCTGGAGAATTCTGACGGAGCTGCCGTGATTATTCAGGCCGAGAATGGAAGTTGGGCTGATGCCCTCTGCTACAATGCCCAAGGCGACAAGCAGACCTTTGGCCGTTATCCCGATGGCGGCAACAAGACTTACCTGATGAATACCCCCACCATAGGCAAGAGTAATGTACTGAGCACCTATGATTTCAGCATCGAAGACCTCTACGAAAACGGCGATGGCAGTCGGAATGAGCGAGAGCAGGAGATTATAGATAAGGTGTTGGAACTGACGCCTGATATAGCAGGCCAACTCGTCGGCACAGAATACTACAGTTTGGATGGCCTTAAGCTGTCCGGACCCGTTAAAGGTGTAAGCATCAGCAGGCAAATTTACAGTAATGGTACTGTAATTGTGAAGAAAATGATGCAAAAATGATGTTTTATTTAAAAAAAGTGTGTACTTTTGTAGCCAAATTAACAACATTACATAAATGAAATTCAAAGTATTTAACCTAATTTCCATTCTACTATTGGGGGCCTTTCTGGTCACCAGTTGTACCGAGGATGTCGACACCTCGGCACGCTATGTCTTTAAGGAGCGCACCATTGGCGGCTACCTAACTGACCACGAGCAGTTCAGCGAATACGTTCGCTTATGCAAAGAACAGAAGGTAAGCGAGATTTCAGAAACCTCTGTCTATCAGTTATTGACGGCTTACGGAGCCTACACTTGTTTTGCACCCACCAACGCAGCTATCCAACTTTATCTGGACACCCTATGCATTAAGGGTGTTATCTCAGAACCCAGTTGGGAAGGATTCCCCAGCGAGCGCGTTCTGGACTCTATCCGCTACGTGATAGTAATGAACAGCCTTATCGATGGTAAGGATGCTGACCGCAAGATGTTTACCGTGAGCGAGTTTCCCGATAATAACGAGGAATTCTCACTTAACACCATGGCAGACTGCAAAATCAGCGTTATCTATGCCAAGAACGACCGCGACTCTTGTTTCATCGACGGCAAATGCCCCGTCTCTCTTAGGAACCGCGATATAGAATGTCTTAACGGTTTTATCCACGAGGTGGGTTATGCCATCAATCCTACCAACGAGACCCTCGGTAGTACCCTTCACCTTTATGCCACGTTGCCCGATTGCGGATACTTCATCATGGCCAAGCTGGTAGAAGTTTGCGGACTGACCGATACTCTGTCAGCTGTTAAAGACTATGAGTACGAGAAAATGGTGAAGATAGGTATCATTGGCGACAGCTGGTGGCCCAACCTCAGTACCTATGTACCGCCACAGCCATCCCGCAAGTACGGCTTTACCCTGTTTGCCGAGACGGATGATTTCTGGGTAAAGACCCTGAAAAAGGATCTGATGGCTATTACCATCGATGATGTAAGGGAATGGTTAGTATCACAGAACTTCTATCCCGATGCCATTAACGATGAGAATTACGAGGACGAGAACAACCTCATCAACCAGTTTGTTACCTATCATCTGCTGCCTTGCCGATTAGCGGTTGACAAGTTGGTACTGCATTACAACGAGAAAGGCTATAACCCCAAAGGCCGTAACAAAGCGCCTACGGTAGCTGCATGGAACCATTACGTTACCATGGGAAAACGACGCCTGCTCCGTCTGTGGGAAAGTGCTGAAAGCAAGGGCGTTTACCTGAACCGTTTCCCCGTTATGGATAATGGCCGCAGAGGAACCTATCACGAGTTGTCATGCACCCATGATAACGAAGGAATATACCTGAATACCGGTGTGGAGTCTAAGATGGTTAAGCTCCTAAACTCCATCATCTATCCCATCGACAAGGTGCTGGTTTACGACAATCACGTCCGCACTGAACTGATGAAGACCCGCCTCCGTTACGACGTATGGGAATTTGCTCCCGAAATGATGTCTAACGATATGCGATGCATGAGCTACTTCTACCGCTACTCATTCCCCGCCGACGAGGTATATCAGTACTTTAACGACATCAACATCAACACCAAGGACATGATTTTCTACCTGCTGAACGGTATTAATCAGGACTGGCCCAACTATCAGGCCGACGAAATGCTCTGCGAGGGAACGTACGACGTAACACTTCGCCTGCCGCCTGTGCCCATTTCAGGTACTTACGAGATAAGAATGGGTGTATCCACCGAGAGTCCTTGGCGAGGTATCTGTCAGGTTTATTACGGCGAGAACAAGGATGCCCTCTATCCTGCCGGAATCCCTGTGAACATGGGATTGGGTGGTACCGACCCAACGCTTAAATGGGAGGTCGACACGCAGGACGATGACTATAATGCCGAGGTGGACAAGCGTATGCGTAACAACGGATTCATGAAGGGCCCCGAGTACTTTACTGAAATCCCAGGCGGAAACCAGACCGCTCGTTCGCTGGCCAAGACCACCCGTCGTATCTTGCTCCGCACCCATGTGGATGCCGACAGAGTATACTACCTGCGCTTCAAGAGTGTGCAGGATAATCCCAACAAGCAGCTCTTCCTCGACTACATAGAGTGGTGCCCCAAGGAAATCTACGACAACCCAAATACTCCAGAAGATGTTTGGTAATATTGGTATAAGAAAAGAAAAAGCCTACCGTCATTCGGATAGTAGGCTTTTTTGTTTTAGACGTTGCCTAAGGACATTCCGTTTAGAATGTTATGGGCTTGGGGAAGAAAATGTTTTACAACTTCCAGGGATTGCGGTAGCTGGGGGTGATGAAATGGTCTGCCGCCTTGTTGTGGAAAGTATGCTTGGCATCGTCGTAGGTCAGCATCTCATGGGTACGGGCTGCAATGTTGCCGATATGGGCATACTTGGCACAAAAACTGCCGTTGGTAATGGGGCAGGCGGTCTGCATATCGCGACGCTTCACGCACTCCATGAAATTATTGGTATGATCCAGATGGTCGTTGTTGGACGGCTTTACCAATTTTGCCTCCAGTTTGCCTGCTTCCGGAATTACCTCCCAGCTCTCGCGATTGGCAATGAGGGTGCCGTTGGTTCCCTTGAACTCAAGGCCGTAGTTCCGACCATAAGGACCTGATTCTATAGTCATATTTGACCACTGAATAAGGAATTGGGGGAACTGATAGGTGACGCTGAGAGTGTCGAACGTCTCGGCAAAATTATTTGGATATACATAATTTCCTCCGGCAGCCATTACACGTTGAGGCATATCCTTGACATTCATGCCCCACAAAGCCATATCCAGCAGATGCACGCCCCAGTCGGTGAGCAAGCCTCCTCCATAGTCCCAGAACATACGCCAGGAACCATGAAAGCGTGATGCATTGAAGCTTCGCTTTGGTGCTGGGCCAAGCCACATGTCGAAGTCGACACCTTTGGGTACAGGGCCGTCCATAGCGGGGTTCAGGATGGCAGCATAGGTGAAGTTGGCCCATACATTAACACGACCGATATGCCCCAAGGCTCCGCTATCGATGTACTCCTTCATGCTGTGCCAGAGATTAGCACTTCGCTGTTGTTGGCCTACTTGTACCACACGACCGTACCGCTGGGCCGCGGCTACCATAGCATCGCATTCGGCAATGCTGTTGGCCAAAGGCTTCTCCACATATACATCTTTCCCCGCTGAACAGGCATCAACGGCTATTTTGCAATGCCAATGGTCGGGTGTTCCTATGATGATGATATCTACATCGTCTCGTTCCAGAACCCTTCGGTAATCGCTATAACAGGCAGGACGTTTGCCCCAGTTCTTCTCGGCTTCGGCAGCCCGATTGGACAAGATACCGCTATCTATATCACATAGGGCAACGCAACTGGTACCTGGGTATTTCATGATGTCTGAAAGGTCATACCATCCCATGGAACGACAGCCCACAAGGGCGACATTCAAACGGTCGCTGGCAGCAACTGGTCGGGGAGACCCCGTTACTGCATATAGCGTATTGGGTAGAAGGATGCCTGCGGCCAGCGCTGTAGCCGACTGACGCAGGAAGGCCCTTCGGGTTAATTCATAATTCATAATTCACAATTCATAATCCACAATTCATAATTCATAATTCATAAAGGTCTAATCCAAATGTTACGGAAACTGATGGGCTGACTGGGGTCGCCATGAGATTGCAGACGGATGGGCCCATCGGCGTGCTTAACGGTACGTGGGAAGCCGATGTACTCTGTGGTGCCCTGTATCTCGGTATGGTTCTGCAAGACAATTCCGTTCTGAATTACCGTCACGAATGGGTGATAGAGATATGTGCCGTCTTCCTTGAAGATGGGAGCTGTATAGATAATGTCATATACGTTCCATTCGCCCGGCTTACGCATGGCGTTCACCAATGGGGGTGTCTGCTTATAGATGCTTCCCGTCATACCGTTCACGTAGGTCTCGTTCTGGTAACAGTCGAGAATCTGCACCTCGTACATATCCTGCAGGAAGACGCCGCTGTTGCCTCTTGCCTGACTTTCGCCTGTAATGCCCTGTGGTACACACCACTCCAGATGCAGTTGGAAACTGCCGAACTTCTGGCGGGTAAGAATGTCGCCCTTCGACTTGTCGACTGTCATTACGCCGTTCTTAACGGTCCATTCGGCTTTCCCACCATCGGAATTCATCCAGGCAGAGAGGTCTTTCCCATCGAAAAGCACAATGGCATCGTTGGGAGCGGTATTGGTCTTGATGTCGCCAGGCGTAACTACTTTGGGCTGAGGTGTCCAGTATTCCGACATTCCTGGACGCATGGGTTCTGGCTTGGGGTACTCTTTTTTCTCCTGTGCCTGTGATGCACAGCATACGGCGATGGTTATCGCTAATGTAAATAATCGCTTCATGGTTGTTCTGATTTTAATTCAACAGTTAATATTCTGGTCTCAAAAATACGAATAAGTGTGAGAAGAACAAAAATAATCAGATTTTTATTTCGTTTTTCTCGAAAAATAATCATAAATTTGCGTCGCAAAATATAGAAAACACGCAGAAATGGGGAGGTTCTTATTACTATTTTTAATCATTTTGGGCGTACAAGCCGTTCAGGCTCAGTTGCCTAAAATTTCCTTGAAGGATATTAACGGAAAGACGGTGCAGACGGATACGCTGTCAAACGGAGGTAAACCCTTTATCATTGATTTCTTTGCCACTTGGTGCAAACCTTGCAATCGCGAGTTGGACGCCATTCATGAGGTGTATGCCGACTGGCAGAAGGAGACTGGTGTGAAAATCATTGCCGTGAGCATAGATCAGGCGCAGAATATAAATAAGGTAAAGCCGCTGGTGGATAATCACGGCTGGGAGTACGAGGTGCTACTGGACCCAAACGGCGACCTGAAACGTGCCCTTGGCATTCAGATGATTCCCTACGTTCTGATTGTGGACGGAAAGGGCAACATCGTGTATAAGCATAATGGTTATACGGATGGAGCCGAAGAGGAATTGATTGAGAAAGTGAGGGAACTCTTAAAATTGACAATTGATAATTGACAATTGATAATTATTTTCGTTTGACATTATGAAGTTCCTACGTATTTTATTGCTGCTTGTTACCCAATTATCAATTATCAATTTTCAATGTTCAATGGGGAGGCTTTGCGCGCAAGAGCAGAAGCCTATCAAAGTGTCTGGTAGTGTTCAGACCGATATGTTGGTGCCGCAGAATGATGAACGGACAGGGGCGCTGAAGGAAGAGGCTTTTCAGGCGAATGTGTATGCCGACATTCTGTTGCAGGGCAGCAAGGTAGATGCTGGTGCCAGACTTGAGTATTTGGAGCATCCGCTGCCCGGATTCGAAAATGACTTTAAGGGCTGGGGCTTACCTAGCTTCTGGGTAAAAGGACGTCTGGGCTGCGTGGAACTGACGGGCGGTACGTTTTACGATCAGTTTGGTTCGGGTTTTATCTTCCGTACTTACGAGGAACGCTCCCTGGGGATAGATAATGCACTATTGGGCGGTAGAGTGGTGGTAAAGCCGTATAAAGGCATCACCGTGAAGGCGTTATGTGGTATGCAACGCTGTTATTGGGAATGGAACAAATCGGTAGTCAGCGGTGCTGATGCTGAGTTACATCTGGAAGAATGGATTCCTCGTTTGCAGCAATCGGATACAAGACTAATGTTAGGTGGTTCTTGGGTAAATAAATATGAGAAACAGGAGGATGTGTATGCCGACCCGACTCACTTGTACAACTTTCCTGAGTTCGTGAATGCATGGGATATTAGAACGCAACTGGACAAGGGGCCTTGGAGCTTGTTGCTGGAATATGCACATAAGACGCAAGACCCATCGTTTGATAATGGATACAGTTATGACTGCGGTTCGGCTGCGATGGTCTCTGGTTCTTACTCGAAAAAGGGACTTAGCATATTATTGCAGGCTAAGCGAAGTGAAAATATGTCGTTCCGTAGCAAGCGCTCGCAGTTGGGCACTTCATCGTTTATCAATCATCTGCCGGCCTTTACGCAAGACCATACCTATGCTCTGGCTGCCCTTTATCCGTATGCCACTCAACTGGCTGGCGGCGAATGGGCTTGGCAGGCCGAAGCAGGTTATAACTTCAAACGCAAAACTGCTCTTGGCGGCAAGTACGGCATGAATGTGAAGGCAAACTTCTCGCATGTTCGCTGGCATGGTGTTACCTATTATCAGGATATAGATGTGCTGCTCTCGCGCAAGCTGAGCAAGATCATTAAGTTGAATTTGATGTATATGAACCAACGTTACAACAAGACGGTAATAGAAGGGTCGGGCGGTATGATACGTTCCAATATCTTTATTGCCGACGGACTGTTCCAGTTGGCTCCCAAAGTGAAACAGCGCTCTGAGTTGCAGTACCTGCAGACGGCTGATGATCAGGGCGACTGGTTGTTCGGCCTCCTTGAACTCTCGCTGGCTCCCCATTGGATGTTCACCATCAGCGATATGTGGAACAATGGTTCTACCAAGACGCATTACTATCAGGGACTGGTGACGTTTAATATTAAGTCGCATCGAATACAGGCTGGGTACGGACGAACACGTGCCGGCTACAACTGCTCGGGTGGCGTGTGCAGGTATGTTCCTGCTACAAAGGGTTTCACTCTCTCATATAATTATAACTTTTGAACATTATGAATTATAGTTGAGAGTTTAGAGTGTAGAGTTGAAAGTCAGTTGAAAAAGTGGATAGTAAGAAGTATAACGTAATATACAGATTTAACTCTGAACTTAACACTGACTCTAAACTCTAAACCCTAAACTATAATAAACGGTAAACAGTAAACAATATGAGCGGTAGCAAATATCTCACTTTTCTTTTTTCACTTTTCCTTCTGACGGATTGCAGCTATATTGGTGAGGAAGAACGACTTATCTATGTGAAGCCAGAGCCGGCCAAACGTGTGGTGCTGCTGGAGGACTTTACTGGTCAGAGGTGTGTGAATTGTCCCTTGGGTACTGAGGTTATAGAAGAGTTGCAAAAGACATACGGAGAAACTGCCATAATTGCTGTAGGTATTCATGGCGGACCTTTAGGCTTTGCTGGCAATGCCAAGTTCGTGGGTCTGGCTACAGATGCAGGCGACAAATACTTTGACCATTGGGGGCTGGAGTACCAGCCTGTGGGCTTAGTGGATAGGCATGGTGCAGTAAAGTATACCGACTGGGCCGCTGCTGTCCGTGAAGAACTTGCAAAGCCTGCCCCATTGGAGTTAAAGGTAGATGCTACACAAGATACAGAACATATAAGTATAATGGTAGAGGCACACGGAACTGACGGACTGGTTGAGGGCAAGTTGCAAGTGTGGCTGCTGGAAGACAGCGTCATGGCCATGCAGATGATGCCAGATGGTAGCGTCAACACCGAATACGTACATAATCATGTGCTACGTGCTACTGTGAACGGCTTGTGGGGTGATGATTTCATCGTCGATGAGGGCGAATGGAAAGAACAACAGCTAACTTTCCAACCTGATGAGGCATGGAATCCGGCGCATCTGAGTATTGTGGCCTTTGTGTATAACGCAAACGGCGTGCTGCAAGCGGCGAAGGGGAGGGTGAAAATGAGAGAATGAAAGAATGAAAGAATGAAAAAATGAAAAAATGAAACAAATATTATTGTTAACAGCATTTTTACTTGCAAGTGTAGCGATTAAAGCGCAGAATCTGGTCTTTGAGTACAAAGGTGAGAGCTTGAAGGATGGTGCCATCGTAACCATTATGGCTGAGGAGGATTTCTTTGGCGAGATGTCTTGCGAGACCAATCCCAGTTCAGCCCCTTTGAATGGCTTGGTGCTGAATAGTAATCCTCTCTACTCCAATTCCATAAGTGCCGAACTGCAGATTCTTTCCAACACACTAAATGCTTCTACCGTTCAATGGTGCATGGGTGGCGAGTGTACATTAGTGCGCAACAAGACGCAGCTGACAAAGTCGTTCCCTCCAGGCTATAATATTCAGGTGCTCCTTGATGCCACCAACATCATAGGTGATGGTGCCCTCATGGCAAAGCTGACAGTAAAGCTTCTCGGTGAAAACAGAACGGTCTTTATTCAGTTTGTGAACGGGGATACCGATGGCATCAATTCAATTCAAAATACAAAATACAAAATTCATAATAAAGAAATATACGACCTTTCAGGACGAAAGATTAATGTTCAATTAAATAAACTTTATATTAAAAACGGAAAAAAATATTATAAACACACACTCAAATGAAAAAAACATTTTTACTCATTATTGCCATACTGATGGCATTTTGCGGTTATGCGCAGGACAAAAACAGTGCTAATCCCTCAAACTTCGGAACGACCATCATTCTGAAGGGTAAAACGGTAAAGGTGCCCATTACCATTACCAACACAGGTACCAACGTTATTAACAACCTGATGTACGAACTGACTTCTGATGGTGGGAATCTGGAAAAGAAACTGGTAAAATTTGACCCTTCCATAAAGTCGGGCGAAAAGGCACAGGTAACGCTTACCTTCAAGGCAGATGCAGAATGCCGTAAGAGTGAAAAGGTGTTTACCATTACCCGTCTGAACAGCGTTCTTAATGCATCGAAAAATAAAACTGCAACAGGAACTATTGTTACCATATTGGAGAAACCTGTTGTTACCCCATTGATAGAGGAGTACACCGGAACATGGTGCGGATGGTGTCCGGTAGGCTTCGATGGCATGGAGCGTATCAATGAGGAATTTGGCGAGAAGGTTTCTCTGATAGCCATTCATAGCGGCGATGTTATGGAGGCAAGTGAATTTCAGAATCTGATTAAGAGGGTAGGAGGTTACCCTAGTGCTTTCATCGACAGAGGGGATGAAGACATCTATCCCACGGCTGGCGAGTTGAAGAAACAGATTAATAACGACATTATCAACAAGATTGCCGCAGGAACCATCCAGGTAAGTGCATCGTGGGCCAATTCTGCTAAAAGTGCCATAAAGATAGACACTAAGACCAGTTTTGTTTATTCCGATGATAACGCCAACTATGGCATAGGATTTGTGCTGACACAAGATGGAATGAAAGGGTCGGGTTCTAGTTGGGCGCAGGCTAACAACCTAAGCGGCAACAGCAATTATAGTTCTATTCCTTTCTGGTATAATGCTCCTTCGAGGGTTACTGGCGTAGAATTCAACCATGTGAGCGTAGCAGCCTGGGGACTTGAAAATGGTATAAAGGGTTCCGTTAGTCCCACCTTTCAGGCAGGAGAGGAACTGCAATACAGCTACAATGTCAGCATTGCAGGCAAGACTCTTATTCAGAACAAAAACAAACTGAATGTCATTGCTTTGCTCATCGACCGCTCTACGGGTGCCATTGTCAATACGGCCCAGACTACTATTGAAGACTATAACCCAACAGGAATAAAAGGAGTTCAAGAGGTTCAAAAGATTCAAGGAGTTCAAGAGAATATCTATGACCTCTCAGGCCGCAAGGTTAATTCTCAAACGAAAAAGAGATTATATATTGTTAATGGAAGGAAAGTTCTCTATTAACTTCTACTATATAAAGCAATAAAGAAGCCTGCTGTCGAGTGATAGCAGGCTTCATTTTATTTGTTATTTCTATGCTTTCTTCTTTTTCTTGACCAGATACTGGAAGTCTGTTTCATCCGTGGGCTGGAAGGTAAGAATCCAACTGCCATCTTCCCATCCTGCTATCTGAACTTCCAATGCACCCGATGGAGAAAGATAGAGGTCACATTCCTTTGAATCATTGCCAGGGAAGTCCATCTTGCCCTTAAAGATGAAACCGTTGCGTAATATCTCGTCTTTTACGGGTTCCAGGGGCATGGAGCCTTTGTACAGGAATGAAACATATTTCAGGTAATTACCCTCCTTGTCTGCAAAGTAATACAGATTTTGAATATTACCCCGTACGACGCTCATCTTCCACCTTTGTGTGCCTTCATCGTATGTCAGAGAATCTAGGTTCTCAATTGTCCAATCGGCATATTTTTCATCCAGGTGAATCTTTAAGTCGGCAAGCATTGCATCCCATGGGAGAAATGGGTACAAAACAATGGAATCCAGATCGATAATCACCGTGGCAGTATCCATGACGAAATCGTCATTCGGTTTCTGTTTACATCCCGTGGTGACGAGAGTAGTAAAGATGCAGCACAAAAGGGCAGCAAGAAGGAGAATCTTTTTCATATAATACCTAAATGGAATGCTTTTTTCTAAATCGCAGCGCAAAGATACAAATAAATCAACAAAAACAAACATTTTTGCAAAAAAAATACAAATTCTTATGGTTTTTCGTACATAAATCATTTTTTTAGGGTTTTATGTCAAGTTTTAAAGGTTGAAAAACAGATTTGATTATATTTTTGCAGCAGAAAACTAATTCTAACATTAATATGAATATGAAAACGATTGCTTTTGCTGCCAGTTTGCTATTTGCACTTAACATGACAGCCAGAAATGATGGGGCTAAACTAACAGAACCGCTGAAGGACGGAGCATGGGACTGCTCGGTATGGCTTTCTGTTGTTGATGCCCCCGTTGTGACGGGAGTGGTGAACGATGGAACCAGAGCTGCCGACGGAGCCAACTGGTTCGTATCGGACGTGAAGAACGAAAAAAAAATTGTCTGCGCCAAGTGGATGACTGCAGGTCTGGGCGTTTATGACCTTTATATAAATGGTGAGCTGGTGGGACAGGAGGTGCTGAAGCCAGGCTTTACACATCCGTTAAAGACCAAGCGTTCTTTTACCTACGATGTTACCAAGCTGATGGTTACCAAGGCTGGAGCCGAGAACCAACTGGCTGTACAGGTTACTCCCGGCTGGTGGGGTGACAAGATTGTAACACCTGGTGGTACCAAGGGTATGTTTGGCACCAAGTGTGCTTTCCGTGGCGTATTGGAGTTGACATATGCCGATGGCAGCAAAAAGTATTACGGGACAGATACCAAGACGTGGAAGGCTGGTATTGCCGGACCGGTTAAGCATGCCGCCATCTTTGACGGAGAGGTTTACGATGCTCGTGTGAAGCAGGGATATGAAACCCCTGAGCTTTTGAAGACTCCCGAGGAGAACAAGGAGTTCCGAGGACAGATTTTTCCTACCAACGGAGCAGAAATCTACTTACGAGAGGATTTAACCCTTCAGCCTGTTCGAACATATATCTGGGAAGGTGTGGAAGGCGCCAGCGGAGATGCCTTCGGAAAGGTTATAATAAAAAAGGAATATAAGAAGGGCGAGCCCGTAACACTCAGGAAGGGTGAGACGCTGGTAGTGGACTTTGGCCAGAACTGCTCGGCAGTACCCAGCTTTGTATTTAGTGCCAAGGAGGGTACCCAACTGATGTGTCTGCCTTCGGAGTTGCTGAACGATGGCAACGGTTCCAAGAAAAGAGGCATGGATGGTCCCGAGGGAAGTGTGCACCGACTGAATCTGCGTATTCCCGACACGGGCATGCAGTTGGAATACACATTCAGCGGTGACAAGAAGCCTGTCAGTTTCCGCCCACAGAATACATTCTTCGGATACCGTCTCATTTCAGTTACGGCAACCGATGATGTCACCTTTAAGAGCATCACCAGCGTACCTGTGACCTCTATCAGCAAGGATTTGGAAATCGGTACCGTCACCACGGGCAACGATTTGGTAAATAAGCTAATCTCAAACACTCTATGGGGTCAGCGTTCCAACTATCTGAGTGTGACTACCGATTGCCCACAGCGTAACGAGCGCTTGGGATGGACTGCCGACACGCAGGTGTTCACCGAAACGGGTACTTTCTTTGCCAACACCGACGCCTTTTTCCATAAATGGTTGCATGATATGCGTGACACGCAGTCTGAAACGGGAGCATACCCGGGTGTTGCACCTTTTGCTCAGTACGGCGCAGGTGACGGTAATGGACATGGCGATATGATGCGTGTGGGCTGGGCCGATGCAGGCATCATTGTTCCCTGGACGGTATGGAAGCAGTTTGGCGACAATAAAATCGTTGACGAGAGCTGGGAATCGATGGAAAAGTTCATGAATCATGTGAACGAAACCAAGTACGACCATACGACGTTGAAGGATGAGAATAGCAATTATCAGTGGGCTGATTGGCTGAGCTACGAACCGCTGGAAAGTTGCAGCGGCAAGCAGTACCAGGACGGCAATCTTAAGCCCGAAGCCCTCGACTACTGGAATTACCTATGTGCCAGCTATTGGTTGATAGATGCTGGAATGATGCGCGATATGGCTCAGGCAACGGGCCGGGATGTTCAGAAGTACGAGACGATGGTCAGCGAGGCAAAGAAGTACTTGCAGACTCAGTTCCTAAACCAGAATGGCACTTTCAAGACCGAAATTCTGAATACCATGCAGACTCCTGCTCTCTTCGCCCTCAAGAACCAACTGGTGAGCGGAGCAGCTAAGGATGCTATGCTGGCACGCCTGCGTCAGAATTTTGCAGACCATGGTAACTGCCTGCAAACGGGCTTTCTGGGAACCAGCATACTGATGCAGACACTAACCGAGAACGGTATGAGCGACATTGCCTACGAGCTGCTCTTCCAGCGCAAGAACCCCAGTTGGCTTTATTCTATCGACAATGGCGCTACCACCATTTGGGAGCGTTGGAACAGCTATATGAAGGATAGCGGAATGGGGCCCCGTGGTATGAATAGCTTTAACCACTACGCCTACGGCTGCGTCTGCGAGTGGATATGGGAAACTGCTGCAGGTATTGCCGCTGATCCGAAGGTGCCTGGCTTTAAGCACATCATCATGTCACCCGTGCCTGACAAGCGCCTGGGATTCCTGAAGGCTGAATACAAGAGTGCTGCCGGTACCATTAAGAGTGAATGGAAGTATCAGGGCGATACGTGGATATGGAAGTTTACTATACCTACAGGTACCACAGCTACTGTTACCCTTCCTGGTGAGACTACCCCGAAGGAATACAGCTCAGGAAGCTATACTGTAGTGAAATAAAGAAAAATAAACAAGGGGCATCCCGATTTGGGGTGCCTCTTGTTTTCTTTATCTGGTCAATGAGAACTTCATGCTGATACCAAAGTCTTGGGTAATGGTGGGGTAACTGCTGCTGGAGAGCAATGGCTGCGAGCGTTGGCGGTCGTAATAAACGCTGAGGGTTGTCAGACGGCTTATTGAGTAATCCAACTGTGCACTGGTCTTGAACGCCTTCTGGCCGCTGGTAGCTTCGCAAAGACCCGTCTGAATGTCTCGTTTGATGGCATCCTGGTTACGGATGCTAAAATCGAAGCGCATTGACAGGCTGTGAGCAAAGTTGCTCTTGCTGCTCCTGCTGTTGTTGGAGTTGTTATTATTGTTATTCTGGTTAGCGGAATTGTTCTTGTTGTTGGCATTATTGCCGTTCTTGTTTCTGAGTTTGTTCCTGGTCTCTTGACGCGCAGCGGCTCTCTTGGAACGGAAGAGATCAGACATCTTGAAGTCGTTAATCTTGTAACCCCAACCAATTACAAAGTCCTGAGAGCCAGTTTCATTCAACTGTGCGCTGGTAAGGCTTAGGTTCAGCACTCGGGTGGTGCGGTATTCCACCTTCAGGGTCATGTTATTGTTGAACGTCATATTCAAACCCATCAGCGGAGCAAAGCTTTCGTTAATGCTGACGGTGCTGATATCGTACATGGATGATGGCTGGTACTCGCCGGTGGTGGTATTCTGTACAAAGCCCATTCCGTTGCCAGCTCCCATGCATTCCAGCCAAGAGCTGTATGAGTTATAAGAACCAACGGCGTAGATGCTCTTATAGGCATGTGTCAGGGTAACGCTCTTCAGGTGGTCACGAACCCATGGCAGATTGCTCAGCCCTTTATAAGTAAACGTCCAGTTGGGAAGCATGCGTGTAATGGTGGGGAAGATATCCAAAGAACTGGAGCCCGTGTATGCATCCAGGAAGGCAGGTATCATCACATCGGGTCCGAACTTGTTAACCGGGAGGTCGGTTTCCGGGTTATATGTGCCCGACTTACCCGATCTGGCAGGATACTTAACGCCTGCATATTGCTCTGTAACACGCTGTTGATAGACGTCGAGCTTCTTGACAAAATTCTCGAACGGGGCGCTATAATATCCGTTGGCAGCCGAACCTCCGCTGGCAAAAGCAGTCTTAAGAGAGATGGTTGTAATATTGAATGAGCCGCTGTGAGTAGAGGGGAAGAATCCATCGGCATCGCGATACATGTATTGGATGCTGCGGTTGCGGTTATGGGTGCGGCTCATGTTCAGGTCTATCTTGAAATCGGTAAACGGCTCCACTGCCATCTTAACCTGTACATCCTCGGTTGTGGCAGAACTGGCTGGTGAGGATACACCGTCCTCGCTGCCCAGCAGCCATCCTCGTTCCTGTGCCCTTTCGATGTAACTGTCGTCAATGAAGCCCAGACCGAAGTCGATACCCGGCGATAGGAAACCGTTGTCCTTTCCCTGACCCAACATATCGCCAATCTCGGGACGGAAACCAGGCAGTGCCAGGTTGTATGTGTTGCGGTATGATACGCTGATGTTTCGCAGCGACATGAGGAAGCGTGCACCGGCCTGAGCCCAGTCGAACCACTTCTTCTCGGAGAGTTCTGGCAGTGCCACAACGTTCAGACGAATCTGGGTGGTGTCGACGGGAGTCTTACGAAGTACCAGCGTGTTCTCGTCTTTCTTCTTATAATAAATTTTAAAGGCGTGACCGGCTGTGTCGAGGGCTGTGATCCTGAGGCGCTTGCTCTTCTGGCCGTGGTTAATGGTGATGTTGCTGTCGGGCAGCAGTGTCACTTCCTGAGCAAAGCCTTTCTTTTCGGGTTCCTTTTTCTGGCTGATACCATTCTTATTGGTCTGACGACCTGCTTGAGCTGCCTTTTGGCGTGCAAGGATAGAATCCACGGGCTCACCAGTCTTCATAGCCTCTTCCTCGGCTTTTACACGAGCATCGTCCTGCTTTGCCTGTTCTTTCTTCTTTGCGTCTTTTTCGCGTTGTTTCTCCTGTTTCTTCTTGCTGGCTTCCGATTTAGCGCTTGAAGCAGAGAAGCGTTTGTTCACGTCCTGCAGGAATTTGCTGTGGTTGTATATCTTTTCTAGGTCTATCTTACTGTTTACATTGATGTTTCGCTGTGTATTGATGGTGTTTCCCAAACTGGTTCCGTCTTCACGCGTACTGCCTCGGCGCCAAGAATAGTTACTGTTGTAAGAAACATCGGCAGAAAGCCAGTCTGTAACAGGAATCTTATCGAACGGCACCTTATAACTTATCTGTACGTTTTGGCTGTAGTCCAGGGGACGGCCAAAGTGCAGTAGGCTATGCTTGATAGAGTCTTTCCAAGCCTGATACTGGTCTGGGTAAAGGTCTTTGTTGACCTGCATGTAGGGCTCTTCAATTTCTGCCCTAGTGCCACTTTGGAAGGTAAAATGCAGTGCCTTGAAGATGTCCCAGCGGAGTTGGAAGTTGCGGTTCCAGAAGAAACTCTGGCTCCAGGTGGCGGGAATGGAGTTGGGGGTGCCAAGACTCTCTAGATCACGCTCTTGTAACTCGTAGTAGTTGCGTGTGATATCTGTGTTAAAGGTAAGGCTTTGCGGTGCATACGCCAAGTTCTGTGCTTTAATAATATCCAGCCACTTACTCTTGCCTTTCAGATTCTTGAATGGCTCCCAAGGTTTCCAGTTAGGACTCCAAGCGTAGTTCATGCCTCCCTTCCAGTTATACTCGTGCTCATAGACAATGGTTTGTCCCTCAATGGTCTGCTGCGAGTGGCTGTAATTGAAGGTAAAGTTAGCAGGGTCGTATGGCATGGGGTGTTTGCGGGTGGCAATGTTCACCTTAACACCGCTAAACGAGATGTTTTTGCTGACCTCCACATGATTGGTAAGGCTGCTTAACGAATCTCTTTCTTTCTGAGTTGCCATAGCATCCAAAGCATCAGAGAGGAGCATATCAGTATCAAAGGGATTGTACTTGGGCTTAATCGTCTCTTTGCTGTAAGAATAGTACATGGGGAAGTTAACCTTGGCCTTCTCGGGCAAAAGACGGCCCAGTTCCACGTTGGTAGTGATGGTGTAGTCAAGGTTGTCCTCGTCCGTACGTTGTGCTACGGTCTGTTCAATACCACCGAATCCAGCCTTTATGTATTTGGCGGTTACATTTACAGAACCAATATCACTCAATTGAACGTTCAGGTTACCTTGTGCAGCCCAACCACCGCTGTTCGTGAATTCCTGCAGACGGAGTTCGTTGGCCCAAACCTCAATGCTCTTAACGGTCCTGCCGTTGTTTCTGATACCAATCATGATGGTTTTCACCTCGGCCAATGTGGGGTTACCCATGATAGAGATGCGGTTGCTGGGATGATTCTCGTCGTATTCATAGAAAAGCTGGTTGATGCTGGTAATGTTGGCACTTACCTGTGCATTACGTTTTTTCTTCAGATCGGTGAAGAGTTCCAGATTAATATCCATCATGTTCTCCTCGGGCCAGACCGCACGACAGCCTGCAGCACTGTAGGTGTCATAAGTGCCTTCGGGAGTTAGCTGCATGGGAACCTCGTATTCGTAGTAGTTGCTCTTATAATCGGAACCCAGACGGAGGAATACGCTGCACTCACCATCGGTTGTTTCTGTGATATTCTCGGCTAATGCGTTGGCGTGCAGGTAGAGTTGTAGGTGCTTGTATTGTCGCATATTATATGTGCAATTCTTGTAAACAGCACGTGCATCGCCTGGACTCAAATTACGGGTTATCAGACACATTGCTTGCTCATTATTCTCAACTAATTGTGACTGTGAAGGGTCTGTAATCCTGCTGATGCCAGGAGGCAGTACATAATTGACAGGCTTTTTGTCGCTATTCTCCTCAATGCTTACGTTGCTGACTTCCAATGTACCGTTGCTGCTGGGAGCCTGACCCGTATAGAGCGGCCGCTCGTAAGGACGCCAGTTACCCTGAACCATATCGAGGGTGGCCAAACGAATTATTACATCCTGCTGGAAGTTTGTAAGAAACATTCGCATAAAACGGATGCTGGTGAAGTCGTTGATGTTTCCTTCTTTAGATTCGTAATCCGACAAAGGTACGCGGAAAAGATACCACTTACAATCCTCAGTATTGCCATTTCTCAGTTTAACGCTGGCTGTACGCATATCCGCAATGTGGTTCCGGCCTACTACCATATCCTCTGGACGGATACTAATGTGGTATTGGTAGTATTTCTCGTACTCGTTGAGGGTAAAGTCCTGATTGATATCTTCAATATCGGGTGTGCTCTTCCAAGATGTTTCATAACTTTCAGGGCTAGTATCGCTGTCTGCACTATTACCTTGGGGCATATTGATACGCTTATAACGGTCAAGAATAGAGGTCTTGAGTTGGTCGAAATCGGTTCCTCGGTAATAATGATAGTTGTCATTGGCAGGGTCGGCAAAGATGCTATCATAAACCTCAGGTCGGACAATGTTCTGAATCTGCTGCAGGTATTGCTGGTAAGTTTCGTATTGCTGCTCTTCTTCGTCGTTCAAACCATTTAGACCCACATCCTGGCGACTGCGTGAACCAGCCTCATTATTGAAGGCATAAGTGACGCTGGTGGTGTTAGGTATATGTCCCCATAGCTCTTCTGTCCAGTATTGGCTGTTACCATCAACGGGCATTCCGCTCTCAAAGAATTTCTTTCCATCTTTAAGAATATCTTCGCTAACTTCTCCCAAATTAATGTAGAAATCACCACCGCGATTGTTTCCTGTGGTATTATAGATAAAGGGGTCCATCATCCAGAACTCAATGTACTGAATGTTCTGAGCCTCAAAGTCGGTATTGTCAATCTTACGCATCATACCTCCCCATCTTGATTGAGGATTTAGCAGGTGTCCGTCCTGATCGATATCTGTGGTAAGGTTATAGGGTCCACGTTCGTTAGGATAGTATGCCAGGTTCAACACATTAAGGCTACTGGCACTATTGTAACTGTTCTGGGCTTTTAATGGATAAAGCTCACGTTCGTGTACCTCACGTACATAATGGTTGGAGAGTTGGTCGAGGTCACTCTTGATGTGGCTGGGTGTAAGGGTACTGCTACGACGGGTGAAAATGGGGTCGACATAGTACCAAGCTAAAAGCGCACGATTATAGCCGTATGTCAGGTTGTTAGACAGTTTACTTTCCGGGAACATACTGGGTGTGCTAGATATCGTCCAGTAGGTAGGCTGTGTGAGACTATTCTTTATGCTGCTTTGCTCGAAATCATCAAGGTATGAAGCTCGCCCTTGTACACTATGGTTCTGGCCGGCAATAAGTTGTGCAAATTCACCGTTGAAGGTGATAAGACTAGGCTGTGTACATTGTATTAGAGGTAGTTTGTCTATCATGTTTGTCAGCCATTGGCTTTCCTTCTTCCAACTGACATGAGCACCCCAAAGCGTGTTCTTAAGAGGCTCGCTGCCCATGTTGACTTTAGTGGTAAGAGGTTGCTCGTTGAGGTACATTAATGTACCACCCACAGTCAGGTTCTTATTGAATTCATAGTCGGCATTGAAACCTAACATTGTTTTCCGTTGCATGCCGTATGTGTCGTTGCTCTCAACGCTGGCGTGGATGTCAGTTTTTGCATCAATGATGCTTTGATTAATAATGGTTACGCGGCCCATGTTGTAATCAACCGTATAATCAGTGTTCTCTGTAAGTGTTACACCCCCAGCAGTTACTCTAACAGAACCTGGTGCAACATTAGTAACGCCCAAATCAATCTCTCCGGCTATGTTGCCTTTGAATTTACCTGTGATGAGAAACTTGTCGTGTTCAGCTATCTGCTTGGCAACAGTCTTGGTGCTGTCGTATAGTTCTTGGAAACAGAATTTGTCTGCCAACTCGTCATCAGCAATCCAGTTTCGAAGGTGTGAACCGAAAGGCTCTGCAACGGGGAATACTACACGTCCACCCTTCAGGATAGTGTACCCTTCCACGTAGTCAAAAAAGCCATTGCTATGTGCATTGTTTTTGTCGTCTAGTCGGTCGGCATTCAAGGCCTTAATAAGGGGCGTACTCTTTAAACGTTCGTTAGGTAAATAAGATAGATATACGCCCGTTGAGTCGCTGAGGTATTTTACATCTAGGCGGAAATTCTCTTTCTGGACGGATGTGACCCCCTGGGTGTTTGAACCTCCCAGGTTATAGACATTTTTCATCATTAACTTCCAAGTGGGGAATTTGGGACTACCGGTAGTACTCTTAAGAAGCTTTACAAAAAGGGCTTGGGAGTTATTAGTAATGTCGGATGCAAATTCACCAACCTGATATGTAGCGCCATTGTATGTGTACTCATATGCAACGGCCAATACATCGTCAGTTTGCAGATTGTTGGTCAGGCTGACATATCCAATGGCTGCATTGAGGTAATATTCGTTACTGTTCAGTTTGCGGGCCGATTGCAACTTTTCATAGTCGCGACTGCCTTCAAATCTGCTTTCTTCAGAGTCACCAATTCCGTCTAATATAGCAGTTGCCTGTGAGATGTCTCTGGCCTCAGGGTAGCTGGTGACTATGGTCTCGTACTCGTTGTTGGCTCGATTGGAAGGAACGTTGCCACTAGAGGTCCACATAGGGTTGCTGATATATGAAGGCTCAGCAAGGTCGGCTAGAGCAATGATATTTCTGTTATTCTCTGTGGTTGCACTCTTGTTGGTTACCCATATTTCTATTCGCTTAATAGTAATACCACTACTTACCGTGGGTAAGGTCTTCATGTTTTCGTCATAATGTTCGCGGAAGAAATGGGAGAGGAAGAAATGGCGGTTCTCCTCATAATTGGTGGCGCTGAATTCAAAGGGCGTTGTCTGCTTTCCACCCTTACTGGTAGCGCTTGCACTAGCACTTTTCTTCTGACTTACAACGGTTTGAAGCTTTAATTTTCCAAATTGGACATCTGTTCTTAAACCAAACAAACTGCTTATGCCATTAACCAGATTCATGTTACTAGGGAAGGATACGTTACCTGCCTCAATGAGTTTGATGATCTCATCTTCCTTGCCGTCATACTTCAGCTTCATCATCTGAGAGTCATAATCAAATGTTGCTTCGGTGTTGTAGTTTAGGTTCATATTGACCTTGTCTCCCACCTTACCATTGAGGCTAAGGTTAATCTTCTGGTCGAAATCGAATCCAATGGTTTTGCGACGTGAAGCAGCCAAAGCAGGGTTGTTAACCTTCTTAGAGTTGATACCCAGTTTCAGTTCTGCACTTCCCTGTGTTTTAATCTGTACACCACCAGGGCCGAAAATCTTTTCTGCAGGGCCCAAATCGAAATGCATATCAGTGAAATCGAATTTGTTTTTGCCTTCGGATTCAAAAGCATCTGCATTTTTTTTACGCCAATATGCCTGCATACTATTCTTGAGTGACCACTTCTGATATTCCTCGGGCGACATCAGTAACGGTGCATTCAGGTAGCTTGTTGCCTGACCGAGAGTCATGGTTGGTGATGTGGTCTTATTGCCTGACGTGTTGTTAGAGCTAGAACCTTGGCCGGAAGACAATTTATCCAATGTCGTACCAACTGTATAGGTGTTATCCTTTTCGTCATAGATAACATCTGTCTTCAGGTTATCTGGCTCCTTAAGGTCGGCCGTTTTGGTCTTCAAATTATCTTGATTTTCTGCTCCCGTTTTACGTACACTAAACCTAGGTTTACGTTTCTGTATAGTGTCAGCAGGAACTTGGGCAAGCATATTTATGCTTACCAGAACAAGTAGGACTGATATGAATTTTCGCGCGCTCACGTTAAACATATAACGTATAGGTACATCAATTTATTATTCTGAGGAAGGTTTTTCTTCATCTTTTTTCTGTTTTTTCAGAAATATATGTACCTTTGGCTTCGAAATTGAGTAAAACAAGCATTTATGATAGAATATTTGAAAGGCACCCTTGCCGATCTCACCCCCGCTTTGGCCGTTGTAGATTGCAACGGGGTAGGGTATGGTGTAAACATCAGTCTTAATACCTTTTCCAGTATACAAGGAAAAGATGTCGTTAAATTATGGATAACAGAGTCCATCAGAGAAGATGCTTACCAATTGTGGGGGTTTTCTACACGAGTGGAACGGGAATTGTTCCTTCTTCTTACCAGTGTGAGCGGTATAGGCGCCGCTATGGCTCGCATGATTCTGTCCGCTATGACTCCTGCCGAGTTGTGTAGTATTATAAGCGAAGGCAATGACAAAATGCTGAAACAAGTGAAGGGCATAGGTCCCAAGGCCGCTCAGCGTATTATTGTAGACCTGCATGATAAGATTGCTACCTTGGGTGTAGATGCTTCTGCAACAGGTGGAGTTAACAAGTTGGCTCCAGCGGTTAATGTGGAGGTGCAGAATGAGGCTGTTTCGGCCTTGACAATGCTGGGCTTCAGTCCTGCTCCAACCCACAAAGTTGTACAACAGATACTGAAGGACGAGCCTGATGCACCCGTTGAGAAGGTTATCAAGTTAGCCCTTAAGATGCTGTAGCTATGCATGAACTTTTGGAGTTAGCCAAAACTGCGGCATTGGAGGCTGGGGCTGAAATAATGAAGATATACACAGATCCTGTACAAGACTTCGGGGTGGAGAAAAAATCCGACAATAGTCCGCTTACGTTAGCAGATAAAGCAGCCCATCTTTGTATTGTACGTTACCTGCAGGAAACAGGTATCCCCATTCTTAGCGAGGAGGGTTCGCATATGCCGTATGAGGAGCGTAGGGTATGGAATCGACTTTGGGTAGTTGACCCCCTTGATGGCACCAAAGAGTTTATCAAGAAGAATGGTGAGTTTACCGTGAATATTGCATTGGTAGAAGATGGTATACCCGTTTTGGGCGTTATTTATATTCCTACCACAGACATATTATATTATGGTATAGTAGGTGAGAGCGCATGGAAGCAGATAGATGAAAAATCTATACAGTTGCCCACGCCGACGAAACATGAAGGCTTTGTTGTTGTTGCCAGCCGTAGTCACATGACGCCAGAGACAGAGGCTTACGTTGCGGACGTAAGGCGTATGTATTCCCAGGTAGAACTGATAAGCTGTGGCAGTAGCATAAAGATTTGTTTGGTTGCCGAAGGTGCTGCCGATGCTTATCCCCGTTTTGCTCCTACAATGGAGTGGGATACTGCTGCCGGTGATGCCATAGCACGTGCAGCCGGCAAGCAAGTTTTGGATGTCCAGACGGGTAATCCTCTTACATATAATAAGGAAGACTTACATAATCCCTGGTTCCTTGTGGAATAAGATCCTCCCCTGCATGGTTGAGAAATCCAAAGGCATTAGTTAAGCATTTTTTGCGGATACACGTAGGAAAAATATTTCTTACGTGTACTAGTAAATTTTCTTACGTGTGGTAGAAAAAGGCAGCCCTAATGGTGCATCTGACCTGTAGTATATGTGAGGTTTATTTTGCGGCCCACACTACAATTCCTGTGATGCCGGCGCGCCTCACGTTGCAACCTTCAGGAGCCCAAAGACCTACCGTCACCTCCTGCGCCTCGTGAAGGGTAATCGGGAAATATTGCCAATCCATCAAACGGCTTGCTTGACAACTGCCTTCATAGCCTTTCGCTGCAAAACTAACATTTGTCGGCATCTCGTTTTCATCCTGAGCAAAGAAAATAGCGGTGAGGTAATATGTGCCTGGTTCCAGGAACATTTGTTGCCCTATCAATAGCCCAGGCTTAGCAGGCTTGTCGCTGCGATATTCCAGATAGATATCACTGTCACCCATTCCCCGACTTACGTCAGTCCTGTGTACCAGCCTACAGCGACTTGCCTCCTGATCCGATATCCATCCCTCGGGCAGTGGTGCTTCGTGCCCTTCCCAGCAGTCTACGACCTTGCAGTTCTTCGTATATTTGTATAACACATCTACTTCCATGCCATTGTACGTCAAAGGAATGCGGTCACCAGCTTTCGGGTGAGGACGGGCGTCATCCAGGCGCTGGGCACTGTCCTGCAGTGCTTCCATCTGTCGATAGTCCTCCTCTGTGTTTGCCCGTCGCAGAAGGTATAGCCGAAAATCATCGGCTTTGGCACGGCAGAAACGCTGCCAGTTCTCACTTGAACGGAAGCCAATGCGAACGGAATCCTCTAGAACCACAAAATGCAGCACGTTCTCATAGCTGCTGTTCTGCTGATTAAACTCAGACACATAGTTCTTTACCCGCTGGGCGAAAGGGCCTGCATAGATTTCTGCTCTCGACAGCGCTGTTCCATCCTCCTTGTCCTCGACGTTTTCATAATCGTAGAGTGCCTTTTCTTTGTCGCTCGGGATATGCCATGCCTTTACACGCAGTTCATACTCGCCTGCAGGTAAACCATATATGACCTGATAGACATCAAAGTCCTTCATAAAATACGACAGCGTTCCGTCTTCTTCTAATGGCCTTCCGCCCTGAGCGAAGGTCCAGACATCCAGGCTGTCAGTATCGCACTGCGGATTCCGTAACTTCCTAGTCCAATCCTCAGCCTCAGCAGGCATATTTGTATCCGTATTCCCACATTTGCCATACAACCACCATGTACCGACAACTGCGACCAGTATTATCATCCCAGCTATCCACCATCTCTGCTTCCAACGCTTACCTTCGCATCTCTCCTCATCAATTTTCCTCTCATTATTTAAAGAGCCGGGCTTTTCCTGATTCTTACTCTTGAACTCCCTGTAGTCTTCATAGCCCAGGAAACGTGCCATGATGTCAAGCGTTGCCTGTCGTGGTACAACACCTGTGCGATAACCCCACAGGCGCATCAACGTAGTGGGACTTATTGTCTCATGAACATGTTCAAAGATACGTTCCGATAGCCATTTGAAGTCCAGTGGGGATTGAATCGTTCGCCCCACCTGGCGCTCTATAGCCTCACATAGTTGTTGATAGTCATTTTGCATCTGGCTTTACTTTTTATTCAGTCACAAAGGTATACAGCTTCATCCAAATCACCAAGTTTTACATCAAGAAAGCACCATTTTTGTCTCAAAAATGCAAATGGCATCAAAGTGGCATTGGAATGACATAGCTTGTTTCGAGATGAACGATTATTTTTGCATCAAATAACACCTCATGGGTGTGTACTTAATAAACTTATACCCTTCAAACAAAAAAATCAGCCCACTATGGTACGACTTTCGCTAAAGTTTCCTATCTTTGTAGCGTCGATGAGTTAAAAGCCATCGACCGCAATGCGAGGAGCATCACATCTGCGTTCCGTCAGAGAATCCGGAAAATTCACTGTGTAGTAAGGAACAAAGATTGAGAGCCGTTCCTCCTATAATCGTATAGATGTACCCTGCTCCGGCAGGTGCGCCATATATTATAGGTGTGGGCTGATTTCATTCTTTTTACTACAGGTTATTCCGGAACCTTCTGACAAAGAGTGACAGAAGGCTCACACCGTTTTGTGCAGGATGAAGATTTAACCTAAAAAACAAGTTACTATGGCAAAAAAGTTATGTAAAACGTCAGGACCGACTTCCATTTACAATTTAAAATCTCCTATTTGTTTTCATACAATTAAAGATGGATGTGTGGCCTTTGGCTTAAGGCCTATTCAAAGTGGTTGGTTAATTAAAGCCGGCGCTCGTTTTAAGAATGCACTTACTCCGAACCCTAAACTCGAGGATGTTACTTTATGGTTTCCACAAGAACGAAACATTTACTGGTGTAATACATCTCATGGAAAAAAAATTATCGAAATACCGAAAAGCCCTGACAAGAACTTTAAACAAATTGTTAAGTATTTAATAAAACCGGAATTGAGAATTACATTTCTAAAAAAAAGAGGTGCTCCAGATTATGAGTTTGTTGGGGTTTATGCACTTGACAAACCTGCCATTTATAGACAGGAAAAATGTGTCTGGAAACGAGTGATGACTACTTTTCACCCCGACCTTCGCGAAATCATAGTCTATTTATCAAAAAACAAACTATAACAACTATGAAACGACTTCTAATTACTATTGCAGCTGTGCTGCTGGCGAGCATCTGCGTGAACGCTCAGCGTGTAACTGAAGAGCAAGCTCTGCAGAAAGCTCATGCTTTCATGCAAAGTAAAGTTGCGGCTGCAACAGGCAGCAGGCATAATGCGCCACGCAAAATGCGGAAGCTGGCAAAGGCAGCAGAGAATGATGCTTACTATGTCTTCAATGCAGAAGACAATGGCGGTTTCGTTATTGTAAGTGGTGACGAGCGCACGGAGGCCATCCTTGGCTATAGCACCGAGGGGAGCATCGCCCCGCAGACCATGCCAGAGAATATGAAGGCATGGCTGAAAGGCTATGAGGAGCAGATTATGGCTATACCAGCTGATGTCAAAACAACATCAGCCATGGTATCTTCTCATCCAGTCATTGCTCCAATGTTGACCACAAGGTGGGGCCAGCAATCTCCATATAACTTACAATGCCCTACGGTAAACGGCCAACAGTGTGTCACAGGATGCGTAGCAACCGCTTTGGCACAAATTATGAACTACCACAAGTGGCCGCAGGGTAGCACTACGGCAATTCCTGCTTATTCTGAATTCGAGGAGTTGCCTCCCACTAAGTTTGACTGGAATCAGATGAAGAACACTTATGTTTCATCAGCAACAGGAACTCAGGCAGATGCCGTAGCAAAGCTGATGCAATACTGTGGTCGTGCATTCCAGATGGATTATGGAATAGAGGAATCTGGAACTAACTTTTCTTTCTTTAAGTCGCTAACAGAGTATTTCGGATATAGTGACAAGGCAAGGCTTGTTAGACACACGGCATTTAGCGCAGCAGAATGGGATGCCCTTATCTATCATGAAATAGAGTCAGGTCGTCCTGTTCTGTATGCAGGCGATGGGTCAGAGAAATTACTGTTTGGCGGTGCACATGCATTTGTCGTTGATGGGTATGACGGAAGCGGATACTATCACATGAACTTCGGGTGGAATGGCTACACCAACGGCTATTATCGCTTATCCATTATGCCCCCTATTGTATTCTTTGGATCAGGAGGGACAATCGGTAGCTATGGTGATGACTTTTGGAAAGACCTTCAAGCCGTTATTGGCATACAACGGCCTGGCGATAATGAGGAAGACCCTTTGGGAGGTATAATCATCAGAGCAGATATTAGTTGCAATAGCGATGCATCTACATTAACCGCCAAATACGCTAATGTTGGACACGATGGCGAACACTTTGATTTAGGTATACGCTACATCTCTATAGATGCTAATACTATTGACCATATTATAATCTCAGATTATTTTATCCCCGTTGGTTATACGTTCACGGAGTCATCTATACAGCCGTCAGGACTTGCTGACGGCTATTACAAGGCTGTCGCCATATGGAAGCATACTTCGGAAAGTACGTGGCATGAGGATGGACGAATGACAGCCAACCTCGACATTAGCAATAATGGTACAAGTATCGTTGTTCATCCATCAGAGGAAAGTCATTTAGCAGTAGGTGAGATAGAATTCTTGGGAAATCTTGTTGCTCCGGATAATATAATTTTTCAGTTCTCTCTTTCCAATCAAGGAGCGGACTTTATGCAATACATTTACACTAAAATATCTAATTTAACCACATTAGAAGATGAAGGTCCTTTTGGTAGATATGTAGCACTTGGAGAAGGTGAGACTGTCACTATTGCTGGCGGTTTTTTTTGCGGAGAAGCTGGTGACTATAAAGTTGTTATCTCTGCAGACCCATCTGGTGACAATATTTTGACAGAAAAGACCGTTACTATCAGCAATGCTTTCAACATCCTCCCGGTTGGCACCCCAAAGTATTACGACTGGGACACTCAGACGTTTGTCTTTACTGTAGAAAATAACGACACCAAAGCATACACAAAAGAAATAAAGGTTCGATTTAGTATTCCCGGAGAAGAGGATACCGAATCAAAAATATTCAGCAGCGGCAAACTCAACATAGCTCCAGGCGAGACCAAAACAATATTGATAGATTGTAAAGGAGCCAAATTAGGTCTTTCTGATCTGGCCCAAGTTGTATGGTGCCGCAATACGGATAGGGATATTTATGATTTTGATAGAAGCACAGCTCAAGTATCGTTATGTACTTTAACCTCTCAAAAAGGTGATCTTGAAAAATTGACAATAATTGCTGGTGACGATGTGTACTTTTATACCATCTATGACAAAGTTAACCATTGTGCATACATTGAAAGTGCAAGATCATCCTCTGATATTTTGGTTTTGCCAAGTCAAATAACAAATGAAGAAGGTGTTGTGTATAAGGTTACAGCGATTGGACAAGGTAGCATCTTTGAGTGTAAAGAAATCAGAAATCTCATTATGAGCGAAGGGATAACGAGTATCAGTAGTCCATTTACTCCAATAGATAACTTTGAAAAGTTGGAAACGATAACTTTCCCAGCATCCATGCAATATATTGATTACAAGTCTGTTGGCTATTGTCCTAATTTGTGTGCGATCTATTCTAAGAACCCTGTCCCACCCACGATAGTTTGCGAACCAGTATTTGCAGATGGCATGCGAAACAAAGGTTTTTTCTCGTATGAGGACTTTTTTGTTGATGACGATGGAAATTGGATTACAAGAACCGTCGAAACAAACTATGACAGCATTACATTGTATGTACCTATAGGAAGTCGGGATGCGTATGCCAAGGCCTGGAGCGCATTTATCAACATCGTTGAGATGGATGTGAATGATATGCCCTCATCCTTCATCTCTGGTGATGCCAACGGAGATGGTGAGGTTAATGTGTCGGATATCGTGGAGATTGTCAACTATATCATGGATAAACCTTCGGCAAACTTTGTACAAGCTGCTGCTGATTTGAATGGTGATGGTGAGATAAATGTGACAGATATTGTTAAAATGGTATCTATCATTATGTCAGCAAACAGCAATGACGCATCTGTTCGGGCCTATGTAACTGATATGGCAGATAATGACAGACTGACCCTATCCGTAGATGATGATAATGTATTCTCGCTTTGTCTCGACAATGAAGATCAATATGTAGCAACACAGTTTGATCTTAGGCTTGCTGAAGGACAGAAACTTGAAAGTATCAGCTTGAACAGTAACCGTGGTGATGGGCATATAATAACATACGCTAAGACTGGTGACAATCTCTATAAGGTTTTGGTTTACTCTTTGACTAACGAGGCATTCGCTGGCAATTGCGGTCAATTGATAGACTTCATGTTAACAGGAATAGGAAATGTTAGCATTGAGAATATCATATTCGTAACAGCCGGACATCAGGAGAAGCGTTTTGCACCACTCGGTAGCGGAACTACAGGAATCGGTTTTAGTGAAGAGTTAAGAATGAAGAGTGAAGAATCGACCACCTCACAATGGTACACTCTTGATGGACGGAAGTTGAACAAGCAATCATCAAAGAAGGGAATTTATATCAATAATGGCAAAAAGTTCGTAATAAAATGAAAAACTACCGAATGATTATGTTGGCGGCTCTGCTCACGATGGTGGGCAGAACTATGGCCGATAACCTGACAGTAGAAACTGTCAAGATGAGTGCGGGGGAAACGAAGCAAGTCGCTATTGTATTGAATAACCCCACGCATCAGTATGCGGCTTTCCAGTTCGACTTGGTGTTACCTGACGGTATCAGCATTGCAAAGAACGATAAGGGAAAACTGATTGCAAGTCTGAACGAGGACAGAAAGGATGACCATACGCTGAATGTGTCGGAGATGGGTGCGAATACATATCGTTTCCTGTCATTCTCGATGACAAATGCTGAATTTTACGGTACTGAGGGTGCTTTGATATATGTAACCCTACAGGCCAGCAATGGTATCAGTGAGGGTAACAAGACAGCTAACATTAAATCGCAGGTATTCACGGAAGTTGGCGGCGAACAGTACAAATGGAGCGACATCCCCTTTCAGATTATGATTGAAGCGGTTGTTGTGCCCATAACCATCACAGTCCTAAGTTATACACGTGAATACGGAGAGGACAATCCAACGTTCGAATACACAGTGACTGGAGGAACGATAACATCAGGTACTCCAACCATCTCATGTTCAGCAACGAAAACATCTCCTGTAGGTACTTACGATATTATAGTCGAGAAGGGAACGGTAAGCAATAAGTCGGTGGAACTGGTAAACGGTACGCTGACTATTACTCAGACGCCTCTTACTGTGACCGCCAAGAGCTTCACCATTACGCAGGGTGATGCAATGCCTGCCTTCACAGCCACGTACAGCGGTTTCCGCAACGGAAATACGGAAAGCGTGCTGACCAAGCAGCCGAAGTTCAGCTGCTCTGCGACCTCCTCCAGCGCTCCCGGCACATACGACATTATCGTATCGGGTGCCGAGGCAATGAACTATACGATGAGCTATGTGAAGGGTACGCTGACAATAGAGGAAAAAGATGTTTCTGCAGAGATAGCCAACTGGTATGACGATGTTATTGCAGAGGAAACGCCAGCAGTCAATTACACGAACGAAACTCTCGATAAATCGGATTGGTGTTTCTATTCTCCCGAAGTCAGGGAAAGCGGAGCTCTGCCAATTGCCAATGGTAAGTTGACCACAAACAGTGGAACCGTATATACCATTAATCCCGCCAGGAGGAATGCACTTGTGCTCAAGACTTCCAATACACCGAAGACTCTTAGTTTCACTGTGC
>JAFSRW010000072.1 GCA_017445925.1 Bacteroidaceae bacterium | reverse complement strand
ATTCCTGACTGATGACAAGAGAGTATTAACCAAAACAATTAACCATTAATTAACCAAAGGAGAAAGAAGGAGATAAAAAGGAGATAAACGGAGATAGAAGACAAATGTGACGTCCTTTAACTTCTAGCGAAGCGATAACTTGACCTACGGTCGAGCCTGCTCCCACTCGGGAAAGTTCAAACAAGTTTGACTATCCGCTCGCTTAACCGCAACCTTCCTCTAACTTCCTCTAACTTCTGAACAAAAGTATTAACCATTAAATCTAAACAATTATGTTGAAAGTAAAAGCAAATGAGAAACTCCAAAAGATTGGCAAGTACGCCGACACCTACCGCTACATCATGGCGCCTGAGTTGTACACCACTCTGAATCAGGAGAAAGTGATTAAGGAAGCTGCCCTGCGCAGCGGAATCAGCAAGGGCGTTATGCAAGCCGCTTGGGATGCAGCAGGCGAGGTCATCAAGGCATGGGCTACCGAAGGTCACAGCGTTGCCATCCCCGGACTGGGTAGCATGCGATTCGGCCTCCGCGCCAAGAGTGTAGCCAACGTGAACGAGGTAAAGGCGGGCCTTATCCGCAGTCGCCGCATCATCTTCACGCCTACTACCGACCTGAAGGACGAGTTGGCAGACACTGCCATTCAGATCACCTGCTACGACCGCAACGGTCAGGAAGTGAAGCGCGTAACCAGTGCTGACGAGGGTATCGTTGAGGACCCTGAAAACGGGAACGATAACGGGAACGATAACGATAACGTTAACGGGAACGAGGATGGCGGAACCAACGATAACGTTACCCCTAACCCTAACGAGGGCGGCGGTGACAACGGCGGTGACGACAACGGCGGCGGTGACGAGCCAGGAGCGGATGAAGACTAGCAAGAGCACTAGCTCTTGCGGTTAAAAAGTTAAAGGGTTAAAAAGTTAAAAGGTTATCATTCCTTTAACTACCCTTTAACTTCCCTCTTAACTCGTAAACTATAACATTTTAACCATTTAACATTTTAACATTTTAACATTGTTTTTCTATGAAAAATAAAGAAACGTGGAAGACTATACTTCACCTTGTGGCAAGCATTATTGCCTCTATCATTACCGCGCTGGGTACTACCAGTTGCATGAGGTAACAGAAACAGAAACAAAAACAAAAACCGAAAACAAAAACGGTAACCGCTAAACCAAAAACTGCTATCTTTAATGAATAAGGTAGCAGTTTTTGCTGATTTATTTTGTTTATCTCTCACTTATTCGTATATTTGCATTGTAAAACAAAGGTGGATGATGAATTAAAATAAAAGAAGAATAGATTAAGAAAAAAATAACCAAATGATGAGAAAAAGCTTATTTGTAATAGTGTTGATGTTGGCAGCTATAGCAGCCACAGCGCAAGAAGCGTACACCGTATTCACCAGCGAAGACGCCACACTGACGTTCTACTACGACACGCAGAAAAACTCTCGCGAGGGAACTGTCTACAATTTTGAATACGAGGACCGCAATCCGTATAAGTTCTATGGATGGCGTGAGCACCGGTACGATATCCATCACGCCACCTTCGACCCCTCATTTGCTAACTACCGTCCCACCTCCACTTCCTGCTGGTTCTATGCTACCCGTGTGGAGGACATCACGGGCATGGAGTATCTGAACACGAGTGAAGTGACCGACATGAGCGGCATGTTCTACGTCTGCACGGAACTCACACAGGTAGATGTAAGCCACTTAAACACCTCGAAGGTCACCAACATGAGCAACATGTTTGGTAGTTGTAGTAGTTTGGAGAGCCTCAACCTGAGCAACTTCAACACGAGCAACGTCACTAACATGAGTTATATGTTCGGCGGATGCGGCCATTTAGAGGGTCTTGACTTAAGCAGATTCGATACGAGAAACGTCACCGACATGAGTGGAATGTTCATGGGTATGGATGACGGCTATGACCGCTGGGGCGTCACTTCGCTTGACCTGAGTCACTTCAACACATCGAAAGTCACCAATATGTCGGGCATGTTTTCCGGAAGCGGCTATCTGACCAGCCTCAACCTGAGCAACTTTGACACGAGCAACGTAACGGACATGAGCTCGATGTTCAGCGGATGCTACAAGCTGAAATCGCTCGACCTGAAGCACTTCAACACAGGCAACGTCATTTATATGGACAACATGTTCAACGGATGCACCAGCTTAGAGACCGTCGACGTGAGCACCTGGAACACCAGTCGCGTGTGGAACGTAGGTCAGATTTTCCTTGACTGCAGGGCGCTGAAGACCCTTGATGTGAGCAAGTGGGACACGTCACGCATGACATCAATGTATAACATGTTTTGCGGATGCGAGAGCTTGACGACGCTCGACGTGAGCCACTTCAACACTGGCACCTGTCAGGACATGATGCAAATGTTCACGTCCTGCCGCAGTCTGAAGAAACTCGACGTGAGCGGCTTCGACACCCAACTGGTGCAGAACATGCGCATGATGTTCGCAGGCTGCGAGAACCTTGAGGCTCTTGATGTGAGCCACTTCAACACCCAGTGGGTCTGTGACATGCGGTCGATGTTCCAAGAATGTGCCAAACTGACTTCCATCGACGTGAGCCACTTCGACACGAAGTACGTGGACGGCATGAGCCAGATGTTTCAAGGATGCAAGGCGCTGAAGAGCCTAAACCTGAAGAGCTTCGATACATCAGGTTCGCGTGACTTTATGAAAATGTTTGAAAACTGTACTTCGCTGACCTCGCTCGACCTGGGACACTTCAAGACAAAGAAAGTCAGTGCCTGCAGTGAGATGTTCAAGGGCTGCACAAGCCTGACTATCATCGACCTGACGGACTTTACGGGTGAGAGCCTGTACCAGACCTCCGAGATGTTTGCCGGTTGCACCAACTTAACGACTATCGTCTGCAAAAACGATTGGGCAGCTGACAAAACATTCGAGTACAACGAGCTGGAACATCTCTACGGCAACATGTTCACCAACTGCACGAAACTGACTGGCGACAACGGTACCCGCTACGACGAGAACCACAATAACCTGCTCTATGCTCACCCTGACGTTGCCGGCAATCCCGGCTACTTTTCAGCAGATATAGTGACTGGAATAAAGGAGGTTCAAGGAGTTCAAGAGGTTCAAGGAGTTCAAGAGGTTCAAGAGAATATCTATAATCTTTCTGGCCAGTGCCTGAGTAAACCTGCGAAGGGCATTAACATCGTTGGCGGAAAGAAGGTGCTCTATAACCACTAACCGCTAAACAAAAAAAAGAGCGAGGCATTTGTGCTTCGCTCTTTTCTTTAGGTCGGGATGACAAGACTCGAACTTGCGACCTCGCGCCCCCCAGACGTGTGCGCTACCAACTGCGCTACATCCCGTTCCTTAACGATTTCTCAGAATCGCGCTGCAAAGGTAGGGCATTTTTTTGTTACTTGCAAATTTTTGTGTACTTTTGTACTCAAAATAGATATAAATTGCAATAGAAAGGATGGCCATAAACCTTTTCCCTCCCCAAAATATGCAGGCCGAAGTGATTCTTCCAGCCAGCAAAAGCATCAGCAACAGGGCTCTTATCATACACGCGCTGGCAAGTGGCGGTAGAGTAAGAAAAGAGCAACTGGGAACGGTGCTTAGGAACATCTCGGACTGCGATGACACATTTGTGATGGTTCGCGCCCTTACTGAAATGCCTGATACCATAGACATTATGGCGGCTGGGACGGCTATGCGCTTCCTGACGGCTTACCTGAGCGTGACACCTGGCACGCACATCATTACAGGAACGGAGCGTATGCGCCACCGTCCCATAGGGATTCTGGTTGATGCCCTCAGACAGTTGGGTGCCCAAGTGGAATATGCCGGCGAGGAGGGTTTCCCACCCCTGCGCATCACAGGGGACAGGCACAAAGGCGGGCGTTTGGAACTGCCTGGCAATGTGAGCAGTCAGTACATCAGCGCCCTGCTGATGATAGGTCCCGTAATGGGGGAGGGGCTCATGCTGTCGCTAACAGGGAATGTGGTAAGCAGGCCTTACATAGAGATGACGCTGAGCATTATGCGCGACTTTGGCGCTAAAGCTGTATGGACATCGGACCACGAACTGAAGGTGATGCCTGGCGGCTATCAAACTATACCTTATCTTATAGAGAATGACTGGAGTGCCAGCAGCTACTGGTATCAGATGATGGCGCTGACGGAGGATAAGGCTCCCTGCATGGTGTTGCCTGCGCTCTTTGCCAAGAGTCTGCAAGGGGACTCGGCTATCAGCCAAATATTCCGCCCGTTGGGCATAGAAACCACCTTCGAGAAAGATGCGGAAGGTGTGGAGCGCGTAAGACTCTCGCGTAGCGGAACTCCCTGCAGCAGCATGGATTACGACTTTGTGAACCAGCCCGATCTGGCTCAGACCCTTGTGGTTACCTGCGTCATGTTGGGGATTCCATTCCGCTTTACGGGCTTGCAGAGTCTGAAGATAAAAGAGACAGACCGCATCCGTGCCTTACGAACGGAGCTGCGCAAATTAGGCTATGACATTCAGGAACAGGACGACAGCATCCTTTACTGGAACGGCGAACGCTGCGAGGCTCAGGAAAACCCATCCATTGATACCTACGAGGATCACCGTATGGCTATGGCCTTTGCCCCTTGCGCCATGAAGTTGGGCAGCCTGCGCATCAACAACCCCGAGGTGGTAAGCAAAAGCTATCCTGCCTTCTGGGAAGACCTGAAAAAAGTTGGTTTTAAGATATGCTGATAGTACTCTACATGTTAATCGCCCTCGCGGTGTTAGGCCTAATAGCCGGCATCGTCAGTTGGTGGCATTACAGGCACGCTCCCAAGGAGGAGCCTATAGTAAACCCTGCCGATATGGAGTGTTGCGGCCAACATGAGGTGTGCGAGAAGGAGAGCCTTTTGGCCGCCATCAGCAAACAGATAGAATACTACGATGATGAGGAACTGGACCGTTTTAAGGGTCGCAGTGGAGATGAATATACTGAGGAGGAAACAGAGGAATTCCGCAATGTGCTGTACACCATGCGCTCGGAAGAGGTGGCAGGATGGGTGCGCAGTCTGCAACTCAGGCAAGTGAATCTGCCTGACGATGTAAAAGATGAGGTGTTCCTGATAGTGGGAGAGAGAAGGTTTTTTTAAACGAAAACGAAAACAAAAACAAACAACTTGATAACTAACAAATAACAACATGATTGATTTTTCTTTAACTGGTAAGGTGGCGCTGGTAACAGGTGCTGCGCACGGAATAGGCTTCTCGATGGCTGAGGCCTTAGGAGAAGCAGGAGCCAAAGTGGTGTTCAACAGTCGCAACCAAGAGCATGTGGATAAAGCGTTGGCTGCCTTCAAGGAGAAAGGCATTGAGGCGCACGGCTTTGTATGCGACGTGAACGACGAGGCTCAGGTAAAGGCAATGATTGAGAAGATAGAGAAGGAAGTGGGAACGGTGGATATTCTGGTAAACAATGCCGGCATCATTCGCAGGATTCCCATGCACGAGATGGAATTAGAAGAATTCCGACTGGTGGTAGATACAGACCTTACGGCTCCCTTCATTGTATCAAAAGCGGTGATTCCCGGTATGATTAGAAAGGGACACGGCAAGATTATCAACATCTGCTCCATGATGAGCGAGCTGGGTCGCGAGACCGTTTCTGCCTACGCTGCTGCCAAGGGCGGACTGAAGATGCTGACACGCAACATTGCCTCGGAATACGGCGAATACAACATCCAGTGCAACGGTATAGGGCCGGGCTATATTGCTACCTCGCAGACCGCTCCATTGCGCGAGCCCCAGCCTGATGGGAGTCGGCATCCGTTTGACTCATTCATCGTTTCCAAGACACCCGCTGCCCGTTGGGGAACACCCGAAGATCTGAAAGGCCCCGTTGTATTCCTTGCCTCTGACGCTTCGAACTTTGTGAACGGACATATCCTGTACGTGGATGGCGGCATCCTTGCCTACATAGGAAAACAACCTAAGTAATATGGAAAACTGGTTCTCATACATCATAAGTCTGGGCGCAGCCGTTATGATGCCCATCATCTTTACGTTGCTGGGACTGCTGCTGCGCATCAAGCCAGGAAAGGCGCTACTATCGGGTCTGTACGTAGGCGTAGGATTTGTGGGCCTTTCCGTAGTGACAGGCTTGCTGACAAGCGCGCTGGGCCCTGCCTTGGAGACCGTTGTGGGTGTGTACGACCTGCAACTGGGCATCTTTGATATGGGTTGGCCGGCTGCTGCTTCTGTAGCATACAACACGGCAGTAGGAGCCTTTATCATCCCCGTCTGTCTGGCCATTAATGTGCTGATGCTGCTCACTCGTACTACGCGTACCGTGAACATCGACCTGTGGAACTACTGGCATTTTGCCTTCTTAGGTTCCATTGTCTATTTTACTACAGACAGTCTGGCCCTTGGATTCAGTGCTGCCATCTTCTGCTACATGCTGACGCTGATTATGGCCGACCGTACGGCAGAGGATTTTCAGAAGTATTACGACGGAATGGATGGAATCTCTATCCCTCAGCCCTTCTGTCAGGGATTTGTTCCGTTTGCCGTTGTTGTAAACAAACTGCTCGACCTCATTCCCGGCTTCAGCAAGTTGGACATTGACGCAGAAGGGATGAAGAAGAAGTTCGGCATTCTGGGCGAACCGCTGTTCTTAGGTGTGATAGTGGGTTGTGGCATAGGATTGCTGGCCAGATACGATGTGAAGGATATCTTGGTGCTGGGTGTAAAGATGGGTGCTGTAATGGAATTGATACCTCGCATTACCCGTCTGTTTATCGATGGCCTTATCCCCATCTCTGATGCTACCAAGAAGATGATTTCCAGCAAGTTTGGTGATAAGGTAAAGCTGCACATAGGTATGAGTCCAGCCTTGGTGATTGGTCATCCCACTACGCTGGTTGTTTCTCTGCTGCTCATTCCCGTTGTGCTGCTGCTTTCGGTAGTACTGCCAGGCAACAAGTTCCTGCCCTTGGCATCCCTGGCCGGTATGTTCTACCTGTTTCCCGTTGTGCTGCCTATTACAAAGGGTAATGTGGTGAAAACCTTCATTATAGGACTGGTAGCGCTGGTATGTGGTCTGTACTTTGTTACCAACATTGCCGACGCCTTCACAATGGCAGCCAATTCTGTTGCTGCCTTACACCCAGAGGATGCCTCAGTACGCATTCCTGAAGGTTTTAGCGCAGGTGCAGCACTCGACTTTGCCTCCAGCCTTATGTGCTGGGTATGGTATCATGTATTTGTGGGCAATAAGTTCTTTGCTTTTGCCGCAGGGTTGCTGATGGCATATCTACTCGTTTGGAATAGGAAGAAAAATAAAATATGAAGAATATGAAGAAAATATTATTAACTGGATTGCTGATGGCATCCGCTACGCTTATGGCACAGAATCATACTAATTATGAGTTGCGTTACCCTACTCATCCCGATGATGTTCGCATGTACGACACGAATCGCCTTAGGAAGGCTTTTGCTATTGAGAAAGTTTTCTCGGCTGACGAGATAAACATTGTTTATACCATGCACGACCGCTTTATTGTTGGCGGTGCTATGCCTGTAAACAACAAAGCCCTACAGCTGGAAACCTTTGAGTACCTGAAAGCTCCCAACTTCCTGTCAAGAAGAGAGATAGGTATTATCAATGTAGGCGGAACAGGTACTGTTACCGTTAAAGAGGGCAGCAAAGAGAAAACATACGAGTTGAAATACAAGGAGGCTCTGTATGTGGGCAGCGGAAAGCACGAGGTTTACTTTGCATCCAACGATCCCAATCAGCCTGCACACTTCTACTTTAACTCGGCAACGGCTCATACTTCCTATCCTGCTCGCAAGATAACCTTGGAGGATTTACGCAAAAAGGGCTGCTATATAGAGGCAGGTTCGATGGAAGAGAGCAACGCCCGTGTTATCAACCAGCTGATTGTGGCCAAGAGTATGGACAACCAAATCTGTCAGTTACAGATGGGAATGACGGAACTGAAGCCCGGTAGTGTATGGAACACCATGCCTGCCCATACCCATTCACGCAGAATGGAAGCTTATTTCTACTTCAACGTTCCAGAGAATCAAGCTGTATGCCACTTTATGGGCGAACCCAAGGAAACACGTCCTATCTGGTTACACAACGAGCAGGCCGTTATTTCACCCGAATGGAGTATCCACGCAGGTGCCGGCACCAGCAATTATATCTTCATTTGGGGAATGGCTGGCGAGAATCTGGACTACGGCGACATGGACAAATTTGGTCCAACCGACCTGAAATAAGGGCATCGACACAATAATTTGCATCGCGCGCACGTTATTAAGAAGACATGGAAAAGAGAAAATACACCAAGAACAGCATAAGCATGGGACTACTCATGCTCGTGTTGTTATGTGTAATTTCTGGCTGCTCCATCAAGAAAAATACGCCCTCAACACGCTTCTACCACGCTATGACATCGCACTTTAATACGCTGTACAACGGAGAGGTTGCATATCTGGAGGGCGAAGAAGCACAGATGAAGTCGCATCAGGACGACTACAATCGCCTGATTCCTATGTACATCAGTACCAACAAGACTACAGCTGGCGTTGGCAAGGGAAACTACGAAACCACTATTACCAAGTGCGAGAAAGCCATCAAGCAGCACAGCATGAAAAAACGTCCTACGGTAAAGCCCAACCAACGGAAGGACGAAAAGATGAAAGCATACCTGGCACGCAAGGAGTTTAACCCCTATATGTACCACGCTTGGCTGATGATGGCAGACGCCCAGTTCCAAAAGGGAGAATTCATAGAGGCTGCCAGTACCTGCAATTACACCATCAGACTTTATCAGGCACAACCCGATATCGCCAGCATAGCCAAAGCAATGCTGGCAAGATGCTACGTGGCACTGGACTGGGCCTACGATGCTGAAGATGTGCTGAACAAAATGAGACGCGACAGCATCGGGCGCCAAGGTATGAAGGAGATGAACAACACGATGGCAGCCTACCAGATTCTGATAGGACAATATGAAGAAGCAATCCCCTACCTGAAAGATGCCATCAAAAATACCAAGCGGAAACTGAAAAGGACCCGTTTGAACTTCCTGTTAGGACAACTTTACCAGCAGACAGGACAAAACGAAGAAGCATACAAGGCATACGCAAAGGTGATTCGTGCCAACCCTCCATACGAAATGGCCTTCAGCGCTCGCATTTCCCAGACTGAGGTTATGCCGCGCGACAAATTCAACCAAATGGTTTCCCTGCTGAAACGAATGGCCAAGAGCGACAAGAATAAGGACTATCTGGATAAGGTTTATTATGCCTTAGGTAACATCTACATGGGTGTAAACGACACCACCCATTGTATATATGCATGGGAGAAGGGTGTCAAGGACGCTACCAAGAGAGGCCCGGACAAGGCCATGCTGTTGCTGAGACTAAGCAACCTGTACTGGGAAATGGAGAAGTACATTGATGCCGCCCGTACCTATAAGGAATGTGTTTCGATCTTGGATAAGGAACACGAAGAATACATTGAATCTGAACGCAGAAGCAAGATACTGACCGAACTGGAACCTCATCTGAGTGCCGTTAAGTTACAGGACAGTTTGCAGATCTTGGCTAAATTGCCTGAGGCAGAATATCTGGCTGCCATAGACCGCGTAATTGACGAACTGAAGAAGCAAGAGAAAGAAGCTGAGAAAAAAGCGGCTCAGAACGGCACCAATGCTAACGGACAACGACAACAGGCCAATGGTCAACAGTCGCAGACTGACCGTCCCATAGCTGCCAACACAGGAATGAACAACCAGCAGCAAGGGCCCTGGTATTTCTATAACGCCACATCTGTTAAGAGAGGTATGGAAGAATTCCAACGCAGGTGGGGACAACGTAAAAACGAAGACTTGTGGCGCATCAGCAACAAAGCTTCTTACGTTGCTGCCACAGGCAGTGAGGATGTTGAAGTCGGTGAAGAAGCAGAAGGTGACGATGAGGCTCTTTACGGTTCGGCAGAATCGGACTCTACCCTTACAGACGAGCAAGCGTTGAAAGATTCTCTGGAAAACGATCCTCACCACAGAGAATACTACCTGAAACAGATTCCGTTTACAGAGGAACAGATGGAAGCTTCCAAGGCTATCCTGAGCGACGGACTGTATAATGCAGGTATTCTGGAACAAGAAAAACTGGAGAACTGGCTTCTGGCAGAGAAGACTATGCAGCGTGTGCTTTCCGACTTCCCAGAGCGTGAGGGCATAGACAACATCTACTACCACTTGTTCCTGCTATACGGAAGACTGGGAGATTCAGAGAAAGCAGAATATTACAAAGCCTTACTGTTGGAACAGTTTGCAGACACCAAACTGGCAGCTCTTCTGGGGAATCCCAACTACGAAATGATAGCTCGTGACGGCAAGCACGTGGAAGACTCGGTTTATGCAGCCTCGTATGACGCTTACCAAGCATCAAATTACAAAGAGGTGGAAAAGAACTACCAGTTCAGCACTGATAACTTCCCCGCAGGTGCCAACCGTGCACGTATGATGTTTATCCGCGCCATGAGCCAACTCTATGGCGGAGAACGTGACAGCTTCCTGGTAACCCTGAAGGATGTTATACAACAATTCCCCAAAGAAGAGGTAACAGAATTAGCCAATGCCATTGTAAAGGGTATTTCTGACGGACGTTTGTTGATGGACGACCGTTATGATGCCAGCAGCATTTGGAGCAGGAGAAACCGTCAGGCTTCGGGCGACAGCACAGAGGTGGTTCCTGAACTGAAGGATGACCGCTATGGCAACTTCGTCTTCGTGCTGGCTTATCCCACCAACAGTCTGGACGAGAATCAGTTGCTCTTTGAGATGGCCCGATACAACTTTACCTCCTATATGGTAAGAAACTTTGATATTGAGATTCTGGAGAAGCAAGGTATAACTATGATGTGTGTGAAAGGCTTCCTGTCGTATGACGAAGTTCACTCTTACGCCCAGACGCTCTATGCCGATAAACACATGAATACGCGCTTAGAAGGTATAAGAACGTTATTAATATCGGAGGATAACCTGAAGTTGATAGGCAACGAATTCAGCTTTGATGACTACAAAGCTTTCTACGAAGAAACATTTGCTCCTATGGAGATTCCTGAGGACCTTCAGATAGACGAACCTACGAACCTCAAGATTATTGATCCTGACGATTACGTTCCGGAAGAGGAGAAAGAAGGTGAAGAAGAGGAGGAAGAAGAGGAAGATTTCCCATGGGGAATGTGATTATTCATAATTGAAAATTGATAATTGAAAATTGATAATTCTTAATTCATAATTCATAATATGGCTGCATACAAACTGTTGTGGGTAGATGACGAGATGGAACTGCTGAAGGCGCACATCCTGTATCTGGAGAAAAAGGGATATGAGGTGGAAACGGTTTCTAATGGCTATGATGCATTAGACCGTTGTGCAGAAGAAACTTTCGACCTCATCTTGCTTGATGAGAATATGCCTGGTCTGAGTGGTCTGGAGACACTGAACCGAATCAAGGAGCAGACTCCTAATACGCCTGTGGTGATGGTTACCAAAAGCGAGGAGGAGAATATTATGGAGCAGGCAATTGGTGCCAAGATTGCAGATTATCTTATCAAGCCCGTTAATCCCACACAAATTCTGCTGACCCTGAAGAAGAACATTCATCAGAAGGAGATTGTTACAGAACAACAGACATCGGCCTACCAACAGGACTTTGGGAAGATTGGTATGCAAATCAACGAGTCTCTCTCGCTGGAAGAATGGATAGAAGTATACAAACGACTCACCTATTGGGAGTTGCAACTATCTGAAACAGACAGCGCCATGAAGGAGATGCTGGGTATGCAACGCTTGGAAGCCAACAGGGAATTTGCCAAGTTTATTCGGAAGAATTACACCAAGTGGATGAGTAATTCAGATGAGCGTCCAGTGATGAGTCCGGACATCTTCAAACATAATGTATTTCCCCATCTGAATAACGGAGAGAAAGTATTCCTGGTGGTGATAGATAACTTCCGATACGACCAGTGGCGTATGCTTTACAATGAGATTGCCGACCTCTTTAATATAGAAGAGAACCTCTATTGCAGCATTCTTCCCACAGCCACCCAATATGCAAGAAATGCCATCTTCAGCGGCTTGATGCCCGATGTAATAGAACGCATGTTCCCAGACCTGTGGGTAGATGAGGACAGCGAGGAAGGTAAGAACCTGAATGAAGCTCCGCTGGTACAGACGCAGTTTGACCGTTATAGGCGCAAGAATACATTCAGTTACCATAAGATTAACGATTCTCAGGCTGCAGAGAAACTGGTGCAGCAATTGCCAAATCTGCAGAGATATGACCTGAACGTGGTGGTAATGAACTTCATTGATATGCTCAGCCATGCACGAACAGAAAGTAGGATGGTGCGTGAACTGGCCAGCAACGAGGCCGCTTATCGCAGCATTACTCAGAGCTGGTTCCGCCACTCGCCCGTTGGCGACCTCTTCCGCTCTTTAGCTGCCAGCGACTATACGATTGTCCTGACCACAGACCACGGAAGTATCCGTTGTTATAACCCCATTAAGGTGGTGGGCGACAAGAACACCAATACAAATTTACGCTATAAATTAGGCAAGAACCTCAGCTACAACCAGAAAGAAGTATTTGAGATAAAGGAGCCTCATCAGGTAGGATTACCCAGACCTAATCTGAGCACAACCTACATCTTTGCCACAGGTGACGACTTTTTTGCATATCCCAACAATTACAACTACTACGTTCAATATTACAAAGATACCTTCCAGCACGGAGGCATCAGTATGGAGGAGATGCTGATTCCGCTTATCACCTTGCGTGGGAAGAAAAGATAAAAGCCCCCTCCCTGCTCCCCCTTTAGGGGATTGTTAAAAGAAAGAACTATGGTAATAACGTTTAAAGAAGAGGATATCAGACAAGCTGCCAAGCAGTTTGTGGAGAATATGGGAGAGGACACTATCTTTGCCTTCTATGGTAAGATGGGAGCAGGAAAGACCACTTTTATAAAGGCTGTATGCGAAGAATTAGGGGTTGATGACACCGTAACCTCTCCAACCTTTGCCATTGTAAACGAATATGAGGCAGCCAATGGCCGCCCCATATATCATTTTGATTTCTATAGGATAAAAAAAGTTTCTGAAGCATACGACATGGGATGTGAGGAATACTTCTACAGCGGCCATCCCTGTTTCATAGAGTGGCCGGAACTGATAGAGGAAGTGCTTCCCGAGGAAACGGTGAACGTTACCATCGAAGCATTGCCCGATGGAGAAAGACGCTTAGTTTTCTAAAGACTCGCCGTATTCCAATTCACCGTCAACCACCCAGCGGAGATCTTCGGGGTCGAAGTCGCCCATCTTCTCTTTCTTGGCTTTCTTGGCTATGTACTCTGCTACGGCATCAATATCGATGTCTACTTCGTCATCGTTACCCGTCTTCTCAAGCAGGTCAACATAATACTCGCCTATCACATCCATAAAGTAGTAAAGGTCGTCTTCCGTGAATTTTTCCTTTACTTCCTGAGGAAGATAGTTCTTAATAAACTCTACCGTCAAGCGGTCGTCCTCGGCATCAGCCAGGAAGTCGTCTTCAATATTTCCCATAGTCTCTTACAATAAACTTTTCAGTTTCTCTTCGTAAACAGGACGTGCAGCGGCACCTACAACCTTGTCCACTACTTCACCGCCTTTAATGAAGAATACCGTTGGGATGTTTCGTACGCCAAAACGTACAGCCATATCCTCGTCCTCTTCTACATCGCATTTGCCTATGATAGCCTGACCCTCGTAATCCTGAGCCAATGCCTCGATGATAGGACCCACACGTCTGCAGGGACCACACCATGTAGCCCAAAAGTCCAACACAATGGGTTTGCCGGTTGCTACCAGCGCATCAAAATTGTTACTGTTGATAATCTGTGCCATACCTTATAATAATTATAAATGGGTAAATATTACGTTAATTGATTTTATATGTCAGATATTCAGTTGAATTAAGATAATCCATCAGTTTCTTGCTCACCCAGTAGCACTTTGTTTTAGATTTCATGTGCAAGATGGGAGAATTACCACCTCCACAGATATTCCATTTCACATCTATCATGGCTCCATTTTTGTTTTTTTTCTGGGAATTTTGCTGCATCTCCTGAATGTGTTTGCTGAGTTCTGCCACATCATCGCTTCCCAGTCTGTTGGAATCAACGGTTATGGTTATGCTCTGAATAAGCTTATCTTTTACATCTGGCAGAAATTCTATTTTGCCAATCTTCAGTTCCATCACTTCGGGTCGGTACTGGCGTCCTTGCACCTTGCCGGTTATGTACACCAGGTTACCCGTCTGTGTAAGATATCCTTTCCATTGAGCCCAATCGGTTCCAAATAAAGCTATCTCAGCAGACCCCGTATAATCCTCCATCATTACTATTCCGTAAGGCTGGTTTGTCTTAGTGATGCCTTGGCGTTTTACTCCCGTCACAATGCCACCCAGTTTTACCTCTTGATTTTCAAATGGAGTAAGATCGTTCATCTGCTCCATGTGCAAGTTGCATATGCCGTTGAGTATAACGCTGTATTCATCCAACGGATGGGCAGAAAGGTAAATGCCCACCAGTTCACGCTCCTTGTTGAGGCGCTCCAGGTCGTTCCACCTTTCTGTTACTGGGATAGGAGGTAAGTGCCTGTCTATCGCCTCCATACCAAAGAGCGAGAACTGAGCCTCCATCTTTGCCTGCTGATACTGATTGCCATATTTGGTCAGCGAGTCAACGAAAAGTTCGCCCTTTGCATTGGGAGCAATAAACTGCTCACGACTTATCTGATTGGAAAATGTATCAAAAGCGCCACTCAGAGCCAGACACTCTATACCACTCTTCTTGACCGATGGAATAGAGACACGCTCTACAAAATCAAAAATATCCTTGTACTTACCGTTCTTCTCGCGTTCCGATATGATAGATGCAGCTGCGGCTTCGCCCAGCCCTTTGATACCGTTCAAGCCGAAACGAATTTGCTGCTTATCGTTCACACCAAAGTCGGCATGCGATTCATTAACATCCGGTCCTAATACCTCAATCTTCAGATTTCGGCATTCATCCAGCAACTTGGTAATTTCCTTAATATCATCTTTTCTTCTGGTCAGCAGGGCGGCCATAAACTCAGCAGGATAATGTGCCTTCAGGTAAGCCGTCTGGTACGCTACCCACGAGTAGCAGGCTGCATGCGATTTATTGAAGGCGTAGGAAGCAAATTTCTCCCAGTCGCCCCATATCTTATCCAGTACAGCGGGGTCATATCCTCTTTCCTTTCCTCCATTTATGAAGAGAGGCTTCATCTCATCTACAATATCCTTCTTCTTCTTACCCATAGCCTTACGGAGAGCATCAGACTGACCTCTGGTAAAGCCTGCCAGCAGACGACTGAGCAACATCACCTGCTCCTGATAAACGGTAATACCATACGTATCCTTCAGGTATTTCTCCATAACAGGAATATCGTATGTAATCTCCTCCATCCCGTTCTTACGTTTGATGAACGAGGGGATATAATCCATTGGTCCTGGACGGTAGAGAGCATTCATGGCTATAAGGTCCTCAAAGACGGTAGGTTTCAGTTCCTTCAGATACTTTTGCATACCAGCCGATTCAAACTGGAAGGTACCTACAGTCAGGCCTTTCTGATACAACTGATATGTTAGTTCATCGTCAATGGGAATGTGGTCAAGGTCGATATCTACGCCATGTGCCTCCTTGATAACCCTGCAGGCTTCTTTTAACTCCGAGAGTGTCTTTAGTCCCAGGAAGTCCATCTTAATAAGCCCCGTTGTCTCTATGACATGTCCGTCATACTGCGTAACAGCTGTTTTGCGGTCAGGGAAATCGGGATCGTCTGCCGTAGAGATAGGTACATGGTCCGAAATCGGGTCGCGACAGATAATGAATCCACAGGCATGAATACCCGTTCCACGAATTTGCCCCTCTAACTGTTGCGCATATTTTATGGTGTCAGCCTCTCTATAGTCGGGCGAAGACTGTGCTATCTGCAACTCAGGCGTACAGGAAATGGCATTCTTCAGATTCATCTTCATGCCTTCAGGTAAACGGTCTGGAATGGCCTTACAAAGTGCATTGCTCCTATCAAGCGGAAGATCCTCTACACGAGCCACATCCTTGATACTGTTCTTTGTCGCCATTGTGCCGTAGGTGATGATGTGTGCACAGTTTTCGTGCCCGTACTTATCCATTACCCATTGCAGTACCTTGCCTCGGCCATCATCTTCAAAGTCGGTATCGATATCAGGTAAAGAGATACGGTCGGGGTTCAGGAAACGCTCAAACAGCAGGTCGTACTTCAATGGGTCCAGCTTAGTGATACCCAGGCAATAGGCCACCACGCTACCGGCTGCGGAACCACGACCAGGTCCAACCCATACATCTAAATCCTTTCGAGCCGAATTAATAAAATCCTGCACAATCAGGAAGTAGCCGGGGAAACCCATAGTCTTCATGATGTGCAACTCAAAGCGGATGCGGTCGTCCACATCCTTATCTAATGGCTCGCCATATATCCGACGGGCCCCTTCGTATGCCAGTTTACCCAAATAGTCGGCCTCGAACTTTATTCTGTACAGTTTATCATAGCCGCCTAACTTCTTTATTTTCTTCTCGCCCTCTTCTTTGGGGAGCGGATTCTCGCCATTCTCATCGCTGGTGAACTCGCGGAACAAATCCTCCTTCGTGTACTTCTGCCGCCACTGCTCCTCTGTTCCAAAATCTTCCGGTATAGGGAAAAATGGCATAATAGGGTCGGACTCCAGATTGTAGGTCTCCACCTTATCCAGAATCTCCACCGTATTGCTGATCGCTTCGGGGATGTCGGAGAAGAGTTCGTTCATCTCCTCTTTAGTCTTAAACCACTCCTGCTTGGTGTACAGCATATGAGGCTCGGAAATTTTCTTGCCCGTGGATAGACAAAGCAGGCGCTCATGAGCATCGGCATCCTCTTCGTTAACAAAGTGGCTATCGTTGGTGCAGATTAGTTTGATGTTCAGTTCGCGGGCAATCTTTATCAACCCGGCATTGGAAATCTGCTGCAAGGGGAAGGTTTCCCTGTTAGCCGCCACGTTAGGGTCTTTAACCTCGTGGCGTTGCAACTCCAGATAGTAATCCTCACCAAAAACATCCTTAAACCATTGGGCCGACTTGCGTGCACCTTCCAAATCACCTTTCAGTATTTTGGACGGCACCTCTCCAGCAATACAGGCCGAGCAACAGATAATATCCTCATGGAAGCGTACCAAATCATCATGGTCAGTCCTTGGCTTGTGATAGAATCCGTCCACCCATGCTCGAGACACCAGTTTAATCAGATTCCTATAGCCGTTCTGGTTCTTTGCCAAAAGTATCAAGTGATTTCCGCTTCGGTCTATATTGGGGTCGGACATCTGTTCCTTCTTGCGTCTGGCCACATATACCTCGCAGCCAAAGATGGGCTTAAACGGTTCCAACCCCTCCTTTTTCCTACCTTTATTAACAGAATTGCAGCAGTCAAAGAAGTCTTTTACACCAAACATATTACCATGGTCGGTAAGCGCCATACCACGCATTCCGTTACCGATGGCTTTGTCCACCATCTTCTGAATGGAGGCCTGACCGTCGAGCAAAGAATACTGAGAGTGAACGTGTAAATGTATAAAATCTTCCATTGTTGCTGCTTGTTACCAATAATCGTACAAATGTAGCGTTTTTTTCTGAAACCGAAAGCCTTACAACTCCTTTTGATGTAGAAAATGCCAAAATTACCCCAAAAGTTTTTGATAAATAACAAAATTATCCTATCTTTGTGTCCAAAGTAAACAATCCTCATGGGAAATAGACTCAAGAAATTAAAGAAGATAAAGAAGATTAGGCTACACCACGAAGGCACTCGTACCTTGGTGTTTGGTGCCATACTTTTTTTGGGCATCAGCGTTTTCCTTCATCTCTTTATCCATAGCCAGATACCCTTTTATCTGTTTTCTGGAGTGAGTATCTGCGTTTACCTGATTCTTGTTAACTTCTTCCAGTGCCCCATCCGCTGTTTCGATGGCGATACGGAAGGTATTGTCATTGCCCCTGCCGATGGTAAGGTTGTGGTGGTTGAGGAAGTGGAGGAAACCGAGTATTTCCATGACCGCCGCATGATGGTAAGCATCTTTATGAGCCTGTTTAATGTACATGCCAACTGGATTCCCGTGGATGGCACCATTAAGATGGTGAAACATTACGATGGCAACTTCCACAAGGCTTGGCTGCCTAAGGCCAGCGAGGAAAACGAGCGTTGCACCGTAGTCATCACTACTGCAGACGGCACAGATATTCTGGCTCGACAGATTGCAGGAGCTATGGCTCGCCGTATTGTCACTTATCCTCACGAGGGTGATGCCTGCTTTGTAGATGAACATTTGGGATTCATCAAGTTCGGTTCTCGCGTTGACCTTTTCCTTCCCTTAGGAACGGAAATCTGCGTAAAGCTGGGTGACAAGACCGTCGGAAACGAAACTGTTATTGCCAAGCTATGAATTAAGAATTGTGAATTATGAATTTTCTCAAGCACCTTCCAAATACCATCACTTGCTGTAACCTGATAAGCGGTTGCATCGCTACCGGTTGTGCTTTCTATGGCCAGTATCAATGGGCTGTACTGATGATTATTGTGGGTGCCGTATTCGATTTCTTCGACGGAATGACGGCTCGCGCCCTTGGAGTTTCATCTCCTATAGGAAAAGAGTTGGATTCGCTGGCCGATGTGGTAACGTTCGGCGTTGCCCCCAGCGCCATTATATTTTATCTCTTCCATGAGGTTCATTACCCTCAGGTACTTCTTCCCCTGAGGGACTTTGTCCCATATACCGCCTTTATTATGGCAGCTTTTTCAGCGTTGCGACTGGCCAAATTTAATCTCGACGAACGTCAGGCAATGGGGTTCATAGGTCTGCCCACGCCCGCTAACGCCCTTTTCTGGGGCTCGTTAGTATTGGGTCAGCATGCCTTTCTGGTGTCGCTCAAGTTCAACGCCGTGTTCCTTTTCCTCTTCATGTTGCTTTTTTGCATGTTGCTGGTGTGCGAGGTTCCCATGTTGGCGCTAAAGTTCAAGGACTTCAGTTGGGAAAAGAATAAGGTAAAGTACATCTTCCTGTTGGGTTGCCTTCCCTGTTTCTTCCTTGGCACGAGTTGCTTTGCTGCTATCATCCTCTGGTACGTAGCTCTTTCCATCATTATCGATGTGAGGGCAAGGCACTGATATATAATCAAGGGGTGTGCCTTTTTTGTTTGACACACCCCCTGGTTATTGATGTATTAATCAAGAGTTGTTATACCAAATGACGGATGATGTCCTCGCGATCGCCGGGAAGGTAATCTATTACAGGAATCTCTATCATGGTGTAGGCACCGGGCTGCTGCTTGAGCGTTGCACGAGCGGCATTTACCAGAACCTGAGCAGTAAGAGCGGGGTTGTTTATCTTCATATTGAACTCGAAAAGTTGATTGTGTGTCTGACCACTTACACCCTTACGAACTAAATTTACGCCATGACCTACATCGTTCAACTCGTCTACGCTATCCACCTGAAAGACGTGTGTCTCATCGCTGGCAAAATAGGGGTCGGCCTTGATGGCTGCCGTTACAGCCTCCAGACTAGCACCTTCTTCCAATTCAACATAAACCATACGACGATGAATACCTTCACCTACTGGGATAGTCATGCTGAGGGCATCCTTCACGCCTTCCTTGCTGCGAACGCACACGCTGTGACCCATGCTACGGCCAGGGCCGAAGTTGGTGTATGTGATTCCCTTGGGAGCAAGGCTCTGCATAAGGGTGCGGACAATGCTGTCGGAACCTGGGTCCCATCCTGCACTGATGATACTTACGGCACCCGTCTTCTTGGCAGCTGCATCAAGGCTACGACGGAGGTCACAAATGAGTCCATGAATATCAAAACTATCCACCGTATTGATGCCTAAAGCCAGACACTTAAGGGCGTATTCCTCTACACTGCGAGTGGGAGTGGCCAGAATGGCAACGTCCACCTTTTCCAGCTCCTCAATGTTCTTAACCACTTTATAATCAGCCAGTTCGGCAGGTTTGTTTTCTGCGCCGGCACGACGTACCACACCTGCAATCTCCATATCAGGAGCGGCCTGTAAAGCCTGAATGGTGTAGCGTCCAATGTTTCCGTAACCTATTACTGCTACGCGAATCTTTTCCATAATCAGAATGCTTTTTGTTACCTTTGTTGTTGTTTTGCGCGACAAAATTACATCTTTTTTGCGAAACGACCAACAAAATGTACCTATTTTCAGTTTAAAGTTTAAAGTTTATAGTTTATAGACAGTTTCTAGGTTTAGAGTTTAATCAGTTTATACCCTTATAACTCTCAACTTTTAAACTGACTTTCAACTATAAACTCTCAACTATAAACTTTTGATTATCCAACTTGGCTTCCACCCTTCACTTCATCAAGTGTTGTGGTCACACTCAGGTCGCCATTATAATTGACAGCCGACAGGATCATGCCCTGACTTTCCTCGCCCATCATCTGGCGCGGAGCCAGGTTGGCAACGAACAGCACGCGCTTGCCAATGAGCTGCTCAGGCTCGTACCACTGAGCTATACCACTGAGGATGGTGCGGTCTTTACCAGAGCCGTCGTCGAGGGTGAACTTCAGCAACTTCTTACTCTTCTTTATCTTCTCGCAAGTCTTTACCAGACCTACGCGAATGTCCAACTTCTCGAAGTCCTCAAAGGGGATGATATCCTTTATAGGTGCTGCCTTGTAGTTAGCAGCTTCGTTAGCCTTGATGGTATCCTCCAATTTCTTCATCTGAGCAGCAACTACGTCATCTTCTATCTTGGTGAAAAGCAACTCAGGCTTAGGCAACTGCTTGCCTGCAGGAAGTATGTCAAGGCGGCCCAACTTTTCCCACAGACTTTCTCCCTCTCCTTGGGAGAGGGCTGGGGTGAGGCTTATCATCTTCCTTAATCTTTCGCTGCTGAAAGGCAGGAAGGGCTCGAAAGCGATAGCTAAGTTAGCAGTCAGCTGTAGGGAGATGTTGATGATAGTCTTTACTCGCTCAGGGTCGGTCTTGATAACCTTCCAAGGTTCGCAGTCGGCAATGTACTTATTGCCGATACGTGCCAGGTTCATGGCCTCCTTCTGGGCCTCACGGAATTTGAAGCCTTCCAACAGAGCCTCCAGACGCTCCTTAACACCCTGGAACTCAGCCAAGGTCTCACGGTCGTACTCGTTCAATTCGCCACAGGCAGGTACTACACCGTCGTAATACTTCTGAGTAAGCTGCAAAGCACGATTCACGAAGTTACCATAAACAGCTACCAACTCATTATTGCAACGTGCCTGAAAATCGGCCCAAGTAAAATCATTGTCCTTGGTCTCAGGTGCATTGGCAGTGAGCACATAGCGGAGTTCATCCTGACGGTTGGGCATTTCCTCAAGATACTCGTTCAGCCAAACGGCATAGTTCTTAGAGGTAGAAATCTTATTACCCTCCAGATTCAGGAACTCATTGCTGGGTACATTGTCGGGCAGGATATAATCGCCGTGCGCCTTGAGCATAGCAGGGAAAACTATACAGTGGAAGACGATATTGTCCTTGCCGATGAAATGAATCAGACGTGTCTCGGGGTCTTTCCACCATGTTTCCCAAGAGCCCAATTCAGGATGGGCATCGCACAACTCCTTGGTATTGCTGATGTAACCGATAGGGGCATCGAACCAAACATACAGCACTTTACCTTCTGCTCCTTCGATGGGAACGGGAATTCCCCAGTCGAGGTCACGGGTCACAGCACGGGGACGTAGGCCTCCATCCAGCCAACTCTTACACTGCCCGTACACATTAGAGCGCCACTCCTTGTGATCCTCCAGAATCCACTTCTCCAGCCACTGCTGATCCTTATCAAGGGGCAAGTACCAATGCTTGGTAGCCTTCTTAACCAAAGGATTGCCCGTCTCGGCGTTATAGGGATTGATGAGTTCCTCAGGAGAAAGGGTTGCTCCGCACTTCTCGCACTGGTCGCCGTATGCTTCAGGAGCATGACAACGGGGACATTCGCCCTTAATGTTACGGTCGGTCAGGAAGTGGCCCGTCTGTTCGTCGTAGAACTGCTCGCTCACCTGCTCAATGAACTTGCCATTATCGTAAAGCTTCTTGAAGAAGTCACTGGCCAGTTTATGATGTGTCTTACTGGTAGTACGACTATATACATCAAACGATATGCCAAACTTCTCAAAGCTGTCCTTAATCAGATAATGATAGCGGTCAACTACCTCCTGAACGGTGATACCTTCCTTGCGGGCACGGATGGTAACAGGTACACCATGCTCGTCGGAGCCGCCAATGAACAGCACGTCTCTACCCTTCAGACGCAGGTAACGAACGTAGATATCAGCAGGAACATACACACCTGCCAGATGGCCGATATGAACAGGACCGTTTGCGTAAGGCAAAGCAGATGTCACTAAGGTTCTCTTGAAATTCTTTTCCATAATGTATTATTGTCTTTTATTGTTTCCTTCTTCAGTATATTAATGTGGTAAGCCACTCCCAACTGCATCTGATGGAAGGGATAGTCGCGCATGCCGTACTGATAAGATGCCAGCGCCTCCCATTTTCCAAACCGATAGGCTGCGCGTGTTTTCAGTACAACGGGTCGGTCGTGTGCCAAATCCTTATCCCGAGTGGTAGAATGTTCCCATCCGCTGTAGCCGCGTAAAGTCTGTTCCAACATCAGTCGCTTATAAGTCCATTTTACCATCAGACCGAACATGATGGCATCATTCTGGCGTGCATTATTTGTTTGCCAACACAGGAAGCCTCCGCTCAGCGCTACGCGCAGATCGTGCTGCTTTATGGCTCCCAAGGCAAAAGACTTTGCTACGGTAGCATCAAAGAAGTAGCCTGGACTGTCATAATTGCGAGCATACTGGTAGTCGTTTCCTGATGCTGTTTTCAGTGCTGCACGTAAGGCAATATCGGGCACATAACGTTTCTGACGGATAAGATGGATGTCTGTAGAAATATAAACATCACCGCTGATGCAACCCTTACGTGCCTTGGGGTCGGTAAGTGCTTTTTCTGCAAGTCGACAGACAGCCAGACTCTCGTCGGAATTCCTGTACCACTCAACTATTGGCATCCAAGCCGTCAGGTTTACACGGTCTGTAAAGAGGGGAATGTATGCCTTTAGCGTTAGGTCGGTAGTATGGTCGCCTCTGGTTCCAAAGAAATGATTGCCGTCCAGTTCTATCCGAAGGTCGTGTTGCACCGTTCCGTCCAGCATTTCAGGAACAGGGAATGCGTTGGGGCCGAAGTAATAAGGGGAAATCATTGTGGTTTCATTCCTGTCCGGCTTATCCAAACTGGTTTGGGCGTAAGCAATAGCCCACGTCGAACACAAAAGCAATATGAACAACTCCCTTCTCATTATCTTCAATTACCATACAGCCGTAAAGGCAAGTCCGATAGTATTATGCTGCACCTCGTATGTGGGAACCACCATCATATTGGCAGTATTCTGGTTCTTCTTTTTGGGCCAGAACAGTTTCTTCTCCCAAGGATAAAGCCAATAGGCTACGTTGGCCGACAGGATTCCGATTCCTGCACCAGCCAGCACATCGTTGCACCAATGATGGTTGTTGTAAATACGCAAGGCACCTGTTGCTACAGCCACAGCGTATGCTGCCGAACCAATTCCCCATCCGTATTCCTTACGTACCAACTCCGCTCCTGTAAACACCGTTGCCGTATGGCCAGAGGGGAAGGAATTTCGCTCGTTTTCAGATCCAGGACGCGATTCACGAACGGTATGTTTAAGTCCCTGTACCAAAGCTAATTCTACGGCGTATGCGGTGGCTGAAATCATTATTCTGTCCACAAAATTATGCTTGTGCTTTACACCAAAACAGCCCAAGAACAGGTTGGCTGCCACAGGAGCATACTGAATATAATCGTCCACACAGGTATGATGCCCTTCGCCCCAGTTACCCAGTTTATCGTGGAAAGCAATGCCCACAGCACCAGCTGTTATCAACGCTCCAGGAACTATCAGCTGCTTAGCCTTGAACTTATGCTCAGCGGCACAAGGCAATGCTGTGCTGTCAGCCAAAACTGTATCCTGAGCCATCAGCCTGAAAGATACAAGCAAAAGCAGCATAAAAAGGGCAAATCGGTTCATTTTATTTTAATTCAAAATTAATGTTCAATGCTCAATGTTCAATGTTCAATGCTTTCAGCCCATCATAACTGCGCTGCAGGATGGCCTTTGTCCGGCTTACTCTCATATCTTCACCCTCACCCTCGGAATAAACCACACAGCCCGACTGCAGATCCATCATTGTCACACCAGTACCATCGGCAAAGAGCATTCCTGCCGGATAAGTGGCGTAAACAAACGGATATTGATAGTTCTTGCTCAGCACATTTCGGCTCCAGGGATAGTCTTTATTATTTATCTGCATCTGGGCCAACAAGGTACCTACTATATCGCTCTGGCAGATGAACATATCCAGTGTCTTAGGCTCCTTGACGGCACCGCCTACCATCAGCAAGGGCATTCGGAAGAACATCGGGTGCTGGTAATCCAACTGATACATGCTCCCGTGGTCGGCAAAGATGATAACCACCAGGTTGTCCCAAACGGGTGTCTTACTCAGGCTATCCAGGAAAGCGCCCAAGAAGTGATCAGTATAGGCAAAGGCATTGTACACCTCATTATCCAACTTATGATAGGGAACCGCCCAAGGCTCGTGGCTTGATATTGATTGATAACCAAAATACCAGGCAGAATCTGTCCGCGTTGTCAGTATGTTATATAAGCGCTGAAACGATATGCTGTCATTGGCTCCCCAAGCATCACGCTCAGCCTCAGGAACATCTATGTCGTTAATATCCCATACCTTCTGGAAGCCGGAGGCAAGCAGATACTTGCGCTTGTTCATATTTTCCGAGTTGCCTCCGTACAGATAGTCGGTCTTGTAACCCAGGCCCGAAAGTGTGCTTGCCAAACTGGGGAAATGTCCCAGACAGTCGTCCTCCATCATCAGACTGTAGGTAGGATAAGAAAGACAGCCCGACAACGTGCTCACCGTTCCTCTATCCGTACGGAAACTGCTGGCCCACGCATTGGTGAAGTTCACACCCTGCTCCATCCATCGGCACAACTCGGGTGTCACACCTTTTGCTCCGCCTAAGGTTTCCACGAACGAGGCACCAAAGCTTTCCAACTGAATAGTCAGCACATTGGGACGGGTTGTTGCCAGCAACGTGTCCGTTATATCATCCATTTGTTCTGGGTAGAGGCCGTTCATCAACTCATCACATTCTGCATCCCTCATGTTCCTGACTTGTTTGTCTGGCTTTTGCAGATAAATCCAGAAAGAATGCAGCATGTGGGCTGAAGTATTCACGGCTGCATGGTTCAGTACGATGGGCTTGAACTCAAACACGCTGGCCTCCGTTATCCTCCGACCCGTTATACCAAAAATGGTAAAGACAAGTAGTGCTCCCGTTGCCAGAAAGTTGGTCCGATTGATACCCTCTCCGTCCTCCATAATGCGCTTGGGAGTCATTCTGATGGCTATAACGATACAGCCCACAATGGCAATGAAGGCAGAAGACAGACAAGTTACAATGTACACAGCCGGTGCACTGGCACCCGCTGAACCTGGCGACGACATATAGTTGAAGATGCTGGCATCCAACTTGAATTTCCAGTGGTGATACATCACAATATCTCCGGCTGTCACCAGCACGACAAACAGAACAGCCAATATCAGGTAAGCCGACAGGATAGTTCTCAGTCGCATATCGGTGTAGCGCAGACTGAAAGCTGTAGCTATCCACACGGGCAATGTCAGAAATGCTGATACGCTCAGGTCAAGTGGCAGACCTGCCCACAGAACATCCCAAATGTTCGCCAGTGTGCAGTGTTCTCCCGCATTGTAAATCATAAAGACCACCTTCCCCACCAGCGAAATCACCGTGAGGAATGCAACAAACCTAAATATGTACAGTACTCTTTTCAAGTTGTTCCGAAGTTATCGTTCCCATAGTCCCCCTCGCCCACGGGAAAGGGGTTAGGGGTGAGGTTTTTTTTATTTCCGTCCAAAGTCTGCTGGAATTTCTCCCCATTGGCTGGTTTCCCATTTCAGCACCTGAGCATGCTGCGGATTTCTCCAAAGCCAATCCTCGGCTCGTGCAATCAGCTGAAAAAGGCCTTCTGTCTCAGGCGTATGTTCCAACTTGGTCTTGCACCTACGGTTCTTTACCCACAGAATGGCGTTGTACGAGTCGCTGTACACCTTCATATCCCAGCCCTTCTGCTTTATCAGCGCCAAGGCATGGACGATGGCCAGAAACTCACCAATATTGTTGGTGCCGTGCACAGGCCCGTAATGGAACAGTCGCTGCTCATTGCCCAGATACACCCCTTGGTACTCCATCGGTCCAGGGTTGCCACTACAGCCTGCATCCACCGCAATAGCGTTGAAATCCACAATTCCCTTCAGCTTTTCGTAATCCATTTTATTTCATTGAACATTGAACATGTCCCTAACCACTAATCTGGTTATCGTTAACGTTATCGTTATCGTTTTTTTCCTACATCCTCTCAGGCACTTCAATGCCCAGTAATCCCATACCGTTCTTGATTACCTGACTTACGGCAGCCGACAGGGCGATACGGAACAGACGCTTCTTCTCGTCCTCCTCGCGCAGCACGCTAAAGTCGTGATAGAATTGGTTGTATTCCTTCACCAGCTCGTAGCAGTAGTTGGCAATACAACTGGGGTTGTAGTCGGCACCAGCCTGCTTAACGGCAGCCTGGAATCCCTGCAAATGCTGGATGAGGCTTATCTCCTTATCACTCAACTCAGTATCCTTAGAAAGAGAAAGCTTTAAGCCCGCTAAGTTCACCCCTCCTTGGGAGGGGCTGGGGGAGGCTTTTCTCAGAATACTACGGATTCTGGCGTATGTATATTGGATGAAAGGACCTGTATTGCCGTTGAAGTCGATACTCTCCTCAGGGTTGAACAGCATATTCTTACGGGCATCCACCTTCAGGATGAAGTACTTCAAGGCACCCATACCAACGATGCGTGCAATCTCCTGCGCCTCCTCCTCTGTAATGCCTTCCAGTTTGTTCACCTTGTCGGCACTCATCTGACGGGCATCGCTAATCATGGTGGCAATCAGGTCGTCGGCATCCACAACGGTACCTTCCCTGCTCTTCATCTTGCCGTTAGGCAACTCCACCATTCCGTAGGAGAAGTGGACAAGGTCCTTACCCCACTTGAAGCCCAACTTATCCAGCAGGATGCTGAGAACCTGGAAATGGTAGTTCTGCTCGTTGCCCACCACGTATATCATCTTGTCGATGGGATAGTCCTGGAAACGCAGTTTAGCTGTACCTATGTCCTGCGTCATGTAAACACTGGTACCATCGGAGCGCAGCAAGAGCTTTTCATCCAGGCCTTCTTTTGTCAGGTCGGCCCATACAGAGCCATCCTCTCTGCGATAGAAGAAGCCCTTCTGTAAGCCTTCCTCCACCTTCTCCTTACCTTCCAGATAGGTCTCGCTCTCGTAGTATATCTTGTCGAAGCTTACACCCAGTGCCTTGTATGTTTCGTCGAAGCCGGCATACACCCACTCGTTCATCTTCTTCCAGAGGGCACGAACCTCAGGGTCGTTCTGCTCCCACTTCACCAGCATCTCGTGTGCTTCCTTTATCAGCGGAGCATCCTGCTTGGCCTGTTCCTCGTCCATACCTTGGGCAACGAGTTCCTTCACCTCCTCGCGATAGTGCTTGTCGAAGGCTACATAGTAGTCACCTATCAGATGGTCGCCCTTCTTGCCAGATGTGTCTGGCGTCTCACCGTTGCCCCATTTCAGCCAAGCCAGCATGCTCTTGCAGATATGAATGCCGCGGTCGTTAACAATATTGGTCTTCACCACCTTGTTGCCGTTGGCCTGCATCACATTAGCCAATGCCCAACCCAGCAGGTTGTTACGCACGTGACCCAGATGCAGGGGCTTGTTGGTGTTAGGACTCGAATACTCAATCATTACCAGCGGACTCTCCTCCGTAACAGGGGTGAAGCCGAAGGTGGGATTCTGCTGAATGCTCTCCAGCAGCTCTATCCACTGTGCAGGGTTAATAACGAGGTTCAGGAAACCCTTGATTACATTGAACTTGCTGATTACCTCGGGCACCTTAGCCACCAGTTGATCGCCAATCTCCTGTGCCGTAGCCTCAGGGGCCTTCTTGCTCATTTTCAGGAAAGGGAACACCACCAGTGTCAACTGGCCTTCGAACTCTGCACGGGTCTCCTGCAACTGCACCATTTTCTCAGGTACCTGTACGCCGTACAACTCATCAATTACGGCCTGAACCGCTGTCGTTATTTTGCTTGTAATTTCCATATACTACATTATATATAACAATTTCGGGGGGCAAAATTACGAAAAAAAATCCGAAACGACATTATGCGCCTCGGATTTTTAATGCTTATAATAAAAAAGCTTCCTTTTTCTGTGTGCTGCCTGATTGGTCAATGCATCAGTTTCGCAAACCTCTCACATTTCCTGGGAGAGCTGGCGTTGATTCTCAGCTCTACTAACGGGAAAAGGATGGTTTTGGGATGAATGACGGATTCTTTGCGGTCAGCCGTTTCCTCTTTGGATGCCCAGATATCCCCCATTAACTGTAATCTCGAAGGATTATCTCCATTTTTTAACCACACTTCTTCCTGCTCCCCTGTCTTGGTGTTTATGCGTATCATCCCTTGCCAGTCGCTTATGATATAGGCGTATTCCGAGTGCTGTTCTCTGGCCATCGCTATCAGTTTCTTGACGAGTTTCTTCCTACTCATTGTCTTATCGAACGAGATCCGGAGTACAGTTCCAGAAGCGTACCAGCCATAATCACGAGATCCGTTCATACGTTGGTTTCCTGTTGATTTACGTGTTACGGGCGACGGCCTTCGTCCTGCCAACTGGTTCATCAGAATGCCCTTTCGTATCAGTTCTATCGTTGCAGGCCGGACACCGTCAGCATCGTATTTCCGATAACCGAGCATACGGTGTCCGTTATAAACGGAGTCGTTACCCAATTGCCATACGGAAATATTCTTGCAGACAACCTTTTTACCCAGTAGTCTGTATGTGTTATCATACTTCCTATTCCTCCCATTCAGGCTGCAAATAATATAGTCCCTTATGTTTGTTTGGCCATACAAATTGTTATAGAGTGCTTGAAGTACTTTTCCATTCTCATATATTACAGGGCCGATGTATTCCAATTCCTCCGATAAGGTCACCGCTTTTTTACGCATCACCTTGTTGGCAAATCTTTCCAGTTCAGCCATCAGCGAGTCGGTTGGCGGCAGGTCGTCCACATCGTAATAAGTAAAAGATGTAATTTCTTCAAATAATTCTCCTTTTGGGGACAGATAGCTGGCATTTGATGTAATGTTGACTTTCTTTAAGGGAGTGCGTGCGTGCAGCCCGTCGCTGTTCAGTTGATATATGTCTTCGTATTCAAAATCTATTCCAACGCGTGTGCGACATAGTTGCGGATAGTTCTTGAAAATGGCAGACAAGGTATCGGCAAGAGCCTTCAGCGTTTCCACGTCCTTCTGGTAGTTGGCCAATGCCGACTTCTCGGTGTAAACCCTTCCGGGTATCTTGGTCCATTCCGGGATGCTGTCGTCCAGGAACTCCTGTGCCCTCCACGTATCATTTGATTTATGGTCGTCGCATACAGAATTAAATTTTGCATTTGTGCAACCCCATAATTCTCTGCGAATATGATTATAGCTTACCTCATCGGGCAGCTCATTTATCCGGCCATCATTATAACTGGTCTTCAAACTATCACCCACAACAACAATTACCTTACCGCTATTTTTTATTCTGTTCACATTCAGGTAATTGCATGTTCCCAACGAAGAATGAATGTAAGCATTACCCGTTCGGAAAATCCGATAATCCAGGAAATAGGGCTTCATGCCGTCATCACTTTTCAGACTATCCATACTGCGTGTCATCTCGTCGGCCATAGCCTTGAAAATGACGGAATCATCACTCAAGCCCTCCAGCTGTTCTTTCGGAACAAACTCCGGTTGGGAAAGTTTAGGTGCTTCTTCCTCATCGGTCTTCAGACACTGGGTTTCCATCTGCGAGACATAAAGCATAGGCGAAATCAGCGAAACGGGTATCCATCCAGAGCGCGAGCCGCATCTGCCATTGGACACTTCATACCTTCCGCCGGCAGCCTTAACATTGCTGAATGCCGTCAATGGAGTACCAATGAAGGAAACGCCCCTGACCAGCGAATCCGGCCTTCCGTCGGCATAAATCCTATAGGTCTCTATGGGTACGACATTAAAGGATGAAATACGGTTGGTGTTGGTTCCTGTAGTTGTCCATCCGTTACTAACAGTTCTGATGTAATAACCGTATTCCTTATTCTTATCCTTCAGTTCCTGAATCAGCATCCCGCGCAGTTGTTCCTCTGTGTACGGATGATTGGTTTCCACAAAGAAGTTGGACTGTCTGGGCGATGCTTTCTCACCAAAGGCAGCCCTGGAATGAGCATTGCTCTCCGTTTCTCCCTTTTCCGACCATCTGCCCCTAAGCATGCTCTTCAGAATGCCGTCCTTAATACATTCCACTTTCTGCGCCTTGGTTCCCTCATCATCAAACAGATAGCCTCCGTGTATGGGGGTTCCATCGAAATTAACTGCTGTCGGGTCGCATGATATGCTGAAGCCTTCTGGTAGCACACGTGTTTCCATCATGGTTTTGAACTCCGAGTCTTCCTTCTCCAGCCGGTGTCCTAACACCTCATGGAAGAACACTCCGCTGGCATCGCCCGAGAAGAGTACTGGGCCCGTATATGCTTCTGCCATAGGAGCCTTGCTTAGCGCATAACTACGTTCTATAAGGTCGGTTATGGCGTTCTTTAACTCCTCCTCGCTTGGCAATTCGCCCTCGTTATGGGCAAAGAATACCTTGTTCAGAGCCGATGTGTTTTCTTTCTCATCCTTTACTTTAACGTTCAGATTGATGATGAACGACCTGCGGTTCTGAACAATTTCCGTACCCTCAGAGCTGACCAGGTATTTCCTGTGCTGTTCGCAAATAAAGTTAGCCGTACATGTGGCACTCACGCCTTCTTTTCTGACCGATGTCACTCTGTTAAGCAAGGCCTTCCACCTTTCCTTATCTATATTCAGTGGGGGTAGAGGACTCTCATAGTGTTGCTCCACCTTAAACGCTATGTTGCTCTTAAGGGTATCCTTCTTCTCCTTCTTGGTTTCCGATTTTCTGGCATCTATAACATTACGGTATTCTTTGTCCAAAGCTTCCCAGATGACTTCCTTTATGGCGATGGTATCGTCTGAAAAAGGTAAATCATATTTGCTTGAGCGACTGCTTATTTTTGAGGGGTTGTCCTTGTCAAACCATATATTGGGCTTCAGCCTGCGCGAGTTGGCTTCCGTTACCAAAGCCGCTCCCGTATCGCTGAAAATGTTCACCCTGTTCTCATTCAGCACATTCAGCGAGATGAATCTCACTGGCAGCGAATCCTGCGAAAGATGAGAGTAGTAATATCCCACCTCGCGCTTAAGCACATTAAACAGAACATCCTCGTCAGAGGTGCTGGCAACAACTGCTGTACTGCTGAATAATGCAAACAGAGTTATGCAAAAAAACTTCTTCATATCGGTGTGTTAATAACGTTATTTCATTCATTTCTGCCGTAAAGGTAGGTTTAATTTTTAGAATGGTCCCCAAAAGCTCCCCACAAAATCTCCAACCTTATAATTATTTAACAAAAACGAGGTAGGAAGCTAACCTTCGCTTCATCGGAAAGCAAAAGATATGTATAAAAAAACTGCTACCCCGGAGTGGAGTCGCAGCCTTGTTTTTTTATTTTATTTTTCCAGAAATGCTTTGATGCGGTCGGCTACATTCTGGCGGAAGTTATTGAAGAAGAAGCCGTAGTCATGCAGGTGGTAGCTCTCCGGGCCGAACAGATCGGCAGCATCGGCGGGGATGGCATAGAGCTTGGCATCGGCAGTAGTAACGATGACTGAACCACGAACGGTATCGATGCAGGCGTCGGCAATACCTGGGGTAACGAGTTCTCCCGTAACGGTGAGTGAACCGAGGTTTTCTGTGACGGGTGCGTATGTGGCATCGCGTTTCCAGTTAATGGGGTTGATGCTAATACCGCCAGGAGCCAAGGTGACGTTCTTGGCGTCCTTGTTGGCAGGCCCCTCGGTGTTCCAGGAAACAATAACGCCTGTATCCGTTGCACCTTCGGCAAACTTCAAGCCTGTACGTGCCAGAAAGTCGTTGGTCACGGCATAGCCAATGGGATAAGCTGCCACCATGCGCTCAAGGGCTTCGGGGTGCTTGGTCATGTAGTTCTCAAGCAAGGCAATGAGCGTAGCTGCTCCTTGTGAGTGTCCGGCAAGGATGAAGGGGCGTCCCTCGTTCAGGTTGTTCAGGAAGTAATCGAGTGCATCGGTAGCGTCGAAGCCTGAGATATAGTCGATGATAGCTGAATAGTCGGAGCCGGGCTTTGGCATTGAGATCTGACGGTAGTAGGGCATAAAGACATTACAGCTTTCGTCGAATACGCTGGTCTGAATACGGCGTACCATCTGGGCACCATCCACGAGGACAGAGTCGGTGATGTCGCAGATTTCAACTGGGTCGCGGAAACCAGTTACGGTAGGATAGATGTAGAACACGTCTACGGGCTTGGTAACCTCTGCGGGCTGCTCCAGCCAGTTCTCTGCCTTGCTGTAATCCAGCTTGGTTTCAAACTTCTCCACACCAACAACACCCTCCAGACAGGCTGGGATGCTGTCCTGCTCGGTGGCTTGCTTGTTACTACCATTGCACGAAGCAAATGAGATTGCCACTAACATCACGAATGATGCGATGAGCGATAAAAAAATCTTCTTTTTCATTTTTCTTTTAATTAGATTTATAGATAAGTTTATTAGCTTTCCTACTGACTGTTATCCTTATGTAAAAGTATGTCCACCATCTGCTGTGCTGCTCGCTTGGGCGCGCCTGGAGCACCTAATCGCTGCGCCATCAGTTCGTAGCCTGCCAACTGGTTCTCTCTGGCCTCTCCACCAGGAAGAATGGACAACAGGTGCCGGCGGGTGTTCTTCACCGTCATCTGATGCGCCACAAGTTCGGGAACTACCTCTTTGTCGGCTACCAGATTCACCAGCGAGATATACGGAATCTTCAGCATCAACTTACGAACCAAGGAAGCAAAACGCCCCGTCTTCATGTAGTAACATACCACCTGAGGAACGCGGAAAAGGGCCGTCTCGAGGGTTGCGGTGCCGCTGGTAACAAGGGCCGCCGTTGCGTAGCGGAGAATGTGGTAAGTCTGGCCATACAGCACCTTAACATGGGCACCTTGCAGGCATTGGGCATAATAATCATTACTGATGCCGGGAGCCGCAGCCAAGACCAACTGGTATTTGTCTGTGAGCGAAGAAGCCGCCTGAATCATGCGAGGCAGATTGTCGCGAATCTCCTGCTTCCGACTCCCTGCAAGGAGGGCAATAAGGGGTCGGTTGTCCAAGCCTGCTACCTGCCTGAACCCTTCGGCATCCGTAGGATTGGCTTTCAGAAAAGCATCCACCTCATCTACCGTAGGATTGCCCACATAATGAATAGGGTAGTGGTGCTTCTGCTCGTAGAATTCCACCTCGAAGGGGAGAATGCTGAACATCTGGTTCACATTCCGACGGATATCCTTGATACGCCCCTCCTTCCAAGCCCATATCTTGGGCGAGATATAATAGAACACGGGAATCTGCGTGTTATCGTGCAGGAAACGGGCAATCTTCAGGTTGAAGCCCGGATAGTCCACCAGTATCACCACATCGGGGTTCCATGCCACAATATCGTCCTTGCAACGCTTCATTCCCTTTAAGATGGTACGCAAGTGCAAGGCCACATCTATGAAGCCCATATAGGCAAGGTCCTTATAGTGGCTGACCAAGGTGCCGCCCTGCGCCTGCATCTTGTCGCCTCCGAAGAAACGGAACCGAGCCTGCGCATCCTCTTCCTTCAAGGCTGCCATCAGGTGGCTGGCATGAAGATCGCCACTGGCTTCTCCTGCTATAAGGTAATACTTCATTTCTGTAAAGATTTCAGTATATCTAATGAGGGATAATATGTCATATCCAGCGTCAACGGAGTAATGGCTGCCATATCATGGTCCAAAGCCCAATAATCGGTACCCTCAACATCGGGCTCCAAATTGGTATAATTGCCCGTCAGCTGGTATGCTCCAGGCACCTCGGTTTCTTTCCATTCCGACTGCCATATGCCCCTTGCCATCCTACATACAGACACCCCTTTCAGGGCAGGAACTTCAGGGAAGTTTACGTTCAGGCAGACATCCTGAGGAAGTCCGTTTTTCAGAACCCACGATGACACATCTTCGACCACCTTAAGGAAGGGCTGGAAATCACATTCCTGCTTATGGGTACGCAGACTGAATCCAATGGATGGAATGCTTTTCATACAGCCCTCGATGACAGCTCCAATAGTTCCGCTGTAATGCAGGCTGATGCTGGCATTGTCGCCATGATTGATGCCGGAAACCAACAGGTCGGGCTGACGTGGAACCACCTTTTCCCATGCCAGTTTTACGCAATCAACGGGCGTTCCGCTACAGGAGTAAACGAGCAGATTCTCCTCCTCCCTTTCCAGCTTCAGGGTTACTGGCACAAGAGGCGTTATGGAGCAGGCTGCACCAGACCGTGCACCATTCGGTGCAACTACCACAACCTGCCCCAAATTCAGCATACATTTGGTAAGCACATTAATGCCTTGTGCATCTAATCCGTCATCGTTTGTGATTAATATCAAGGGCCTTTTTTGCATATCTTCAGTTCATTTGCTATGCAAAAGTAATAAAAAAGTGTCAAAACTTCCCATATTCCAAAAGAAAATCATATCTTCGCACCTAATTTAGGAACGAAAACAGAATCAAATGAGTAAAATCATTGCTATAGCAAATCAGAAAGGCGGTGTAGGAAAAACCACTACCTGTATGAACTTGGCCGCTTCGTTGGCAGCCTTGGAAAAGAAAGTTTTGCTAATCGACGCAGACCCACAGGCGAATGCCTCCAGCGGGTTGGGCGTGGATGTGAACAAGATAGACGCATCTATTTATAATGCTCTGTTGGGCGAGATGGACATCCGTGAGGTTATCTACACCACGGATATCAACGGGTTGGACATTATTCCTTCGCACATCAACCTTGTGGGAGCAGAAATAGAATTGCTGAACGTAAAGCACCAGGAGCAAGTGCTGAAAAAGCTGCTTACTTCCATTAAGGATGAATATGACTACGTGCTTATCGACTGTAGCCCCAGCCTGGGCCTTATCACCGTTAATGCGCTGACAGCCGCCGACAGTGTTATCATCCCCGTTCAGTGCGAGTATTTTGCACTGGAAGGAATCAGTAAACTGCTGAACACGATAAAGATTGTAAAGTCGAGGATGAACCCTGCCCTTGAGATAGAAGGCTTCCTGCTGACGATGTACGACAGTCGTCTGCGCCTTGCCAACCAGATATACGAGGAGGTGAAACGCCACTTCCGCGAACTGGTGTTCAAGACCGTTATTCCACGCAACGTAAAGCTGAGCGAGGCACCCAGTCATGGTATGCCCGCCATCCTATACGATGCAGATGCCGTGGGAGCAAAAGTCCATCTGAAACTGGCAGAAGAAATTATTGAGAAAAATAAATAAAACATACCATGGCCATACGTAAGAAATATCAGGGTCAGGCCTTGGGAAGAGGCCTTGACGCTTTGTTGAATACAGATGCAGAGGTACAGACGGCAGGCTCGTCGAACATCTGCGAGGTGAGCGTAGAGAAGATTCAGCCCAACCCTAATCAGCCCAGACGAGACTTTGACGATGACAGCCTGCAGGAGCTGGCCAACAGCATCCGGCAAATAGGCATCATCCAGCCCATCACCCTACGCGATATGGGCGACGGAACATACACCATCATAGCCGGTGAGAGACGTTGGAGAGCCAGTCAGCGTGCAGGACTTACCCATATTCCTGCCTACATCAGAACGGTAGATGACGAGAATATGATGGAGATGGCGCTGGTGGAGAACATTCAGCGTCAGGACCTTACGGCATTGGAGATAGCATTGGCTTACCAGCATCTGATAGAGCAGTACAACCTGACACAGGAGCAGTTGAGCGACAAGGTGGGCAAGAACCGTGCTACCGTTGCCAACTACCTGCGTCTGCTGAAATTGCCCGCACCCATTCAGATGGCGCTCAAGAACAAGGTGATAGACATGGGACACGCCCGTGCCCTCTTGGCCCTGAACGACCCCAAAGCTCAGCTGGAAGTGTTCAACGAGTTTAAGAAAGACAAAATCAGCGTTCGCAGGATAGAGGAAATGGTGAAAGAGCTGAGTCAGGGAGGAAGCGTAAAGAGCAAGGAGGGCAAGCGCATCCGCCAGAAGGGTTCTAACCTGAGCAGCGAATACGGCGCACTGCGCACCAGCCTGAGCAAATTCTTCCAGACGAAAGTACAACTTACCTGTGCAGAGACAGGAAAGGGTAAAATTACCATCCCCTTTGCCAACGAAGAAGAACTGGAACGCATTATAGCGATTATTGACAAACTGAGAAGTTGAGAATTCGGAGACCGTTATACGCCATCAGAATGCTCCTGTGCTTAGTGGTATGGATTGGCGGAGCATTTTCCCTTCATGCACAAGAGCGGGAGGTGGTGCTTCCCGACTCTCTTGATAGGATTATGCTGCCAGATTCTGCACGTATAGTGGAGGTTTCCGACAGTATGTTGCAAGCCTCGATAGAATCGTCCGTGAAGCGGGAGCGCTTTGTTCCAGACCCCATCCGCTCCATGTGGCTGGGACTGGTTTTTCCTGGAGGCGGTCAGATATACAACCGAAAATACTGGAAGCTGCCCATTATCTACGGAGGTTTTCTGGGGTGTGTCTATGCGTTGACGTGGAACTCTCAGATGCTTCACGACTACTCCCAGGCGTATCTGGACATAATGGACTCAGACCCGAACACCAAGAGTTACGAGAAGATGCTGCCCATAGGCTACGATATCACAGGAAGGGAGGAACGCTTTAAGACGATATTCAAGAACAAGAAGAATTTTTTCAGGCGGAATCGCGACTTGAGCATCTTTGCCTTTGCTGGAGTGTACCTGTTGGCCGTGATTGATGCATATGTGGATGGTGAACTATCAACCTTCGATATCAGCGATGACCTTAGTCTGCATCTGGAACCAACCATAATACCGACTACATCGGCCAAAACGCTGGGGCGCGAGGCGGTTCCCGGAGTTAAATTTACGCTATCCTATTAGAAACGTTAAAACAAGATTATGAAGATAAAATTTTATATATTCAGTTGTGTGTTTCTGTTGGCGCTTGCCACTCATGCACAAGAATACGAAGAAGAGACAACTGACAATGACGAAACCCTGCTGCCAGAAGGTATGCAGATGTACGAGCTTGACAGTCTCCTGAACGATTGGATGACCAGAAACTACTTGACCAATGTAGAGAACTGCCTATCAACGGGTGTGAATCCTGAATTCGACCAAGAGACCTATGCGCTACGCCTGAGTAGGCTTCCCAACGTTATAGAAATGCCTTACAACCAGATAGTTCGTAAGTACATCGACCGCTATTGTGAGCGTCTGCGTCCCTCGGTAAGCATTATGCTGGGTGCCTGCAACTTCTACAATCCCATCTTTGAGGAAGCGCTGGAGAGCTATCAGATTCCCCTTGAACTGCGTAACCTTCCCATCATAGAGAGCGCCTTGCACCCCAATGCTGTCAGCAGGGCAGGTGCCGTGGGACTCTGGCAGTTTATGATTGGCACAGCCAAGAAATACGGACTGGAGGTTACCAGCCTGATAGATGAGCGCAAAGACCCTATCAAGGCCAGCTATGCTGCTGCCCATTATCTGAAAGACCTTTATGACATCTTTGGCGACTGGTCTCTGGCTATTGCAGCCTACAATTGCGGTCCAGGCAACGTGAGCAAGGCTATCCGTCGGTCAGGTGGTGCCAAGACGGACTTCTGGGGCATATACCAGTATCTGCCTGCTGAGACCAGAGGCTATGTGCCTGCCTTTATCGCTGCCAATTACGTAATGAACTATTACTGTGACCACAATATCTGCCCCGTTGGCACCACACTTCCACAGGCAACGGACACCCTTCTGTTAAAGAAGAACGTAAGGATGGAGCAGATTGCTGCCACATGCGACATCAGCATAGACGAGCTCCGTGCCCTCAACCCCCAATATCGCACAACGCTCATCCCTGGTGATTCGCACGAATGCATCCTGCGTATGCCCTCAGATAAGATAAATGCCTTTATAGATGCGGGTGACTCTATCTATGTAAAGCAAACGGAGAATTACAACATCAGGGAGATTGCTTTCGACGATAATAGAGTCAGTAAGAAAAAAAGCAGAAGAGGCAGAGGTGGAAGATCTTCATCAGGCTCTGTTACCGTTAAGAAGGGTGACACCTTGGGAGCGATAGCACAACGTAACCACACCACCGTAGGTGCTTTGCAGCGTGCCAATAACTTGAAGGGGACTAATATCCGGGCAGGTCAGAAGTTGAAAATGCCTTAAGCCACATATATATATAATGTAGAAAGGATTTGGATATGGAAGATGTTATCAAAAAGGAGCAAGAAGATGAGAGGATGGTAAGCGAGGCTTATCAGCATCTTATTGAGACGTATCTTAATTCTAAGCATCGTAAGCATGTTGAGATAATCGACAAAGCTTTCAATTTTGCCAAGGAGGCGCACAAGGGTGTTCGTCGCCTTTCGGGCGAACCTTACATTATGCACCCGATTGCCGTAGCCCAGATAGCTTGCGAGGAAATAGGGCTCGGTAGTACCAGCATTTGTGCAGCGCTCCTGCACGATGTGGTAGAAGATACAGACTATACCACGGAAGACATTGCCAACATATTTGGAGATAAGATTGCCCAGATTGTGGACGGACTTACCAAAATCTCCGGCGGCATCTTTGGTGACAAGGCTTCGGCGCAGGCAGAGTCGTTCAAGAAACTGCTGTTGACCATGAGCGATGACATCCGCGTTATCCTTATTAAAATATCCGACCGCCTACATAACATGCGAACATTGGGAAGCCAGTTGCCCAACAAGCAGTACAAGATTGCAGGCGAGACGCTCTATATCTATGCACCCTTAGCCAACAGACTGGGTCTGAATAAGATAAAGGAAGAACTGGAGGACTTGAGTTTCAGCTACGAACACCCAGAGGAATATCGTGCCCTGAAAGCAAAGTTGGCAGGCATGAAGGAACACCTCACTACCATCTTCGACCAGTTTACCGCTCCCCTCAGGGAGAAATTCGATGAGGCGGGCATAAAGTATGAGATAAAGGCACGCATTAAGGCTCCCTATAGTATCTGGAGCAAGATGCAGAACAAGCACGTTTCCTTTGATGAGATTTACGATATTCTGGCTGTCCGTATCATTTTCGACTGCGACGATATCAGCAAGGAGATAGCAGAATGCTTCCAGATTTATGCTATAGCCAGCAGTATTTATAAGCCTCACCCGGAACGTATGCGCGACTGGCTCTCGCACCCCAAAGCCAATGGTTACCAGGCGCTCCATACTACTCTCATGGGTAAGAACGGAAAATGGGTGGAGGTGCAAATCAGAAGCCGTCGCATGGACGATAAGGCTGAACAGGGCTTTGCGGCACACTGGAAATACAAGGAGGGAGGCAAGACAAGTGAGGACAGTGAGGGCGAACTGGATAAATGGTTGCTTACCATTAAGGAAATCCTTGACGACCCACAGCCTAATGCCATAGATTTCCTGGATACCATCAAACTCAACCTTTTTGCCAGCGAGATATTCGTTGTTACACCCAAGGGCGAGTTCAAGACTATGCCTGCCAACTGTACGGTACTGGACTTTGCCTTCAATATTCACACCTTCTTGGGTACCCATTGCATAGGTGCCAAGGTAAACCATCATTTGGTTCCCATCAGCCATGTATTGCAAAGTGGCGACCAAGTGGAGATTCTTACTTCCAAGACTCAGAAGGTGGAACGCGAATGGATGCAGTTTGCTACTACTGCCAAGGCAAAAGGTAAGATTCAGGCTTTGCTGCGCCGTGAGGACAGAGAGAAGCAGAAAGTGGGCGAGGAACTGCTGAACGCATTCTTCCTGAAGATAGAGAAAGAGCCCAACAGCATAAATATTGATAAACTTTGTCGCCTGCACAACATGCAGTCAAGGGAAGAGTTCCTCGTGGCTGTGGGTGAAAAACGTATCAATCTTGGCGATAACGACGAGGCCACCATCCTTGATAAGTTGCCAAACAAGAAGGGATGGGGACGTTATATTCCCTTTTTCAAAAAGCATGAGAACAATAGCGAGAATGCTACTCCGGAAGTCGCTGTTACACCTCTAAAGATTGACAAGAAGAAACCCTTAATCCTGAACGAGGAGACAATGGGCCATTATATCATCTGCCAATCCTGTCATCCCATCCCTGGCGATGATGTGTTGGGGTATTTTGATGGTGTCAGTACCATCACCATTCATAAACGCCAGTGCGAAATTGCTTCCAAGCTGAAGGCAAGCGACGGCAACCATATCCTTGCCGCCAAATGGGATACGCACAAGCAAATCTCTTTCCCTGCTACGCTTCGTATTGAGGGTATCGACCACATTGGTGTGCTGCACCAGATAACGGGTATCTTATATCAGCAGCTGAATGTGAATATCCACAAGTTGGAAATCTACTCGCAAGACGGCATCTTCAAGGCTGAGATACAGTTAGGCGTTCATGATGTGAACGACATCCGCTCCATCTGTAAGAATCTAAAGAAAATAAAGGAAATAAAGGACGTTAAGCGCTTCTGATTACAATTCCTTCAGTTCATTGCTAATTTCAATCAGTTCCTGGCGTATTGACTGCAGATAGCCCAGCACTACGGCTGTGTTATTGGCACCATCATGGTTTTTGGCCAATACTTGCTTGGCGGCATCTATCTTCATACCCCTCACTTTAAGGAGGTTATAAACCAGTTGAATTTCAGCAATATCCTCAGCCGTGTACTTTCTGATTCCACGACCTTCCGTCTTCTTAGGCTTGATGTTAGGAAACTCTTTCTCCCAATAGCGCAAAAGAGACTCTGCCACATTAAATTTTGCAGCAACCTCGCTAATAGAATAAAACTTCTTCAGTTCTTTATTCGGATTATAAGGCATAATTGTAGATATTACTTCCTTTTGTAATCAAATTCTTTGCAAAAATAGGTAAAATAAATTACCTTTGCAAGATTTTTGATGAATTATACATCATAAATTGGAAAATAAGCAAATAAGAAAAAATCAAAATAGCAAGAAATATGATGACAGCTAACGAAATTAGAGACTCGTTCAAGAAATACTTCGAGTCAAAGGGACATCTGATAGTACCTTCTGCTCCAATGGTGGTAAAGGACGACCCTACGCTGATGTTTACCAATGCTGGTATGAACCAGTGGAAGGATATCATTCTGGGTACTCGCGACCCGGAGCCGCGCCGTCGTGCCGACAGCCAGAAGTGTCTGCGTGTAAGCGGTAAGCATAACGACCTGGAAGAGGTGGGCCACGATACCTACCATCACACCATGTTCGAGATGCTGGGCAACTGGTCGTTTGGCGACTACTTCAAGGAAGGCGCTATAGATATGGCGTGGGAATACCTGGTGGATGTACTGAAGCTTGATCCCAAAGACCTTTACGTTACCGTTTTCGAGGGCTCTGCTGAAGAAAACCTTGTTCGCGACGATGAGGCTGCCGGTTACTGGTTGAAGCATGTTCCTGCTGATCATATTATAAACGGAAACAAGCACGACAATTTCTGGGAGATGGGCGATACAGGTCCATGCGGTCCCTGTTCCGAGATTCATCTGGACAGTCGTACTCCTGAGGAGAAGGCTAAGGTTCCAGGACGTGAGCTGGTTAACAAGGACGACCCACAGGTGATTGAAATCTGGAACATCGTATTCATGCAGTACGAGCGCAAGGCCGACGGTCATCTGGAGCCTCTGAGCATGAACGTTATCGATACCGGTATGGGCTTCGAGCGTTTGGTTCGTGCCATTCAGGGCAAGCACTCCAACTATGATACCGATGTGTTCCAGCCTATCATCAAGGCTATCGGCGAACTCAGCGGCTATAAGTATGGCGACAAGGAGGAAACCGATGTGGCTATGCGTGTGATTGCCGACCACCTGCGTACCATCGCCTTCAGTATTGCTGATGGTCAGTTGCCAGGTAACGCCAAGGCAGGTTATGTTATCCGCCGAATCTTGCGTCGTGCCGTTCGTTATGCTTATACATTCTTAGGTCAGAAGGAAGCCTTTATGTATCGTCTGCTTCCCGTTCTCATTCAGGAGATGGGTGCTACCTATCCCGAGTTGGAGGCTCAGCGCGAGCTTATCACCAAGGTGATGAAGGAAGAGGAAGACAGCTTCCTGCGCACTCTGGAGACTGGTATCAAGTTGCTGGACGGCGTAATGAAGGAGACCAAGGCTGCTGGCAAGACTGAGATTGCTGGCGAGAAAGCCTTCACCCTCTTTGATACCTACGGATTCCCCCTCGACCTTACAGAACTTATCTGTCGTGAGAACGGTCTGACCGTTGATGAGGTTGGTTTCAACGTAGAGATGGAGAAGCAGAAAGCCCGTGCCCGTAATGCAGCTCAGGTTGAGATGGGCGACTGGCACATCGTTTCTGAAAGCCAGAACGAGAACGGCGAGATTTCCACCTTCGTAGGCTACGACTTCACAGAATACAGCTGCCACATCGTGAAGTATCGCGAGGTGAAGCAGAAGAAAGGCGTTGTGTATGAGGCCATCCTCGACCAGACTCCCTTCTATGGCGAGATGGGTGGTGAGGTCGGCGATACCGGCGTTCTGGTAAACGAGACTGAAACCATCAAGGTAATAGATACCAAGAAGGAGAACGGCGTAAGCATACACTTGCTGGAGCGCATCCCCACCAACCCCGAGGCTGAGTTCATGGCTTGCGTGGACGTTGACCGTCGTCGTGCCATCGAGGCCAACCACTCTTGTACTCACTTGTTGGACGAGGCACTGAAGGAAGTGCTGGGCAACCACGTTGAGCAGAAGGGTTCATTGGTAACACCCGACTATCTGCGCTTCGACTTCTCACACTTCGAGAAGGTAACACCCGAGCAGATTCGCGAGGTAGAGCACTTGGTCAACGATCGTATCCGTCAGAACATTCCCTTGCAGGAATATCGCGACACTCCCATTGAGGAGGCCAAGAAACTTGGTGCCATTGCCCTCTTTGGCGAAAAGTATGGCGACAAGGTACGCGTGGTTCAGTTCGGCACAAGCGTAGAGTTCTGTGGCGGTTGTCATGCCAAGAGTACAGGTTGCATCGGTATGGTTCGCATCATTTCAGAGAGTAGCATCGCTGCCGGCGTTCGTCGTATCGAAGCCATTACCGGCAAGGCAGTAGAGGAACTTTTGGATAAGCAGCAAGACCTTCTGAATGGCCTCAAGAGCCTCTTTAATAATGCACCCGACCTGATGGCAACCATCCGCAAGGCCATCAACGACAATGCCGAGCTGAAGAAGCAGGTGGAAGATACCATGCGCGAGAAAGCCCTCGAGCTGAAGAAGAAGATGATTGACAAGAAGCAGGAAGTGAAGGGCGTTACCGTAATGAAGGCTTATGTTACCCTCCCCCCTGAGTTCGTTAAGGACATCGCTTTCCAACTCCGTGCCGAGGTAGAGAACAGCCTGATAGTTATCGGTTCTGTTGCCGATGGCAAGCCTCTGCTTACTGCTGCTGCCTCCGATAGCGTTGTAGCCAGCGGCGTGAATATTGGCAAGAACATCCGCGAAGCTGCCCAACTCATTCAGGGTGGTGGAGGCGGACAGCCTCACTTCGCTACAGCTGGTGGTAAGAACCCAGAAGGCATCCACGCTGCCGTAGAAAAACTTATTGAAATTCTTACAGCATAGCATAAAAAAGTCCGGAAGTTTTGCTTCCGGATTTTTTTAACTTTGGTTCTTGGCCATTGGTCGTTGGCTAACTTAATGGTTAAGGTTAGCGTTAAGGTTATCGTTGATTACCTCATACAGCTGGTAGTACCAAGTGCGGTAATGATAGAGGACCCTCCCCCCGCTACCCTCCGTCGCGAAAGGGGATTCCCCTTCGGGCCTCCGTCAGAATCGTAGATTCTTCCCCTCATCAGGCACAGAAAGACATTGAGTCTTTCTTCCAAAGGGCCTTCTTCGCCCCTTTGTGGGGCCGAAACCACATTCAGTGGTTTCTCTAAAGACCCCAGTCGCCCTTTAAGGAGGGAGCTAAAGACCACGCACGCAACTTGCTGTGCCCAATGCTGTGATAGCTGCAGTTATAATGCTCGCTATCAGTTGAAGGATTGCCTTCCAAGTCTCTTTTTTGTTCATAATCTGGACCCTCTCCTAACCTCCCCCTCTATGGGGAGGGACTGCAAACAGGGCCGTGGCAGTCTGGTTAAACATTTTGAATTTTCAATTTTTTCCCCTCCGGAGCCTGCACGTGTTGTTCCCGGGAATGTGCAAACGTGGGCTCGGAGAGGGTGCAAAAGCACGCGCTCGTGCCTGCTTCTTAAGACACTACAAAGGTACGACATTCGCCGCCACCGTTCTGACGATAGCTGGCGATGCCGTACGATTCCTGTACTTTATTTGCGAAAAAACATCATCCATCTTACTTCTTACATCTTACATCTTCATGGTTTTCCCAACTGCTCTACGATAGCTTTTACCTGACGGGGCGTAAACGTCTTGCAGGTGGTTTCGTAGCCCATCTCCTGCAGTTGTTGACAAAGCTGGGTGCAGCGTCGAATCCAACTCATCAAGTGGCTCACGGCTGTGTGTGGGCTGCTGTCTGGGAAGTACATCAGCGCCAATTCCTTCCTGTAAAAATTGCGTGTGGCATACGGAGTAGAAGAGAATGTCAGGTTGGCCCTGAGGATGGGGTTACCCGTTACGCCATCAACTGTTGTACGCATGGCTCCTGCACGCTGACGGTCATAGATAATGCGAAGCATTTGCGAAACTTGCCTATGACCGCCACACAGGCCGTCGGCCATCTCCACCTCAGGCATATTCATGTATTGGGTACGAGCGCCTTGAGCCTCCAGGGCCATCGCGTTCTGAAGGAAAGCCGGACGGGTTGTGTCAGAGGGAGGGAACCAGAAACTAACAGCAGGACGCTCAGGTTTCTCCTTGTTGGCTCCCATACTCTTCACTTGCTTCTGCCATTCCACCAGTTTCTTCAGTTCGGCATCGTCGTGCTGACGGAAATCGTGACAAATAGCCTCCACAAGGTTGGTCAATTGACCCTTATTACAGCCCGAATCGCCCACCAAATTGGCCATCATGCCACATGGTTCCTTCCAAGTGAGGTCTGGATATTGAAATTCCGAACCACTCATGTGTGCGCCAAAGATTGGGAAAAACATCGGAACAAGGGGTTCATACATGTCTTTTGAAGCCTGTGAGAGCAGTAATTTGATGCATTCTGTGCCCTTACCGAGTGTCGGCATCACGGGCACTGTTGATTTTGAAATGTCGTATCTCATTGATTTTCAGCTTTTTAGATAAATAAATGATGGGCCGAGTGTGACAGTTACAGTTGTGACAGTTCGTTTTTGAGGGGTCCCGATTCCCTCTATATTATATATAACTATCTATATATCAATTAGTTATAAAGTATTATAAGGTATGTTGTAACCCTTGATTTCTAATTGTCACAACTGTAACTGTCACATATCGGCCGTTGATTAACACTTAGCCTTTCTCTACAAGGCCACCAAGTGCCATGCATAGTTCGTTGGCCACGCCGACAACATACTTCCCGACGCAGAAACCCTTCCCGACATGCATCGGCTTGAAGTTCGGTCTGAGACTGCCGTCTTCTTGACGTGTGACGGAGATGTACTTGCCGTTGAATACGCGAGGATTACGCTTCTTGTTCCAGGGCAATGTCTCGATGAAAGTGAAGTGCTCGTCGTAGTGAAATTCCTCGCATTCCACGTCCAGGCGCAGCACGCCAGGATAGTCCTTACATACTTTCATCTTGCGGTCGGTGTGCAAGATAGTTTTCAGATTCACGCTCAGATGCGTGTCATTGTTCCAACCATCGAGGTTGGCTTTCTTTGATAATTTAGACATAATTAAATAATATATTTAAAATGCCTTCTCGCACTTGCACGATGATATAGAAAGGCGTTCTTCATCTCGTGCCCTCGGAGCCGTGCTCAGTTTTTGACTGCCGCTCACCTCACGAAAAAGAAAAGCAGCAGAAACCCCGATGTTTGGAATTCCTGCTGCAAAGGTATTGGTATTAAGATGTTTAGCCTAACTTTTAGCTTGATTCAGAAAACATGGGAAATTGGAACGGAAAGCCCCATTTTTTGATTCTAAATGTCATGCCGATAAAGAGAAACTTTATCATTGTCTGTGTTGTTTTTTGGTGTGCAATTATCTAATTGCGCTTCAAAGTTACAAATAATTCCGGATAATCCCCTCTGCTTTCGGCAGAAAAAGTGAAATGAAAAGCTTATTTCTCCCAAATCGTTGTTCCATCTAATTGTTCTGTTAGTACAAAAAACGGATAGTGTTACCTATCCGCTATATGCTTTTACTTTTTATTATTATGTTCGTGTTTTGGGTGTACCTCAAGAACAAATCACTTGGGCCTTAATTAAATATAATAAGGGAATTACTTGTCGCTATAATGGCCCTCGGTATCGATTACTAACACTACCAGCGTATTGTCGTAAATATCGTAGATAATACGGTCATGAGCCGTGATATGACGGGAATAAGTTACGTCATTTCCGCCCTTGAGTGCTTCTGGATGCCCAATACCTGTACGTGGATGATCTGCTAACTCGTGAAAAATCTTTTGGTACTTCTTAAAGAGCTGTGGGTTTGATTTCTTCCACTTCTTGATTACT
>JAFSRW010000071.1 GCA_017445925.1 Bacteroidaceae bacterium | reverse complement strand
GAGGCTGTGTCAGAATAAAGATATACCTTGGGAAATATAGTCCGTAAGGGACGGACGCCGAGTCCGTACGGGACGGACAAAAAGTCCGCACGTGTCGGACAAAATCTTTCCGCGTAATCTCTTTATTCTGACACAGCTTCTTTTTTTGTTTCTTTGCGGGAACAAAACGAAATGTTCTGCGTCTATAGAGTAGAACATGATAGATTCGAATTAAGAATTAAGAGAGAGAAATTAAGAATGGAAAGAGAAGAGTTCTGCACATTAGCCCGCCAGTTGAGGGCGGGCATCATGGCACTGAGCCAACGATTCCTGAAGGATGAGGCTGAGGCAGAAGATAATGTGCAGGATACATTGCTGAGACTGTGGACTATCCGCGAGAAACTGGATGAAGTGCGTTCCGTTCAGGCTCTTTCCTATGCTATCTGTAAGAATCTGTGTGTATCCAAACTTCGACAAAAGCGGATTATCCCTATGGAACTGAACGAGGAGATCAAGGTTATCAGCGCACATGATTCGGAGTGGATGCTTGAGGAGAAGGAGAATGCTCAATGGCTGGAGGAAAGGATAGAGGAACTTCCGTCTTCCCAGATGCAGATTCTGAGGATGAGCCAGCAGGACGGATTGGAAAACGCAGAGATAGCGGAAGTGCTGGGCATCACGGAAACTACCGTTAGGACGGCTCTCTGCAAAGCAAGGAAAAGTTTATTAGAGAAACTAATGAAACGTGAACGTCAACGTGAACGTTAACAAGATAGTAATGAAGAAGAAAAATAAGTTATCGTTATCGTTAACGTTATCGTTAAAAAAAGAATTCTCAATTATAAGAGATTTACAAATAAGTTATCGTTATCGTTAACGTTATCGTTTAAAAAAAGTTCAATGATATGAAACGGGTGACATCAGAAAAAGTGCTTGAGTACCTCGGACGGTATATGGACGGCGAGAGTACACAGGAGGAACTGAGAGCGCTGAAGGAATACTTTTCCAACACCAAAGACCTGCCAGCCGAATTGCTCCCCTACGCTCAGATGTTTGCTGTGCTGGAAGAGAAACCTGAAACACCCAGCGTGGAAGCTTTGGACCGTTTCTCCGAGGGGCAGGTTCCGGCAGTTCGCCGAGGTGTTAAGTTGTGGCCCTTGGTGGCAGCAGCTTGCGTTGCAGCCTTTGCTGTTATCTTCCTGACTCCGCCTAAGTACGAGGAGAACATGGCTATAGCATACGTGGATGGTGAGACGATTACTAATCAGGCGCTGGCCATGCAGATGGGGCAGGAAGCCCTGCAGGAGATATTCAGCAACGGAAACGAAGAAGAACAACTTACAGATTTATTTAATGCAAAATGAAACGAATACTATTTATATTATCAATGCTTATTGGCATCAGCCTGAGCACCTCAGCTCAGCGGGGATTGCAGATTAATGAGGTCTTCGAAGGAAAGGTCATCGCCAAGCAGTATATGCAGGAAAGCCTTACAAAGGGAGACAACGTGGCACCTTATAAGCTAAAGCTGCTTCACACGGTCAAGTTCTTGGCCAATAACTCACAGCGGGCAAGGGCGGATGCTCTTTTCAACATAGACATGAGAGAACGCATCTCTGATGACGATAGCAACATGGAGATGGAGAGCCGCGACGGCTTCATCTATTACGCCATTGTACAGCTCACAGATAACGAAAAGGGATTACATCGCTACATCTGCTACCAATGCAGACCCAAGTCGGCCAAATTCGACATCACCATGGTCTATATGGAGGGCGAAGCCTCACTTGCAGACTTGAGAAAAACATTTAAGAGAAAATAGGTTAAAAGGTTATTGGTTATAGATTAAAGGTTAAAAGGTTAAAAATAAAGTATGAAAAGTATGAAAAAGATTATTGCAGCCATTTTATTGGCAACATTAGGAGTATCAACAGCAGTAGCTGACGACGACAACGATGAAATCCCTGGCGGATGGGACTTTGAACTGCCAGGACTGAAAGTCAGTAAGTCTACCACCAGTTCTAAGGCAAGGGTAAAGGGCTCCCTTAGTTCTACCTTCTCGTTCGGATTTATTGGCGGTGTCAGTCAGGATCCTGGCGTAGGCATAAATATGGGACAGTCGTTCGAGATAGAGTGGGGCGATGTTATCAGCGGCAAGTTGCGTCTAGGCAGAAAGGACTTCTTGCGCCTGGGAATGGGCTTTGACTGGCGCAACTACAGAATGACCGACAGAATGTTTGTGAAGCAACCCGATGGCGTTACCATCACATCTTCCTTCCCTGAAGGTACGGAGCCTAAGTTCAGTCGTATTCACACCTTCAGCCTTTCCTTCCCCCTGAAATACTATCATTATTTCAGCAAGAAGATATTCTTTGCAGTTGGTCCTGAATTGTACGTCACCCCTTGGGCTTCACTCAAGACCAAATACTACGACGCTACCGGCGAGGAGCAGAAGATTACTGCCGGCAACCTGCATGAGAACCGCGTATCAGTAGGCGTAGGTGCCGAGATAAACATTCACCACATAGGTATCTACTATAAGTACAATCCATTTAATGTACTCAGCAGCAGCTTTGGTCCTGGGTTCGCCAGTATGACCACCGGTATTAAGATTGCTTTCTAAACCAATCAGTTGTGAACCAAGGTGCCTATTTCCTCGCCATCCAGCACCTTCTTCAGGTTGCCAACGATGTCCATATTGAAGACGTAGATGGGCAGATTGTTCTGCATACACATAGCTGTAGCGGTGATGTCCATAACCTTTAGGCCGCGAGCAATGACATCGGAGTAGGTGATATCGTGGAACTTGGTAGCTGTGGGGTCTTTCTCGGGGTCGGCAGTATAGATGCCATCAACGCGAGTTCCCTTTAGCATAACATCAGCCTCTATTTCAATGCCACGCAGGGAAGAACCTGTATCGGTAGTGAAATAGGGGCTTCCTGTTCCTGCACTCATAATCACCACCTCGCCATTCTCCATTGCCTCGATAGCCTTCCATTTGTTGTAGAATTCGCCAATGGGCTCCATGCGGATGGCTGTAAGCACACGGTTCTTCTGGCCAATAGCACCCAGAGCGCTGCTGAGAGCCAGCGAGTTGATAACGGTAGCACACATACCCATCTGGTCGCCCTTTACACGGTCGAAACCTTTTCCTGCTCCAGTAAGGCCTCGGAAGATGTTTCCTCCACCTATTACAATACCAATTTGCACGCCCATCTCAGCGGCTTCCTTAATTTGCTGTGCATACTCATTCAGACGCTTTACGTCGATGCCGTAACCTTGTTCACCCATCAGGCTCTCGCCTGAAAGTTTAAGTAGAATTCTTTTAAATCTTGCCATATTATTTGTTTACTGTTTACTGTTTACCGTTTACTGTTTACCGTTCCCGTTAAGAATAAACCTCACTTCCTTAAAGGCATAGCGCCTTTGTGATTTATTCTCGTCCTCTAAGATGAGGTGACCCGATGGCTCCACATCAATGATACGAGCCACGAAGGTTCCTTTGTCATCAGAGTAGCAGTGAAGTTCTCCCTTACGGTAGAGGTGCTGCATATAGAGGTTATGGAGTTCTGCGTACTGCTCTTTCTCCATCATTCCATAATAATAGGTGAACTGTTGCATAATGCGGTCTAGCACCTGATTGCGGTCCTCTTCCCTCCCCAGAATCTGTGCCAGAGAAACGGGATTGGGTGCATCGCTGAGGAAAACGGTCTGGTTGATGTTTACCCCTACGCCAATAACAGAGCGGCGGACACACTTTCCCTGTAAGTCGTTCTCTATAAGCATACCCACGGCTTTCTTGTCACCAAAGTATATGTCGTTGGGCCATTTTATCTGGAAGCCATTTGCATAGCTATTGAGCGCATCCCAAATAGCTAGAGCAGTAACTTCTGATAGCGCAAACATCTGGTTGGCCATCAGTTGCTGAGGGTAAGCTATGATGCTAAAGAGCAGATTCTTGCTACGCTCCGACTCCCACTTGTTTGTACCAGCACCACGCCCCGCCTCTTGGAATTCGGCTGTCACCAAGGTAAGTTCATTGCTCTCATCGACAGGCAATGCCTTGGCGTAGACGTTTGTGGAATCTACCGTATCTAAAGCTATTCTCATCTAGTTTACCGTTTACTGTTTATCGTTTTTTTTCGATATTTCGATATTTCGAAATTCCGTAATTCTCAATGTTCAATGTTCAATGCTCAATGTTCAATGTTCCGTCACCTGTACCAAACGGGTGAACGGAAGGCATCCTCTATGTGGTTGATAACATCTCCGCTACTGCTGAGAACGGAGATAATATCGAAACGGACAGGAAGATCTATGCGATTGAAACGAATGTAGGCATCTGCCGCCAGAACAGTATTTCTGATTTTCTTGGGCGTAACAGCATCCTCGGGATTTCCGTATTTGCTGCTTGTGCGGGTCTTCACTTCAACCACTACCAGTATTCCGTCTTTCTCGGCAACAATATCCAGTTCTTTGTGGCCGCTTTTCCAGTTGCGGTCTAGAATGGTATAGCCTTCCCTGATAAGATAGTTGGCAGCTTTATCCTCGCCCTCAATGCCAAATTCGTTATGCGCAGCCATTTTAGTTTCTATTTATGCGGCAAAGTTATGACTTTTTTGTAATTTTGCATGCAAACTCATTGAATAATCTTTATGGCAGACGATAATTTCTATATGAAACAGGCACTTCTGGAAGCCAAATGTGCTTTCGAAGAAGATGAGATACCCGTGGGCGCTGTGGTTGTTTGCGGTGACCGCATCATTGCTCGTGCCCATAACCTTACGGAACGACTTTCGGATGTAACAGCCCATGCTGAGATGCAAGCCATTACGGCAGCTTCGGAATATCTGGGTGGCAAGTATCTGAACGATTGTTCGTTGTACGTTACCGTAGAGCCTTGTGTTATGTGTGCTGGTGCTTTAGGCTGGTCGCAGATAGGCAGGGTAGTTTATGGTGCAGAAGACGAAAAGCGAGGATTCCGTAAGTTTGCCCCACAAGCCCTTCACCCCAAGACGCAACTGGTATCGGGCGTGATGGAAGAAGAGTGTGCATCGCTGATGAAGGAGTTCTTTCAAAGAAAGAGATAGTTGACAAGCTGACGAGTTGACGAGTAAACGAGTTGAGTCTTGAACTTCACACGTGTTTAAACAAACGACTTGTTAACTTGTCAACTATTAATAAATAATGTAAAAACGCTTGGTGTTACGCAGAAAATGACTAACTTTGTGCACTTTAACATTAAAACAATAACAATTAAAACATAACAACTATGGCAACATCAATTAAAGAATTGGATCCCCAGATTATCTGGAAGAACTTTTACCTGCTTACTCAAGTACCTCGCCCCAGTGGTCATTTGCAGAAGATTCAGCAGTTCCTGTTAGATTGGGCAAAGGAACATGGAATAGAGGCATTTAAGGACGGAGCAGAGAACATTGTAATGCGTAAACCTGCTACCCCAGGAATGGAGGGACATAAGACAGCAGTTCTGCAGGCACACATGGATATGGTTCCGCAAAAGACAGACGAGAGTACGCATAACTTTGAGACTGACCCTATAGAAACCTATATCGACGGTGATTGGGTAAAGGCTAAAGGAACTACATTGGGTTCTGACGATGGTATGGGTGTAGCTGCTATTATGGCTGTTATGGAGAGCAAGGATTTAGTGCACGGACCTCTGGAGGCGCTGATTACTGCCGATGAGGAGAGCACCATGTATGGCGTGAACCATCTGGCTGCTGATACACTGAAGGGCGACATTCTGCTTAACATCGACAATGAGACAATGGGTGAGTTTGTCATTGGTTCTGCCGGTGGTGTGAATATTTCTGCTACCATGCAATATAAAGAGGTAATTCCTGAAGAAGGCGATATTGCCGTAAAGGTGATGCTGAAAGGCTTGCGTGGTGGTCATAGTGGTTTGGAAATCAACGAGGGGCGTGCTAATGCCAACAAGTTGATGGCTCGTTTCGTTCGTCAGGCTATTGCCGATGATGAGGCTCGTCTGTGTTCTTGGAACGGTGGTAATATGCGCAACGCTATTCCTCGTACAGCTACTGTGGTGCTGAGCATTCCTAAGGAGAATCTGGAGGACTTGAAGGATTTGGCTCAGTATTGCGAGCAAACCTTCCAGAATGAATTCCGTGGTGTAGAGGAAGGTATTTCATTGACAGTAGAGGCAACAGAGATGCCTGCAGGTCAGGTACCTGTTGAGATTCAGGACAATCTGGTGGATGCTATTATGGCTTGCCACGATGGTGTGCTGCGCCATATTCCCAGCATCCCTGCCGTTGTGGAGACCAGTAGCAACCTGGGTATTATCAACATAGGTGCAGGCGAGGCCAGCATTCTTATCTTGGCACGCTCCAGCAACGAGACTATGATGGAGTACATTCAGGAGATGCAGGAGTGCTGCTTCTCTATGGCTGGCATGAAGGTGGAATACGGAGGTCAGTATGGCGCTTGGCAGCCCAACTTCGACAGTCCTATCGTAGCAACGATGGTAAAGGTTTACAAGGAAATCTTTAATGAAGATGCCCGTGTGGAAGTCTGTCATGCAGGTTTGGAGTGCAGCATCATAGGTGGTGTTTATCCCAATATGGATTTGGTAAGCTTCGGTCCTACCTTGCGTAGCCCTCATACCCCCGATGAGCGTTGCGACATCCCCAGCGTAGCTAAGTTCTGGGAATTTCTGAAAGCGCTGCTGAAAGCAATCTAATCATTGAACATTGAACTTTATGGGGCTTATAAGTCTTATGAGCCCTATAGGTCTTATAAAAAAGAAAGATATGAAAGCAATTAGCACAATAAAAGCTCCAGCAGCCATTGGTCCTTATAGTCAGGCCATAGAGGCAAATGGTTTTGTGTACGCAAGTGGTCAGCTTCCCATCGATCCTGCAACAGGTCAGTTTCCTGAGGGTGGCATCAAGGAGCAGACTCGCCAGTCGTTGACCAATGCCCAGAATATTCTTAAAGAGGCAGGAACCGACCTCTCTCACGTAGTAAAGACAACAGTATTCCTGAGTGATATTGCCAACTTTGCTCCTATGAACGAGGTGTATGCCCAGTTCTTTACAGAGCCTTTCCCTGCACGTAGCGCAGTAGCTGTGAAGGATTTGCCCAAGGGAGCCTTGGTGGAGATAGAAGTGATAGCTGTAAAGTAATCCGATTTTTGTATAACAACACAATACTTAAAAAGATGAAAACAACAAGATTCTTTTCCTTTATACTGATGGCAGCAATCTGTGTTTCAGGTTATGCCCAGAAGGTTATTACTGCCCAGAGTCCTGACGGGCAGACAAGTGTGAACGTAACCCTTTCAGACCGTATCTACTACGATGTGGTAAGTCATAATGAGACGTTGCTGAAGCAGAGCGTGATAGGTATGCAATTGTCAGACAAGACATTAGGTGCTAATCCTGTTTTGAAGAAAAAGAGCGTTCGTACTGTCAACGAGACCGTAAAACCAGTTCTTCCGCTGAAGTATAGTGAGATTGAGAACAACTACACCTTGCTCACCCTTGATATGAAGGGCGGCTATGCTGTAGATTTCCGTCTTTATAACGATGGTGTGGCTTTCCGTATGAGAACTGCTCTCCCAGGCGATATTGAGGTTGTTCAGGAGAACACCGTGTTCCAGTTGGCCGACAACTGCGATCTGGTGCTGCAGCAGCCTGGTGGTTTTAAGACCAGTTGTGAGGAGAACTACTCTTTTGTGAAGAGCAACGAGTGGAAGAAGGAAGACAGAATGTCTGAACTTCCTGTCCTCATCATGGGCAAGAACCAGAAGATATTGCTGAGCGAGTTCGACCTCGTCAGCTATCCTGGACTTTTCTTGAAGGGTAATGCAGACAATAGTCTTTATGCTGTTCAGCCCAAGTGTCCTATTGAGTATGAGGATCAGGGTGACCGCAGTCACCGTATCCTGAAGGAAGCTGATTATATTGCCAAGACCAACGGTACACGTACTTTCCCCTGGCGTTATATGCTGATTACTCAGGAGGATGCTCGTCTGGCTGAGAATACTATGCCTATGCGTCTGGCTCAGAAGTGTCAGATTGAGGATACCAGTTGGATTAAGCCTGGACAGACTTGCTGGGATTGGTTGAACGGTATTCCATACGGACCAGATGTAACCTTCGAGGGCGGCATCAATTTGGAAACCTATAAGTATTTTGTGGATTTTGCTTCTCGCAACGGTGTACCTTATATAATTATGGATGAGGGTTGGGCTTTGGATACTCGCGACCCCTATCGTACCAATCCCAAGGTTAACCTGCCTGAGTTGATTCGTTATGCTAAGTCAAAGAATGTAGGTATTTGGGTTTGGTTGCCTTGGTTGACCGTAGAGCACCACATGGACCTCTTCAAGACGTTCGAGGAATGGGGTATTGTAGGTACCAAGATCGACTTCATGGATCGTCAAGACCAGTGGATGGTTGACTTCTACGACCGTGTTGCCAAGGAATCAGCAAAGCATCATGTTATGGTTGACTTCCACGGAGCCTTCCATCCCAGCGGTTTGGAATACCGTTATCCCAATATTCTTACCTATGAGGGTGTTCGCGGAATGGAATACAATGGTAGCTGTACACCTAAGAACAGCATTTGGTTCCCCTTCCTGCGTAATGCAGTAGGTCCTATGGACTACACTCCTGGTTCAATGCTTTGTTCTCAGCCAGAGCGTCATTGTGGTGACCGTCCTATTTGCCCAGGCGTAGGAACCAAGGTGTACCATATGGCCGTATTTGTTATCTTCGAGAGCAATCTGCAGATGCTGATGGATAATCCCTGCAGGTATGACAAGTGGCCCGACTGCCGTGATTTCCTGACCAGCGTTCCTGTAAACTGGGATGAGACTCGCGTCTTGGCTGCAGAAGCAGGAGAGTATGTCGTTACGGCTAAGCGTAAAGGTCAGAAGTGGTTCATTGGTGGTATTACCAACGATAAGCAGCGCGAAGTGGATGTAACGCTGAGCATTCTTCCTGAGGGAAAGAATATGCAGATGACTTCATTCGTGGATGGTGTAAATGCCAACCGTATGGCAATGGATTACCGTCAGGAGAAAACATCTGTTAATAAGAGTACCAAGCTCCACATCAAGATGGCTCGCAATGGCGGCTTCGCTGCTGTAATAGAATAATTGGATTAGGGATTAGAGAATAGGGAATAGGTGTGTTTTGAGTAGATACCTTGTTTTTCCTTCCCCTCTAATCCCTAATCCCTAATCCCTATAATTATGCGTCGTTTCCTGTTTATCCTTCTCTTTCTGCCTGTCGTAGCTTGGGCGGAAAAAGATACACCAGCAAAAAAACTGGTATCTCTGCTTACTGAATGTAAGGAGCGTGAAGACTTGGTTCCGGACTCTTTCTTCTCGGATGTCTTGTTGTTGAAGCAAGAAATCAAGGAACAGAAGGATTCTGCGGCCAAGGCCATCTATAGTGCTACTCTTGCTCATATATTGATGCAAAATGCGTATTTGGGGCAGAGCAGGAAAAGGGAAACGGTAAGTCATCCAGACAGCATAACAGAATGGGGCAGGGAGGAGTATCTGCAGCACGCAATAAGTTTGTATAACTATGCGCTGCAAGATTTGGAACTCCTACACAACGTGCCTACCAATGCTTGGCTTCCCCTTGTGAAGAGAGGGGAGGACGAGAAGTTGTACAATAGCAGTATGCTTGCTGTCGTATTCCAAGCAATGCGCAGGGATTTCAGATATGAGAATCGCAATAAGTCCTTCAATCCATATTCCTATGCTACGCTTATCCAGTTCTATGAGAATCACGAGTTAAGAGAAGGAGCCTTCCGCTTGTGTATGGATTCGCTTGATTTGTTGTGGAAGCGGGATGTAAAAGAGAAATACTTGTTGCAACTCAAGTCGGGTTATCATAATCTGCCTTTCTGCGACGAAGTGTATTGCAAACTTTCAGAATTAAAGAATAAGGACGAAGAGAAACTCCAAATTTTGGAAGAAGGCCTGAAGCTATATCCAAAATCAAATCGTATCAAGAACGAGATAGAGGAGTTGAAGAATCCTCTCCTGACCTGTGGCATACCCAACTGCATGTATCCAGGGGAGGAAATTGAAGTTGAGATAGAAAACGGAAGGAATATGCGTGGGGTAAGGCTGATTACCTACCGGCTTCCTGATGATTTCTCAGAAGACGAGGATGAAGACTGGGATGAGGTTCTTGCTCATGTATTACGCGCTGGCAAGCAAGTGAAGAAGGAAATCTTTACTTTCGCTCCACATTCCGATTTTGAGACCTGGAAGGATACTTTGCGTATGCAGGCACCTTCTGATTTTGGATATTATGGAATGGTTATAGAACCAATCCATAAGGGGCGTATCACTAAAGATTATGATGAAAAGCGAAAGCTTTGTCGTTTCTATGTCTCTAAGTTACGTGCGCTTAGGATTGGATTGCCCAATAAACAGACGCAGATTGTAGTAGTTGATGGTAAAAGCGGGAAACCTGAGCAAGGAGTCTCTGTCAAGGTAATGCTTGAGCAGAATATCAAAGCCAGAAAGTCCTATACGGAATATATTACCGACGAACGTGGAAAGGTGACCTTTGATGCTCCTATCTCGAAAGATGAAATCCGGGTAGGCATAAGCAAAGGCGATGACCGCTTTTCTACTATGGCATTGCTAAGAGAGAATTACTTTGTCTATGACCCCGAAGAAGATGAGGTGGAACAACTGCACATCTACACAGACCGTAGCATCTATCGGCCAGGTCAGACCGTTTACATTGGTGGCGTTGCATTTCTTCAGAAGGGCAAGGAAACCGCTATTGTTGCAGGACAAGAATGTTTATTCACCTTCTCTGATACAAAGGGAAATAAGCTGGCAGAGCGTTGGATAAAGACCGACGAGTTTGGTGTTATCAGCGATTCAGTTTCCTTACCTAAGGATGCTGCACCTGGTAATTACAGGTTTAGGGTTGGCAGTACATACAGCAGTGTTCGTGTTGAGGAATACAGGCGTCCCACATTCTCTGTAGAGATGGATCCTGCACCTGCTGTATCTTTCCCTGCCGACAGCATACACCTGACGGGTAAGGCCGTTACATACAGCGGTGTACCTGTAGTAAATGCCCGTGTAACGGGTAAAGCTAATTTCTATGCCGGCTTCTGGGGTTGGAGAGGAGATGCAATAGAGAAAGTGTTGAAAGACACACTTTATACCGATGCCGAAGGGCGGTTTAAGGTAGGGCTGCCTTTGAATTATATTCAGGAAGACATCCGCTATGGTGCCAGCCTAACGCTTGATGTTGATGTTCTCAGTCAGCAAGGCGAAACAGAACAAGGTAACATCACCGTCAGAATGAGTTCGCGTCCTTATGTGCTGAATGGCAATGTTCTTGCACGTCAGGATAAAGACAATCTTCGCACCTGGATTTTCGGCCTTTATTCCAGCACAGGCACTAAGGTGGATGGCGATATTGTATGTCGTATCCTTGAGGGTAAGGATACAGAGAAAGCCCGATTGGTGATTCCTGCCAACAAGCCCGTGACACCTGATGAGTTGAAGACATTGCCATCTGGTACATATAAGGTGGTTGCCGAGTATGTGAACGGCAAAGATACTGCCCGTTATGAACAACAGACGGAACTGTTCTCTCTTGCCGACACACGGGTGATTAGTAAGGAGGATGTGTTCATGTACTCACCTTGTGATACATTTGCCATCGACCGTCCTGCCAAGGTGCAGATAGGAACACCCTTAAAGGATGTATGGATGTATTGCACTATGCTTCATCATGACAAGATTGTGCTTGATACCCTAATGTGTCTGAGCGATACGGCCTTTGTTTGGGATATACCTTATAAAGAGGAATATGGAGATGGGGTCAGGTTAGAAGCCTACTTATATAATAATAAAGCTTTTAGCGGGGAAAGAATCAACCTTCATTTAGGTTTGCCCAAGAAGGAACTGACCAAACATTGGGAAACCTTCCGAGACCGTCTTCGTCCTGGTCAGCAGGAGGAATGGCGATTGTCTTTGCGCCAGCCCGACGGCAAGCCTGCTAATGCAAATGTGTTGCTCAGTATGTACGACGCCTCGCTGGATGCTATACTGAAACATAAGATAGGGTTTGAGTTGAACTATATGCATAGGATATCATCATTAAATTATCTTGGAGGCTGGTATCCTTATAATAATTACGTTGATTTCCGTTTCGAGTTAATTGGCTATAAGGCAAAATACAGTTGGATATTTAGTGAATTCAGTCACGATTATGTGCTTGATCCATCTTCATCAAGAAATATCTCACTGAGTCGTTCTGGTCGTTTTGGCTTGAACATTCCAACACGTGAATATTCTGGTGCTGTGCAGCGCTTCCCGCCCTTGATGGCCAAAGCCAACCGAGGCGTTTCTGCTGAAGCTGTTATGGCAGCTGCCCCTGATGTTGAAGGATTGGCCTTTGAATCCGTAGATCAGGCATTAAACGGGAAAATAGCAGGACTGGATATAAAAGATCCAGAATTGGCTGAGGGCGAGGTGCGAGGAACCAAGAGGGATGCTTTCTCGGAATTAGCATTCTTCCGTCCTACGCTTCGTACCGATGCAAACGGTGAGGTGAAGATTAGCTTTACGTTGCCTGAGAGTCTTACCAGCTGGCATCTTACGGGATTTGCCCATGACAAGGATTTATATACCGCTCAGATTGACGAGACCATTGTGGCACAGAAGGAACTGATGGCCGAGTTGTATCTGCCTCGTTTCCTGCGCAGCGGCGATGAGGCAACCTTCACGGCCAGCATCCGCAATATGTCTGAACGTCTGCAGCAGGGTAAGGCTAATTGTGTCATCATGGATGCCGAAACAGAGAAGGTGCTTGCCCGCTTCCCCGTTCAGTTCCGTCTGGAAGCAAGCAGAGATACGGTTTATACCTTCCCCGTCGGTTCAGTAAGAGATAATACCGCCCTGTTGATTAAATGGGTAGCTGAGGGAACGGATTACTCAGACGGCGAGCAGCGTCAGCTCCCTATCCTCTCCGACCTTGAGGATGTTACAGAAACGCGCGCCTTCTTTGTTAGCGGAAAAAGCACGTCGAAGTTTAACTTGGAGAGCCTCTTTGCCCATAATCATCCCAGCGCCACCAACCGGAATATGGTGGTTGAATATACGGCTCGTCCTGCGTGGCTGGCTCTGAAGGCTTTGCCCTCATTGTTCACTCCTCATTGCAAGTGTGTGCTCTGTACCTCAGCAGCTTACTATGCTACCAGTATGGCACAGCATATCTTGCGTCATGTGCCCGATGCCGATGCATTGGTGGATTCCTTGCATTACGATGGTATGATTTCCCTTGATTACCGTATGTCTTTGCTTTCCAGCCTTTCAGCCCTCCAGCGTGCTGACGGCGGCTTTATGTGGTTCCCCGGTATGGGCTCCAATAACTATCTTACTGTTGAGGTTGCCTATCAGCTGGCCCGTTTGCGTCAAGTCGGCGTAGCTTCCGATGCTGCAACCGTTGTGGCCGACCGTATGCTTAAGCGGGCTATGGATTATTTGGCTAAAGATGTTCGCAAGCAACTGAAGGATGTGAAGAATAAGAAAGACAAGCAGATAACCTATCACGGACTCCGTTACCTTTATATACAAAGCCTGGTTGATAATATACTGACGGACGAGCAACGTAAAGACCAGAAACTGCTTATTGACCTTCTCCAGCCTGCTGAGGGAAGAGAATATACCATTGAAGAAGCTGCCCTTGCTGCCATCGTGCTGAAACGGAACAGTAAGGATAAGTTGGCCGAAAGGTATCTGGAGGGATTGGACAAGAAGCTAACTCACCCTGATGGCTATTACATCTCTTATATTAGCGGCAGTTTTACCAGCATCAATCGTAAGGTGCAGACACACGTTCAAGTGATGGAAGCTTTCCAAGAGGTGAAACCTCAGGAGCAGCAGTTGCTGAATGGTATGACCGAGTGGCTCTTGCAGCAGAAGCGTACCCAGCAGTGGGATGAGCCGGTTAAGACTGTAAATGCCGTTTATGCTTTGTTGCAGGACGACTCGCAGCCGTTGGCCAAGGGAAATAGTGATGTATTGAAGTTGCGCGAAGGACAGAAAACGCATACCTTTGTAACGCCTCATACCTCTGTGGGTTATCTGCGTGATAGCCTTACAGTATCTGTCCCCAAGGAACTGAGGGTGGAGAAAAATGAGAAGGGACTCTCGTGGGGAGCTGTCTATGCAACCTATCAGATGCCGTTGGATAGTGTAAGGGCCAGTTGGCAAGGGTTCCATATCCGCAGAGATGTGTCAACGGAACAGCCAAAGGTCGGTGACCGCCTGCATGTGCGCTATACCATTACTGCCGACCGCGACTATGAGTTTGTACAGCTGACGGCTCCTCGTTCAGCTGCAGCAGAACCGGATGCCAGCCTGTCGGGTTACCGTTATCAGAATGGGTTGGGATATTACAGACAGATACGTGACGACCGTACGGAATATTACTTCGACCGTATGCCAAAAGGCACCTATGTAATCGAGGAAGATTGGCTGATTTCTCGCACAGGTAATTATCAGATGGGTTCCACCGTCATAAAGTGCCTTTATGCACCCGAATATCAATCGTTTACTGCATCTAATCGGCTGATTATTCAGCAAAAATGATACTTTTTTTGCAAGAAAATCCCATTTTATTTGGAGTGAATGTCAAAAAGGGCTATATTTGTCGATTATTTGTTAATATTTATAAAAAACTTGAACTATTATACGATGAAAAAAATCGCGTTTTACGTGTTGGCCGTCATTTCCTTGTTTTTGGCCAGTTGTTCTGAGGACATTGATACCTCAGCTCGATATGTTTTTAAGGAAGAAATTATTTCCGGCTATCTGTCTAAGCATGATCAGTATAGCGAGTATGTGGAGTTGCTGAAGCAGGTGCCTGTTAGTAGTGTATCTAAGACAACCGTTTACCAGCTTTTGTCGGCACGCGGAAACTATACTGTTTTTGCGCCTACTAACGATGCCATCCAGCTTTATCTGGATTCGTTGGTAAGCAAGGGCCTGATTAGTGAGCCCTCATGGGATGCATTTACAGACAGCCACAAGTTGGACTCTATTCGTAAGGTTATTGTTTACAACAGTATTATTGATGGTGGAGATGATAACGGCACCTTCGAAATTAGTGCTTTCCCAACCACCACCGTTGGCGCTCCAGCTGAGATTGAGGTTCCCAACATGAACGACCGTAAGTTGGTTATTCTGCAGACCGAGGATCCTGATAGCATTCTTGTTAACGATTGTATGATTGACCGTCTGAATCGTGATATTCTTTCTATCAACGGTGTTATACATTGTGTACATCAGGTGGTTGCTCCAAGTGGAGATTCTATGGCTTCCTTGCTGAAGAATATGATAGACTCCAATAAAGGTGGCTTTGTAGTAATGGCAAGGTTGATAATTGCCTGTGGTATGGTGGACAGCCTTGACAAGATAAAAGACGAAGTTTACGAGCGTCAGTATCAGACACAGTCCATCACTCAGTCCGTTACCCGTGATGATGGTGAAGGAAATATTACCTTCTACTCCCCAGAGCACCGCTATTTTGGCTTCACCCTCTTTGCTGAGACGGACGAATTCTGGAGCAAGACATTAGGTAAGGCCATTGAAGATATTACTGTAGACGATGTTGTCAACTACCTTGATAATCTGGGTATCTATCCCGATGCTAAGCGCGACAAGGATTACAAGAGTGAGGATAACCTGCTGAATCAGTTTGTTACCTATCACATGCTGCCCATGCGTCTGTCAACAGACCGTCTGGTGAACCATTACAACGAGAAGGGCTACAACAATAATACCGGTGTGCCCACCGTTGCCATCTTTGAGTTCTATACCACTATGGGTAAGCGTCGTTTGCTGAAGACCTTCGAGAGTAAGGAAAGTAATGGTGTTTACCTGAACCGTTTCCCCAACCTGAATAATGGTCGTCGTGGTGATTATCACGAGAATTCTTGTGACCCCAAGAATGTGGGTATCAAGATTGGTGACCCGAATCTTCAGGGCGAGTTCAATGTCCGTAATGGTATTATCTATCCTATTGAGGATCTTCTCTATTATAGCGACAATACACGTACCCAGATGATGCGTAGCCGTATTCGCTGGAATGTAACCGCTATGTGGCCTGAGTTTATGAATAACGACATTCGTATTTCCAAACTTACCGACGACCGTCATAAGAATGTTTTAATCCCCACCGATGCCGAACTTGGCTATCAGTATCTGAACGATGTGGTTATCGAGAAGGAAACCGTATTTGCTTATTGGACTGGCCGTAACAACGGTTGGGCTAATATGCAGGGCGATGAGATGACTATTCGTGGTCTTTACGAGGTTACCATGAAGCTTCCTCCCGTTCCTGTACGTGGAACCTACGAGTTGCGTTTTGGCCAGCAGTGTGGTGGTGTACAGCGTGGTATGGCTCAGTTCTACTGGGGAAGCGATCCCGACAAGTTGGCTGCTATGGGTATTCCTATGGACCTTCGTCAGGGAGCTTATTATCTGCAGACTCGTAAGGGTAATATCCCCAGCGATATTGGTTACGATGACGACAGAAACGATGACGACTACAATGCCGAAGTTGACAAGCGTATGCGTAACAACGACTTCATGAAGGGTTGTCAGCAATACGTAGCTGGTGGTCCTGGTGGTTCTACCATGATGCGTGCATCTAACATCTGCTTGCGCCGAATCATGCTCCGTCAGACTATGGACCCAGATGTTACCTATTACATTAAGTTTAAGACCGTGTTGGATAATCCTACACACTACTTCTATATGGACTATCTGGAGTATTGTGCTAAGGAGGTTTACGATAACCCATCTGAGCCGGAGGATATATGGTAATTGACAATTGACAATTGATAATTGACAATTATGAGATAAAAAGAAAAGCGAGGAGAAATCCTCGCTTTCTTTGTTTATCTCAACTCTTTCCTTCCCTCCTTAATATATATAAGGTGAGGAACGGGTTTTGAAACCTTCCTGCCTGAGAGGTCATGGGCCTTATTAGCCTCATAGGTCCCATAAGACCTATGGGACTCATAAGTCTCATTCACTTCCTCTATTCCATCCTCTTCTGAGGTAACCGTGAATGCGGGGCCTTCCGTAAAGGCAGAGCCTGTATAAGCGGCATCTATGGTCTGAACGCCCCACTTGTAGGTTCCTGTGGTGGGAGGGAGGAAGGTCCACGTCTGCCTGCAACCTACTCGCCCCATTCTGTTCACCTTGCGCAAGCCGTCCTTGTCTCCACCTATGAAGGCGGGTGTGCTGTTCAGCTGATTGCCCTCAGCATTTTGTATATACACCTCGTAGGTAAAGCAGGTTTGGGCAGTTTCAGGGGCTTCCCACGATAAGGTTACGGAGCCGTCGGCATTCACTTCTGCCTGGCAGTTCTGTGGGGCATCGGGTCTGGAGGGAATAGCACCCAGATAGTAGCACAGAATGGCGTTAACGCCTTGCGGGCATTGCTTCAGGTAATTCTCGTCTGTGCAGTTGCCAAAGGTCACATAGTCCTTACGCCCGTCTGCGTTCCAGTCAGGGAAGATTACTGAGGAGGCTGTGGTGCCTGGGATGACTACACTTCGGCTCATTTTGCCCCTTCCGTTATTCAGGTAGAGCTGCCCAGAGCTGTTCTTGGCATTCCCTTTCAGTCCACCTACGAAGATGTCGTAAGCGCCGTCTCCGTTCCAGTCGATAATGCCTGCCGAGTTGTTCACGCTGGCTTGTATGTTGAACATATCGTTTAAGAGGTCGGCGTTACTCAGTTGGGTAAAGGTTGGCTTGCTCTGCTGCTTGTTGGCATAGATGCGCTGACGTGTTGTTGCCTCGCCCGATGAGCTTTCGCCCAATCCAGCCAGATAGATATCCAGCCAACCGTCGTTGTTCAGGTCGGCCAACTGCAGGCTTCCGCTTGATTTCCTCTTGATGCTTCCTCCCGTTTCGCCCAGTCCTTGGCGCAGGAATCGTCCGTGCTGCAAGGTGTCGTTCAGATATACATCCGTAAAGCGGACTTGTCCCTCCACATTGTCCAGTACCGAGGAGATGGCAAAGTCCTGAAAGCCGTCGTTGTTCAGGTCGGCTGCCTGAATAATGGCTTCCGAGAATTGCAACTCCTGCTCGTACGGCTCCACGCAGAAGGTAAGCTCTTCGGGGGTGATGCTCTTGTTGTGCAGAATCACGTTGTAGCTCTCGTCGCCCAGATGTCCAGCACATACTACGTCCAGCCTTCCGTCGTTGTCGATGTCTATGATGTCGGCGCTGCTGGGGCCTCTGAGGTTAAAGGTGAGGGCGTTTCCTTCTGCGTCTGTAAAGGATAGGGTAGGAACGGTGAAGTTCCCCCTTCCGTTACCTAGGAAGATACCTTCCTGACTGAACTTGACATCTTCCTCTGTGTTGTTCTCAAAGGCCACGATGTCCATGTTGCCGTCGTTGTTCACGTCGCAGGGAATTACGGATGGAGCATTTGCCACCATAAAGGGCACCTTGGCAGGAGTATTCCATTTGTTGGTAGCAGGCAGAAAGAGCATAGCGTATGTTGTTCGTTTGCTTGTCAGTTCGTCTTCGGCGGAGTTCTGAGCTTTATTGGCGTAACCACCGGCCACGATGTCTTGGTTACCGTCATTGTTCAGATCTACGGTGACCGCTCCGCCGTTTTGAAAACCCCGTTCTTTGCTTATCATTTCGGGGTTATAGGGAGCAGTTGTAGAGAGTGTGGGTCTAATGATGGGCTCGTTGCTCATGGTCAGTTTGGAGGAGCTGGCCTTGATGGTACCGATGTACATCAGTCGGGTGCCCACATTCTCCTTCGATTCGTGTGCATGAAATACGATGCGCAGAATGCCCTCTTTGTCATAGAAGAGTGAGTGGTGACCTGTGCCTACCAAGTCGTCAAACCTTCTTAGAATGGGGTTCGAGCCATATTTGCCCCATTGCCCTGTGGCTATGTTGGTAGTGCTGGCGAAGCCCACACCGTAGTCTTGCGAGCGGAAATCGTTACCCGAGTAAGTCAGGAAGTAGCGTTTGCCTATCTTAATCACATTGGGACCTTCGTTTACTCTCCCCAACTTGTTCTCCCATTCTTGCGACACAGCGATACACTTGCGCATGGTTCCAACCTTTGGAGTAATGTAGTCATCTTCCAACTCAGCCTGCCAGATGCAGTTGCCGTCGGTAAAGCGCACAAAGAACACGTATGCTTTGCCGTTGTCGTCGAAGAACACATGTGAGTCAATACATTTCTCGCTACCTATCAACTTCTCCATCTGGTAAGAGCCCACCTGCTTGAAGGGCCCCTTGGGAGAATCGGCTACGGCAGCAAACAGATGCTCGTTGGCAGAGAAATACATAATGTAATGTCCGTTCTTGTGATACACCTCAGGTGCCCAGAACCATTGCTGTTCTGTGGTGTTGGCCTTGTTCAGCGCCTGCCCCTCGTCCTTCCATGTGCGCAGGTCGTCCGATGAGTAGCACCTGATACCGCTGGCATCGTGCGTGCCGTAAGCATAGTACTTGCCGTCCTCCAGCAGAATGTAGGGGTCGGCCAAGGGTACTTGGCTTACCTCACCCTCCGCTCTTGCTATCAGAGGCAGCACAAAACTTAGAAAAATCAGTAGTTTCCGTCTCATTTTCAGTAGGTTTTTATTATGTTAGCTTTATTTTGGTACAAATTTACAATTAAATTCCATAAAATCCACGTTTTCCTTCTTGCCATTTCAGAAAATGCCTAAATTTGTAACGCACATTTTTAAATCACACATAAATCGAATCGGAAAATGAAGAAAATCCTTTATTTGAGCATCCTATTGCTTGTTACACTTTCAAGGCACCATCAGCCCGCTGGCATTGAACGGAAAAGACATTAAGGACGGCACAGAAGAGGAGTACACCGAGGAAGCCACCTACACCTTCCAGCCCGATGGTTGGGTAAAGACCATCGACTGCGTCATCCACAAAAAGGACAAGGAGCCCGTCACCCTAATATATAAGGTATACTGCAAGTAAGTTTTCAGTTCGTTGCCAGAACGGAATAGTTGATACCATCGCATTGGATGGAGGTACATTGGCCGGGCTGATAGTCGGAATCCCTTGGTGCCGCCTCTGCTGTTTGCTGGGTTGGAAGGGACTTATAGATTACCTTTTCCTTTTCCACCACTTGCGTAAGGTAAAGCGTGTCGCGTACCGATTCTATAACGCGTACGGTATCTTTGTTCATTGAACATTGAACATTGCCACTTTGTTCTCGCATAATGCTCGCGACCCCTTCGGCGTTGAACATTGAACTTTGTTCCTTCTCGACAAACAAAGGCAAAGTCATACCAAAGATAATGCCCACCACAGCTGCTGCGGGTGTGGCTATCCATCCCCAATAGGTACGTTTCTGCTGCATAGGATTCTGGGGCACATGCAGGCCTTTGTTTTCCTGCTCAGCAAGGCGCTGAGCCGATGCATGGAGTTTATCTTCGAACTGTATCATGATAGTTGAATTTTTGTTTTAACGATTGGGTTAGAATATGTAGTCGGGACTTCACCGTTCCCTCTGGTACCGACATTACGACGGCTATCTGCGGAACGGTCAGTTCTTCTTCGAATCTGAGCGAGAAAAGCAAACGGCTCTCTGGCGGCATCTTCTCCAGATGTTGTTTCAGGGCTTGGTCGAAGGCTTTATTATCGAGGTGTTCCACGATGTTGCTCTCAGCCACTTCCTCTCCCGTTTGCACCACAAACTGCTCGTATTGCTTCTGGTGTTCGCTAAGCCTGTAATGGTTCTTTACAAGGTTATACCCGATGGTGAGCATCCACGTTCGGAACCCTGAATCTTGAACGCCGAAGGGGTCGCGAGCGGAACGCGAGAACGAAGTGGCAAACTTGCTACGCGCTGTCCACACCCTCATAAAGGTATCTTGTGTTAAGTCGGCAGCCAAAGCTTCATCGCCACCGCTCTGCCTGAAGAAGAAGCCCATCAGTTTGCGAGCATGACGATGGTAGAGCTCGCCGTAAGCCCTATCATCGTCCTTGCTGCTTACCCGCTGCATCAGCTCCTCGTCCGTGAGGGCTGAAAGGGGTTTAAAATATTGAACATTAATCATTGAACATTGAACATTGAAGACTGCGATTGAGCGAGAGCAATGATTAGCTAGCGTGAGCAGGCTCGACCGCAGGTCAACATTAATCTTCGAGTTGTTCCTTCAGCAGATTCTCGTAATACGTTTTCAACTCCTCTGGTTGGTCTGTATTCTTATGTGCCATTGCACATCGTTCCACACATTTGCTGAGGATTTTGTACAGACGCTCTGACTGAGCTTTATCACCCTTCTTTCGGAACTTGGAGATTAGGTTTGCGAGGAGCGTAACATGGTTCATATCAAGCATTTCACTTGTCTGCCATGAGTCATAGACGAGGTCGGGTTCTGCCAAGTACTCCAGATTGTAAACCTCCTTTACGTTATGCATCGCCACATCAAAGTTGTTGTACGGCTTAGGACTGTATTTCAGAATCAAGCCCTCGTTATAGATGCTGTCTTTATTCAAGATAGAGACTTTGCCATTTGTGGGCGAGAAGTAGGCTGGGCGCTTGCTCTCCTTTATCAAATACATAATAATGTCGGATTCGTAGTGTTTGTACCAGTCCTCACCGTACTTCCCATAGTCCTGTACATTCAGGGTTAATGGCTTGATGTTCAGTTTCTTGTAAAGAGCCTCCATGAAGGAATCTGCGTGGAGGAAGGAGAAGTTGATGATGGTGACATCCGTTCGCTCACCCAGCGCTTCTTGCAGCATCTTCATGGGTTCTGTGTCAAGGTCACCGTTGGAAAAGTAGAGGGCATTTGGCTGCATACATTGGAGCATATTATGGTTGAAATGCATGATGCGGGTGGGGAAATACTTGTTTTGGTACGATTTGGTGAACATCTCCTTGACGCGGGGGTTCTCAGGGTCAGCAATCCACAGACGGGTGGCCAGATATTCGAGGTCTTCTGGGCATATCTCTTCTGGCATCAGTTCTATGGCGCGGGGGATGTTGTCTCCCCGCTTGGCAGCCTCATCGGTAGTCAGGCAGAAACGACACTTACTGAGGTTCAGCACATAGCTGTCGGGCAACGTGGTCTCCATCTTGCGGATAACATCAGCCGTTCTGGATTCATCTTGATCCTCTCCCCATCCATTGGAAAAAGTGTCGTGATAATAGGTGGCACGGAACAGATTACGCCAAGCCCATTGATCCTTGGGGTTTGCATCTACTTTCTTTTGCCAAGCCTCTGCCTGAGCCGCATACCATTCCGGCTCGTGTTTGTTAGCTACGAACGTTTCTATTGTTTCTGCCTTCTGTGCAAAACCCCACATATTGCCCATCAGGGCCATCAGGATAACTATTGTCTTTCTCATTTTCTTTTTTCTTTTAACTTCTTTAACTTCTAGCGAAGCGATAACTTCTTTAACTTCTCTCTATTTCAGAGCTGCTCTCATAAAGATATACACCGCTAAACGGAAAACGTTCATCAAAAGTACAAAGAAAATTGCAAACCACCTTAATGGGACGTGGGACGCTGGGACGTGTGGGACGTTTTTTACTTAACCTTCAGTGCGCTGTAGAAGGCATCCAGGCGTTTGATTTCCTCAAGCTGTGCGTTTATGGTGGCAGCATCTTTCTGCTTGGCAGCCTCAGAAAGCTTCTCCAGCAAGCGGCAAGCTGCGCCTTCTTCGTTGTTTCTGCTGCCCCCATGACTCTTAACCATGTAACAGGGGAAATGCCCGTCGATGATGCTGTAGGTGGTGCCGTCCAAGACCTTGGGCCCGTCATACGTGAGTTTGGCAGATTCCACAATATTGTCCATCAGACTTTTTAGAGCCTTGCACACATCTTCACTGATTTCTGTTGCAGAAATATTCAAAGGGCCTGACTCTAACTTATTATAATCCATATAAACCACCTTATCTTTCTCTACCGCAAAGCCGCGAGTAGGTTTGAGCGTTGGGCGGATAATCACCACATATTCGTGCTGAGGATAAGGGCATGGCTGGTAAACAAAGTCGTAACGCTGACGTTTGTATTCCTCGTATAGACTGTCTCGCACATCCTCATCCTTAATCTTTTTCATCTTCTTCTTATGCGCTACCTCCATCTTCCGGCTTTCCTTCTTGATATGCAATTGCCACTTTCGGTATTCCTCAAACTTCCCCTCATAGATAAAGGCGTTCGCACGCATCTGAACCCTATCTTCCTCTAAATACTCATGCACGGCACCCTCAGCCAAAAAGCGTGAATTACTACTTTGCGCCCACATTTTGCCGCTCATGGCGAATGCCAGGAACAGTCCAAGAACAACTCTCAATGCTTGTGTACTTTTCAAAGTTTTCATACCCGTTTTATTTCTTTTTATTGGTAAAAACAATATAATTTCTGCTGTAAAGATACGGTTAATTTTTAGAAAACAAAGAAAAGGCAAGAAGAATTTTCCTCATCCAAGGAATATTTCCCTTTTCTGTATTAGAGGTCTGCACAAAAAATAAAGACCCCGCAAGATTTCTCCTGCGGGGGCTTTCTTCTGCACATACCCCTTAAAATTAAACTGTTAACTGTTAAACTGTTAAACGAGAAATGGGAGTCGCGATTTTGCGACCCCCATTCTCTTACATTGTTTATGCTGCCAAACATCTTTTAAGGTAAGATGCCGTCTTGTGGTAAATGCCATCAGCATCTTGGGTAATGTAGCCACGCTTCACCCACATACAAAGCATAGGGTTGGGATATGGTTTCTTGTTCGCACGGATGCGTACTTGCTTGGCATCTTCCTGCGTGAAGGTGTCTGCCAGCATGTCCAGCAGGTTCTGAGGTCCACGCGTACGAACCACCTCGCCTTCCATCTGAGCACTCATCTGCTGCCCAAAGAAGTGCATCTTGCACCACATGTCGTACTTCAGGCTCCACATGGCCAGCGCCTCAATCTCCTTACTCCACTTGCCTTCTGCCAGATAGAGCACCATAGCACGCAGCCAAGCACTCACAACGGCACGATAGGAAAGTCTCTCGAATACCTCATCGTCATAGAGCCAAGCCATATCCTTAGCCTCCTTATCCAGCGTACTGATAAGGCGCTTTGCCTGTGGAATGTCTATGAGGCCTTGGGCTGCATTCAGGCGGTCGATGTAAGGTTTCAGCTCCTCGGCAAACTTGTCGTCGTAGATGCCGTGGATGGGCATTTCCATACCACGATAGGTAACGATGGTGGAGAGGGTGAGTCGACTCATGGTTCCGTCGGCCAACATAGGTCGGAAGAATTGCTGACCGCGCTGAATGGTGGTTGCTGCATTCCAGTTCCAGCGAACGGTGGGCGAGCCGGAAACACTCTGCAGACCTACACGTCCCTGTCCGTACTCTTGGTTGTCATAGGCATAGCGGAATATCTTTCCTATCTGTCCTGCCTTGCCGTTCACCTTCAGCTGGTCGAAGAGTTCCACCTCATCTACATGCGTGTACAGGAAATGGCCGTCGGCATCCATCAGTCGCTGTACGAGGGCGGCATTGGTCATATCGCTGGGCATAATCTGGATAATCAGATCCTCAGGGCGCTTGGGCTTCTGCTTGTTGGCACCCAGGCTCCGACACTCCTCTTTCCATTCGTTCTCACGGCGACAATTCTCCTCGTCTCGCGCCTTTATGTCGGCCATGATAAGGTCGCAGACGCGATTGATGCAGGACTTGCCGCTACTCATGGGAGCCATGCAGCACGTCATGAAGGTTGCCTCGTGCGGTGTGTTGTCCTTGTAGAGAAAGCGTGTGCCTACCAGATGTGCTCCAAGGGCAGGAAAGACGGCCATAACGACTGCGGGCTTGTACACATCGGGTTCCTTGCTGACTAGCAGCTTGATGCTCTTGGGCAGGCGCTTAGGCAGCTGTGGAGGCTCTTCGCCCAAGATTTCCTCTGCCTTTGCAGACTTGTCTTTCTGCTCCGTCATACTCTCGGCATAGATGGCACGCAGACGCTGGCTCATGGGTGCATTCATCCGGGTGTAGTCCTTGTAGAAGTCGCTGATGAGTCGCTGGCAATCCTGCTCCTTGGCGTAGTTGGGCATACGTTCGGCTATTACGGCCAACAGTTCCTCTTGCTTCATCAGACGGCAGATGCCTATGCTCAGTATAGCCACCAATGTGTTGTGCCAGTTGTAAACGCCAATGTTGTCTATCTCCTCCAACTTCAGACCTGCTTCCGCCAGACAGAGGTCGAAGATGCGCAGGTTACGGGCTGTGGCTTGGCCGGGTCGAAATTTCGGCTCGTTAACCACCGTCGCGTTTTGCAACACTGGTTCAAGCACTACCTTGTTTTGAGGTACTGCTTTCACCTCACGCTCCTTGCAAAGTTCCTCCTCATCTATATAGAGAAGGTACGCGCGAGGAACCAGGAACGAGCAGCGGGCATAATCCTTAACGGAGCCGTCGTAGTTGGCGTCGCCCAGTTGCTCACTCATCCACTTCTGAGCCTCGGCCAAGGTCATTCCCTCAGGCATCTCGAATATGAGGCGCAAACCCTCAGTAGAGGGCGTTACATAGGCCATATCGATGCCCAGCTCGCCCACGCGCTCGCGTACCATAGTATTAAAGTAGCCTTTGGGGTCGGCGATATGGTCAATGTCGTACATCGAGAGTCCGCTGGGGATTGCCATCTTGTTCTTGCGCACACCATCCTTATAGGTGGCATGAGGGGTCAGTACGGGCAGCTGCTTCTTCTTATTAAGCTTGAACTCATCAAAGGCCTCGCGTGTCATCTCGCCACGTTTCACTTGCTCAAGGGCAGCAGCTATGTCGGCGCAAATCTGCGCTGTCTCAGGGTTGTCCATGTGAGCGTACATAGTCTCAAGGGTGCAGCACTCTACGCTGCTAAAGCTGTTGGGCGCAATGCCCATCATCGTTTGATTTTTCATTTTCGTTATAATTTTATGTTACACATTTTTTTGGCGATTTTTTTGGCTGGCCAGCATCAAAATCGTATCACAAAATTATAACAATAAATAAGGTATAGCAATAGGTTTTAAGGGGTCTGAAGGGGTTGGAAGGATTTCGGAAACTGGTTGGAAATCCCTCGGAAACGTGTTGGATAAAATCGGAAGAGAGTTGGGTGCGTCGGAACGGGTTTGGAACCTTTTCGGACGCTAATTATCAACGTTCAACTCATAACCTTTAACGGCATAAAGCGTTTGGCAACCTGTTGGCAGATTTCCTTGTTCGACGCTTCTACGGGGTCGAGGTAACTTTGCGATGTCATCGTCTGATAAGTTTTCTTTATGTCGCTCATAATACGGAAGTCGCCGTTCTTGCGTACGGTATCCTTTCCCTTGCCAGGAATCATAGAGCAGATGATGGTGTCGAATCGGTTAACCGTCACAGATGGCATAATAATTGTCTCGTCCACCATTACGCGCATCACGTGTGCCCACGTCCACATTTCCTCACCACTCTGTATGTCATCGTTTATCTTGCGGATAATCTGAATCAGCTCTTCGGCCTTCCCGCCCTTCCGGAAGGCGGGGAAGAACTCCTTGGGCATATGGTCGGCATCCACTTGCTGTGTGCCGGCAATGGAGCAGATGGCGCGCATACCGGCTTCTTCCATTCCCTCGTGCTCGGCCCAGTTCTTAATCAGTTCCACGTAAGGTTTGCGCAGTCCGTCGGTCTTTTTGGTCTTGGCAACGCCCGCAACAAAGTCAACGGGTATGTGTGGCAGTTCAGTAAGCATTGTCTTCATTCTTAATACCTTGTGACTTGTTCAGATATTTGATAACATCGTCCAATTCAAAGTCCGATGTCTGGAAACGGATTCGGATTAACTCTTTAGGGAAATATCCCGTGTAGACCGAGAGCTGATACTCTAGCTCGTTTTGAATCTCATGGGCCGTTCCCTCTGCCTGAAAATAGAATCCTTCATATACGTTGCTCTTGACTATAAATTCCTGCTTTTCCTCCCAAGAAGCGTTTAGTGGCGTAATGTACAGCGTAGCGTTAAAATCCCACTTTGTAATTTCTACGCCATTCTCATTCTTTATTTTAGGAAAGACTATCTTACAGCCAAGCCGCTGGGTACGTTCTATAATATATTCTGTTCCAGCAGGCTCCAATTGTTGGAAGTCGTACTCTATGATATGAGCCAACCAATAGAGGTTAGTTTTTTTCCCGTAAGGACAAATCACGCGGCAGTCATCCAAGTCCTCCATTACCAGTTTGCCGGCAGGGAACTCCTCGCCTCTGTCTATGATGGGATAGGAAACGGTGTCCGTCATCTCCCCGTCTTCGTCCTCCGTCCAAGTAACCATGGTGGCGATGTGTCGCCCAACAAGCCCTCCAGCGTATATCACGTTGTAAGGTGCATCCAGTTTCAGTATCTTAGAATTCATACAATATTGGATTATTCATTTTTATTTTTCGAGGAGCAAAGGTACAACAATCTGAGCACATAGCCAAGGGGTAGCTTTAACAGTTTAACAGTTTAACAGTTAAAATTTAAAGGGTACCCCACAGAAAGAGAGATAGATTAATACATTATTTATATCTATATGATTATATATATATTAATATATATTAATAAATATTAACACTCCCCACGCAAGTCTGAGAGGGGGGTAGGGCTCAAAAATTAACTGTTAAACTGTTAAAAACCGACAGTGAATCACATCCGCATTGTCAAACATTTTCGCAACGCTTCGCAAGCCCGTAAAATGGGCTCTTTCGGCACTATTAATGCTAGCAATTGCTACTATTAAGGGCCGCAAAAATTCCCTCGTGTGGCAGTAAATTTTCTCTAACTAGGCAGTAAAAACGGGGTAGTTAGGGAATTTTACGATGTAATGATTTTTCGGATTAATATAGGAAGCCCAGCATCCAGAGGGGCAGTTTGGCTCCGTCGGGCATATCCCAGTCGTCGGCAAAGATGTAGGAATCTTTTACGCCCGCTATCTGGGAGAAATCCTTGCTTCGACCACCAATCTCAAAGGTATATTTTTCGTCGACCTTGAAGTCGCCCTGGGCCTTACCGTATTCCACATTGTGCAATTCAGAGAGGCTGCCGATGGCAAAGGTTTCGCGCAGCGTGCCAATGTCGGCCTTTGTGGGAGCCAGAGCGTAGAGGATATTGGGATTCTCCAGATAAACCTTGTCGGGCTTCGAGAGCTTACCAATCTTCTTCTTGTCGGAATATAGCAGGTTCAGCACCTTGGCATCGCCTAGATATTTCAGATATTCCACCACCGTATCACGACCAATCTCAAGAGCTGCAGCTATTTTATTGGCATTCAGCTCGAAAGGCACTTCGCTGCAAATCAGGGCAATGAGTGCCTGCAGTTTTCTGACGTTGGATACATCTACCTTACAAATGCGGGGCAGTTCGATCTCGATGATGTAATTCACAACCTGCTCTATCTTGGTATAATATTCGCCCTCGCCCTCCAATAAGAATGGATAGTAACCTTTCTCCAGATATTCTTTGAACAGGGCTACGGGTTTGCACTTCGAGGTCACCATTTGCCACAAGTCGTAAGGATGCTCTAAGATATCCTGCAGTGTCCATTTCTCGAACGATAAGCCATGATAAAAGCGGAGGGATTCGCGGAAGGAAAGGCCAGACATTGTGTATTTAACGGCACGACGCGAGAGGTCGGCATCGCCTTCTCTCAGCCGAAGAAGGGAGGAACCGCTTACTATCAACTTCAACTGGGGAAACAGCTCATAGATTTCCTTTATTTCGCGGCTCCAGTCCGAGGTGCCAGATTTGTATTTATGAATCTCATCTATTACCAGCAGTTCGCCGCCACGAATTACAAATTCCTCTGCTAATTCTACCAGCGTACGGGTGGAAAATTCAACCGTATCAGCCGAGCAATACAGCATACGGCGGTCGAGGGGCTGATAGTTCTGCTTCAGATACTGCTTGATGAGCGTGGATTTGCCTACACCCTTGGCACCCATAATGCTAATAAGTTGGGCGTTCCAGTGGATTTCGCTCATCTTTTCGCGCACTATCTCCATGCTGACATTGGCCAAAAGGCGGTCACTCTTTCTGAATAATGTGTCCATATTGAATGGTTTTAGCTATATTTCTGCGGCAAAGATAATAAAAGTGTTGATTACGCGCAACATTTTTACATAAAAAGTGTTGTTTGCGCGCAACATTTTTCGACATGATTCCGTAAAACGTCCCAGTGTCCCAGCGTCCCGCGTCCCATTAAGGTGGTTTGCTAACAATAAGAAAGCCCCCAGCAGGAGAAATCTTGCGGGGCTTTTTTGAAGAAATAACCCAAATTATTTTGCGCCTAAAACCAAAACTAGTACCTTTGCGGTATGGACAGACTTAAATGATATACGTATGAAATCATGACAAATAAAGATTTTCAGAAATTAGACGATGCTGCGCGTAGGAATGTTGCCAAGAAATATGGATGGCGTCAGAGTTCTTATCTTGACTGGAAAGTAGAAGAAGGCTATATTTTCATTTTGCTTCATTGTGAGTCCAAAGATGCGTGGTTAGAAGTAAAACCGCTTTATTTTGATGACCTGTGGTGGGAGATAACAGGCATATTTAGGAATGAAAAGAAACCGCCCATGAGCCTGAGAGGTAATGGAGCTGCTGCCATTAGCGCTCAGAAGATTGCCACATATGATGCCTTAGTAAATGATACAAATAGTTATACCGCAGAGGACTTAGAGGAAATCTGGGATAGGATTTTCAGAAAAGCCGCATCTGACATTCTTCAATTCCTCAAGGAGAATCCAGATGCTAACACATTCTTTCCCGACGAAAGCAAAGTCATGGCCTTTAATAACGACAGATTAGATTATATCATGGCTTTACTCCATAATAATCGCGAAGAAGAAGCAATAGCTATTATTATGGAGGCAAAAAACAAAGACCATAAATGTTATATGAGATTCCCAAATGGAGATGGCTACGATGCTATTCTGGAATGGTGTAAGAAGCGTAAAGAATCGACAGAAAAGTGCTCCCCTGATACTACCACCCGTAATTTGTTTGTTGATAAAATAGGAAACAAACTTGTAAAAATCTTCAAGAAGTGACAAGACGCATTCTTGCGACTCCCATTTCTTTTCAACAGTATTCACAATTCACAGTTTATTTTTAATAGGATATAAGATTATTGTAAGTAAATAATTTTGTACCTTTGCATGAAATACCGGATAATCCGGAGACTCCGGATATTCCGGAAATACCGGATTAACCATATAAATAGCAACAACAATGGACACTAACAAACGCCCCACTATAAAACATTACCAGGATGGTACCGCTAGCGTTCTACGTAAAGCGGTGGTTTACACGGAGCTGAGATTCTATCAGCGCAGTGATGTGCTTTACCAACTGACGCAAGTGTTCTGTCAGCGCTTCCTGCCTCGTTATGGTGATCGCACCGTTGACCAGATGGTACAGGCTGCTCGCAGCACCAAGCAGAACATTGCGGAAGGTAGTACAGACGGGCAGACATCAACAGAGACAGAACTGAAACTGTTGGGAATTGCCCGTGGTAGCAATCAGGAACTCCTTGAGGACTACCAAGACTATCTGAAACGCAAAGGACTTTCGGAATGGTTCGGGCGTAATGACCGCTTTGACCGCCTCCATCAATTCTGCCGTTACCACAGCCAATGGGCGGATTATCAGCCTATGATGGTTAAGATGAACGATGAGGAATTGGCAAACATGGCAATATGTCTCTGTCATCAAGTGGATAAAGCCCTGGCTAAGTACATTGAACTTAAAGACCGTGAATTCACCACAGAAGGCGGTATACGTGAGCGAATGACTGCTGCTCGCTTAGGTCAACGCGAGACTCAACGCCAGACCATAGAGCGTCTGACTGCGGAAATCAATGCCCTCAGACAAGAGAATGCTCGCCTAAAGCAGATAATGGCAGAAAACGGAATAAAGTAATCCACGTCCCATTAAGGTGGTTTGCTAACAATAAGAAAGCCCCAGCAGGAGAAATCTTGCGGGGCTTATCTGTTCTTAGCTTTAAGATTGTTTACACCACTTTACTTGCAGTAAATCTTATATGTGGTTTTTGTGTTTTCTCCGTATTCATCTATACTTGAGGTGCTATTGACAGTCTTTACCCATCCGTCAGGAAGGAACGTGATGGCGGCCTTTTCTGAGGCTTTAAGCTTGAAGGCAGGGATTAGTGTAATACAAACAGGGTCTTCAGGTTTAAAATTAGAAAGTTTTTCTGTTACTAATTTATGGAATTCCTCCTCTGTCAGATCAGGGTAATCCTCATCTTTTAATCTGGAAAAAGCATCCTTGTATGGTTTCATATAATATTGCTTTACCTCTTCGGGAGTCATATTTAAGGACGAGGAGGATTTGATACCCCCGTTGGATTTTACCTGATATGTTCGCTTCATTCTAATACCCCTTTTCACCTCATATTCTTCTTCTGTACCGTCGACAATATTCTTTCCGTTTAATCCCAACGGTGAGATTGTAAAGAGGAACTTCTTTAAGACAGACTCCTCGGTCATTTCGTCCAGAATTTTATTTACCATGGAGTCTTCTATTTCGGCTTGATAGGTCTCTGAGGTATCTGTTATAATCTCTACCATGCCAGCAGAGAAGAATTTGTGCAATGCGACTTTTCTCTTTTCTTTTACTTCATCAAAATTCAGAAGCTTCAGGATTTTACCTGCTTTATCTGTGGCAAATATGTAACGAGCACCTTCTTCCAACGCGGTTTCATAAGAGAAAACCGGATTCCCGATGTAATTGTTTTCTTTTTTGTTTGTCCACATATCTGTGGTGACATTGGTATTGCGAACGTCTAATATGTAACCATCAGGCGTAGATTCTGTTACTTCGTACAGACTCTCAACAGTTATACGAGTAGTCGCATAATAAGGAGGATATGGGGCATCGGTGATTGTTTCTGTCACATACACCTTCTTTAAGCCTTTCTGCATTTTGAGGTCAGCCTTCTCATCTGCAAAACAAATAAGTGTTACAAGTAGCAGGATGTTAACTAATAGAATCCTTTTCATACAGCCTCAGTCAAATCTTCATTTAATAGTTCAGCAAAAATTTCTTCGTGTGTTCTAAAGCGTCCTTCTGCAGCATCACGTTCTGATTTTGCAATTCCCCAACAAGCCACATCATATCGTTAGTGGAAAGTGTTCCGTAAAGATAATCGCGGAGTCCTGTTAATGCCTGCGTACTCATATTGTTTCTCTCTTTTGAATGTTTTACGCCGTAAAAGTACAACTTTTCTCAGTAACAGCCAAGCGTTAGGCAGAGAACTCTTATCTTTGCCGCGACTGAGAGTTGAATTTGTGTGAATAAGTGTTAAATATTGCCCATTGTTGTTACAAATCAGCGGCTTGTGCGTTATAGATATAAAAGGAGAATGTGATTTAGCCATTTAGAGAAATCTTAAACTAATTGGATATGAAGAAGTTTGCTGTGTTTGGGGTGTTTGCCTTCTGTGCAATACTATTTGCGGAAGCAAGAATAACAACGATACACAATCCGTATCCTGGCGGTCTGAGCCGGATGCTGAACCCTGCCGAGAGGGATACATGTAGTGTGCTTGTGGTGAGTGGTAAGCTTAACTCTGCTGACCTCAAAATCCTAAGACGAATGGCAGGATACATGGAACAGGAGGGTGATAAGGTTGGGCGGCTGGCATATCTTGACCTGTCTGGTGCACGTTTTAAGTCGGACAAGACCCCGTATCTTTATGTTGATGCAGAGTTGGCGCATCTATGCCTTTATCAAGAGACTATTTACACAAATCTTCAGGAAAGTTTTTCAAAACGATCGGCAAGGGGTTGTAAGGCGACTGAAATTCCCTATATTTTAGGATCGTCCTGGGGATACAGGAAGAATTTTGCTTTATTGAATTTAGATGATAGAGCAGAAGTGGAGGCTGCTGATTCGTATAGGATGACAAGCAGGAAGAAAAAAGGAATTCACTTTCTAAGCCTGCGCCATATCAGAGGGCATCATCTAAAGAAGGTAAAAGGGGAATGGATATGGAGTTCTCATATCCGAAAGGGCCAGTTCTGTTATGATATGTTTTATGGATGTCCTAATCTGAGGGTTGTAATCCTCCCAGAATCAGGTAAATGTTGTAACAGGGTTTGGGTTTATAATGATGGGATTGAGTATTACACGAACTAGTGATTATATAACAAATCGTGGACGATATCGTTTCGTTTTTAGATTTAACAAAAAGTGAATAACATGACGTCAAAAGCCCTCCTGCGTTGCGAAACGCAGGAGCTTAATAGCCCCTGCAGGAGAAATCTTGCGGGGCTTTTATTTTGTTCTGTGCCAGACGTGTTTGGAAAGGTTTTTGGAAGATTTTTCGGTTTTCGCGTAGTTTTTTGTACCTTTGCTGCGTCTAATGGATGTGGGATTCAACAACAGACATTACAATGGACCATTTAGAAAGAACGTTTGAAGAAACGCTGAAGGAACAAAAAGACACTATCTTTACGGTGTGCTACATGTTCTCGAAGGACGAAGACGAGGTGAACGACCTCTTTCAGGAGGTGCTGATAAACCTTTGGAACGGATTCGAGGGCTTTGAGAACCGTAGTAACATCCGCTCGTGGGTTTATCGTATAGCCCTGAACACCTGTATCTCTTACGACAGAAAGAAACGCCGCACGGCCACGGAAAGGTTGAACATGAACATCAATCTGTTTGAGGACCGCGACGAGGACACGCGTCAGGTGGATATGCTGCATAGGCGTATATCCAAGTTGCAACCCTTCGACCGCGCCATCGTCCTGCTGTGGCTGGAGAATCTTTCGTACGACGAGATAGGGCAGATAGTGGGCATCACAGCCAAGAATGTCAGCGTTCGTCTGTTCAGAATCCGTGAACAACTCAAAAACATGAAGAGTGAAGAGTGAAGAATGAAGAGTGAAGAATCTTTAAAATCATCCGTTATGAACGAGAATTTCGAATTGGAGGAGATGCGCCAGCAGATGGCGATTCTGAAACAGAAACTGCATCAGCAGGAGATACTGAACGACCGTATGACCAGCAAGGCTAAGGAGGCGCTGGAGAAGAAGGTGGGGCAACTGACCCGCGGGTTCAGGAGCAACTGGGTTACAGCCTTGTTAAGTGTGCCCGTGTTTTACTTCTTTTTTGTTTATCGTTTAGGTTTTTCTATACCTTTTTGGATATTTTCATCCCTTTATTTGCCGCTCAGATTGTTATATTATCATAGAGATAGAAGCAAACTAAGCCAGAAAAATCTGTTTGATGGTAATCTGGTAGAGGTTCAGAAGAATCTTATTCTGGCCAAGAATCATTTCACCCAAGGGTTTAGATATGATTTGATACTGAACATTGTTTTCCCCATATGGTTGGTATGGGAAATCTATCAAAAATGGTGTATTGTAGGGCCACAACCTGCTCATTTCGGAATGATTGTGATAGGTCTGCCATTAGGAATCGCCCTCTTTCTCTGGGGTTATTTTCACCGCAAACGCCAATATCAGGAGGCCTTAGACCAGATTGCCGACCTTACAGCAGGCAACGAGGCGAGTGACAACTAAGGTAGTTTTGCTAACAATAATAAAGGCCCAGCAGGAGAAATCTTGCGGGCCTTTTCTGTTCTGTTTGCTTGATGCTTTACTTTTTCTTAAGTTTGATGTTCTGGGTAATCTTCCAGGCACCATGGTACCAATGGCCGTCACCGTCTTTTATCTTTACGGCGTTATCGTAGTCGATATCTATGGTGTCGTTGGCAAACTCGCCTCCGTTGGCTTCACCATCCACATCCTGGACTATAATTTTTGTCAAATCGGAATTGCCGTAGCTTGTATAACTCATCCAGTATTCACCTGTTCCGAGCATCGACTTTTTGGAAGCCAGATAATCTCTGTAATCATTATAATAATCTGTTTCCTCAACAGAAACCAAGATGCCGCCAACGGGGTTTCCTGCCTCGTCCGTAACTACGCCCGAAAGCTGATAATCTGCGCTGGGAGCACCATACTCAGCGGGATAGTCGTCGTTTTTACAACTATAACCCAGTACGGCAAGCATTGCTGTCAGAAGGACATTGCACCACTTAAAAAATCTAATTTTCATACTCTTTTTGTTTAAAATGTTAATTATGTGTGTTTGTTTATTCTGCTTCTTTTATTCGTTTCAGATGGCAGAGCAGCAGGTTGCCCTCGCCATCACGCAGATGCATTCCGTTGCCTTGACAATAGCGGAAGTAGGAGCAATCCTTGCATTCGCCCTTGCGCATCCATTCGCGATTGCGATAAGGAGCGTAGCGATTCTCCCAGACGTCCATGAAATCGTCCTCGTAGATGTTGCCCTGATTATAGTCGGAGCGGATGCTGGCGCAGGCAGCTATGGAGCCGTCGGCCATTACGGAACCTACGCTGACGCCTGCCTGACAGGAGTAGAAGCGGTTGCGCACCTCACCCTCGTAGTTACCCAGAAAACCCTCGCAGCCGTAATCCACTCGGATGCGCCCTTCCTCGCGCGTACCTTTTATAAAATCAAAGACACCTCGGAACTCCTCGCTGGTGAGCCTCATATCGGGGTCTTGGGCGGCTCGGCCCACAGGGAAGACGGTGAAGAGCCTCCAGCGCTTTACGCCCTTGCTGATGAGGAATTCCTTTATATCATTGAGTTTGGGGTAGTTACGACGGTTCACGCAGGTTACTATGTCGAAGAGGAAGCCCTCCTTTGCCACCAGCATATCTATGGCTTTGCTCACCATCTGAAAGCTTTGCTCGTTGCCCCTCATCCAATTGTGGTCTTCCTGTAATCCGTCCAGACTGATGGTCATAGAGTGGATACCAGCCCGTTGGAGGCTAATCCAACGCTGGGGCGTGAGGTGTAGGCCGTTGGTGACCATTCCCCATGGGAAACCTTTGTCGTAGATTGCCTTGGCGCATTCCTCAAGGTCCCTACGCATCAGCGGTTCGCCACCAGTTATAATGACGAAAACCTTGTGCGGGTTGGTCTTACGGGCTATGCTGTCCAGCACGCGCAGGAAGTCGGCCTTGGGCATATCCTTGCTCTCGGACTGCATCTTGCAATCGCTTCCACAATGCCGGCACTTGAGGTCGCAACGTAGTGTGCATTCCCAAAATAGCTGCTTCAGTGGATGTTCTTTGCGTGCTATCTTATCCTGTTGTCGCCAAAGCTCCAGAGCGAGCTTCTTGCGGAGTGACAGGGGTGTTACTTTCATTTCTTCTTATGTGTTTAAAAATGTGCATCGCAAATTTAGGTGTTTTTTCTGGAATGGCACGAAGAAAAACGTGGATTTTTATTGAACTTAATGTAAATTTGTTATTCCATCCTCTAAACTTGAGGAAATCAAACGCTTTCTACAGCGCCCTGAAGGTTAAGTAAAACGTCCCGCGTCCCAGCGTCCCACGTCCCATTAAGGTGTCTGTTACTCCTTCAGCAAGACGTATTGGCGGGGAACTTTGCGGAGGCGTTCCTGCATCTGGTAGCGACGGCTCTTGGAGTTAACTATCTCGATGTTTTTGGGGGGATAGATGTCTATGAGGTCGGGGAACTGAACCTTTCGTGAGGTTGGTTGGAGAAGAAGCGAGGCGCGGCAGGTGGTCTTGTTATCCATCCACTCGCGACGTTTCTTCTTCACATCGTTCCACATGGCGAAATGCCGCTGCGCCTGATAGCGGAACTCCTGGGGCTGACCTTCCTCGGTATAGGCGGCACGAAGCAGGATGGTCCAGTCTTTTAGCTGAAGCTTTACAAACCTGCCTAACACCCAGAGGGCAAAGCTGTTGCAGAACTCGTGCCTTATGCAATCCAAACCGCTGTGACGCTCAGCTTCCAAGACCATGCAACGGGCTGTATCGAGGTT
>JAFSRW010000070.1 GCA_017445925.1 Bacteroidaceae bacterium | reverse complement strand
CGCACCGTCATGCCCTTGCTCTGCAGCCTTGGTGTACCACTGCACGGCCTTCTGATAGTCCTTGGCCACGCCTTCACCATTGTAATAGCAAACACCAAGGTTGAACTGTGCACCAGAAGATCCCTGTTTTGCAGCCTTGGTTAACCATTGCACCTCCTTTTGATTATCTTTTAGTACTCCATAGATACTACCAAGCAGATCTTGAGCATAAGCATCTCCTTGTTGCGCTAGTTTCAGGAGTAACTGCTCAGCCTTCTGATAGTCTTTTAGAGCATTGTAACATACTCCTAAACTTATAATAGCAACGCGACGTACGACGGGGTTGCTAGAGTTCGCGGCTTTTTCAAAATGTGGAATAGCAACTTGGGGAGCCATGCCGATGAGATTCCCGCCTTTACGAACATCCGCATTCTCCTCGTATGCTTTCTTCTGATCTCTCGTGAAGGCTTCTTCTACAGGATCCTTAGTTTGTGCTCCCGCTGTCTGGATAGACATAACGAAAGTCATGGTGGTTAAAAGTACCACACGGAATAAGACATTGATAGTTGTTTTAATATTCATATTTCTTGTTTTACGTTATTACTTTTATACGGTATATTTCATAGTCAGAATGTTATATACGTCTCGCCTTCCCACTCATCATGTATAATGATGTTTTTCTTTTCTATGGCAAAGATAGCCATAATTTCAGAGATTCACAAATATTCCCGCAACTATTTACCATATCATGAACCATTTCATTCTAATTGAATTTCTTCCTTGCAACAAAAAACGCACCCAGTCATCACGACTAGATGCGCAGCCTAAAAATAAATTTAACCATTAAAAATTTTCTTCTTTCTTATGAGTATCTAAGATGATGTATTCTTAGCGCTGCAAAGGTACACATATTATCTGATACCTGCAAATTTTCAGCGTAAAAATCAGTTGCCTTGTCCATCAAGAACCGGTTCGTCGTCATTCTCCTGACTCTCCTGAAGGTCACGACAGGCCAAGAAGTAGTCGTTGAAGATGGCCTCGGCATCAATGCGTTTGCTTTCATCAAACTCGTAGTCCTCCTCCAAGCGGATGAAAGAGTCTACCACGCGAGCCAGTGTGAACAGCACTTCACGCTTGCTGAGCATGTGGTTCTGCTGTATTTCCATGAAAGCGCTCTCCAGCTCTTCTGCTGCGACATTCGTTTTCTCCTGAAGTTCAGAAAACTCCAGGAGTTCATCCATTGAGTATGGTATAGCGGGTCTCATATTCCTAATAATATAATAATGTACGTGCAAAGATACAAAAAATATTTGGATACAGCCATAAAAACAAAAAAATACTCGCCAAACTTTGCAGAATGACGAGCATCGAACTAAAATCAATTCGCGAACTTCACAGCGGACGAACCATCATCTTATCAAATTACAATTTTCCAAAAAATGAACAAATGTCATGTCGTTTACGAGGTGCAAAGGTACACAAAAAATAGGAGCTGCGCAAGAAATAAAATGTGTTTTATAACACTCCTCCCAAAGCCACTGGATAAACGTCATGTTGTGGGAACTTCTCACAGCCGATATACAGCGTATCTGGGTTAGAAGCACCCAGTTCTTAGGTAAGCTTCTTGATACGTTTGTCGATGTTAGGCACAGGATTGATACCAACGACACGCGGGTCTGTCGTTGGGAAGAAAGGCTGCACCACTATCATGTGATATGGTACGGCTGTCTCGTCCTCTACATCAATGCGGTTGTACTTCGCATACGAGGTGGCCGCTTTCTCCATCGTCTTCGTATCCTTACGTTTCTTCGCCATTTGATACGTTTCCAGGATCATCTCGTTATAGCGCCAACGATGGTAATCCCGTGAAGCCTCTGAGAGATTAGGCAACAGGGTCTTCACGCTGGGTGTAGAGGTCAGCTCGGGCTATTGTTTACTGCTTTACCAGATTCACCGTGCCTAAGTAGATTGAATCACGAGTGATGTTGACGTCTGTCATAGTTGCTTTATACGTACCCGTCGGAATATTGCTATTCCACGCAGTGGTCTCTGCTGTGAACGTTAGCGTCAAGCCCTTTCCCAATGGTAAGCTACCCATAGCCGTAGTACCAGGACCTAATTGTCCACCACCATCGCCAATAAACTCATAATCTCTCCCATAGTAGTTAACAATGATTTTACTAGCCTTTACAAGTGACAGTCTACCGTCGGACTGATAGTAATTCACCGTGAACGTGCAAGAATAAAGGCGATTGACGGATCCGTCCTTGATGCTCACCTTACCACACCTGCCGTAATAACCCGCGCCGATGTTATTTAAGCATTCATTGCCCCAAGCTGTGCCAATTGCTGTTCCTCCGATGGTGATATTGCCACAAGAAGCACGAAGACCGCTACCGATGCCAGCAGCTGATGATCCGCCCATGGTGTGTTTTCGTCGGTGCCGTTGCGTCCAGGAATTGTCGCATTTCTGAGTGTCACTGTCGCACCGGGGGCAATAGAAATTTTGTAGTAGCCCGAGAGCGTGCCCGTCAGTACGTCGCCGTTCTGCGCCACGTAGTCACCTGTGAGCATTGACAGGTCGATGGTATTCCCCGTCTGCGTTGTTTGAGGTGGTTCCATCGGCCCTTCAACCGTGTTGTCATTAACTGAACACCCTGTGAATGTGAGGGCTGCGGCCATAACCAGCCAGCCCAGTATTTTCGTTGATTTCATCCTGTGTGCGCTAAATGGAATCGTAGTCAATCATACCTTTTTGATAACCTTGCAGGGATTACCTACGGCAACAGAGTTAGAAGGTATATCCTTTACCACAACCGAGCCTGCGCCAATGCTTACATTATCACCGATTGTTACTCCTGGGAGGATGGTGACGCTGCCGCCAATCCAAACATTGTTTCCGATAGTGACGGGCTTTGCCCATTCCTGACGACTGTTACGCTCCACAGGGTCG
>JAFSRW010000069.1 GCA_017445925.1 Bacteroidaceae bacterium | reverse complement strand
TTGGGACCTTCCTGAGGAAGACGAGGAGGTATGGAAGAAATTCCTCGATGCCAAGGGAACAACCATGCGCGAACTGACGGTAAAGCATAAAAGGCTCGATAACTTCGATTACAGCGGATTCACCGACGAGAGGGATGCACAGATACACTCCACACTCTACTATGACTGCGAGAAGGCAACCGAGGACTATATTGACCGTGGCGAAGAACCTCCTTACCTTGTGGATTGGCTTACAACAAAAAACAAGATGTTTCAGGGAGAAACACCAGCCGACAAAGCAATATGGGCTGCTGTTGGAGATGCTCATAATATGGTAAAAGCGGACTCCATATTTTTGCCTGGCATGATATTTGACGTCGGAGACCTTACCTATTTTGACTGGAAATTCAATGGTGATTACAGAAGCTATGAGGATGTCGCTCCCAGCTATTGGATTCCTGTATGGAGAGATGGACTCGAGATTAACGGGCGACCAGTAGTGTGGATGGTTAACAATCTGTTTTGCACCATTACTAATCTTAATCTCAGAACAAACACATCTGTTTACGATACAATCAAGGAAGGAAAACCCATAAGAGAACAGCTGACAGCTAGAGGTGTGAGAAGTGCTCCAACTATTGCGCGCCTTTCAAGGCCAACTGTTGATGTGCCAATTTTGTTGGAAGACCTGAAGTCCCTATACATTTCAGAAGACCATAATCTGGCTTACCAAATAACCACGTCAACAGACATCCAATCAACAAGTCCATACGTGTTATATTGCTACGCCAAGCAAGGTTATGGGCAGAGAAAGGTTAAGGGCATACGCTATACCTCATATCAAGGCTTCGACCCCGTAGAAGTGTTCCAGACCGAAGACTACGAGCAATTGCCTCCGATGAACGACTTCCGCCGCACACTCTACTGGAATCCTAATCTTTGGACGGACAAGGACGGAAAAGCTCACATAGAGTTCTGGAACAACTCCACCTGCACCAACATGATTATTTCAGCAGAAGGTGTCACGGACGACGGCAAGTTTGTTGTTGGCAGATAATGGCTTAACTCATGTGATGTTTTAGTGTCTTTTAGGGTATGCCCAAAATGGCTAAGCCATTTCCCCTTTTGGCTAGAGCCAATGCCCTATTTGGCTCGAGCCAGCTTTTTGGGGGCCTTTTGGCAATGAAAAATTTCATACCCAGAAATGCGTTTTGAACGCGAAAATTCTTTCCAAAAATCAAGTCACCAAAATTAGGGTCAAAAACAGGGACTTAACTCGATACATGTAATGAATTAACTCGTTACATGTTTTGAATTAACTCACCGCATTATACCCGTAAATTCACATTACGTGGAGATAGGGAATAAATCATGAAGATTATCTGGATGACTCAAAGATGATAATGATAAGTTTGCTTAAACTTCCTCGTTGGCGTAGAGGAAGCGTTTGATGCTCTTTTTAGGCGTTTTCTCAAACTCTTGCTTCATAATCTTTATGCCGGCAATCTGCGCATAAGAGGGGAGGAGTGGGTTAACATCCTTGCGGTTCTGCTCCATGAGTTCAGCTAAATCTTCTTCGGTAAGATGCTGGGCCTGTACCTGATCCTGATCGGGGTAAACAAGGCCGAAGAGCTTCTCACCCTTCTGAATGACTACGCACTCGGCTACCATCTTCATGTTGCTAAGCTTGTCCTCAATCTCCTCGGGATAGATGTTCTGTCCGTTGGCTCCCAGGAGCATATTCTTACAACGTCCCTTGATAAAGACATTCCCCTTCTTATCCATAATAGCAAGGTCACCGGTATGATACCAACCTTCCTTGTCGAGGGTAGCCTCGGTAGCTTCCTCGTTCTTATAATAGCCTAACATGACATTAAGACCACGTGTGAGAATCTCGCCTGGTATACGTTGGGGATCTGGGCTAAGAATCTTAAGCTCCTGATGTATGACGTTCTTACCGCAACTGCCTGGCACCATCTTATTGTAATCCTCGTAAGTAATGATGGGGGCACATTCTGTGGCTCCATAACCTACGGTATAACGGAAACCTATATCGTGGAGGAGCTTCTCTATCTCCTGATTCAGGGCAGCTCCACCAATGATAACCTCATAGAAGTTGCCACCCAGGGCTTTGGTAAGACCATCGCAAATCTTCTTCTTTATAATATGGCGAACGATAGGCGTCTTCATGAGGATTCGCATCTTAGGTGTCTGAATCTTGGGAAGAACAGCCTTACGCACTACCTTTTCTATAATAAGAGGAACAACTATCAAGATTACGGGCTTCACCTCGGCCAATGCCTGCATGAGAACGGTAGGAGAGGCCATCTTGGTGAGGAAGTGAATGTGGATGCAGGAAAGGAACTCGAAAGTGAACTCGAATGCCATTCCGTACATGTGGGCCATGGGGAGCATGGAGAGCACATTATCGCCTGGCTTAACGATATTTCCCAGAACAGAAACAGCAAAATCATAATTACTCCACAAGGCACGATAGGGGAGCATTACACCCTTACTGTTGCTGGTAGTACCGCTGGTATAGTTGATAATGGCCAACTCCTCAGCCTCATCACGATGATAATGAAGGTCGGAAGGCTGAAGACCATTGGGATGCTTCTGAGCATAGATGACGTTAACAGAGGCATCGGCCTGAGCAAAATTCTCTGTATTACTGCTTAATACACTATAATCGGCCAGAGATATGACACCTTCGAGTTTGGGCATCTCACTGGCTGTTAGTGATGGCCATACTTTATCACCTACAAGCAGCAAGCGGGCTTCGCTGTGATTTACAATGTCATGAATTTGAGAAGGATGAAACTCGTGCAGAATGGGAACGGCAACAGCTCCGTAAGTGATAATGCTGAAGAAAGCAGCTCCCCACCGACTCAGATTACGTCCGCAGATAGCTATTTTCTCTCCCTTCTGGATGCCGAGTTCGCTATAGAGAATATGAAACTTCTCAATAATCTCTGCTACATCTTTATACTTGAAGGTAAACAGGCCGTAATCGGACATGGAATCGCGGTCCCAGTACTTCTGAATGCTTTCCTGTATTATCTGATTATATGAGGGTACTACTATCTGCTCCATTTGCACAAAATCTTTAAATTTGTGCACAAAGGTAGGGCAAGTTTACCGTTTTTGCAAGAAAATACCGAATTTTTTGCACAAAATCGAAGAAAATGTGAAATTAATATACCCTTGGACCAAATATTTTGCTACCAACACGAATCATATTACTGCCATTTTCTACGGCAATGGGATAGTCGTCACTCATACCCCATGAACGTATGGAAAAAGAATCCTGCTGGGCAAAGAATTCCTGCTTGAGCCTTCGGAATAACATTTCAGCTTGAATGAACTCGTTGGCAATCTGAGCCTCATCCTCAACATTACTGGCCATACACATCAGTCCACAAATGCGTACGTTCTCCAACTGGCGCCATTCACCCTGCTTAACATAATTGTACATTTCATCGGCAGAAAAGCCATATTTGGTCTCTTCCTGGGCAATGTGCAACTCCAGCAGGCAGTCGATAATGCGGTTACACTTCTGGGCTTGTTTGTTGATCTCCTCCAAAAGCTTATGGGTATCAACGGCATGGATAAGACGAACGTATGGGGCAATGTACTTTACCTTGTTAGTCTGAAGGTGACCTATGAAGTGCCACTCAATATCCTTGGGTAGCACCTCATATTTCTGCTGAAGTTCCTGTACATGGCTCTCACCAAACATCCTGTGTCCACCAGCATAGGCTTCCTCTATCATACTGGCAGGGTGAAACTTGCTTACGGCCACCAGCTGGACATAGGGTGGGAGAGTCTGCTTAATCTCCTTGATTATCTGCGATGGGTTCTTCATCTGGCTTTGATTTGAAAATGTCCATAATCTTGGTTTCTGTAATAGAAACTATAACCCAGTCACCAAGTGTTCCGTGCATACCTTTATCCAGGTTCTTGAGTGAAGTGCGGAAATCCTTGGCCTGAATAAGGATAGACTGAACGATACGCTTCTCGGTACCTTTCTTCTCATCAAGGGTTATAAAAGCTACACGTGCCTTGAACCATTTATCATCTGTTAGGTCTTCGCTTTCCATTACTTCGGAAAGGCGGGCACGCTTGATGTCTGAAACAACGAATTCACCTGCCATGAAAGGCTCTATCTCATCGATAAAACGCTTTTCTGCCTCAGTAAAACTGATGGCATCCACCAAATAGGTTTCTGTTACTGACTTAATAAGGCCATCTTCCATGGTCTTGTCGTATTTAACCTTGCATTCAAACCATTCTGTCATATTCTTGTATTTTTAGTTTAGTGATTATAAGTCTTATGTGTCTTATGTGTCCTATGGGGCTTATGGGGTAATGGGTTATTGTTATTTAAACAATCGTTTTAGCAAATCCGGTCGTTTAATCTGTTTAAGATATTGTTCTATATTACGGCGTTCCTCCTTCTTGTACCAGAAGAAAAACATACGTTGCTGCTGTTTGTCCTTGGGCGTTTTAGCTGAGAAGATGGGCTCCAATGTGTACGGGTGGTACCCAGTTGCCCAACATGTGGTAGCTACTGTAAGCGGAGTGGGGGTGAAATCCTGAACCTGCTCGAGCTGGAAGTCCATATTCTTGGTCTCGATAGCTAGTTCTGCCATATCCTGTGCATGGCAACCTGGATGACTACTTATAAAATAAGGTATAATCTGTTGGGGTAAGCGTTCCTTGCGGCAGATATCATCGAACACCTTCTTGAACTGATGAAACAGGCGGAAAGAGGGTTTGCGCATAATCTCCAAAACATGGTCGGAAGTATGCTCTGGTGCTACCTTCAGTCTTCCGCTTACATGATGCACAATCAGCTCGCGTGTGTAATCTCTGGCTGCTCGGTTCAGCACATCATCCTGCCAGTCGTGTAACAGAAGGTCGTATCTTACTCCGCTGCCAATAAAGCTTTTCTTTATATTGGGAATCTTATCCACTTCCCTGTAGATTTCGAGAAGGGGACGATGATCACCATTCAGATTAGGACATATCTGGGGATGAATACAAGAAGGACGCTTACATACAGCACAGGCCTTGGGGTTCTTTCCGTGCATCATATACATATTGGCACTGGGACCGCCTAAGTCGCTAAGGTAGCCCTTGAAGTCAGGTTGCTTAGCAATCTGACGAACCTCACGGAGGATGCTCTCCTTGGAACGACTCATGATAAACTTTCCCTGATGTGCACTAATGGTACAGAAAGCACATCCGCCAAAACATCCACGATGAAGGTTGACACTGAACTTTATCATATCGTAGGCAGGAATACGCTTACCATTATATTTAGGATGGGGCAGACGGGTATAGGGAAGGTCGAAGCTATGATCCAGCTCTTCCTGTGTTAAAGGAGGGAAAGGGGGATTAACCACCACCCATTTCCCCTTGGTTTCCTGCAAGAGACGTTGCGCCTTAAGTTTATTGCTTTCTTCCTCTACATGACGAAAGTTCTCGGCATGAAGTTTGAGGTTAGACAGACAATCCTCGTAACTGTGCAGCACAATATCATCTTTCTGAATTCCACCAGGAATCTGGTGATAGTCATAAATAGATACCGTCTGGGGAACTGTGTTCTGCTTCTGGATGACATCACGGAAAGTATCACGTGTTACAAACGCTTCACCATTCTCATCGTAATACAGAGCTGGATGATAATCGGCCAAAGCTTCTGAAAGCAGATTGGAAAGTTGCATGGTGGGTTTTTCACCCATACCGTATGTGATGATATCTGCCTCGCTATCTATCAGAATGCTGGGCATAAACCGCTCCTTCCAATAATCGTAATGCATGACTCTGCGCAAGCTTGCCTCAATACCCCCTAAGACGATGGGAACATCAGGAAAAAGCTGTCGGAGAATACGTGAATAGACAATGGTGGGATATTCTGGCCTGAGGTCGTGCCTGCCATCGGGGCTATAAGCATCCTCGCTTCTCAATCGTCTGGCAGCTGTATATTTGTTTACCATGCTGTCCATACAGCCAGGAGCAATGCCAAACCAAAGCCTGGGTCTGCCCAGTTTCTTGAAATCGCGGAAGTCACCATGCCAGTCTGGCTGAGGCACAATGCAAACACGCAAACCCTCTGCTTCCAACAGTCTGCCAATGACGGCAGCACCAAAGGAAGGATGGTCCACGTAAACATCTGCACTGAAGAGTATTACATCAGCACAATCCCACCCGCGAAGTTCCATCTCTTTACGGGTAGTAGGCAGCCAGTCGGACAACTTGTGTTCCATTAATCCCACAGATTACTCTTCTGCGATACCTTCCTTGAGCGTGGGTTTAAGTGCATCCAGTTGAGCTTTTTCCCAATCGATATAAAGCAGAATCAGCTGATGAAGGCCAAAACACTTCATGTTGTTGTGGAAAATTACATTCTGGCACAAATCCAACAAATCGGGATCTGATGAATTGGATTCAAGCAATGAACGTACATTGAGTCTTAACTTCTCCAACACGCTCTCATCCACAATACCATTACTATCCAGTAATTCGTTGAAAAGCGAATACTTTTCAATTGTCTGTAGTTGCTTATCCGAAATATCTAAAGTTCGGGAAGCTTTCATGTTACAGATAATCTTATTCATATATCTAAATCACTTAATTGTTACTTAACAGGAACTGTACGGAAGCCATGATGATGCTCCGCCTTACCATTTCATCGGTGATACATTCTAATGGGAAACCGAAGGAGAGTGCCCTTCTGTCTGTTCCCTGATAGGCAATGGCAGAGGGCAGATCCGTCTGGTTGTACAGCATTGTACAGAATGAGCCTTCTGTACCACGCAATACATCGGCTGTTCTGATCCAGTAATGTAGTTCGTTAGGATTGTGGTACAACTGAACACTTGTGTTCATGCCTGTAATGCTGGCTATACTGTCTAAAGGCAGAGACTGCTCATAGTTAAACTTAAACACATTACTGGTAAAGCTACGTTCTTCTGGTGTTTGCATATCTGCTCCCACAAATGCTCCACTAAGCAGTATATTTCCGCCATTGGCTGCATAAGTGGAGATGGCCGACATTAAGGCTGGCGTAAAGGTCTTGTAGTTACAGAGGCTATACCCGTCATTCTTCTGCGCACCAAAGATGAGGTTTATCAGCTGGAAGGAGGCGGTGTTAAGGGTGGGTAAAGATGAAGAAACACAACTGCTGATGTTATAATTCATACCACCGGAAACAATATCCTGTGCGTATTGAGTACAATAATCATGGGTGTTTCCTGCAAGTATCATACCTTCCAACTCGTTTCCGCTTTCACCAATATTATTCCAGTTATCTTTACTGAACATATACTGATATCCACTATATACGGGAGATTTTACATCTATAACACCAGGATCTAAGTCAAGCCGGAAACCACGAGTGGTTTCGTTATCCACAGGCAGAGGTCCGGCAATACGCTGAAATCCGTCAACCATAAGAATGTTCCTACTTTCGGGTGCAGAAAGATAGGCGCAAACCTCCTGATTGGAAAGGCTTTTACCACCTTCGTTAACAGCACAAACCCTGAAGCGATATAAAACCTTAGGTTCGACAGATAAGGTAACAGACGTTTCATTAGCTGAAACAAGCAGGCCATTATCGTACCCCTTGTTTCCTGCACTGGTATATATAATATAATGCGTAGGTTGGGCTGAAGGCTCTAACCTGTCTTCCGTTGGTGCCCAACTTAAGCGAACCTCGTTGGTATAAGCATTGACAATGGCAGAAAGGTTATTTACGGGGAGGGGCTGAACGCAGAAATCGGTATTCTGATGAACATTATTAATATACCTGAGTACTCCCTTATAAATGGCCCTTGCCATAGTGAACTTAAAGGAGGGATCGTGAGCCATACGCATATCCTGCCAATTCTGATGGCTGAGCATTTCAAGTATCATGGCAGGTACCTGAGGATCACGAGTTTCGCCATAGTTCTTGTCGTACAACTGACGGCGGTTCCAACTTCCATAGGTTAGGGTAAGGTCGTTAGTAACCTGAGTCATTACCATATCAGCCAAATCGCGGCTGGTTAGTCTGGAAAGACCTGCACCAGTAATATTCTCATAATAGCCTGTTGTATATATGCCAAGGGTGCCTATATAGGTATTATCTTTCCTGAATCCTGCATCGCTATGAACAGCCAGACTTAGCTCAAGAGGAACACACAGACCGCTATCCCCAGGAAGATAGGCACTACCACGAGCCAGATAATTCTGAATGTAGGAACGAGACCTTATATCATCGGAATAATCATCGGCCCCATCTCTGGAATAAACTTCATAAGGGAAGCCAGACCATTGAGCTGTATAACGTGCACCCTCCAAACAACGAGCCAATCCACTCCGTATGAGAGGATTATTCATAAGGGTGTCACTTCTGGCAATATTGCTCATTCCACCGCCTAGTCTGACAGCATCTGCCGTAACAACACCACGATACGAACTGAAGTTGGTCAGATAAATGCAATTCTGCTGACTTCTTCCATTATCAAAGTGAAACGTCCCCAGATAAACCCAAGTACCTCCACCCATCTGCTGGTTTACTTTATAACTTGTGGCAACTCCCTGATGTACAACGGTATAAGTGGCATCACTTACACTATTAGGTAAGGTCTTGTATGAAACGTAAACGGCATAATCACCACTTTCCTTAATATCAGGAATCCAGATAGCAGAGCTTTGTTGGCGTTTGCTATTAGTGGCTTCAATCATTCTGTAGGTTCCCTCAGTGAAAGGGTTTTGCTTATCAGTATAAACATCATGCGTTTTACAGAACCCTTCAGGTAAGCTTTCCCATTCAAATTTGGAATTGTTCTCTACATAAGAACCTTCTGTTTCGGCCATATCATTGTCCACAATCACCTCGTTTTTCTGCCAATCACGCTCGCGAGGCGTAAAAACAATGGCTCCTGCATTCTCCAGCATGGGAATCAGATATGGAACGACAAAGCTTTGTGTGAACAAATCCTCTGTGGTACAATACAAATAGGGACGTTGGAAAATCCATTCCCCGTTCTTTACATTATAATATTTACCATGACTGGCCCATACACATAAATGCTTGCCCTTTAATCCCTGGTTGATGGAGTAGGGGATGTTTACGGGCGATACCCATGAGTTGCCTTTATAGGGGTTTTTCCTATATACTCTCATGCTGTCGCGTTCAGAGAGTAGGTTAATGGGAATCAACTGCTCGATGGGAACATCTTGGGCATAGATGACAATCTTGTAAGTATTATAGGGTGTTTCTAATGTCCTGCGTACATCCTCATATATACGCTGAACAAGCGAGGGGGTGAAAGGCTGGGACTTAAATGCATCATTTAAGTAAATGGTATAGCGTTTCTCCTCATTATTTATATCCAGGTCTTCAACCCTGATTTTATCGGCAGATGAGAAATTAGGGTTCTGGTAGTTTTCGAAATATAGAGCCAATGGCGTTTTCTCTTTTCTTCTCCGCTGCGCATTGCAATCAAAGCAGAACGAGCAAAAAAGAAACAAAAAAACAACCGCCCTGAAAAACATACCTTTCACCATTATGATTTATAATGCAAACTGTTTGGGATGTTTACCAGTAAAGCCTCGAAAATAATCCTTTATTTCCTGAAGTTGGGTATCTACATCGCCATTTGGGACGACTGTTTTTGTACAGACAATAGACCTAGTCTTGAAATCCAAGCCATAAAGTAGGATAGGGATATTAGCTTTTAATGCTATGTAGTAGAAACCTTTTTTCCAGTCGGCATTGGCCTTACGGGTTCCCTCGGGAGTTACACAAACCCTGAATATATCGGCTTGTTTGGCCTGTTCAGCAACAGCATCTGTAATCTTCATTTTTTTATTCCTATGAACAGGAATACCACCCATACGTCTCATAAGGATTCCCAGAGGCCAGAAAAACCATTCTTTTTTCATTAAGAACAGATTAGACTCGCCGATAGCTGTAGTGTACAGTTTTCCGATAATGAAATCCCAGTTGCTGGTATGCGGAGCTAAGGCTATGACACACTTGTCGGGTAGGGGTTCTGTTATATTCTCACAGAACCCCAACCAGTCAAACAATATTTTCTTGCTTAATCTTTGAAGCATCCTTACATTTAAGCTAAAGCTTTTATCTGTTCAACAATCTCTTCTGTACGAGTCTTCAAATCCTCACGTAACTTCTTAAAGTAAAGTTTAGTGCTGCCAGGTTCTACATGTGAAAGTCGGCTTACCATATCATCCTGCAATTTTAGGATGGTAAGCATAACGTTTTCCACATCCTTTGTTTCTGGTTTGTTCTTGTAATGAAGCAAAGCTACACACTCAGCGAACAAATCGGCACACAACTCATTAATGTCTTTTTTTATCTCTCTTCTTTTCATATTACGATAATTAAAATTGGTGACTATCAAAAGCAAAGATATGAATAATTCTTCAAACCAGTAATAAACAAATGTTTATTTTTGATAAAAATGGAGAAATTTTGCACATTCTTTCTTTATTTGCTTTACTTTTTGTAATTTTGCGTCGCGAAAAGTGAATACATAATATAATAACATTAAAGAAAGATTAAGCAATTTATGGAAAAAAGCGCATTGCAGGTAGCTCGTGCTGCCTATCAGCCCAAACTTCCAAAGGCTCTGCAGGGTCCTGTGGTAGCAGTAGAGGGTGCAGCCACCCAGAGTGTAGGTAACCAGGATGAGATAAAGGCCATGTTCCCTAATACTTATGGTATGCCAGTTATTACTTTTAAGGCTGGTGAACAGAAGGCTTTAGAGCCATTCAACGTAGGTATCATCCTTAGTGGTGGTCAGGCTCCTGGCGGCCATAACGTTATCAGTGGTCTTTATGACGGAGTGAAGTCTCTCAATCCCAACTGCAAGTTGTATGGTTTCCTGATGGGACCTGGTGGATTGGTTGACCATAAATATGTAGAGTTCACCGACTCTTTCATTGACGAGTACCGTAACACTGGTGGTTTTGACATCATTGGTTCAGGACGTACCAAGTTGGAGAAGGAAGCTCAGTTCGAAAGTGGTATAGAGATTCTGCGTAAGCTTGGCATTAAGGCTTTGGTTATCATTGGTGGTGACGATTCAAATACCAACGCTTGCGTTTTGGCTGAATACTATGCTGCCAAGAAGTATGGTGTTCAGGTTATTGGTTGCCCCAAGACTATTGACGGTGACCTGAAGAACGAGCAGATTGAGACTAGTTTCGGTTTTGATACAGCTTGTAAGACTTATAGCGAGCTGATTGGTAACATTCAGCGCGACTGTAACTCTGCCCGTAAGTACTGGCACTTCATCAAGTTGATGGGTCGTTCTGCTTCTCACATTGCTCTTGAGTGTGCTTTGCAGACTCAGCCCAATGCTTGCCTGATTTCTGAGGAAGTTGAGCAGAAGGAGATGTCTCTGGATGATGTAGTAACATATCTGGCTAAGATTGTTGCTGACCGTGCTGCTGAAGGTAACAACTTCGGTACCGTTCTTATTCCTGAAGGTCTGATTGAGTTTATCCCCGCAATTAAGAAACTGATTGCCGAGTTGAACGAGGTACTTACAGATCCTGCTACAGGTGAGAGCCGCGAGTTCGCTTCAAAGGACGAGCAGGTTGCGTTTGTAAAGAGCCACATTGCTCCTGAGAATCTGGCTGTTCTGGAGTCTCTTCCCAAGGATGTAGAGCTTCAGCTCTGTCTGGATCGTGACCCCCACGGTAATGTTCAGGTTTCTCTCATCGAAACAGAAAAGCTGCTCTCTGCTATGGTTGCTACTAAATTGGCTGCTTGGAAGGCAGAAGGTAAGTACAATGGCAAGTTCAGCGCTCAGCACCACTTCTTTGGTTATGAGGGTCGTTGCGCTGCTCCTTCAAACTACGATGCAGACTACTGCTACAGCCTTGGTTTCAATGCAAGCCGCTTAATTGCAAATGGCAAGACTGGATATATGTCTGTGATCAAGAATACCACAGCTCCTGCTGAGGAATGGATTGCCGGTGGTGTGCCCATCACAATGATGATGAACATGGAACGCCGTAACGGTGCTATGAAGCCTGTAATACGTAAGGCTCTTGTAGAATTGGATGGTGCTCCCTTCAAGTTCTTCGCCAGCAAGCGTGAGGAATGGGCTAAGAACACCTGCTATGTATATCCAGGTCCTATCCAGTACTGGGGACCCTCAGAGGTATGCGACCAGTGCACCAAAACACTAACTTTGGAGCAGAAATAATTGTTCAGATATAAATCCCCTCTTCTGCTTATTTAGAGTAGGAGAGGGGTTTTTAACATAAAAGAGACATTGGCAACCAGTTATAAACCCAGAAGGCCAAGAGGTGGTGCTGCGAGCAAGAAGCAGGCTTCATCGTCATCAAAAAGCGGAAGTGGAAGAAGATATAAAAACAAGAAATCCGTTTTTGGCAAATTTGCTGTATATATCTGGATTGGCATAATACTGGTTGCTGGAGCATATATAGGGCTTTTTTATTATTTTTTTGTAAGTCCATACAGTTTTAGGTGGAGAGCTATATATGGCGAACCGGAATATCCAGAGGGATATAACGTTAGAGGTATTGATATCAGTCATTACCAAAACAACATTAAATGGGAAAAACTTAGGAACGCATCACTCAATAATGACCCTGTGCGTTTCATCATTATAAAAGCTACAGAAGGAAGCGACCTCTTTGACGATGATTTCAACGACAATTTCTTTCAAGCAAAAGAGAACGACTTCATCCGTGGCGCCTATCATTTTTTTGTACCTGGGGTAGATGCTGCAACACAGGCAAATTTCTATTTACATCAGGTTCATCTTGTGCCTGGAGATTTACCTCCGGTTCTTGATATTGAGAAAAAGGGGAAACTTACAAAGCAACAGCTTCAGAATGACGTAAAGAAGTGGTTGGACATCGTTGAGAAGAAATATGGCGTAAAGCCAATCTTATATACAAGCTACAAGTTCAAGAAGGATTATTTAAACGATCCGGTTTTTAATGAGTATCCTTACTGGATTGCACATTATTATATTAATAAACTTGAATATAAAGGTGACTGGGTTATGTGGCAACATACAGATTGCGGAAAGGTGGACGGTATAAAAGGTTTCGTGGATTGCAACATATTTAACGGAACAGTCAAAGACCTGGAAGCTTTTACCATACAAGATAAAGACGAGGAGATTCCGGAAGAGGAGATAGACGAATTATAAAAGAGAGAAAAGGTTTCTAAACATAATCACGATTACAATATTTAATGGCCAGAAATAAAACAGGAGCGGAATACGCAGCACAGAAATACATTGAATTACCTGTCAGAGAACCACAGGAACTGATGGAATTCATGTTGAAGCAGATGTCAGGCGTAAGCAAAAACAGAGTAAAGGATTTGCTTACAGGCCATGCTGTGACTGTAGACCGCAAACTTGTTACACAATATAACTATATGCTTAAAGTTGGTGAGATGGTCAGAATCTCCCGACATAAACGCAGTACAGAACTCATAAGCAAGCACATAAAAATCGTTTATGAAGATAAGGACATTGTAGTTATAGAAAAACAGCCAGGCATTCTTAGCATGGCTTCCTCTCCGAATCAGTTTTGCGTAAAATCTATTCTTGATGAGTATTTCCACAAACGTCACTTCAAATGCACAGCTCATGTAGTACACCGTTTAGACAGGGAAACGTCAGGATTGATGATTTATGCCAAAAGTATCGAGATGGCTCAAATTTTGGAAAATGACTGGCATAATATAGTTTATGATCGCAGGTATGTGGCTGTTCTATGCGGCAGTTTGAATCAGGAAGGCGGAACCATACATTCATGGCTTAAGGACAATAAGGCATTCATTACTTATAGCAGTCCAACGGATAATGGAGGAAAAGAAGCCATAACACATTATCATCTGTTAGAAAAGACGAAGGACTATAGTCTGGTGGAAATGCGACTGGAAACTGGTAGGAAAAACCAGATTCGCGTTCACATGAAAGACCTTGGATTCCCTGTTGCAGGAGATACTAAATATGGAAACGGACGTGACCCTATAGGAAGGCTTGCCCTACATGCTTACCGCCTGAATTTCTATCACCCACGTACAGGAGAGCCCATGACATTTGAGACCCCCTTCCCTATTTCATTCAAAAAATTATTCGAAACAACTAAATAATAAATAATATGAAAAAGAATTTATCAATTTTATCGGTAGTTTTGTCTAGTATTCTGCTCTCTTCCTGTAAAGCTTATAATTATCAGAAGAATACAAAGACAGATGCATCGTCTTTGATTGACAACGCAATTTCAGGAAACACCTCTCAGACTACTACAGACCTTTTGGGGCGTATTCTTTCCTACTTGCTGAATGGTAATTCCATAACTAAGGATAATATTATTGGAACATGGACATATTCATCTCCAAAGGTAATTTTTGAGAGTGAGAATATCCTTGCTAAATTAGGTTCCGAAATTGCTTCAGACAAAATAGAGAAAACACTTGGCGACCAGTTGGCAAGTGTTGGTTTTACTCAAGGCAAGACATCTATAACATTCAAGGATGACAATACCTGTAGTTTCACTTATGGTTCACGAACTTATCCAGGTACCTATAAGTTTGACACATCAGCTAATAAGTTAACCATTACAGGCGCCCTTGGTGTAGGAACAGTAAAGTGTACAGCTTGTAAGAACGGAAATGAGCTTTATATGCTCTTTGATTCCGACAAGGTTCTTTCCATTTTGACAGCCCTCAGCAATTCATCCATTGGTAATTCTACAGCATCATCTGTACTTGGCAATTACAAGGGTTTAAAGCTGGGTTGGTCAATGACAAAGTAATTTTCTTACAGAAAATAAATCGTTCTTTTGGTTGTGTGCCGAATTATTTGTAATTTTGCACCTCGAAAAAATTATTTTCTATATTTAAAACGATGAATATATCTTATAAATGGCTCCGCGAATACGTCGAAACAGACCTTTCAGCACAGCAAGTTGCTGATGCACTTACCAGTGCCGGTTTGGAGGTTGATGGCGTAGAGGAAGTTCAGAGCATAAAGGGAGGCTTGGAAGGCCTCTGGATAGGTAAAGTCCTGACTTGTGAGGCTCACCCCAATAGTGACCACATGCATGTCTGCACAGTAGATGTAGCTCAGGGCGAACCTTTGCAAATTGTATGTGGTGCGCCTAATGTGGCAGCAGGTCAGAAGGTTATTGTTGCCGTTGTAGGCACCAAGTTGTATGATGGCGATGAGTGCTTTACCATCAAACGTAGTAAGTTGCGTGGTGTAGAGAGTTTTGGCATGATTTGTGCTGAAGACGAGATTGGTATTGGTACAGACCATAATGGTATCATCGTTCTTCCTGACGATGCTGTTGTTGGTACACCAGCAGCCAAATACTACAACATAGAGAGTGATTACATTATAGAAGTTGACATCACACCTAATCGTGCTGATGCTTGTAGTCACTATGGTGTAGCTCGCGACCTTTACGCTTGGCTTATTCAGAACGGTTACAAGACCTGCCTGAAGCGTCCTTCATGCGATGACTTTAAGGTTGATGATGAATCCCTGCCTATCAGCATAGAGGTTGAGAACTCTGAGGCATGCCCTCGCTATTGCGCTGTTTCCCTTACCGGCTGCCAGGTTAAGGAGAGTCCTGAATGGTTACAGAACAAGTTACGTGTTATTGGCCTCCGTCCCATCAATAACATTGTAGATATTACCAATTATATCATGATGGCATACGGCCAGCCCCTTCATTGCTTTGATGCCGATATGATTCTTGGCAAGAAGGTTGTTGTAAAGACAATGCCAGAGGGTACTCCTTTCATTACACTCGATGGCGAGGAGCACAAACTTTCTGACCGCGACCTTGCTATTTGCAATGCTGAGGAGCCCATGTGTATAGCAGGTGTATTCGGTGGTAAGGGAAGCGGAACGTATGACAGCACGGTTAATGTATTGTTGGAGAGTGCTTATTTCAATCCCACATGGATTCGTAAGAGTGCACGTCGTCATGGTCTCAGCACAGATGCCAGTTTCCGTTTTGAGCGTGGTATCGACCCCAACGGACAGATTTATGCCATAAAGCAGGCTGCAATCCTTGCTAAGGAACTGGCAGGTGCTAAGGTAAGCATGCAGATTGTGGATGTATATCCCAATCCCCTACCCGACTTCAATGTTTCGCTTAAATATAGCTATGTAGATGCACTTATTGGCAAGCATATTCCTGAGGAAACCATCAAGAGCATTGTTACCAGCTTGGAGATGAAGATTCAGAGCGAAACGGCTGAGGGGCTTGAACTCATTGTTCCAGCCTACCGCGTAGATGTTCAGCGTCCTTGCGATGTTGTAGAAGATATCCTGCGTATCTATGGCTACAACAATATCGAGATTCCTTCTACCCTCAAGAGTAGCCTTTCAGTAAAGGGTGACCCAGATAAGAGCCACAAACTGCAGAACATTGTTAGTGAGCAGTTGGTAGGTGCTGGTTTCCGTGAAATTCTGAACAACAGCTTGCAGCGTGGTGCATATTACGACGGTTTGGAGAGCTATAAAAGCGAGAATCTTGTTAAGTTGCTGAATCCGCTTAGTCAAGACTTGAATTCACTGCGTCAGACACTTCTTTTTGGCGGTTTGGAGAGCATTGCTCGAAATACAAACTATAGGAATGCCGACCTTAAGTTCTTTGAGTTTGGTAACTGCTATAAGTTCCAGGCTGAGAAGCGTTGTGCCGACATCATTCCTGGTGTTAGCAGCAGTCGTGACCCTGAGGTTATAAAGCACGTTCTGGATGCTTATTCCGAGGATTACCATCTTGGACTTTGGGTTACAGGTAAGCGTGTTACAGGTAGCTGGGCTCATGCTGATGAGGATAGCTCATTCTATGAACTCAAGGCATACGTTATGAACATTATCAGTCGCTTAGGTGTTCCCTTTGGCTTACTTGTCTTTGCCCAAGGCACATCAGACATCTACGATAAGAGCATTCAGGTTCAGAACCGTGGTGGAAAGGTACTCATAGAAATGGGTATTGTCAGCCATAAGATTCTTAAGAGCTTTGGTATCTCAGCACCTGTTTACTTTGCCGATCTGCGTTGGAAGCAGCTCATGAAGACCATCAAGAATCAGGCTGTTACATACACAGAAATCAGTAAGTTCCCTGCTGTAAGTCGAGATTTGGCATTATTGATTGACGAAAGCATAGAGTTTGAGCAGATAGAGAAGATTGCCTATCAGACAGAGAAGAAACTTCTGAAAGCAGTTAAGCTCTTTGACGTTTACGAAGGTGACAAACTACCAGAGGGCAAGAAGTCATACGCTGTCAACTTTATCCTTCAGGATAATGAAAAGACGCTAAACGACAAGCAGATAGATGCCATTATGCAAAAACTCATCACCAATCTAACCACCCAACTCCACGCGGAACTGCGTTAATTAAGATTTTGAATTTTGAATTTATAATATTTGAATTTATATAAAAAATGGGAAGAGCATTTGAATACCGTAAAGCTACAAAGCTTAAGAGATGGGGCCACATGGCCAAGACATTTACACGTCTGGGTAAGCAGATTGCCATAGCTGTTAAGGCTGCTGGACCAGAACCTGAGAATAATCCTGCACTGCGTTCTATTATCGCTGTCTGCAAGCGTGAGAATATGCCTAAAGACAACATTGAGCGTGCCATCAAGAACGCTATGGGTAAAGACCAGAGCGACTACAAGTCTGTAACCTACGAAGGATACGGCCCTCACGGAGTTGCTGTCTTTGTTGATACGCTTACTGACAACACCACACGTACTGTTGCTGATGTACGCAGCGTTTTCAATAAGTTCAGCGGAAACATGGGTACAACAGGTTCTCTGGCGTTCCTTTTCGACCACAAGTGTGTTTTCACTTTCAAGAAGAAAGCCGATATGGATATGGATGAATTCATCCTTGACATGATTGACTGTGGCGTGGAAGAGGAATATGATGAAGAGTATGACGAGGATAAGGACGTAACCACCATCACCATTTATGGCGAGCCTACCAGCTACAATGAAATTCAGAAGAAACTGGAGGCTGATGGCTTTGAGGAAGTTGGTGGTGAGTTTACTTACATCCCCAACGATTTGAAGGATGTTACTCCAGAGCAGCGTGAGACTATCAACAAGATGGTAGAAAAGTTGGAGGAGTTTGACGACGTTCAAACCGTATACACCAACATGAAACCTGAGGAGGAATAATTCCAGGATTTTCGGAATAACGGATCTACGGATTCATGGGAAAACAAAAAACCCTTCTGGAACATTCCAGAGGGGTTTAATTGTTATTTGTTAATTGTTTTGTTTTTTGTTTTTGTTGATAATTCTTAATTCTTCTCTCTTAATTCATAATTCAATTTGCACTATGTTGGCAAATTCTCTGCCGATAGTCCCGCAAACGGATCATCGTCATTTGACAACTGGCTTTGAGCTTTAGCCAATTCTTCAGGACTCAACTTGTCAGCTTTAAAGCGGCCACCCATATCGCTGCTCTTCTCTCCAGGCAATGGTATGTTCGTCTCTAAATCCTCAAAGCGGGCAAATTCACTCTTAAACTGCAACTTAATATCCCCTACCTGACCATTACGGTGCTTGGCTATAATAAACTGAGCAAGCCCCTTCCAACTTTGTCCTTGCTGGTCTGTATATATATGGTAGTATTCTGGTCTGTGTATAAAGCAAACAATATCAGCATCCTGCTCAATGGCTCCTGATTCACGCAAGTCGCTGAGCTGCGGACGTTTTCCTTCCTCACCCTCACGGTTCTCTACTCCACGATTCAACTGGCTCAGTGCAATAATAGGAATGTTCAATTCCTTGGCTAAACCTTTCAGAGAGCGGCTGATGGTTGAAACCTCCTCCTGACGACTGTTGATGTTCAGACCACTGGCGTGCATCAGCTGCAGGTAGTCAATCATAATTACTTTAACGCCATGCTCACGAACCAGTCGACGGGCCTTTGTCTGTAACTCAAAAACTGTAAGTTGAGGGGTATCATCCACATAGATAGGTGCATCATAAAGTTGACGAACACGAGCATCTAACTGGCCCCATTCGTATGGCTGCAACTGAGCGCTACGCAGTTTCTCACCACTTATCTCACTTACATTAACCATCAGACGCTGTACCAACTGTTCGTTGCTCATCTCCAGTGAGAACATAGCCACAGGCACTCCATTATCCACAGCCATCTTCTTAAGCATACTCAGTACAAAGGCCGTTTTACCCATAGCCGGACGAGCGGCAATAATAATCAAGTCGCTGTTCTGCCATCCGCTGGTCATCTTGTCAAGTTCCTCAAAACCAGAACTAAGACCACTCAAACCACCTTCACGTGCAGCAGCCTTCTTGAGCAACTCATATACATTATTAATTATAGGGTTAATCTGCGTATAATCCTTCTTAAGGTTTTTCTGTGATATAGCAAACAATTGACTTTCAGCCGTTTGCATAAGGTCAGCTACATCAATGGTAGAATCAAATGCTTGCGTCTGAATGTAGCTGGCAAAGGTTATGAGCTGACGTGCCAAGGACTTCTGAGCAATAATCTTGGCATGATAAAGAATGTGAGCACTACTGGCAACCTGCGCATTAATCTGCATCAGATAGGTGTTGCCACCAGCATCCTCCAACAGACCGGTACGCTCCAGTTGGTCGCATACGGTCATGATATCCACAGGCTTTTGCTCAACGTTAAGCGTTTGTATAGCTTGAAAGATAATCTGATGGCGTTTATCATAGAAACTCTCAGGTTTAAGCATTTCTGCCACCTGTCCCCATGCATCCTGTTCCACCATCAGTGCACCAATAACAGCCACCTCCATATCCAGGCTCTGTGGTTGTTTGTGTCCGTACTGGTCCACACTGGGCACCTCTACAATTTTTGTTGTCTGCTTCCTTCTCTCAGCCATTTGTTATTGTCTATAATTTAAATGCATTGCAAAGATACAAATTAGCGAGTACATTACAAAATAAATTAGAATTATTTTCTCCTCTCTACTTCAGTTTATGCCTCTTATTATTCTTTAGGTACTGCAGCAAATCATACGGGCGGTCAGTCTGTATAACCGTGCCTCCTCTGTCCAATATCCATCCCCAACTTTCGTCAGGCTCCCCTAATTCTACTGCACGGTCATCATCATGTCCGTCACAAAGGCTGGCCCAGATACTGTTGATCCATATTTTAATTCCCGCATCACGTATCTTTTGGAGCAGCCGTTCCACTTTATCATTATATTTGCTTATGCAACATTCTATAGCTACCGGATGAATGGTTATAAAATCATCGATACTATTTTCGGCATTCTTATCGTTTAGGTTCACAATGGGCATATATATAACCTTGTCAAGGACAGTTCCGTTTTCGTTCTTCACTTTTTCAAGAGAGTTACTCGACTTAATGATAACCTGACTTGTAGTTCCTGTTTTTTCCATCAGTTCATATACCTGTTGGAAATAATCGTACCCTTTATCAATATTAATAAGGATTTTTCCCTTACACAGAACCAGCACTTCCTCAAGGGTGGGAATATGGTTACGTGTTACAGATGCACTGTGCTGAGGGCGAAGGAGTAATTTTTGTATCTCTTCGTAAGTCATATCAGCAATCTTACCTTTCCCGTTGGTACAGCGGTCTACTGTGCGGTCATGCATCAATATCAGTTGGCCGTCCTTGGTACGTTGTAAATCTATCTCTATCATGTCTATCCCCATATCAATACAACTTTGGAAAGCAGGAATAGAGTTTTCTGGGTGGTTTCTCCAGTCACCACGATGTGCCACAATAGTAACGTACTTAGGATTGTTGAAAAGATTGTCACGCAACCTCTCCGACCTTTCCTCTGCCAGAATATTCAAGGAAAAAATGGTCAGAATGACCAGAAGAAATGTTTTTTTCATATCAGTTTCATTTAACAGTTGACAAAGTAAATGTAAATTCTGCAAAATACCAAATATATTGTCGAAATTTATCCAAAAAGTTAACGTCAGTCACCTTTGCTTCATTCAGATAATCTCCATGAGTTATTCCCCCTATCTCCACAACTCATTCAGATAGGACTTTAGGGGGTTAAGGGATTATCTCAATGAGTTGTTCCCCCTATTGGAACAACTTGTTCAGATAAGGGGAATGAAGCAATGGTCACATAGGTCACGTCACATCTTACTTCTTCCCTCTTACATCTTACATCATCAGTTATTCAGGCTTAATTCATTTTTAACTTAGTTACGGTTGGAAAACAAGTTAAATAAAAAATTTTCTAAGTTGATTTTTGGTGACATTTAACCCATAAATATTATCAATCTGAGAATGAATAAACGATGAATAAACGCAAATATTTATTCATTGCATAAGTATTTGAAAAACAGAGAGGTATATTAAGAAATGAATAAATGTCCCATTTTTCAAAATTTCCTGTGAGATTTTTTTTTTAATGTAAAACCATCCATGGAGGGCATTATTTTAACTCACAGCTTTATAATTGACAACAACAGTCACAATTTCCCTTTCTGTAGATTCAATATTCATTTTTATTTACATATTTGACTTCAGACCTCAGCCTTCAAACAACTTTGAAATACCTTTTGGTACAGATTCAATTCCTATGATGGTACCGTTTTGCTGATATAAGAATAAAAGCGAAACCCTCATGTGGCTTCGCTTTTATTCATCCCATCCATATTTTTCTTACTTAATCAAAACCTTACGGCTTGTCCCATCACTCATGCGGATAATGTTGATGCCCTTCTTTAGCCCATTGAACATTTTGTGACCAGAAAGGTCGTACACTTCTTCCTTATTATGAATTATGAATTGTGAATTATGAATTGAACCAATTCCATCAATTATCTCTTTTGCTTTGCCGTAGATTGTAATGTCTTTAGCAGGCATAGTTGCTGGTACATCTTCCCAAATTGTGTAGTCTTCCAGACCTGGAATCACAGGTGGCACAATCTTTGCTTTGAATTCCAATGTTTCTGTAGTGTATACTACATCATCAAGCACATATGTTATCGTATAACTGTTGATAGTAAAGCTACCCCTTACAACAACATCCTTTGCAGGCATTGACTCTGGAAGCCCATCCCAGCCTGAGAAAGTATAACCTTCTTTAGTTGGAGTTTGCAAAGGTGTGATGGAATCCCCGTATTTGACTGTGAAACTCCGATATACCTTAGCATCCACCATATAGGTCAGTTTATACTTATTGATGGTAAACGAACCTGTTACCACTACGTCATGAGCAGGCATTGACCTTAGAAGTCCACTCCATCCTAAGAAAGTATATCCCTCCTTCGTTGGTGCAGCCTCAGGCGTTAGAGCAGAACCATAGGTAACTGTAAAGGTCTTATATACCTCACCATCAATCATATATGTTAACGTATAGGAATTAACGGCAAACGTACCAGTAACCGTTACATCCTTTGCTGGCATCTTTTCTGGAATCTCGCTCCAACCGCTAAAGGTGTATCCTTCTTTGGTAGGCTCAGCTTCTGGTGTGATAGCCGTAGCATAGTTAATCTCATATGATTTGTACTTAACACCATCCACCATGTAGGTCAGCTTATACTTATTGATGGTAAACGAACCCGTTATAACAACATCCTTAGCCGGCATAGTTTTAGGTATTTCACTCCAGCCAGAGAATGTATAGCCTTCCTTTTTGGGTGCTGCTTCTTGCGTTATCGTAGAACCATAAGTCACAGTTGAATTCTTATACACTTCCCCGTCAATTTTATATGTCAATGTATAAGAAACGTTTACCTTAAAAGCAACGTCAGTTGGCGTAAGCGTTTGGGAGTTACTTGTTGCGAATATAATTTTCTTCAGTGTAGCCGTTCCTCCCTTAGCATCTTTGGAGGCTGTCAGAGACAACTTGATTATCTCGCCACTGGTTCCTGTGATAGGATTTAGAGCAAGTGATGTACTGGTAAAGCGAATGCTTCCATCAGGTTGCTTACCGATTGTCAGTTCCTGATTTGTATCTGTAACTCTATTTCCCAATGCACAACCAGCCTTGTTGACAGTAATTCCTTCAGGTAATGCAAGGTCCATCTGAAAAGATACAATATTTGTCTGAGTGTTGTTGAGATTGATGCTTACCACCTTTGTTTCGCCGGCTTTAATGGTTACATCATTAACACTAACAGTCTGGGCAAATGCACTCATCAGACTGAGCGCCATTGCTAAAATTGATAAAATATACTTTTTCATATCTTGTATCTTTATCATTTAACAATCACCTTGTTACCTCCCACAATGTTTACACCTCGTTGCAATGCCAAGCGTTTACGTCCTTGCAAATCGTATATAGAATTTTCCATTATCAATTTTCCATTATCAATTTGGCGAACAGACGTAACTGTTGAGCCATAGATGTCCTCAAACAGATAATCATTGCCCTTTACATCAAAGAAGTGGATATCGCGAACACTTACTTCATCGTCTGAAACACCATTCATGACAATGTTCATCAGTTCTCCTTCTTTACCAATGAACTCATTGTTAGATGTTGACAGAGCTGCCACACGATAATGACCATCCTTTACCTTATTATATAATAGCTGATGTCCTTGCTTACGTTTTGTGTTTAACGACATTTGGGTAACGTCTGATCCTTCTGGCACATAAAGGTCAAACTGGAATGCAGTGTAGTACCGTTCGTTTTGAAGGTTCAATGATAGACTTCCATTCCATTCTGTTAGGCTCAAAACATCATTGATGTAATTATCTTTTGGAGAAGCTTTAGCTCTAACAAAGTTCTGCTCGCCTGCTATTTCATTTACTAATGTCACGGCATCTCCAAGGTTCACATTGCCATCTTTATTAATGTCTGCAAGTTGCATTACAAATGATTCAGATGGTATTTCCACCACATAACGTGCTATATCCACCACATCCAAAACATCTACATCTTTATCAGTGTTCACATCACCATAAGGATAGAATGCTCCGGTCACCACTACATCATGGTCAGGCATTATAGAAGGTATATCATCCCATCCTATGAAAACGTAACCGTCTTTGGTCGGTTTTGGCTCGGGTATGATGTCCTTGCCAATCTCCAGACGATATGACTTATACTCCTCACCATCTACCATATAAATAATAGTCTTATAGGTATCTTTATATGTTAAATAACCTGGATTAGCTACTCCTCCATCGATGTGGGCATAATTAGCTGTAATATGACTATCATTATATGTTGTTCCTGAACCACCTTCGAGTTTCAGACAACCACCAAACATACTGTTTGAATTTTTAACCTTGGATGTGTTCCACCCTTCCCTTACATATATTGTCTTTAGATTCTCGCAATTATAGAACATCCAACTCATATTCGTCACGTTGGCTGTATTGAAACTACTTAAATCAAGGCTTGTCAGACTGGAGCAGCGATAGAACATGCTGTACATATCCGTCACATTGCCCGTCCTTAGGTTCTCTATGCCAATAATATCCTTTAGATTTGAGCAGTCTTCAAACCAGTTGGCAGTACTTGTTAGTGATGTACAACTTGCAAACGACTCATCAAAAACAACCGTAATGATATCACCAGAAAGGCTTCTCCATGGTTGTTCATAAACATCCATTCCTCCACGTGATTCCATTTGGTCATCGTAATAGAATGTCAGGATAGTGTTGTCCTTGGTCAATAGGGCATAGGGCTCAAAATATGGAATATTTATATCCCTAAAGTACCCAGGATTATCCGTTCCGCCGTCTATGTGGGCATAAGTGTAGTCCCAAAGACCCCATTCGTATTTGGTTCCTGCACCACCTATGAGTTTGGAACACCCATTAAACATGTATTCTCCACTTGTTACATTGTTTATCGTCCATTCTGAACCAACATAGATTCTCTTTAATTTCCTACACCCATAGAACATATTATCCATGCTTGTCACGTTGGCTGTTTTGAAACTACTCAAATCAAGGCTTGTCAAACCAGAACACCCATAAAACATGTAACCCATATCCGTCACGTTTTCTGTTTTGAAGCTACTCAAATCAAGGCTCGTCAAACTAGAACATTCTCCGAACATCTGATTCATGTCTGTCACATTGTCCGTCCTCAGGTTGTTTAAACCCACAATACTTTTTAATTTCGAACAGCCGGAAAACCAAACGGACATACTTGTCAGTGTCGTGCAATCTGCAAACGATTTATCAAACACAACAGTAATAATATCATCAGAATACTTTAACCATTGTCGCTCATAATAAACATCCATTCCTCCACGTGATTCCATTTGGTCATCATAATAGAATGATAAGACGTTGTTGTCTTCGCTCAGAAGAGCATAAGGGCAAAAACTATGTTTGTCACTTAAATACCCAGGATTATCAGTACCCCCATCTATATGAGCGTAAGTATAGTCTTTATGATTCCCATCATATATGGTTCCTGCACTTCCCATGAGCTGAGAACACCTAGAAAACATATAATCTCCACTTGTCACATTGTTAATCTTCCATCCTGCACTAACAAAAATTTTCTTTAGACAGGAACACCCATAAAACATAGAACCCATATCCGTCACGTTTTCTGTTTTGAAGCTACTCAAATCAAGGCTTGTCAGACTGCTACAGCCAGAGAACATACCATACATATTCGTCACGTTGTCTGTCTTGAAGCTACTCAAATCAAGGCTTGTCAGACTGCTACAGCCAGAGAACATGCCATTCATGTCCGTCACGTTGGCTGTATTGAAACCACTCACATCAAGACTTGTCAGACTAGAACAGCCAGAGAACATCCCATCTATGCGTGTCACATTGTCTGTCATGAAACCACTCACATCAAGGCTCGTCAATCTGGAACAATCATCGAACATGTATCTCATATCTGTTACGTTGGCTGTGTTGAAGCCACTCACATCAAGACTTGTCAGACTGCTACAGCTCAAGAACATGTCATGCATATTCGTCACGTTATCCGTCTTAAAGCCACTCACATCAAGGCTCGTTAGACTAGAACAGCCCCTGAACATATATTCCATATCCGTCACGTGCTCTGTATTCAGGTTCTCTATGCCTACTATATTTTTTAGTTTCGAACAGCCTTTAAACCAATAGGCCGTATTAGTAAGCGTTTCACAACGGGAAAAAGATTCGTCAAATACAACAGTTGTGATATCATTCGAATGGCTTTCCCATTCTCGCTCATAAATAACCACCACACCACGTGATTCTACATACATTCCACCACGAGTTTCCATTTGGTCATCGTAATAGAAAGTTAAGACCGTGTTGTCGTTACTCAGCACAGCATATGGTTCGGGGGGATCAGGTAAATTTTTGTCTCTAAAATATCCTGGATTGGCCGCACCGCCGTCTATGTGAGCATAGGTATAATCACGGTGTTGCCCGTCATATATGGTTCCAGCACCGCCGACAAGTTTAAGACATAAGTAGAACATGTCTTTACCTTCTGTTACATTAACAGACGTCCATCCACTGCCAACATAGATTTTCTTCAGGTTGATACATCCACCGAACATCCCGCCCATATCCCTCACACTTTCCGTATTAAAGCTACTTAAATCAAGGCTTGTCAGACTGGAGCAACCACCGAACATCCCGCCCATATCCCTCACACTTTCCGTATTAAAGCTACTTAAATCAAGGCTTGTCAGACTAGAGCAACTACCGAACATACCCCCCATATTCCTTACCTTTTCCGTATTGAAACTGCTCACGTCAAGGTTTGTCAGCCCGGAACAGAGAGAGAGCATACTACTCATATTCGTTACATTGTCCGTCTTGAAGCTACTCAAATCAAGGCTCGTCAGACTTTTACAACTCACAAACATTCCACCCATATTCGTTACATTGTCCGTCTTGAAGCCACTCAAATCAAGGCTCGTCAGACTGGAACAGCCAGAGAACATGCAATACATGTCTGTTACGTTGTCTGTCTTGAAATTACTCACATCAAGGCTCGTCAGACTAGAACAGCCAGAGAACATTTCCCTCATATTCGTCACGTTAGCTGTATTCAAGCCATTCACATCAAGGCTTGTCAGACTGGAACAGCGATAAAACATACACTCCATATTAGTAACGTTATCCATATTAAAGCCACTCAAGTCAAGGCTTGTCAGACTGGAACCAGAGAACATATAGCTCATGTTTGTTACATTATCCGTCTTGAAGCTGCTCACATCAAGGCTTGTTAGACCAGAACAGCCAGAGAACATCCAATCCATGCGTGTCACATTATCTGTCTTGAAGCTACTCACATCAAGGCTTGTCAGACTGGAACAGCCAGAGAACATTTCCCTCATATTCGTCACGTTGTCCGTCTTGAAACCACTCAAATCAAGGCTTGTCAGACTGGAACAGCAATAAAACATATTGCTCATGCTTGCTACGTTATCCGTATTGAAGCTACTTAAGTCAAGTTTTTTTAGACTGGAACAGTTTTTGAACATTCTAGCCATACCCGTAATAGAATCACCCATAACCTTATCTGTATTGAAACTACTCAAATCAAGACTTGTCAGACTAGAACAATTTTCGAACATTCTATACATGTTCGTTACGTTGTCTGTCTTGAAATTTCTCACATCAAGGCTCGTCAGACTAGAACAGTCATTGAACATATAAACCATGCTTGTCACGTTTTCCGTATTTAAGCCACTTAAATCAAGGCTTGTCAGACTGGAACAAGATTGGAACATGCCAGACATATCCGTTACGTTGGCTGTCTTGAATCCACTCACATCAAGGCTTGCCAAACCAGAACAGATATTGAACATACCACCCATATCCATCACGTTGGCTGTATTGAAACTGCTCAGATCAAGGCTTGTCAGACTGGAACAAAACGTGAACATACCACCCATATCCGTCACGTTATCCGTCTTGAAGCCACTCAAGTTAAGGCTCGTCAAACTAGAACAGCCCCAGAACATACAATGCATGTTCGTCACGTTTTCTGTATTGAAGCTACTCAAATCAAGGCTTGTCAGACTGGAACATAACTGAAACATGCCAGCCATATCCATCACATTGTCCGTCCTTAGATTTTCAATGCCATCAATTGATTTCAACTGGCTCAAACCGTCAAAAAAACAGAAGAGAGAGCGTAGTCTAAGATTAGAAAATGATGGATCTATTACACATTCAGTTATATCATTTCTATTACACCAGTCATCTTTATGTGGTATCACAGTTCCTGAGCGAAGATATTTTTTGTTATCATAGTATAAAGTCATCTTTCCATTGTCAAGAACTGCATATTGTCTGGGGGCGGCTGGGTCAGGATTGACAGGTTGAATTCCGACAATAGCAGTTTGACCTTCATTATATCCTCCAACATCTGTCATAAGGACATAGGAATACGCTCCTCCCCATCCCCAATTCACATGGAAATAGCCATCTTCATATCCATCCAATACAAAAGCATGACCAGCAACATTTATTTTGGAACCACAATATAAAACAGGACGGCTGCAATTTAGTTCCTCATAAATCATGTTCTCCCAACTATCTGTATTTCTACCACGAGCAACTACCCCAAGTAAGTCGTCATAATCAAAAAATTTTCTAAGCGCTTTGGCAGCTTCAAAATCTGAAGACCCACTGCCATCTAAACAATAATCCATATTAACAGCTGTACCACAAAGTACCATAAGCGTGGATATGGCATCTGCTTCTTCATTACTATAATCATTCCAATATTCGCTCCGAATATTGTCCCAATCAATCGTGGTAATAGGCTGCCCTGGTATGGAGGTCCCAAGAGTTCTTGTAGTATATTCGGGTATAAATTCTGTTGTCCGCTTGGGCCATTGATAATAGTACATAATCTGAGCCATGGCCGTAGCAACGCAACCAGTGGGACAACGTTCGCCATCTACTTCGGGACATTTATTGTTATAAGGAGAATCTTGATTAAACCAGCAAGTTAGCAACGGGTCGATGTTTTTTCTTTCCGTGGCAGTTTGTCTTTTCACCTCTGCTTCAGGATGCGACCTCAAATAAGCCACCTGTCCAGCACAGTCATCCATCCAGGCCTTCATGTTACATGGGATTTCGTCGTCATTGTAAACTCCGTCGTATGAATAGGCTAACACATCGGGCATCCTATCGTCACCACTAATGACAATATAGCCACCGTTAGCTTTATCGTTAAAGATATATAGCTCTTCACGATTGCTGGCAAGAATCAGTTTCGGTGCTTTGCGAGGTGCCCTTCTCATGTTTGAATGATTCTGGCCCTGCTTGCCAAAGAACTTTTCTGCTTTCAGTTGGGCTTCCCGTTCGTTGATTTGCCTTGCATTGGCAGACATAAATGCCAGCGTTGCTACCAGCAACAAATAAAATCTCTTTCTCATGGTTATCTTTGTTTAATGTTTAAATTACAGATACAAAGAAGCGTGGATATATATCCGCTTCTCTACTGTGAGGTCCTGAGAAAACCCTGAATGAAAGATACAGATACATTCCACGCATACACGTGGAAGCAATCATGTTCTCTTGTCATTCTTTGAAATTTCTCAGGTTTCACAGTACAAGACGAGCATAACGCTTCGTTTATTTTCCAATAAGTTGTGTGCTGGCCGCTGCCAGCTTGCCCCAATCTCAACGATAACGTCAACGTCAACGATAACCAGACTTCGTACCTTAACCTTAACCAGACTTCGTACGATAACGTTAACGTTAACGATAACCGTTCTATGAACTAGCCATAAGGCCACAATAAAGAGGCTTCACGTTGCAAAAATATGAAATAAATGGGAACCACAAAAATATTTCTCAAAAAAATGTGTGTAACATTGGCTTCGCCGAAATTACTTTCACTCGGATAAAAAAATAAATTCAGATTTATTTTGTTTATCTCTCGCTTACTCGTAACATTGGCTTCGCCGAAATTACTTTCGCTCGGATAAAAAAATAAATTCAGATTTATTTTGTTTATCTCTCGCTTACTCGTAACTTTG
>JAFSRW010000068.1 GCA_017445925.1 Bacteroidaceae bacterium | reverse complement strand
TTTCCGCTTGTCAATGAAATTGTTTATATTTGCCTTTGCAATGTCTTAGGGCATTGCGTACATATGTAATTTAGCATTTGCTATTTATTCGGCTGCCCTGAAACCTGAGAAATTTCAAAAAGCAATACACCGGATAAGTCAGTGAATGTCTGCGCTTTGGCGTGGACTGGACTTATCTAGTGTTGCGGGCTTCTCAGGGCCTCAGGGCATGGATATGCGAAAGTCCATGCCTTTTTTGTGCCCTGAAATCCCGCCCGAGATAAGTCGCAAGTGCCATAAGAGCGCAGCTTATGGCCAACAACAGCAATCTTGGCGCCGCTAAGGCTGCCAAGAATGATGAGTTCTATACTCAGTACGCCGACATCCAGAAGGAGATCAATGCCTATCTGGAGTACAACCCAGACACTTTCCGTGACAAGACGGTCCTCCTTCCGTGCGACGACCCGGAGTGGAGTAACTTCACCCGTTTCTTTGCCCAGAACTTTGAGAGGCTGGGGCTGAAGCGGCTCATAAGCACTTCCTACGCCGTTGAGAGCAAGAAGTACAAGGACTATGAGCCCACTCTCTTTGAGACGGAGAGTCCGCTGTTTGATGCCGATAAAACACGCATCAAGGGGAAGATTTTCGAGCTCACGCGCGACACTAACGGCAGCGGGAGGATAGATATTGACGACCTTGAGTGGCACTACCTAGACGGTGACGGCGACTTTCGCAGTCCGGAGGTTTGCGCGCTCAGGGATCAGGCCGATATTATTGTGACTAATCCGCCGTTTTCGCTGTTTAGGGAGTTTATTACATGGTGCCTGGAAGCAAAAAAGAGCTTCTTGATTCTTGGTAATATGAATGCTACTTCATACAAAGAAGTGTTTCCCCATATACGCGATAATAAACTCTGGTACGGACCGTCAATATCAAGCGGAGACAGAGAGTTTATGGTCCCCGAATCATATCCTATTGAAGCGTCGGGTTGGAGAATCGATGAAAATGGCCGGAAGTTTATAAGAATTAAAGGCGTTCGTTGGTTTACTAATCTGGACCATGGTCGCCGCCATGAGCCCATGCAGTTAATGAGCATGAAAGATAACCTTCGCTATGGCCGGCATAAGGATCTTATTGAAACCGGTTATGTGAAATATGAAAACTATGATGCCATAGATGTGCCATATGCAGATGCCATTCCTAATGATTATGATGAAATAATGGGGGTTCCCATCACGTTTTTGGACAAATACTGTCCTGAGCAGTTCGAGTTAATTGGGATAGGCAGTGGTTATCTTGGTCAAAGTATTGGCATCAGAGGCATTCCTAGGGAACATAAGCAGATGATGCGCGGTCATTCTGCAGCCGGTGACTTATATATGATGGTTAACGGTAGTCCCAAAGTTCCATTCTCACGCATCCTCATCCGCAAAAAACAATAACACTATGATAGCAACCCTCGTAACCACCTGGACCATAGGTGACATCTGCAAAGGATTCCAGTACAACGAATATGAAGGCAAAGGGCTCTATGGCCTGTCCGGAAAGCTGACTATTCAGCCGGAATTCCAGAGGCATTACCTGTATGCAGAGAATGGCGGAAAGAAGGAAGTGGACGTGATTCAGTCGGTACGCAATGGCTATCCGCTGGGGCTCATCTACTTCTCCAAAGTGGGTGAAGACCGTTACGAGGTGCTGGACGGGCAGCAGCGCATTACGTCGCTTGGACGGTTCATCACGGAGAAGTTTGCGTGGATAGACCAGGATGGCAAGCCGTGGTACTTCACTGCCCTGAACAAAGACGAGCAGGAGAAGTTCCTTGGTACAAAGCTTCTCATATATGTGTGCGAAGGCACTGAAAAGGAAATCAAGGACTGGTTCCGCACCATAAACATCGTGGGAATTCCTCTTAATGAGCAGGAGACGCTGAATGCAGTTTATTCCGGGCCTTTCGTTACCAAAGCCAAGGAAGAGTTCTCAAACTCCAACAATACCAATATCAACAAGTGGTGCCACTTTATTCCTGGTACGGCAAAGCGGCAGGACTACCTGGCCGCCGCGCTGGATTGGGTGAGCAAAGGGCATGTGGAAGAGTACATGGCCGCACACCGGTTTGATGAGGATATAAACCAGTTAAAGGCGTATTTCACGTCTGTGATAGACTGGATAACGTCTGTCTTTGACTTTACGCCGGAAAGGGAAATGTGCGGTCTTCGCTGGGGTGAGCTTTATGAGCGCTTCCACAAAACGGCGTACAATCCGGAGGACGTTTCTGCCCGGGTCCGTGAGCTCTATGAGAGCTACTATGTGAAGGAGAAGAAAGGCATCTACGAGTACATTCTTGACGGCTGCCAGAACACCAGGCTGCTCAATGTCCGTGTATTTGACGAGCCCACCAAAAAGGCCGTCTACGCACTCCAGACGGTGCTTGCAAAGGAGAAAGGTGAATCCAACTGCCCGCTGTGCGCAATTGGCCATGACGCCAATCACACAAAGATCTGGGACCTGAAAGACATGGACGCAGACCACGTCACCGCGTGGTCCAAGGGTGGCTCAACTGACATTGACAACTGTCAGATGCTCTGCAAGACGCATAACAGGGCAAAGGGAAATAGGTAGGGAGTTAATCTATAATCCAGCCCAGTCTTTCCGCCATTTGATATAGTAAGGCCTTGTCCTTTTCCGGAATAGTAACCGTAACTGTGTAATGGCCGGCATATGGCTGGGAATTCTCCTGAGCCAATATGGCGACATTAGGCGAGGCGTTTTCATATCCTGAGATCAGGACAGGCAATCTACGTTTTCTGCTATTGATGTCTCTGTTGTATTGTTCCTGCAATTTGGTCCAACTGGCTGCAGTTATACCGTCAAGCGCCATTTCCAGCTTCTGAGCCACTGCTGGAGTAATGTTCCTTACGCCATGGATAATTGCGCTGAGATGCGTTGCCTGCATCCCCGCTTTCTCTGCAAACTCTTTTTGGCTTATACCCCTGGCTTTGAGTTCTTCTCCAAGTATTTCTCCAGGATGGATGGGCATAACTGGGGTTACATTGCTGGATAGAGTATAAAGCTTCTTATTATTTGTTTCCATAGTGCGTGCCTTCGTTCAGTTTAACTCCAAAGGTATATGATGGTTTCTTCTGCAAAGTTAAACCAATTATGTAAATTATCATAATAATTACGATAATTTTTCCCTAAACTTATGCTAATAATAGTGCGATGCTTGTTATTTCCTTTCGAAGGCTATCATACTTGACTATACTATCCTTGAAATAGATGTACAAGTTCTGAACACCCTCAGAACTTACCCAAGCATGGCTTCGCAGCCGGCGAGGATATCCTGGAAGGCTTCCTCGAAGTCACCCTTGTACCAGGGGTCTGCGACATCTCGCGGGGCGCCGGTGTATGACATCAGAAGGTGAACTTTGCCTTCAGAATCCGACGGGATAATCCGGCGCAGCAGGCGGAGGTTGGACGAGTCCATGCAGACAATCCGGTCAAAACGTTCATAATCCTCAGGAGTGACCTGCTGGGCCCGTTTTGAGGGGTCGAACCAGACCCCGTGCTGGGACAGGCTCCGCTTTGCCGGAGGATAGATTGGATTGCCTGTCTCCTCGGTGGAGACCGCCGCGGACTCGATATGGTACAAGTGCTCAATCCCGCGTGAGCGTACCAGCGCCTTGAGGATGAACTCGGCCATCGGCGACCGGCAGATATTGCCGTGGCAGACAAAAAGGATACTTCTCATAGTTACAAAGATAATAACACGGTATCACTAACACGTAGATCCTCGGATGCCCTACATGCAAATCTTTAAAAGATGCTTACACAATGGTGGCGATGTGCATAAAAGTTCTGCAGGGGGGAGCCCTGCAGAACTTGATTAATAAGTTTTCTCATGCACCTATAGCCGATGTGGGGTAAAGAGTGGCTAGACTATTCATTAACTTTCTTAAATAGGTAAATTGCACGATACTCTGTTGTACTGGCATATCCTCGGATGGCCCCTACTCCTGTTGAGTTCTCGCTAATTGTATAATTAGTCGAATCTCCTGTAACGGCCTTTAGGACAATACCGCCAGTAATAAGTGGAGAGCTCTTTGCTGATACTTTCCATTTCTGCGAAGAACCTGCGGCAGCAAATGATAATTTTCTATTTGATGCTGCAGTGTAATATAGATAATTCGTACTATTGGAAATAGTGAATCCATCAGTGTTATTACCTGTAAAAGTAAACTCAACTGCTCCGGAAGGGAGGTCCTTTGTTTCAAAACGTCGTATACCACCTTCAGCTTCAACAGTTATGTAATCATCTGATACCACCCAGTCGCCAGAGGAAACAGTAGCCTTCCCGAAATAGAATGTGTCGGTAGCAGAAGCACTTCTAAGAGCACCTACAACATAAGTACCAGCAGTAATATCTTCAGTATCGGTGACTAACCGATAATAGTCTTTCGTAGCCGGAGCCCCTTTCTTATTCTGCTTCAGCGAAATTGTCGATGTCAGCAAAGCATTATCCTTGTGAGTAATGGTAATGACAAGGGTCTTGTCTGTTGTGGTGGATCCATTTGCCGCCTTCGGATAGGCAGTAATGATGCCGGCACCATCATCAGAGACCGTCCATGCGCTCTCGGAATCGGTAAAGCTCACGGTATAGCCAGTAGCCGAACCATTGAGCGTGACTTCGATAGTTTTTGCATTTCCATCACCGTACTTATCGTCTGCCCATACGAGTTCATCTCCGTCTACAGGATCTGTTTCCAACGTCGGATAAGTCGGATCCACGGTGGGAGCACCCACGAGCATAAAGTCAACCTTTGGAGAATTATAGCCGAATACATAACCCGTAATAATAACCGACTTACCATCAACACTTGATAAATCACCATACACATTATATACCTTACCCCCAGCAGATGTAACTGATCTTCCTGCACTGCTGGCAACACCGCTAGCAGAAGCATACTCAATTACAGGTGCCGACGTGTAGCTTGTAAACTGTGAATCGTCATAAGCTATAGGGCTTGGATAAATAGCGGTGGTTGTCCCTGTCTTAGTAATAGTAGGACTACTAAATTCCCATACTCCATGATACGATACGACAGAACCATTAACTGTAAGAACGTCATTAACTACCTTGCCATGGTCAGCAGATGCTGCATAAATCAAGATTGCTCCTGTTGCATCTGCAGCAATGATACTCCTGCCACTCACTGCCATAACTGTAAGATCCTCAATTTTATAATCGCCAGCAGCTGTAACTGATGAAACATGTGTTGGCTCAGGGCTAACAGTTATATCATATGAGGCCGTACTTGCAGCATATGTAAAGTTCTCTTCAGATGTTGCAGTAATTGTAGTAGAACCTATCTTTCCCTTAAGCGTTACATTACCATCGCTATCCACCGTTGCAATTGATGTATCAGAGGATTCATAGGACACGATAGTAACAGAATTAGGATTAGTTAAAGCCTGTCCGGTAAACGCAAGATAATCCGATGAGCCAATAACAAAAGAATAGCTATCTGTTGAGAACGATATCTCAGGAGAGGCTTTCCCATTAACAGTAATTGTCTTAATATAAACAGCCTTTGATGTGGATTGATCTATAGAGATTACAATATTTCCTGTTTTAACCTTACCTGTCGGAGATACAAATTCATAGGCTGTATTTGTAGTGGTTAAGTCAGCAGTTGTTGATCCGCCATATTTATAATCAACACCACCGACGCTAACAGATAATGTAGCATTCGCATCCTTGGCCATCGCAGCTGATACTGTAACTGCCCTAACACCAGCAGATACTCCAAAATTAGATGTAAGAGTAAGGCCTGTATAAGGCTTAGTTCCACTACCAAATTGTTGCCCCCTATTGGATTCGTAATTCCAATAGTCGCCATCGCCATTCAATGTCCAACTTTTGCCATTTAATGTTACAGAAGTGTTTGAACTAAACTGTTTGCTAGTGAAAGTATATGTCCAACTTTCATAACTAGGTGTCCACTTCGCGGGCGCAATCGTCAGATTGGCGATCCTCTTGTTGTCATTCCTGGCAAGAACAAGGGGGGTGGAATTGCTATATGTTGCAGTTTGACCAACTGTATTCTCAGCCACAATCTGAAGTCCGGTATAACCTGCCAACGGGCTGGGATATACAACTGCATAATAATCTTCGCCATTGTTAAGTCCGCCGGTAAGTTGTACATACTTTTCACCGCTATCGGCAATTGCTGAAAAATCGCTGGGATCTGCAATGCCAGCGCCTGTCATATCCTCATTGGCGGAAATCTTAACAGACTCAATATTGTCATTGTTCACTTTAATACCAATGAGTGCGCCCAGGTTCTTGAAAAGGACAGCATCATCAGCAACTTTACCTTCAGCCAATGCCACATTGGCACCATCGGCAAAACTGTCTGCTGTTGCTTCCTGCTCGGTAGGGAGAGTAATTTCAAATAGACCTGCATCTTCTGCACCTGCAGCTGCTGCCGGATAGATGAGATAGTCAAGGTTGGTACCAACACTTACTCCAGAGAAGGTAAAAGTAGCCAACTTTCCACCGTCTGAAATGTCTGTTTTGGTGGAAGTGTGCTTTGTTGAACCTTCATAACCGGCAATGGCATCGGTGGTTGCCCAACGAATGCTAACACCGCTCAAAGAAGTCTTTGTGTCAGGAGCAATGTCATCATCAGCAAGTGCGTTGATGACCAGAGGGTTTTCAACAGAAGGAATTTCGTTGGATTCGGGATCAACGATTTCTTCTGTACAGGCGAATGCGGCCATAGCTGCTATGGCAAGCATTGAGAGGTTAATAATCTTTTTCATAGCGCACTAACTCCATCCGTTTTTACCATCCCAATCTGTTGAGCCGGAGTATTGCTCTCCGTTACTCATAACATTCTCCTCGAATCGTACCACGAGGATGTCCACCTCAGGTGAGGTGTAGAATTGTTTTTCGTTCATAAGCATGTATAATTATGGATTTGATTGTAAGGGGTGAGATGCCCGATCAGGTCGGGCATGACGGGGAGATTCCCGGTCAAGCCGGGAATGACGCAAGTGTCTGGCATGACGGCGGAAATTCCCGCCCTAAGGGAGGACCTAAGGG
>JAFSRW010000067.1 GCA_017445925.1 Bacteroidaceae bacterium | reverse complement strand
CCTAAATGAAATCTGTCTGACACGGAACGAGCTGATTGCCCCTGCTCGACCAAACTAATAAACGCCAGTTTTTCTTCTAAACTGTATTTCCGTTTCATTGTGAACCTTTAAGTTGTGTCCAACTTTCTGGGTTCACTTCAGGAAGCTTCCTCTGCGAGTGCCACGGCAATAGCCAAGGACGGATATTCCTTATCCTCTATTTTTGCTACATTCGCCTGTTCATACATCGGCATGGGAATGCATGAGAGGAACGCCGATTGTTTAGTGGTATAATCTACGCCATCATACGGAATCATAGCATCCAGCGCATAATATCCATTGCAGTTTCCACCCCATCCCCAATTAACATGGAAGTAATCATTGTCAGTATAACCATCAAGGATAAAGGCATGCCCACCATCCTTCTCATCTTCTGCCCTATAAATAATGGGTCTGTCTTGGTCCAGCTCGGCACGCAACATTTCATACCAATCCTCATCAGAATTCGCACCCTTAAACTGCTGTCGTCCTGGAAAATAGTCGAAATTCACAAACAGTTGAGCAAGGCCTAGAAATCCATTTGTAACTTTTTCAGCATAATCAACTTGCAAGGCTCCACCAATGTCTGCCATCAGAGTTGCCACATTACTTGCCTGTTTTGCCGTGTATTTCCCATTTACGAATTCCATAGGCATATTGTCCCAGTCATATTCATGATTCAGGTCGCGAATAGCCACGTTTATTCCTTTGGTTGCTGTCTCGTAGAACTTAGTCAGCCCCTTTCCTCTGGTAGGATAATTATAGTACTTCATCAGAATGGCGTATGCCGTAGGAACACAGCCAGTGAGAGCCCTTGCATTTCCGTCCATAGGACATTGGTTGTTAAACGGATAACGCTGATTCCAGAGTGCCGTACTCAGTTGCTTTAGTACATTACCCTCTGGTGGCGCAGCCCACTGCCTGGCTACGTCCTCGCTCGGAGAAGCCTGTCTGCTCTGTGCCGCCGATATCTGTCGTTCTATGTCATTAAGCCAGTCCTGCATACCCAGGGGGAGATTATCCTTATCACCCAGACGAGCATCTGCAGAATAACCCAGAATGGGCCGAGCCAAGTCATCTCCAGCAACAATTACAAAACCTATGCTATCGCTATTGGTGAAAATGTAATACGGCTCCTGCGAACGGTACTTCCCATCATTAGTATTTTGTCTGATGCCGTTCCATCGCACCAGATTACGATGCTTTGAACGATTCGACTTCATGAACTTCTGTGCCACAGCCAATGCTCTTTCCTCGCTAATAGTTTCTGCCATACATGGCAGGCATATTAGCGATAGAACCCATAAAAACAAAGAAAAGTACTTCATGCCTAATAAATTGCTGATATAATAACAAATATAACTATTCTCTCTGCAAAGATACGATTAAGTGAGAGAAGAACAAAATAAAATCACAGAAAAAGGCATCCTTGCGGGTGCCTTTTTTCTTTCCCTCCTCCCTTAGAGGGGAGGTCGGGAGGGGTCTCTGGAGGTTGTTGGTACTGTTGCGATTAACTATAGTCCGCCATCGGCAATCCAGATATGCTTTTCGTTGTCGTTTCTGATGGCGATGTGCTTCTGCTCTTGTTTCCCATCAGGATGCGTCAAGGTGTAGAACACATACGTGCCAGCATAATCATCGTTTCGACGTTCTTTGAAATCTGAGACTTTACATCCTTTCATATTCTCGCTCAACACGGGGAGCACATTCTTGTAATATACAAGTGCTTCGCTGGCTTGGCTGTTGTCGGCGCTGATGATGGCTTGGAGTAGGCGCTGGGCAGCTTGTGAAGCAGTCTCATTTTGCAATTTGCTGAGTCTGTCGTCGGCAGTAGAAGATGTCATTTCTGTTACATCTGTCCATTGAGCGTCTGGGATTTGAATGAGATTGGCACGACTCATCATGACGTTATATTGGATATTGTCGATATGAAGCAGGAGGGTCTTCTGCCCATCAATGATAACCCAGAGTTTGAGAAAGCGCAGCAGCCCGTCGTTTTTTGTGAATACATTCTCTACTTCCACCTCACAATCCCCCATTTTTCCTGTCTCAAGCAGTTGTTGAAGGTCGCGGTTTTTCTCCGTTCCCTTGAATGTCAGGGTGATGGTTGAATCGCTTTCTGTGCGTACCACTTCGTTCTTCTTGGAAAAATCGATGGCAGATTTCTGCATAGCCAGCAGACGCTCGGGGTAGAGCAGGTTGACAAAGTTTTCAAGGAAATTGGCAACACGAGGCCCTTTAACGTACATCGCGTTGGGAACCCACATATATTGGGTCTGACCGTCGAATACGATAGCACGCCCGTTCTGCTTCTCCACACGATAGAACACGCTGTCGTTCTGTCGAAGTAATTCGATGTCTATTTTCACGAAGTCGGCTTTTGGGTCGAAATAGGCAAAGTTGTCATTGGGCGTAGTACGGGCATATACTGCCATTTGGAAACTGCCCACATTCTGCACACTTTTAATCCATTGCTCAAAGAGCTGGCCGCGTGTGGTCTCAGCCACAGCGGACGTGGAGAAAAGGTGGCTCCAACCGATAAAGAATCCCAAGAGGAACACGGCGGCGGCAGCGATGGGGCGCCAGAGATAATACTGCTTGCGGGCAGGTTTGCTGACAGATGGTTTGGCAGACGACTTTTGTGGCTGCAGGACATTAAACGCTTCGGCCAGTTCCTCATAATAGGCCTTACACTCGGGGCACTCCGCCATGTGTGCCTTGCATTCTGCCTGTGTCTGCATATCGATTGTGGTGTCAAAAAGATCAGCCACTTTATCTTTAAATTCCTTGCAATTCATAATCAATTTCTTTTTTTTGCTGTTAATGATTTTTTTGATTCATAGCCTTGCGGATTTTCTCCAGACCATATAGGAAGCGGGATTTCACCGTAGGGAGAGGGAGAGCAAGAATCTCGGCTACTTCGGCAAAGCTGTTGTTACCATAGATTCGGAGTCGGATTACTTCGGCCTGTTCCTCTGGAATCTCGGCAAGAAGTTGAACGATTCGCTGGTAGTCCGCTTCGTTGTTTTCTGACGGTATGTCTGCCAAGTTCAGACAAGTATCCATGGGAATAGTCTTGAACCGGCTCGACCGTGAAAGCCATGAAGTGCAGACATTCGAAAGCGTTCGGAAAATGTAGCTTCGCCAGTCTTTCACTTCCTTGCCCGTCCCGTCGGAGAACTTGCTGCAAAGTTTCAAGTAAGCATCTTGCAGTGCATCCTTTGCGTTGTCTGCGTCACCGAGACGGTAACAGGCATACCTCATCAAGTGGGGTTGTTCCCGTCGCAGATGTTCTGCGAGTTCATTCATTGTGATGTTGTTTTCTTTATTCATGTCTTTTTCTATTTTTGAGATGCATCTGACATAAAGACACCAAAGTTCTCAAAAAGATTTAAATGGACGGGATTATTTTTCAAAAAAAAAGCATCAACCACGCAAAAAGTGAGGTTGATGCCCTGTATAAAAGCTTTTTAGCATTTTTCTTACAAAACAAGGTCATTTTCTCGCAAATCTTCCAATATTATTATTCCAACCCTCACACCAACATCATCCAGCCAGAATTTCGGTGCATGAAGGACGAGGGGTATGAGGTCGATAGCCCGCCCCCCGTATCTTTGCTGAGAAATTACGTGAGAAAAAAACAAAAAAAAACTTGTTTTTGTTATTCATTTTAGTTGCATTTCGTATCTTTGCGCTCAAAATCTGTTATTAAGTAACAAAATGAAAAAGGTAATTTACCTGATGGCGGCAGTCATCGTAGCACTGGCATTCAATGCCTGTAGCACCAACGACAATCCTATCACGCCCAGTACCCCATCCGGACGTGCAGTAATCACCCTTAACACGGCAGCCATGTATGAAGAGGTGGGCATAGCCAAGTTAATAGAGTTCAATCTGAACAAGCTTTTGTGTATTGCCGATACGATTCTTATTTATGACCAGAACGGCCGTCTGGTGAGCAAACTCGGCACGGTGACCAAGAGCTTAGAGCCACAGACCTTCGAATTTGACGACCTGCCCAACGGCACCTATACCCTTGTCGGATGGCAGACCAGCTACCTCGATGATGGAACGACAGCCGACAAACATTTCGCGCTCGCTGACGAAGAGGAACTCTCTACCGTCAAGGTGATACAATTATATTCTATCCACTCAACTGCCACGACCAATGGTTTGGCCTCTGCTACAGTCACCGTCAACGGTAATTCTTTCGAGGCTACCGTCACACCAAAATTCGTTGGAAGCGTTTTCAATTTGAAGAGTGAGAAAAGCCCTCAAGAATACGGCTTCGAGGAAATTGGCCTGTATCACATGGATCAGGTGACCCAAGGCTTCTGGCTTGACCCTGCACGTTCAGAGGACGACCGTTGGATTGTGGAGGCTGCCGAGGAAGCCCCCTATCCGTTCGCCTACCTATATCAAAACGAGGAGGAATACTTGCATTACACCCTCGAACATGGTGACGATATAGGACTTACCTTAATTGCATGGACGCTCGCCGGTGACGATTTCGAGCTTGACGAGATTGTACCACATGGGCATCATAAGTTGCAAGATGGCAGTAACGTGGTCTATTATTTCGACGTAGAACGTATCTCCTATCAGCCACCGTTCCTTGGCCTGCCAGAGGAGCTGCCTACCTGGAAGGCCGACCGCGATGCCGGCAAACTCGTCAACGACCCCTACCTCAAATGGGGTTGTAACCTTGCCGAGGTCGAGGCACACAAGCAGGCCAAACAGTTTTGGGCTGTAGGCAACGGCCAGCTTGAATTCTGGGAAGGAGAAGGTTGGCACTATTGGTATTACGTTGCCACCCACTTTACCGAACAGTATATTTTCGAGACTGAGGATGGTCAGAACCTGATCGACGTGATGTGTGTTTGTCACGACCCTAACGTGCCTCTCGATGTCTTCACCAAATCCCTCCAGTTACAGGGCTACACCTACTTAGGCAAGTTGCACTATCCCGATACGGAGGACTACGACGACTTGTTCCTGTCGGCTGACGGACAGACTGAGGCGTTGGTCTATGCCAATTACAATGGCGGCTGTATTATAGACTACATTGCCTTTGATCCCGAAGACCTCGATTATATCATTCCTGCAAACCTGGCACCAGCCAACAGAATGGTTCAAGGTATAGCTCCAAAACCGCGTCGCAGTTCACTCAACAATGTAAAGAATCGTAACGACTCTATGAAGCCGATGAGAGCGTTGAAGGCCCATGACCACAGCTTTCAACAAAAGATAGTAAACGGTAAACAGTAAACTAATATAAGAGGATTACAAGTATAAGAGGTTTAAGAAGTATTTGCATTAGGAAACCTTACATATAACTAAAGAGGGTGTGCCGGAATTGACACACCCTCTTTTCTTTCGTTCAATTTTGTGGTCTATAAATGGAATCCAAGTCCGCAAAGCATGTAGAATTTTCCACTATCAGGGTTGGTGGTTAGGCCGACGAAGACGGGCAGGTGATACTTCTGCTTAATCAGGAAATCCTTAGTGGCCTTTAACCCTACATTGGTACAGGCAAAGCAGCCGTTGCCGTAGGTGGTGGTGGCCCAGGGCGAGATGCCGACGGAACCTTCCCATTCGAGCTTGGCCAGACGGAAGGGGGCTTTCAGTTCGAAGTAGCTGCTGTAAGCACGATTCAGGCTGTTGTTCAGACCATCGTCGCCCGCAAAGTTGGTGTACCAGGTAGCTGAGAGGAAGCCGAAGTCGTAGCCGATGAATCCTTCCCAGATATGGGTGGTCTTTCCGCTTTTGTACTGGAAGTAGCTACCCTTGCCAAACCAGTAGTCCGTCAGACCGATCGTAAAGCCCTTTGTACTATAGCTGAGGGTGAGATCCAGTTCCTTGGTGTCCTCGGCGCGCGTGAATCCTACACTTCCCCAGGTGGCGAGGCTAAGCCCCTTCCATTCAACGCCAAGGGTAGGTTGCAGGCTTACGTTTCCCAAATCCTGACCACGCCAAATGTATTGGTTGACGAAGTCTATGCCAATGGTTGCTGTTACTGGGCCCAGCTTCAGCCCCTCACTTTCCGGGAGGGGAGTAGTATCCTGAGCGGAAATGGGTGTTGATACGGATAATATGGTCACTAGCCCTATGGCAATAGAGCCTACTTTAGATATAGCTTTCATAAGATTTTTTTTTAATGAATAATAAGTTTTTGCCCTCCCCATAGAGGGCAATCGTGCGTTATGCGTTCAAACGATTGGGGAGCTTCGCGACGGTGGGCAAAAGCGGGGAGAGGGTCTTTTAGTTATAGCAAGTTTCTCCATGCTCGTAAATATCCAGACCCTCGTCCTCGATGCGAGCAGGAACACGCAATCCGTGAATCTTCTTGATAGTGAAGAATAGGATAATACCGCAGGCGGCAGCCCAGAGGTCAATCATCAGAATGCCAAAGCACTCAGCTCCGAAGAAACCCCATCCGTGGCCATACAGAGCGCCGTTGCTGGTAGAGAGCAGACCCGTAAGCAATGTGCCCAGGATTCCGCATACACCATGAACAGAGCTTGCGCCTACTGGGTCGTCGATGTGCAGCACATGATCGATAAACTCGATAGAGAATACCAAAACGGTACCACAGATAAAACCGATAATCACGGCACCTACGGGTGAAACCAGGTCGCAACCGGCTGTGATGCCAACTAAGCCAGCCAGCACGCCATTCAGGGTTAGCGAGAATGAAGGTTTCTTGTATTTCAGCCAGGTTAGGAACATGGTGGCAACGCCGCCGGCTGCAGCAGCCAGGTTGGTTGTCAGGAATACATGGCAGATAGCTGTGCGGTTAACGGCACCAGAGGCTGCCAACTGAGATCCGGGGTTGAATCCGAACCATCCCATCCACAGGATGAATACACCCAGTGCGGCCAGTGTCAGGGAGTGGCCGGGAATGGCACGGCTCTTACCGTCCTTTCCGTATTTTCCGCGACGGGGACCCAGTGCGATAGCGCCAATCAGTGCCAGAACGCCGCCCACGCTATGTACGATGGCAGATCCGGCAAAGTCGTGGAACACAGCGCCAAAGGTCTGCATCATAAATCCGTCGGCAGCATCGTTGCAAAGCCATCCGCCACCCCAAGTCCAGTGGCCCTCGACGGGGTAGATTAGCAGCGAGATGATAGCGCTGTAAATAACGTACATCGAGAACTTGGTGCGTTCGGCCATTGCACCACTTACAATCGTAGCAGCTGTAGCGCAGAAGACGGTCTCGAAAATCAGGAAACCTTCAACAGGCAACTCGCCGCTGTAAAAACTGAGGTCGCCCCAGTTGGGCAAACCAATGAAACCGCCCAGTGTATCGGCACCGAACATCAGTCCGAAGCCAACAAACCAAAACAACAGGGAGCCGAACATGAAGTCGACAAAATTCTTAAACAGGATGTTGGCGGTGTTCTTGCTGCGTGTGAAACCTGCCTCACACAGCGCAAAACCTGGCTGCATAAAGAATACCAACATAGCGGCCAATAACATCCAAACAGTATCTAATGATAATGATAAAGTATCCATAATATAGCCCCCCTCTTATCCCCCCTTTAGGGGGAAGACCATTACAGGGGCACGGGTCTTTTGTTTGTTATTCCTTATACATCTCCTCACCCAAAGGGGGAGGTTGGGAGGGGGCTTCCTATTTTTTATCCCTCAGTACAGTATCGCCGTGCTCGCCGGTTCGGATGCTCCATGTGTCAATCATTTCGCTCACGAAGATGCGCCCGTCGCCGACTTCGCCCGTATGCGCTGTTTCTGTAATTACCTTGATGGTAGGCTCCAAGAGCTGGTCGCGGCAGACGATGGTTATTGCTACACGCTCGATGACATCAGTCGAATACTGAACGCCACGGTAGATGCGTTCCTGTCGGCTCTGGCCGATTCCGTGTACGTCGTGATACTCAAACCAGTCGATGTCCGAACTGAGCAACGATTCTTTCACATCCTCAAACTTTGTCTTTCGGATAATTGCTTCAATCTTCTTCATACCTTAATACATTTAAATAAGCGTCCTATTGTGTCACATTGCAATGATTTCGCTGCAAAGGTATGGCAAAATGTCATTAACAACCAAATATTTGTTTCAAAAAGTCACCATCAGGAGGGCTATAATTGATGTAAATCAATAAAATTATGCCAAAGACGTTCTTTTTGTAACATAATTGCATGTATTTCTTCCTAAATTCCATACCTTTGCAGTGAAATTAGAGCAAATTGACAGTTTGCTTTATAAAAAGGGACGCAAAATGAAAGGAAAAGTACACTTTACCAAAATGCACGGTGCAGGCAACGATTACATCTACGTTGACACTACCTTATATAATATAAAGGACCCTGCCGCAGCTGCCCGTGCGTGGAGCGACCGCCACAAAGGCATCGGGTCGGACGGTCTGGTGCTGATAGGGCAATCTATGATGACAGAGGCGGACTTTACCATGCGCATCTTTAATGCCGACGGTTCGGAAGCCATGATGTGTGGTAATGCCAGCAGGTGCATCGGCAAATACCTTTATGAAAAGACTCACCCCTGGCCCCTCCCTGTTAAGGAGGGGAATGGTTACCAAGAGACGGTGATTCGCCTGCTTACGCTTTCCGGAATTAAACTGCTCTTCCTGCGAATTGTGAACGGCATCGTGGAAAGTGTGACGGTAGATATGGGAGAGCCCGTATTCGATAACCCTGACCAGTTTATTCCTGGCGGCATGAAACTTCCAATGGGTAACTTTGTGAGCATGGGTAACCCGCACTACGTTATCTTTACGGATGATGTGAATGAAGTTGAGACTCTGGGAAAAGAATTAGAACACCACCCCGCGTTTCCTGAACGCGCTAACATCGAATTTGCCGAAATGCGTCCTGACGGTATTCGAGTGCGTGTTTGGGAGCGCGGCAGTGGTATAACTATGGCTTGTGGCACAGGTGCTTGCGCAACAGCCGTAGCTGCTTGCAAGACGGGACGCTCAGGACGCAAAAGTCGTATCATCATGGATGGCGGCGAGCTGGATATCGAATGGCGCGAGTCTGACAACCATGTGTATATGACGGGCCCGGCAGAGTTTGTGTTTGAGGGAGAGATAGAAAGTGTTTTATAAGTCTCATAAGCCCTATAAGTCCTATGAGACCTATGAGACCCAAAAGAAAATTATATGATAAACGAAAACTATAAGAAACTTTCTGGAGCCTATCTGTTTTCCGAGATTGCACGGAAGGTGAAAGCATACAAGGCAGAAACACCTGAAGCTGAGATTATCAGCTTGGGCATTGGCGACGTAACGCAACCGCTTTGCCCCGCTGTGGTAGAGGCGCTGCACAAGGCTGCCGACGAGATGGCTGTGGCGGCTACGTTTCGCGGCTACGGTCCGGAACGCGGCTACGACTTTCTGCGCAATGCTATCGTGCAGCATGATTTCCAGGCTCGCGGCATCGATATAGAAGCTGATGAAATCTTCGTCAGCGATGGTGCAAAGAGTGATACAGGAAACTTTCAGGAACTGCTGGGCAAAGACGTGCGCATCGCCGTAACAGATCCTGTTTATCCCGTGTATGTGGATTCTAACGTGATGGCGGGTCGTGAGATTGTATATCTTCCCTGCAAGGCGGAGAATGGTTTTGCACCCGAGCTTCCCACAGAGCATGTGGATGTTATTTATCTATGCTATCCCAATAACCCAACCGGCACAACGCTCAACAGAGAGCAGTTGGAAACGTGGGTGGAATACGCACTTAAAGAGAATGCTCTTATATTATACGATGCTGCTTACGAGGCTTACATCCAGAGCGATGATGTCCCTCACAGCATTTACGAGATAACAGGCGCTAAGGAGTGTGCCGTAGAGTTCCACAGTTACTCCAAGACGGCAGGCTTCACGGGTATTCGTTGCGGCTACACGGTAGTACCCAAGACATTGCACATCGAACTGAATGCAATGTGGAATCGTCGTCAGTCCACTAAATTCAATGGCACCAGCTACCTCAGCCAACGTGCAGCCGAGGCTATCTATACGCCTGAGGGAAAGAAGCAGATTCGGGCTACCATCGCCTATTATATGGAGAATGCCCGTCTGATGCGCGATGCACTGATGGGCATGGGCTTCACGGTGTATGGCGGCGTGGATGCTCCGTATTTGTGGGTGAAAGTGTCAACAGGAACCACCTCATGGGGATTCTTCGACATGTTATTGCATAAAGCGAACGTGGTCTGCACTCCTGGCGCAGGCTTTGGTCCTAGCGGAGAGGGATACGTCAGGCTGACTGCTTTCGGCACACATGAGAACACAGAAAAGGCGCTTCGTCGCATCGACAATAAATTGTAAATCGTAAATTATCAAATAATAAATGAAAAGGGGATTATACAATGAAGCTTACGAGCATGACGCTTGCGGTGTGGGTATGGTGGTAAATATCCACGGCGGAAAGAGTCATGAATTAGTGGATAACGCATTGAAGGTGCTGGAGAATATGGAGCACCGTGGCGCTGAGACACGTGATAAAACGGGTGACGGTGCCGGTATTATGGTGCAGATTCCGCACGAGTTTATTTTGTTGCAAGGTATTCCTGTACCTGAGAAGGGACGTTATGGCACGGGTCTGGTATTCCTGCCCAAGGATACAAAAAAGCAGGAAGCTATTCTGAGTGTCATGATCGAAGAGATTGAACGCGAAGGATTGCAACTAATGCACATGCGTTCGGTTCCCACCTGCCCAGAGGCATTGGGTGCTGCCGCACGTGAGGTGGAGCCGGAAATCAAGCAGATATTTGTAACAAGCCTCACCCCCGCCCCCTCTCCCGTGGGCGAGGGGAGAGATTTCCTTCAGAGTAGTGCATCAGAACTTGATCGTAAGCTATACATAATAAGAAAAAGGATAGAGAACAGAGTTTCCGAATTAACAAAAGCTCCCCTCGCCCACGGGAGAGGGGATGGGGGTGAGGCTTTCGAGGATTTTTATATCTGTTCTCTTTCCTCGAAGAACATTATATATAAGGGTATGCTCACGAGCGGTCAGCTCAGACGCTATTTCCCTGATTTGTCGAATCCATACTTCACAAGCGGACTGGCATTGGTACACTCACGATTCTCGACCAATACCTTCCCTAAGTGGAAATTGGCGCAGCCCTTCCGCCTTTTGGCTCACAACGGCGAGATTAACACTATCCGTGGTAACCGCGGTTGGATGAAGGCGCGTGAAAGTGTTCTGAGTAGCGAGGCATTGGGTGACATCAAAGACCTGCGCCCCATCGTACAGGAAGGCATGAGCGACTCTGCCAGTCTTGACAACGTGTTCGAGTTCCTGATGATGAGTGGTCTTTCTTTGCCACAGGCGATGGCCATCCTGGTACCCGAGAGCTTTAACGATAAGAATCCCATCTCTGAGGATTTGAAAGCTTTCTATGAGTATCATTCTATCCTGATGGAACCTTGGGACGGTCCTGCCGCTCTGTTGTTCAGTGATGGCCGTTATGCAGGTGGTATGCTGGACAGAAACGGTCTTCGTCCCAGTCGTTATACCATCACTAAGGGCGGTATGATAGTTGTTGCCTCTGAGGTTGGTGTTATGGACTTCGAACCTGGTGATGTGGTCAGCAAGGGCCGTCTGCAGCCTGGTAAGATTCTGCTTATTGATACTCAGGAGGGAAAGATATACTACGATGGAGAGATTAAGGAACAGTTGGCAAAGGCCTATCCTTATCGCGAATGGCTGAGTGCTAACCGCATCCAGTTGGAGAAATTGAAGAGCGGTCGTCACGTAGAGAACTCTGTCGAGAATTACGAACGCAAACTAATCAACTTCGGCTTCGGACAGGAGGATATCGATAAGACGGTTGTTCCTATGGCTACAGCGGGTCAGGAGCCTGTGGCTGCGATGGGTAATGATACGCCCTTGGCTGTTATCAGCGACCGCCCACAGATTTTCTTTAACTACTTCCGCCAGCAGTTTGCTCAGGTGACCAACCCTGCCATCGATCCAATCCGCGAGGAGTTGGTGATGTCGTTGACGGAATATATCGGAGCTGTGGGAACCAACATTCTGACGCCCGATGCCTCGAACTGCAAGATGGTGCGTCTGCCTCAGCCCGTGCTGACCAACACGCAGCTTGATATCCTGTGCAACATCCGTTATAAGGGTTTCCATACCAAGAAACTGCCCATGCTGTTCGATATCAAGAAAGGCGAGAGTGGTCTTCGTCAGGCCATTGATGCCCTTTGCAAGGAGGCTGAAGCCTGTGTAGACGGGGGGGTAAATTACATTATCCTTTCTGATAGGGATATTGACGAGAAACATGCTGCCATACCGTCATTGTTGGCTGTAAGTGCTGTTCACCATTATCTGATAAGTGTGCAGAAGCGTGTACAGACAGCCTTGATTGTCGAGAGCGGTGAGATACGCGAGGTAATGCACGCTGCTCTTCTTTTGGGTTACGGTGCCAGTGCCATTTGTCCTTACATGACCTTTGCCGTATTGGACGACCTGGTGAAAAAACACAAGATCCAGGAAGATTATGCAACAGCCGAGGCTCATTATATTAAAGCCGTGGATAAGGGTCTGAAGAAGATTATGTCCAAGATGGGTATCTCTACCATCCGCAGCTACCGTGGTGCCAAGATATTCGAAAGTATAGGTCTGAGCGAGGATCTGCTGAAGCGCTACTTCGGTACAGAAGTAAGCACCATTGGCGGAATTGGTCTGAAAGAGATTGCCCGTGATGCTATTCGCTTGCACGATGAGGCCTTCAAGCCTGCCGAGATTAACGAGTTCCTGCCTAACAATGGTCAGTTCTCTTATCGCAAGGACGGAATCCTTCATGCATGGAATCCTGATACCATAGCTAATCTGCAGATAGCTACCCGATTGGGCTCATACAAGAAGTTTAAGGAGTGGTCTGCTATGGTGGACGAGAAGGAGAAGCCTATCTTTATCCGTGACTTCTTCGGATTCAAGAAGGCTGTGAAGCCAACACCTCTGGATGAGGTAGAGCCTGTGGAGAGCATTGTTAAGCATTTTGTAACAGGTGCTATGTCGTTTGGCGCTTTGAGTATCGAGGCCCACGAGGCTTTGGCTCTGGCGATGAATAAACTGGGCACACGAAGCAACACCGGTGAAGGTGGTGAGGATAATGCCCGCTATCACTCGGATGTGGATGGCGTTTCTCTCTCCAGCAAGACCAAGCAGATTGCATCAGGTCGTTTTGGCGTTACAGCTGAATATCTGGTGAATGCCGAGGAGATTCAAATTAAGGTGGCCCAAGGAGCCAAGCCCGGTGAGGGCGGTCAGTTGCCCGGTTTCAAGGTGAATGAGATTATCGCCAAGACACGTAACGCCATTCCTGGCATCTCATTGATCTCGCCTCCACCTCATCACGATATCTATTCAATCGAGGATTTGGCACAGCTTATCTTCGACCTTAAGAATATTAATCCTACAGCTGCTGTCAGCGTCAAGTTGGTTGCCGAGAGTGGTGTGGGAACCATTGCCGCTGGTGTGGCAAAGGCCAAGGCCGACCTGATTGTTATCAGTGGTGCCGAGGGTGGTACAGGTGCCAGCCCCGCCAGCAGTATGCGCTTTGCAGGTATTAGCCCTGAAATCGGTTTGGCTGAGACACAGCAAACGCTCGTCATCAACGGTTTGCGCAATCAAGTTCGTTTGCAGACCGACGGTCAGTTGAAAACAGCCAAGGATGTGATTGTCATGGCCATGCTGGGAGCCGACGAGTTCTCGTTTGGTACGCTGCCTCTGATTGTGCTGGGTTGTGTGATGATGCGTAAGTGTAATACCAACACCTGCCCCGTGGGTGTTGCTACGCAGGACGAACGTCTCCGTGCCCGTTTCATGGGACGTGCCGAATATGTTGTGAACTATTTCACCTTCCTGGCAGAGCAAGTTCGTGAATACCTGTCCGAGATTGGCGTTCATAGCCTGAAGGAGATTATTGGTCACACAGAACTGATCATTCGAAATGAAGAATTAAGAATGAAGAGTGAAGAATTTTCTGCCGCAGTGGAGAAATGGAAGACCATCGACTTCGGACGCCTGCTTCACAAGCCTGAGACAGAAAAGGCGCTCTACTGGGATCGCGGTCAGTTTACTAAGGTGAGCGGCGTGAAGGATGAAGAAATCATTGCTGCCGCACAAAAAGCCATCGATAATCAGGAGGAAGTCACTTTGGACTTCGCTATCAAGAATACCGACCGTGCTGCCTGTACCATGCTCTCAGGCGTGATTGCAAAAAAATATGGCGAGGCAGGTCTGCCCGACTGCACCATCAACATCAAATTCAAGGGCTCAGCTGGCCAATCGTTCGGCGCTTTCGCCGTGAAGGGACTTGATATCCGTCTTGAGGGCGAGACCAACGACTATTTCGGCAAGGGTCTTTCTGGTGGTCGCATCAGCATTCTGCCTCCCGCAAGACGCGACGCCGACTATAAAGCTGAGGACAACATCATTGCCGGCAACACGGGACTCTACGGAGCCACCAGTGGCGAGTTGTATGTGAACGGGCGTGTGGGAGAGCGCTTTGCTGTACGCAACTCTGGTGCTATTGCCGTTGTGGAAGGCGCAGGCGACCATTGCTGCGAATATATGACAGGTGGTCGTGTGGTAGTCTTGGGTAAGACAGGACGTAACTTTGCCGCAGGTATGAGTGGTGGTGTAGCTTATGTTTACGACCCCGACCACACCTTCGACTACTTCTGTAATATGGATATGGTGGAAATCAATCTGGTGGAGGAAGCTTCGCACCGCAAGGAGCTGCTGGAGCTCATCCGTCAGCATTATCTTCACACGGGATCGGCTCTGGCAGGTCGTATGCTGGACGACTGGAACCGCAACGTTGAGGACTTCATTCAGGTTGTTCCCATCGAATACAAGCGTGTCCTTCAGGAAGAGCAGATGGCTCGTCTGCATGAGAAAATCGCAGATATCCAGCGTGATTATTAATGTTCAATGTTCAATGATCAATGTTCAATAGATAAACATGGGAAATCCTAAAGCATTTCTGACAGTGCCTCGCAAGGAGGCCGGATATAGACCTGTTCATGACCGCATTCATGACTTTGGCGAAGTAGAACAGACATTAAACACAAAAGACCGACAGGAGCAAGCCAGTCGCTGTATGGATTGTGGCGTGCCCTTCTGCCACTGGGCTTGCCCGCTGGGCAACAAAGACCCCGAATGGAACGATGCCCTGTATCACGGCGAGTGGGAAACAGCCTACAAGCTGCTGAAGAAGACCAACCCCTTCCCTGAGTTCACAGGTCGAATCTGTCCTGCACTTTGCGAGAAGGCGTGTGTATTGTACCACACTACAGGCGAAGCTGTTACCAACCGCGAGAACGAAGCCGCTATTGCCGAGCGTGCCTTCCTAGAGGGCTATGTAACCATTGAGAGTCCCGTGCGTAATGGAAAGAAGGTGGCCGTTGTCGGTGCAGGTCCTGCCGGACTTGCTGCCGCCAACGAGCTGAACCTGATGGGCTACCAAGTAACCGTTTATGAGAAAAACGAAGCTGCCGGCGGACTCCTCCGTTACGGCATCCCCAACTTCAAGCTGAACAAGCAAATCATAGATCGTCGCATCCGTGTGATGGAACAGGAAGGAGTAACCTTCCGCTACGGCGAAGAGTTAAAAGTAAAGAGTGAAGAACGAATAGTGAAGAATAATAGTAACAAATCCGAGGAAATGAGTAACTCTGATTCTTCACTCTTCACTCTTAGTTCTTCACTTCGCAATTACGATGCCATCGTCATTGCCACAGGCACTCCTACGGCTCGAGACCTGAAGGCTCCTGGCCGTGAGCTGAAGGGCGTACATCTGGCACTCGAACTGCTCTCGCAGCAGAACCGCGTATTGGCAGGTATGACATTCTCCGACAAGGAGCGCATTACCGCCAAGGGCAAGAACGTGCTGGTAATCGGTGGCGGTGATACGGGTTCCGACTGTATCGGAACGGCTCATCGACAGGGCTGCAAGAGCGTCACCCAGATAGAGATTATGCCTAAGCCTCCCGTTGGACACAACCCCAACACCCCTTGGCCCAACTGGCCCGTCATACTGAAGACTACCAGCAGCCACGAGGAAGGCTGTACCCGCCGTTGGAACATCAACACCCTTGAATTCCTTGGTGAGAATGGTAAAGTTACAGGCGTTAAGGTGCAGCCCATAGATTGGAAACCCAATCCTGAAGGCGGTCGTCCCATTATGGTAGAAGCCGGTGAGCCCGAGATTATCAAGGCCGAGTTGGTACTCCTGGCAATGGGATTCCTAAAGCCTGAGCATCCCGAATACCCGGAAAATGTGTTTGTCTGCGGCGATGCTGCCAATGGTGCCAGCTTAGTTGTTCGTGCCATCGCCAGCGGCAAACAAACCGCCCAGAAGGTGGATGCCTTCCTGAAACGATAAGATTATCCTTCTTTCCAATAAAACGCCCACCAAAAGATACAAAAAAACTCGCCCACTTATATAATGGGAAAATAAAAGAAAAGACTGCCATCTTAAATAAATAAGGTAGCAGTTTTTTTTGTATTATATTTGGTTTTTCTCACATTTATCCGTACCTTTGAGGCGTCAATTTGCACTAACCATTCAATATGATACGAAAAATTGCTTGGGCCTTATTGCCGGCCCTCTTATTATTTGCCTCCTGCCAGGAGAAGAAGCAGGAGAAGGCAGCGCTTGTTTATAAAACCATGAAGGTGGAGCGCACCAGTCAGGCCGTGAAGGTGGGCTATAGCGCCACCATGAAGGGCAGGGAGATTGTGGAGATTCGCCCTCAAGTGAGTGGCCTCATTACCAAGATTCTTACCAGCGAAGGGCAGAAAGTTCAGAAAGGACAGACGCTGTTCGTCATCGACCAAGTACCTTACCTGGCTGCGCTGAATACAGCTGAATCGGCATTGAAGTCGGCCAAGGCTGCTGAAGCAACCGCCCAACTCAGTTACGATAGCAAGAAAGAACTGCGCCAACAGCAAGTGGTTTCCGATTTTGATTTACAGACCGCCCAGCAGGCATTAATCTCGGCTCAGGCACAAGTGGCACAGGCTCAGGCACAAGTGGCCAATGCCCGTAATAGCCTCAGCTATACAGTGGTGAAGAGTCCTGTTAGCGGTGTGGCGGGCATGATTCCCTACCATGTGGGAGCCTTGGTGAGCAGCAACATTGCAGAGCCCCTGATATCCGTCTGCGACGATAGCGAGATGTGGGTGTATTTCAGCCTTAGCGAGCGTGAGGTGACCGATCTGACCATGCAGTACGGCAGTCTGGAAGCGTTTATGAATGGAATGCCCGATGTATCGCTCTTGCTGAGCAATGGTAAGGAATATGCCCAGAAAGGTCGGGTGAATGCTGTAAGCGGCATTGTGGATGCCAGCACGGGAGCTGTCGCCCTGCGTGCCGTGTTCCCCAACAAGGAGCACCTTTTGCGTAACGGCGGAACGGGAACGGTGGTGGTTTCAACCATCAAGGATAATGTAATTGTGATTCCCCAGACAGCAACCTTTGAGTTGCAAAACAAGGTGTTTGTCTATCGTGTAGAAGAAGGCAAAACGAAGCAGACGGAAATCCATGTTGCTCCCATAGATGACGGTACTACTTACATTGTGGAAAGCGGCCTGACGGAAGGTGACGTTATCATTGCCGAAGGAGCGGGACTGCTCAAGGAAGGGCTTGAGGTAGAGGCCCCCTCTCCGCTCCCCCTTGGGGGGAGTACCTCTAAAGGACAAAAAATCAATAACAAAGGGATTAACACTCCCCCAAAGGGCAATCCTGCGTTATGCGTTCAAACGATTGGGGAGCTTCGCGACGGTGGGCAAAAGCAAGGAGGGGGCCGATTATGACACCAAAGACATTTATAGACCGTCCCATATTGTCGGGTGTAATCTCAGTATTCATTGTGGTACTGGGAGTGATAGGATTATTGAACCTGCCCATTGAGCAGTTCCCCGAGATAGCTCCGCCTACCGTCAGCGTACGTGCCAACTATACCGGTGCCAATGCCGAGACGGTGCAGAAGAGCGTAATTATTCCCTTGGAGGAGAGCCTGAACGGTGTGGAGAACATGATGTACATGACCTCCTCGGCCACCAATACAGGCTCAGGCAGCATCAGCATCTTCTTCAAGCAGGGAACCGATGCCGATATGGCGATGGTGAACGTGCAGAACCGAGTGGCTTCGACGCAGGGTCAGTTGCCTGCCGACGTGACCCGCAGCGGTGTAACAGTCCGTAAGCGTCAGACCAGCAACATCAAGAGTCTCTCGCTTTACAGTCCTACGGATGCCTACGATACCGACTTCCTGACCAACTACATGAAGATTAACATCGAGCCGCGCCTGTCGCGTGTAGCAGGTGTGGGCGAGGTAAACGTCTGGGGTGCCAGCTACAGTATGCGTATCTGGCTCGACCCGCTCAAGATGGCTTCCTACGGCCTAATGCCCTCGGATATAGATAATGTATTGGCAGAGCAAAACATAGAAGCCCCCACGGGAACCTTGGGTGCCGACTCGGAGAATACCTTCCAGTATGTGCTGAAGTACAGAGGCCGTTACGAGGAGGAACGCGACTACGAGAATATGGTCATCAAATCGTTGCCCGACGGCAGTGTCCTGCGCCTAAAGGATGTGGCCCGTGTGGAGTTGGGTATTCAGAACTACACCATCCAGAACAGTACCAACGGACATGCTGGCGCCAACTGCATGATTGCCCAGACACCCGGCTCGAATGCCAACGAGATTATCGAACGCATCGATGAGACGGCCCTTGAGATAAAGAAGGAACTGCCTCCCGGTATGGAACTGGTGGATGTGATGAGCACCAAGGACTTCCTGGATGCCAGCATACATAATGTGGTACGCACCCTGTTGGAAGCCATTATCCTTGTGGTGCTGGTGGTTTATATCTTCCTGCAGGACCTCAAGAGTACTTTTATTCCCTCGCTGGCTATTGTGGTCAGTCTGATAGGTACCTTTGCCATACTCTACTTTATAGGCTTCAGTCTGAATCTGCTCACCCTTTTTGCCCTCGTGCTGGTCATCGGAACGGTAGTGGACGATGCCATAGTGGTGGTTGAGGCCGTACAGGCCAAGTTCGACGAAGGGTACCGCTCGCCTTATCTGGCCAGTGTGGATGCCATGAAAGGACTCACCTCGGCCCTTATCACCACAACGATTGTCTTCATGAGCGTATTCATCCCCGTCTGCTTCGTAGGCGGAACGACCGGCGTCTTCTATACCCAGTTCGGCGTAACGATGGCGATAGCGGTTGTTATCTCCACCATCAATGCCATGACCCTCTCCCCTGCCCTCTGCGCCCTGATGCTGCGTCCCCGCAAGGAGGGAGATACCAGTTTCTCGGCCCGTTTCCATGAGGCGTCCAATGTCAGCTTCCAGCGTATTGTGGGCAAGTACCAGCGTGGTGTGCTGCGCATCTTCCGCAATAGGTGGTTGCCTTGGGTTTCGGTGGTTGTGGTTTGCGTACTGTTGGGTTATATGCTCAAGACCACCAAAACGGGCTTTGTTCCCAACGAGGATATGGGTTCCATCAACGTTAACGTGCAATGTGCCCCAGGTACCAGCATGGCTGTGACGGGAGAGATAACACGCGAGGTGGAGCGCCGCATCAAGGATATTCCACAGTTCCGACTGTATAATATGACCATCGGTCGTGGCTCTACCTTCGACCAGTCCTCATCGGCCGGCTCCTTCAATATCCGTCTGAAGAACTGGAATGAGCGTAAGGGAAAGGGCGACGATATCAATTCCGTTATCGATGAAATATATCGCAGAACTGCCGACATCACGCAGGCACAGATTCGCGTTAGCACCCGACCCATGATTTCAGGCTACGGCGCCACCAGCGGTTTCGAGTTGCATGTGCAAGACCGCAAGGGCGGCAAGATAGAAGACCTGATGCGCTATACCCGGGTGCTCATAGATTCGCTGAACCAAGAGCCCGCCATCTCAAGAGCCTTCACCACCTTCGATACCAAATATCCGCAATATCGTGTGGAAGTGGATGCTGCCCGTTGTAAGCGCGATGGCGTGACACCCAATGCGGTGCTGAAGGTGCTCTCGGGCTATGTGGGCGGAACGTACAGCAGCAACCTGACGCGCTTCACCAAGCTCTACCGTGTGATTGTACAGGCCTCTCCCGAATTCCGTCTGGACGAGAAAGCCCTATCCAATATGCGCGTCCGCAGCGAGAGTGGTCAGATGATTCCCATCACACAATACGTAAGTATGGAACGTGTGTACGGAAGCGAGGGCTTGAACCGTTTCAATCTGTTCAGTAGTATCGCCGTAATGGGTCAGACGGCCGACGGTTACAGCAGCGGTCAGACCTTGGAGGCTATCCGAAGAACCGCTGCCAAAGTACTGCCCGAAGGCTACGGCTATGAGTTTGGCGGTATGTCGCGTGAAGAAGCATCGCTTTCGGAAGGTTTACGGTTTACGGTTAACGGTTTACGGTTTTCAATTTCGATGACTGCCATCATTTTCGTAATCGTTATCGTTTTCGTTTACCTCATCCTTTGTGCCCTCTACGAGAGCCTGTTCATCCCTTTGGCCGTTATTCTGAGTGTACCTTTCGGCCTGTTGGGAAGTTTCCTCTTTTCAAGTATGTGGGGATTGGAGAACAATATCTACATGCAGACGGGTCTTATCATGCTTATCGGCCTTTTGGCTAAGACCGCCATTCTGCTAACCGAATATGCTACGGAGCGTCATCGCCAGGGTATGAGCATCACGATGGCAGCTATGTCGGCAGCCCGCGTGCGTCTGCGCCCTATTCTGATGACTTCATTAACTATGATATTCGGTATGCTACCATTGGTCTTTGCGCATGGTGTAGGTGCCAATGGAAACATTTCACTGGGTGTAGGTTGTGCTGGTGGTATGCTGGTGGGAACCATCGCCCTCCTTTTCGTTGTGCCCGTCCTGTACATGCCTTTCCAATGGCTCCACAGCCGCTTCGGTCACTTGGTGAAGAAGTAAAATCAGGGATTGTTTTACTGAAGTGGTTTGAGGGGTGGAAGAGAATCTATCTTCCACTCGGGAGTATAGTCGTACCCTAAATTGACTGTTCCGAATTCAAGACCGGGAACCTTTATGGGGCCTGCCTTCAGGGGAACAATGGTCTCCTCGTATTCGGTAATTTCTACCTCGGCAAAGCCCAAACGGATAATGCCCAAGATGCGGGCTGCGGCAATGCTGAGGTCGATGCAGTATTTGCCGCCAAAAGGACCACGGTCTGTAACACGGACAACAACTTCCCGACCGTTCTTGATGTTCTTTACTCTAAGACGTGTGCCAAAGGGAAACGTGCGATGAGCGCATGTCAGACTATCTTTATGAAAGCGTTCGCCGTTGGCGGTAAACCGTCCGTGAGCATCGTACCATGATGCTTTCCCCTTGATAATCTTGGGTGATTTTTCTGGTATTGAATCGGATGATAACGTTAACGGGAACGATAACGTTAACGGGAACGACAACGTTAACGAAAACCAAAACAATAACTGTAAAAACAGACTACTTTTCATAGGCTATTGTATTGTACGGAGCGCAAGTTCGGTCTTTTTCCCTTAAATGCCAAATAATTTGACGATTTTTTCATTGAACATTCAACATTGAACATTCAACATTATTAATTTTTGGATATTATTTCGTAATTTTGCGCCGTTTTGTGAGGATAGAATAGTATGAAACCCCGTTATATAGTGCTTTTTATCATCTGTGTGCTGGCAGGCTTGGCTTTGCTGTGCATGTTTTTCCCCAAAGGAGGCATCCACATGGGCGATATGACCTTGCGTTTTCCTGCCTTGACGGAAGCGCTGGCTGTGCCAGAAGAACCTGCTGATACAGACACGGTGGCTGTGCTCTCGCCCGAGGAGATTATGGAGCAACGACTGGCAGCCCTGAAGACTGAGAAGATGGAGGAGTTTAATGTGTATTGCCAGAAAGACCCTGCCCGTCTGTATCTGCCTGATGATGATGAAGCATATCTGGATGCTTTCTTTGAAAAGATGCAGAATGCAAGAAACAAACATCTGCGCATTATGCATTATGGCGACTCACAGATAGAGTGCGACAGAATATCGGGCATTCTCCGACAAGAGTTCCAAGAGGAATTTGGCGGCTGTGGTGTGGGACTTATTCCAGCCTTGCAGACCGTTCCCACCTATACTACAGGGCAGACTATTTATGGGAATGAAGCCTTTCAGTATATGGCCTTCGGACCTGCCGACTTGCGAGGAGACGACAACTTCTACGGCCCTATGGCTAAACGAACAGAAGTATTTGGCTCTACCATCAGCATAAAGGCAAGAGGAGGGAAGGATTATTCTCATTCTTGCTCGTTTAATAAGGTTACTATACTTACTAAAGACGCTGCCGACTTAACCTTAATGGTTAAGGAAGACACCATTCCCTTGGATTCTGTAAGCGTAGGAGATATGTACTTTTATACAGCAGGGCTGGGTGGTGGAGCATCATCTGCCAACATAAAGGTGAACGGACATGCCTCAATTATGGGTATTCAGTTGGATGGCCAAAGAGGAGTCAGTGTGGACAATCTGCCTATGCGAGGTTGTTCGGGACCTGAGCTATTAAATATAAACCGTGCTTCTATGCGTCCCTTCTTTAACAGAGAGAATGTGGGTCTTATCCTATTGCAATACGGAGGCAATAGTGTACCCTATCTGAGTAAGGCAAAGCTGCCAGATCATAAGAATCGAATGAAGAGTATGATAGGGATGTTTCGCCAGTTGGCTCCCGAAGCAAAGATCATCTTTATAGGCCCCTCTGATATGGCTAATGTGGATTCCACGGGTGCCGTAAGTACTTATTCCGTTTTGCCCGAGGTAGTAAAGACGCTCAGGGAGGCTGCCAATGAGTCGGGTGCTGCCTTCTGGAATATGTACGAGGTGATGGGCGGAAAAGGTAGCATGACCAAATGGGTGAATTCGGGACTCGCAGGTTCGGATTACGTTCATTTTACTCCAGCAGGAGCCAAGAAGATGGCTCATATGCTGTATGAGACTTTGCAATTCTATTATAAGTTTTACAGATTCCGTTCAGGGCAGGATAAGGTGGAACTGCCAGAAGAGGATTCGCAGAAAGTTGATTCGATATGATGAAAAGGCTGCCGGTAATCCTTCTGTTCTTCTCCTTTTTGCTCACAGGAAGTGCGCAAAGCCTGAATAGTGTGCAGATTGACGACTCCTCCTGCGTAAACTTTGACAGTTGCTATCTGAAATTCCCAGCTGAGCATAATAAGTTTGAAGCGCTGTATCGTAAAATAGAACACTTACGCCGAGGCGGTGAAGCTGTGGTAAATATCTTGCATGTGGGAGGGAGTCATGTGCAGGCTGGTGTGCTGAGCCATAGGCTAAGGTGCAACTTTGCACAGATAATGGCAGAGCGCCCTCAAAGCAGAGGACTGATGTTCCCCTTTAGGGCCATCCGAACCAATGCGCCAAAGGATTATAGTTTTTCTGCTTCGGGAAAATGGAAAGGGGCTCGTTGTTTAGAAAGAATGCCTTCATATCCTCTTGGTTTAAGTGGCGCTGTGGCTATAGCAACTTCTGAAGATTGCTCGCTGGAACTGAGTGTGGATGAGCCTTTCGCCTTTCAGCGTTTAAGGCTGATGGGCGACCCTATAGGAGGCGAATGCCATCCGCTTATTGTTACAGCAGATGCTGATACTTTGAGTGCTGAACCCGTATACGAGGATTATCTATTTACCTTCCCTAAACCCACCAGCGAATGCACCATCATCTTTGAGGGTCTGCAGGCAGACACCGTCAGTTTTGCCCTGCGTGGCGTGTGGCCTGAGCACAATGGAGTGGGGCTAACATACACAGGGAGCGGAATCAATGGAGCCGCTGTACCATCTTGGTTACGTTGTGAACTCTTTACAGAAGAGTTGGAACGTTTGTGCCCGCCAGATTTGGTTATCTTTGGCATAGGAATCAATGATGCCAATACCTCGACAGCCAAATTCAATGCAGAAACCTTTAAGGAAAACTATCGGCAGCTGATAAATGAAATCTTGACCGTAAATCCCAATGCAGCCTTCCTGTTTATTACCAATAACGACTGCTGGTTGCGCGTGGGCAGACGCCGTCATGTGTTTAATGCCAACGGGCCCGTAGTGGAGAAGGCTATGATGGAGTTGGCCCAAGAGTTCAATGGTGCCGTCTTTAACCAATTTCGTGTTATGGGCGGATTGGGTAGCAGCAGCAAATGGGTAAGAGCTGGCCTGATGAACAGAGACCACATACATTTCCTTTCAGCAGGCTACCAGTTAATGGGCGACTTATTATATAACGCCTTTGTGCAGGATTATAATGATTATCTGAAATAGGATATGGATTTGTCAGTATTAACAAGATATATACAGAACGTCTTTGCCTTCGACCCCGAGACTCCGCTGCTTTTCACGCAGTTTCAGTTCTGGGCATTCTTCAGTCTGGTATTTATGGCCTTTGCCATATTCCAGCGCAAGGCTTGGATGCGTAATGCGTATCTTTTTGCTGTCAGTCTGTTGTTCTACTATAAGACAAGCGGAGCCTTTGTTGGCTTGCTGGTGTTGGTAACCTGCTCGGACTTCTTTATCGCACAGCTGATATATAAATGTAAGAGGCAATGGGCGAAAAGGGCTTGGCTCTCACTGAGTGTGTGCATCGACTTAGGCATTCTGTGCTATTTCAAGTACAGCTATTTCTTTGCTGATATCATCAACCAGATGTTTGGCACGCAGATTGAGGTTTCTAATGTGGCAGCCAAATGGTTGAACGAACTGACAGAAACTTCCTACTTTAGCGTGGATAAGATAATCCTGCCGGTAGGTATCTCGTTCTATACCTTCCAGATTGTAAGCTATACGGCTGATGTGTATAAGGGTCTGGTGAAGCCAGTCAGGAACATTTTGGACTTTGGCTTCTATGTGAGCTTCTTCCCACAATTGGTAGCTGGACCTATTGTAAAAGCCAGCGACTTTATTCCTCAACTCTATCGCAAGTATTTCCTTAGCAGAAGGCAGTTTGGCATTGCCATCTTCTGGATTGTGAACGGTCTGATAAAGAAGATCGTGCTGAGCGATTATCTGGCAGTGAACTTCATAGACAGAGTGTTTGATAACCCTATGCTTTTTACGGGCTTTGAGAATTTGGCCGCTTTGTTTCTGTACTCCTTGCAGGTATATGCCGACTTCTCAGGTTACACTGATATTGCCATCGGCTTGAGTATGCTCATGGGCTTTCATCTGCCTCGCAACTTTAATTCACCCTATAAGGCGCTCAACTGCAGCAACTTCTGGAAACGCTGGCATATTAGTCTGAGCCGCTGGTTGCAGACTTATCTGTATATTCCCTTGGGCGGAAACAGGAATATTACCTTCGGTACCATTTTATGGATTGCCATTCTTACCCTCTCGGCTCTGATTCTGAGCGGAAGCCTGTATGTATCTATCGGTGCGTTGCTGTTAGCCTTAGCAGTTATTCTGACGGCTTGGTATTGCCCTGACAGGCGACGTAAGATTTGGGCCAACATGAACAGTATGATAACCATGCTGCTGGGTGGATTGTGGCACGGAGCCAGTATGAACTTCCTCATCTGGGGCGGTCTGAACGGTGTGGGTATGATTGTATTTAAATTCTGGCGTGATGCCTCACTACTTGTCCGTTGCATCGGTAGTACTGTGGTTGTGGCAATATTGTGGCTGCTGACAAAGCAAGTTCCCTTGCCTGTATGGAATCTGTTCCTGGTATATGTTTCCTTCATTATGGTAAGTGCCTGGATAAGATGGGCTTATATAAGATCGAACTTGCCGCATTGCTGGGGATGGTTGGAGCGTTCGTGGTGTATACTGGTGACATTCACCTTTATTACCTTTACCCGTCTGTTCTTCCGTTCTGGCTCCAATCTCGACCCTGCTATTGCCAACGAGACAGCATGGAACACGGCTACCAGTATGGTAACAAGAATAGGTTCTGCATGGAGTGGAAATGTGTGGGAGATAGTGCAGGCATACAGCACTGTTTTTACCTTATTTATAATAGGAATGATTATTCATTGGTTGCCCGAGAACCTGAAGAGGCGTTATCGCATCAGCTTTGCCAAACTTCCCTTGCCAGTAATGTGTTTGATTTGCGTATTGGCAGTATTCTTCATTTACCAGTTTGTAACAGCCAAAATGCAACCGTTCATATACTTCCAGTTCTGATTCATGGTTACTTATTATCGCGGGACATTGCTAAATGAATGTTGCAGAATGGTAAAACTTGTTATAAAATAAGTAAAATTTTGCATAATGCTTGCAAGAGTCGGTTATTTTCTGTACCTTCGCAAATAGAAGTAACTGTTTAATCTAAGAATAAGAAGACAATGAAAACAAAAATGATTTTCTTTATGCTGCTTTTGATGATGGCAGCAAGTGTAAACGCACAAAAACATGAGTTCGGAAACTGGAAGCGTTATGCTCAGGCTAACAGAGAGTTAGGCGCTCCTGACAAGAAGGCAAAGCGTGTGGTACTGATGGGTAACAGTATTACTGACGGTTGGCCTAGAGTAAGCCCCCAGTTCTTTAAGGATCATCCTTATATTATAGGTCGTGGTATTGGCGGCCAGACCAGCTACCAGTTCTTGCTCCGTTTCCGCGAGGACGTTATCAATCTGCAGCCCAAGGTAGTAGTTATCAACTACGGAACCAATGATGTGGCTGAGAATACAGGTCCATACGACGAGGATTTGACTTTTGGCAATGTTTGCTCAATGGTTGAGTTGGCTAAGTATCACAAGTGCAAAGTAGTTTTGGCAAGTTGTCTGCCTGCCGGCGGTTTCGTATGGCGCCCTGAGATTAAGGATGCTATGGAGAAGATTCGCCACTTGAATGCCCGTGTTCAGGAGTATGCCAAGAAGAACAAGATTCCTTACGTTGACTATTTCAGCGCAATGGTTACTCCTGATGGAAAGGAGATGAGAGCAGAACTTGCTCAGGACACTCCTGGTGTTCATCCTAACGAGGAAGGATACAAGATAATGGAAGCCTTGTTGCTTCCCGTTATCGAGAAATTACGTTAAGAGAGTTATAAGTGTAAGTGCCGCCAGCGGACGGCACTTACTTATGATAAGTTAAAACCCCTATCATGAACGATAACAACTATTGTCTGATTCTTGCTGGCGGTAATGGAAGCCGATTGTGGCCAGTAAGTAGAACAACCTATCCCAAGCAGTTTATGGACCTGTTAGGTACAGGAAGAACATTGTTACAACAGGCCTATGACCGCGTGGCACAATTTATTGACCCTTCACATATTTATATTTCTACAAACATTCAGTATGTGCCTATTATTCACAAGCAATTGCCAAATGTGGATGATGCGCATATATTGGAAGAACCCATACGTCGCGGGACCCTTGCTTCTGTAGCATGGGGAACGGTGGTAATAGCCAAGGAAAATCCTAAAGCAAAAATCTTTGTTTCCCCTTCTGACCATTTGATAATGAAGGAGGCTCTTTTCGAGAAGGATGTTCTTTCGGCATTGGATTTCGTGGGTTCTCATGACTGTCTGCTTGTAACAGGAATGCGCCCTACCCGACCTGAAACGGGCTACGGTTATATGCAGATAGACGACGATCAGCAAGTAGGAGAACGTTTTTATCCTGTGAAATCGTTTACAGAGAAACCTAACGAGGACTTTGCCAATATCTTCTTGCAGGAAGGTAATTTCTACTGGAACACAGGTCTCTTTTATTTCAACGTAAACGTGATGCTGCAGAAGCTTTACGACTTAGTGCCCGAATATCAGGTGGAGATACCACGTATGATGGCAGAGGCAGAATTTGGCTCGTCCAAGTCAGCTCCGGATTTTTTCAGTCGACTCCCTAATCTGAATATCGACATGAGCATCCTTGAACGGAGTAACAACGTATTTATGCAGCAGGGACAATTCGAATGGGCCGACTTAGGTACGTGGGCCAGCATTCACGATGATGCGCCTGCTGATAAAGATGGCAATGTGCTGTTGAACACAAATGCTTATCTGTACGAAAGCAAGAATAATATTATCCGTCTCTCAGAAGGCAGGACGGCTGTTGTTAAGGGACTTAACGACTATGTAATAGCAGAAGAGGGCGAAATCCTGATGATTTGCCCTCGTGCTGATGTGGCTGCTATGCGTAAAATGCATACAGACATCAAGTTCTCTTAGTCTCTCTTTTATAATTCCTTACGGATTGAGGCTGCTATCTGCTGAAACTCCTCTTGGGTAAGTTCCAAATGGGGATTAGTAAAGCGCATATCAGCCTCACTCTGCATAGGTACCAGATGTATGTGGGCGTGGGGGACTTCCAAGCCTAATACACATTGCCCTACCTTTACGCAGGGAATGGCTTTCTTTATAGCTATAGCTACCTTCTTGGCAAATACCTGAAGGCCAGCCAGTTCCTCGTCTGTAAGGTCGAAGATGTAATCAACCTCGCGCTTGGGAATTACCAACGTGTGTCCCTTCTGCAAAGGACTGATATCGAGGAATGCAAAGTATTTGTCGTCCTCGGCAATCTTGTAGCAAGGAATCTCACCAGCTACAATACGTGAAAAGATACTAGCCATAATGCTTATTCGAATTTAATGCTTACCACTTCCAGTTGAATAGTTCCGGCTGGAACCTTCACTTCGGCAACCTCGCCAACCTTCTTGCCCAGCAAACCCTTTGCAATAGGAGTCTCAACACTAAGCTTGCCTGCACGCAGGTCGGCTTCTGTCGCACTTACGATAGTGTACTTCATCTGCTGCTTGGTTTTTACGTTGCGCAGTTCTACGGTAGCCAGAATCTGTACAGTGCTGGTGTCCATGAGGGTGGTGTCAATAATTTTAGCCTCCATGATGGTTTTCTTCAGCATGGCAATCTCTGTCTCCAGCTTTCCTTGCCACTCTTTTGCTGCATCATACTCAGCGTTCTCTGAGAGGTCTCCCTTGTCGCGAGCCTCAGCAATAGCAGCGCTTGCGGCGGGTCTGTCTATGCTCTCCATGCGTTGCAGTTTCGCTACCAGTTCGTCGTAGCCTTTTTGTGAAATGTATGCCATATTCTTATATTTTGTTTGTTATTTTCGTTTTAGTTTTGGATCCAACTCGTCAACTTGTCAACTTGTCAACTCGTCAACTCCCATCATTTTTTCGCGACGCAAAAGAAAAAGAATCCCAGCGGTTATGCTGGAACCCTTCACCTTACGCTTATTATGGTTCACCGCTGCAAAGGTAGGGATAATTTTCCTACCTTGCAAATTTTCTTCCTAAAAAATCAAAGCAGGGCTTCAATTGCCTTCTTAATGTCGCCTGTAGTTTCCATTCGCGACTGAAGATCGCAGTTGCGGTCTATAAGAAAGTAAGTGGGGAGTTCCTGTACTTGATAAAGCTTCAGCATATCACTATCAAGACCCTCTTCGGCATAAACGCAAATCCATGGGAGATTCTCGCATCGTTGTGTCCAGAAGTGGCGGTCGGGGTCGAAACTTATCTGGTAAATCTCGAATCCGCTGGCGTGATATTTGTTGTACAACTCACGCAACTGAAGGGTTCTTTCCTGATTACCCTCTAAGCTGAAGGCAGTGAAATCTAACAGAACAACTTTACCCCTCAGGTCGCTCAGCGTACGAGGCGTACCATTGATGTCAGGGAAGGTCATATCTATTATTCCTAATTCCCGTACCTTTGACGAGTCAACATTCAGCACAAAATCACGGGCCGGGGCTTGGTTCTTACGTCCTTCGGCAGCTATGTTGAAAAGGTTCTGAGTACGAGGGCAACCTGGGTACTTCTGGTCCCATGCATTGGCAACGGCACGTAACCACGCAAGGTCGTTCTTGTCGTTCATGGGGTCAAAGAGCAATCTACCTCCCAACACCTGGAAGCAGGCAAAATAACTATAGGTTGCACCATAGCGGTTCTGGATGATATCCATTTCTACATCCGTCTTGTAGTCTTTGATAAGTTGTTCTATCATATCAGAACGTTCCTGCATGGTGTAGTTGCGGTCGTCAGATACGCGCCTGATTTGGCGTTCCAAGTCGGCCAACTTAAGGCACAGCAGTCTGATGGTGTCGCATACGCCGCTGCCTTCTACCTTGTATCCGAACGACATATTCTTAAGGCTGGCATCAACGGTAACCGTTTCTGTACTATCGAAGGCTAAGTTGATACACTGGTTCCCAATACGCAACCGGTAGAACTCTGGGTTGCCGATGGTGTCGCCGCTCATATCATAGAAGCCCTCTTCTGTGAGTTTCACGGAGTCTATCACCTGAATGCCGCTGCCAAGTGTGATGTGTTCCAGATACATAATCGTATCAGCCGCATCCGTAATATGGCCGGTCACATGGAATTTCCCTTTCTGCTGACAACCTGCTAAAACAAGACAAGTTGCTATAATGAAACATTTTAACTTCATAATCGTAAATAGTTGTTTTTTAGCCCCGCAAAGGTACAATTTTTCTCTTTTATTACACCTTATTTAATAAAAAAGAGCATTTAAGATGAAAATTCATGAATTATGAATTGTGAATTATGAATTAAAATGCCTACCTTTGCACCAATTTTTTGACGCAATTTATTTATTTTTAACGAAAAAGATGAACGTAATTACAAAGACAGTCGAGTTGCCTGATGGAAGAACCATCAGCATCGAGACCGGGAAACTTGCCAAACAAGCCGATGGAGCTGTTATGTTGCGTATGAACAACACCATGCTGCTGGCCACTGTTTGT
>JAFSRW010000066.1 GCA_017445925.1 Bacteroidaceae bacterium | reverse complement strand
CAGCGTAAAGCGTTGGGCTGACAGCTACGGCTTCTTCAAAAGCCATCGTACTAACAGACTTCACGCTAAGTGATTGATAATAAACAGTTAATAAACAATAAATATTTTCCAATTATTTGGAAAGCAACATAGAAGTTATGACAGAACAAGAGATATTTGCCAAGCAAGCCGCAAACGGCTACACGGTATGCTATGCAGACGGATGCCCTAAGAAAGAGCAATGCCTGCGTTGGAAGGTGGGTCAGCAGATGCCTGACACCACAAGTTTTTATCATTGCGTCAATCCTCGGAGTCAGGATGTGGGAACTGAGCAGTGTCCTCACTACCGTAATTCTGAGAAGGTGAAGTTTGCAAAAGGGATGATGCATATCTTCAATGTCGATATGCCAGCCAAAGTGAAGCCCTTAGTGCGACAACGGCTCATCGGCAGTCATTGCAAAACATATTATTACGAGTATCGCAATGGCTCACGCCTTATGCCTCCTGCCATTCAGGAGGAGGTGCGTAGTTTTTTTCGCGAGGCAGGATGGAACGAAGAAATCCACTTCGACGGCTATGTAGAGGATTATGAATGGTAACAGACATTGGGAGTTTAAAGTTTACCTCTTTTTCTTATCTATGGAATCAAAATAAATAAAAAATGTCTATATAGGTTTAAGATAAGCGTTGTTGCTATTCTATCCTCAATCTTACTTATAATTTTGAATTTAAAGACAAAAAAGAAGTAATGAAAATACGATTAGAAAAACCACAAGATTATGGTGAGGTAGAAAACCTAACTCGCGAGGCATTCTGGAACGTATATCGCCCAGGATGCACGGAGCATTACGTTCTCAATCAGTATAGAACGAGCCCCGACTTTATCCCAGAGTTGGACTTCGTGATGGAAGAGGATGGTAAGATTATCGGTCATGTGATGTTCTCGAAAGCCAAAATCGCTCTTGACACTCCCTCCCCCGAGGGGGAGATGGAGGGGGGCTTTTTCCCTTCGTGGACATTCGGCCCCATTAGCATTCACCCTGACTACAAGCGCAAGGGCTATGGCCTGAAGTTGTTGCAATATGCGTTGGAGAAAGCCAAGGAGATGGGTATTGGCCTTTTGCAGATGGAAGGTAATATCGAGTTCTACAAGCATGCAGGATTCGACCTCGCCAGCAAGATGAAGATTCACTATCATGCTGAGCCGAAAGACGCTGAAGTACCGTATTTCCTTGCCCAAGAACTGATTCCTGGCTATTGGGGCAATCGCGAGGGAACCTATGGCCCACCCAAGGGTTACTTTGTGGCCGACGAAAATCCAGAGGCTTTCGAGGCTTACGAAGCAACTTTCCCAGTCAAAGAGAAAACCTTGCAACCTGGTCAGTTGCCTCAATTCTGCCAGAGTTGTGGCATGCCCCTCACTAAGAATGAAGATTGTGGGACAAATGCCGACGGCAGCACAAGCTATGACTACTGCCAATATTGCTATAAGGATGGTCATTTCCTGCAGGATTGCACAATGGATGAGATGATAGAGCATTGTGCCCAGTTTGTTGATGAAGTCAACAAGAATATGCCTAAACCAATGACGAAGGAGGAGTACAAGCAGATGATGCAAGGCTTCTTTCCCATGCTGAAACGATGGAAGAAACCTGCAATGTAAATGGATGCAGAGCTCGTCTTATAATAAATTGTAGAAGAAATATTTGCATGAAGGCTAAAGAAAATGTAAAGAAAGGTCTGGTTGTGTTGGCTCTGCTGTTTGCGCTTGTCATGAGTGTCAAAGGGCAACCCAAGCAAGTAATTGAGTTCCAGACAGTGATGACAAAGCATGAAACCGCCTATAAGAACTTTCTCAGAGAGGGTAAATACAAAGAGGCCATTTCTCCGCTTACCACACTCATCAATTTGATTGACACAACCAATATATACAAGGTGGTGAATGTATCCGAAGCAATGGTCAGACAACTCAACGCACCTTATTACTACGATTTGGCTTGCTGCTATGCCGTTACCCAAGAAAAGAAGTTGGCACTAAAGGCATTGGAACAGGCGGTTTCTCTCGGGTATAATAATTACAACAATATGCTCAATGACAAGGACCTCACGTCGCTCCGTAAAGATAAAACATACCAAGCCTTACTGGCATCGGTCAAGGAGAAGATACTCAACGTGCTCAGGAAGTCTGCTCCATACGCTAAGGATTCTGTAAAGTTGGATATAGAATTCACCTATCAGCCGAAGGATGACTATCGTCTAGGTGTGGTGCGCGATTATTTGAAACTGGACTCTGTTGCAGGTCAGGGCGACGAGTTGTCGAAGATCATCAACCTTCTTCATTTTGCCCACAACGAGATGCCTCACGATGGTAACCACCGTGCCTTTGCCGAGATGGATGCCATTGACCTTTATAATTACGTTAAGACAACTGGTAAGGGTGTGAATTGTCGTCAGTTGGCTATATCGCTTTGCGAGATGTATCTCTCGATGGGTATCCCTGCCCGCTACGTAACGTGTCTGCCTGCCGACCCCAACGACAGTGAGTGTCATGTCATCAATGCGGTATGGTCCAGTCAGTTGCAGAAATGGCTCTGGATTGACCCTACGAATGATGCGTGGGTAATGAACGAGAACGGTACGATGCTCAGCATTGCCGAGGTTCGCGAACGAATGATTAATGATCAGCCGCTAGTGCTCTGCGAGACGGCCAACTGGAACCATCGAAAGAAAAAGACAAAGGAAGACTATCTGTATGGTTATATGGCGAAAAACCTCTACTACTTTATCTGCAAGAAATACAACCGGTTTAACCCTGAGAGCGATTATCGCGACAATCCAGCAGAGGAAGTTATACGCCTGATTCCTGTAGGATTCGTCAACGACAACTGGGAGTGCGACACCACCACCGATCCTAACGTATTTTGGGCAAAACCAGAAATATAAATAACGATGAACATACTAATTTTATCCGGAAGCCCTCGGAAAGGTGGTAATACAGATTTGTTGGTGGAGGCGTTCGTCAAAGGTGCTTTGAACGAGGAAATCGAGTTAGGAGAAATAATATAAAAAATGAAACACGAAATCAACCCCAAAGAAACAAGTCGGGCATACGCTTTCGAGATGTGGATGAAAGCACCAATGCCAATGGTGACATTCTTCAAGACGCTAGACGTAACGAGACTAATAAGGGTCAGCAAACAAACAGGAATGAAGTTTAATATGCTGATGTGCTACTGTATCGGCAAAGCAGCAAGCGGTATCAAGGAGTTTTATCTGCTGCCTGAAGGCGACAAGTTGATGCAATTCGATAGCATAGCAGTGAACACCATCGTTGCAAACAAAGAGGGCGAAGTCAGTTCGTGCGATATTCCATTCTGCGAAGATGTGTCTGCCTTCAACCAGAATTACCTTCAACTCACAAAGCAAGTAGCTGAGACTTGCACCAATCATGACTTGCCTGACAGTATGGTCATCGGCACCTCGGCTTTGGCGCAGTACAACATTGATGGTGCAGTAGGCATGTATAGCGGCATCTTCAACAATCCATTCCTCATTTGGGGCAAATACAAACGATGCTTCTTCAAGACAACACTCACCGTTTCTTTTCAGTTCCATCACACGCAAATGGATGGAGCACACGCCGCTCGTTTCCTTGATGAGTTGCAAAAGATAATCAAAACGATTTGAGCAAGTCTCAATTGTTTTTTGCTCTCACTCGTTCGTCATATTGGATTATTTGCGTATATTTGCAGGGCAAATATTAAGGAAAGATACTATTATGGCACAGAAACGATTCAATAGACATTTTGAGACTCCAGGGCTTCCGCTCTACTGGATTATCATTGCGTACATCATCCTTGCGTGGTTCTTCCCAGTGATAGGACTCATTGCCATCATCTGCATGATTGGCCCAGTTTTGACAAGCATCTGGAAAGGCCGCTGGTGGTGCGGCCACGTGTGTCCTCGTGGCAACATGTACGACCGTCTGCTCTCTAAGTACTCACCCCATCGCCCGATTCCCAAGTTTGTGCGAACGTTCGGTTTCCGCCTGTTCATGGTGTTCTTCATCTTTGGGATGTTCGGTTTCCAACTGACCTTCACCGTTCCATGGAGCGAGGGAGGCCTCCCCATGTGGGCAGGTATCGGTAGAGTATTCTGGACGATTATCGTGATAACTACCGTTGTGGGTGTTATTCTAAATTTCATCTATGCGCCGCGTACCTGGTGTTCGTTCTGCCCCATGGGAACCATCTCTAACTGGGTAGCTCCGAAGAAGGCTCCACTACCTAAGCCGTTCACCAACATTCACGTACAGAGTTCCTGCCAAATGAAGTGTAAGAGTTGTGCCCGCGTCTGCCCAATGCAACTCACACCCTACGACTCTCGAGGCGAGGAAATAGGTTATCTGCATCCCGACTGTCTGAAGTGCGGCAAGTGCACGTTGGCCTGCCCCACGAAGATTATGACGTTGAAGCACTAAGTAATGAACAAAGCCGAGAAACGGGAACTACGGCGCAGGCGGCTGATGGGAAATAAGGCCTATCAAGCGATGAACTACCTGACACGCTACATGGATTGCTACTATCTGGATGCAATTATCGGCATTATTCCAGGCTGGGGCGATGCCATTATGTTACTCTGCGTAGTGCCCTTCGTTTATTTCTCGTTGAGGGTTGTCAAGAGCATTCCCCTGACGCTGGCTGTCCTGAATAATGCCCTCCGCGACGTGCTGATGGGCATGATACCTTTCTACGTTGGCGACGTTATCGACTTTTTTCACCGTGCCAACATCCAGAACATGCAGATGATTCAGGGCTTCGTTGATGGTGACGAGATCATCATCAAGCAAGTGAACCAACGGGCCTGGCAATCAGCCATCGTTCTCATTATCCTTCTGCTGCTCATAGCCCTGATGACATGGGCACTCATCTGCTTCGGCAGCTACCTGTATTCATTGGTAGCATCCGTTTTTTGTGCTCGCTAAATGATAAGACCATCACAGATGTGGATGGTGCGGTCGGTCATGGAGGCGAGAGCTTCGTCGTGAGTAACAATGACAAAGGTCTGGCCAAACTGGTCGCGTAGCTCAAAGAAGAGACGATGAAGCTCTTCCTTATTCTGCGAGTCGAGCGAGCCGCTGGGCTCATCGGCAAAGACTACATCGGGCTTATTGACTAAGGCACGGGCTACGGCAACACGCTGCTTCTCACCTCCTGAGAGCTCGTTGGGCTTATGGTCGGCTCGGTCAGTAAGCTTCATGAACTCCAACAGCTCCATAGCACGCTTACGGGCTTCACCCTTGCCTGTGCCGCCTATCATGGCAGGAATCATTATATTCTCCAGTGCGGTGAACTCGGGGAGCAACTGATGAAACTGAAAAACAAAACCTATATGCTGGTTGCGGAAACGGCTTAGTTTGGTACCGCCGAAGCGAAAAACATCCTGCCCCTGAATAATGACCTTACCGGTATCTGGCCTGTCGAGGGTTCCCATTATCTGCAACAGGGTGGTCTTTCCGGCTCCACTGGGACCTACAATGGCTACTACCTCGCCTTTGCTTATCTGTAGGTTTATACCACGCAAAACCTGTAATGTTCCGAAACTCTTGGTTATATCTTGAAGTTGAATCATATTTATTTTAGTTGACAAGTAACGAGTTGGCGAGTTGTTACAACCCTGAGCCTTTAATCACCTTTCTTCCATTGACGATGTAAATACCCTTCTTAAGTGAAAAGCCCCCTCCCCGCTCCCCCTTTGGGTGAGTGCCAATTTGTGAATTTACCTTGCGGCCTGAAAGGTCATACACCACATTATCATTATGAAGTGGCAATTGTGAATTATGAATTTCATCCATTCCGTCTTCCATGCCATATTTATCGAAAAGGTATTGCAGACCAGCCTCGGCATTTATCTCGCCATATCCATAATAGTTATTGGGATAGGTGAGAGAAGGGTCGGGCTGGCGGGAGGTGGCTGCTATAGCCTCCATAGCATCCTGATAGGAAAGACGGGGGAATGCCTGCATCCAACATGCTATAATGCCGCCCACAATGGGAGAAGCCATACTGGTACCTGACTGGGCACTCCATGAATATTCGCGGTCACGGAATTGGAAGCGTTCTACATCCCATTCGCGTTGGTCGGAAGAGGGATTAGCCTCGGAATAAAAGCTGTTGAAGGATGCTATAATGTTCTGCCCTGGCGCCATAACATTTGGCTTTACAAGTCCCATGAGAGAGGGGCCTATGCTGGTATTCGTGCCACGCATTCCGTTAGAGCCATAATTAATGGATACCCATTCGCCACTATAGTTATGAACGCCTGTACGATAGGCGGTACTACCCACACAGATAATATTGGGAGAACAGGAGGGGAAGTTGATACTATGTGAGTACTCGGCATCGCAGTAATCGGGATAACTGGAAGGATTCTCGAAGAAACTGATGTATGTAACGGCTTCTGTTTCAACCTCTTCATCCAAAAGGGTGAGGCCTATACGATAGTTGGGGCCGGAGCCTTGTGTGATATCACGGACATAAAGTTCTGTAGCTATCTTCTCTTTATCGTAACAGGATGGGTAAGAAGCCAAACAAATCATGTATTGCTTGACACCAACCGAAACTGTATCTATCATCATACTGTCCGGCTGGGTGTATATCTGCTCTGTGAAATACTCAGCTACGCCCTTCTTATTACTGGGAGTGGCATAGAAATGAAGCTGGAAGCGATAATGGCTATTCCCCCTCAGATTATAAAAGGCTTGCTTGCTGGATTTAGTCAGAATCAACATGGAACTAGCGCTTGCCTTTCCGATAGGTTTGTGAAGATAGGTTAGATTGATACCGTCATTACCCGCCGAAGAACAAAGGATATGTCCCGGAGTAAGCAAGGAATCAAGAACCTGGAAAGCCAGCAAATCCTCGCCATAAAGTTCCTGCTTTCGCCCCTCGCTAAAGGAGATGACACAAGGCTGATTATGACGGTCGGCATAATCAAAGATATACTTGAAGCCCAGAAGGTCGCTGGCCGTATTGTATAGATCCCAAAGGGAATCGGGGACGAACTCGATATCGCTGCTTACTGCATTGGCAACAAGGCAGATGTCGGCCTCAGGCGCCGCACCTATGTAGGGACTGTTATACCCACTTCCGGCAGCCGTTCCTGCGGTATGGGTTCCGTGAAACTGCTTGAGCCCATCGGCAGCATGCGCCTTGCGTAGAATGGACTTTTGGGTGGTATATTCGCAACCGACATACATGCTGTCTTTATTGTCGCCCTGTCCGCTGAAATCTATCTGGTCCCAGAAGGAACGGATGCGATACATAGAACCATCAGCAGAATAGAAGGTGGGATGGGTGAGGTCGAACCCAATATCCATAATTCCCATGACTACTCCCCTACCCGTCCAAGGCGTATTTCCCATACTTCCGCTATGCATGACATCAGTATGTGTGACGATACGCGAGGTGTCCATATTGGCCACACAGGTTTCGCCTGCCTCAATACGCTGCACTTGCGGCTCACGGGAAAGAGCTGCCAAGCGGTCGGTACGCAGGGTTACAATATACAGATTGCCCCATCTGGCCTGAATCTTACAATCGTGCCTTTCCAGAACCTGCTGGGATGATGCACTGACAATAGCGCTCATCAGAGGAGCCTGAGCATGCACAGAAGGTGCCCTGCGCTGCCGAGCCGTCTGCTGAATGACAGCCCGACGGACGTAAGAGGACATCTTGTTGAAATCGGCCTTCTGCGCCAAAGCGGGCAGAGCAAAAAGGGCTGCCAATATAAGAAGAGTGGCCTTCTGAGGGAAGAAGATTCGCCTGAGCAGACTACCAATCGTGCGCTGCTGACGAGTGACAGCTGTTCCGTTAGGAGTAAATACAGAAACAGTATCCAACGGGTCGCCCCACTGGTCGGGATAAAGCAGCATCACACTGGTATGACCGAAATAACGGTGTATCTGGAGGGGCAGATTATCAAACTGAGGCTGATAAGAGATAAAGCCGGGACGGGCCGTTACCGCTACAAGCATAGCGTTGGCATCCGTCTGATGCTGAAGGCTCAGAAGCTGCGTCCAGAGGTTCATCTCGGTATATTGGGAACGAACATTGGCGTGCTTCTGCTGCATATACCCCCTAATATATGGTAACGTATCAGCATGGGCATGGAACTCAAGATGGCAATCGAGCTGCTCGCCAATACGACAGATATGCTCGAGCCACTTATAGAATCCTACCTCGTACTCTGCCTTCTGGGGAACAGCCACCAAGACACGACGAATGGTTCCTGGAGGAACAATGCTGCGAACAATCATAACCTCGCGGTGCGAGCCACCAACCACATTATCAATTATGGGACCAAGAGAAGACTTGAGCATACCCGTAGTACGGTCCGCAAGACACATTACAACCTCACCGCAATCGTACTCCTTCATGGTGCGAAGGATACCTCCGGCAATATTGGTACTCATACGGTTCAGGGTGGACATAGGTACATCTGCCGAGGCTGCAATTTCCTGAGCACGCTCCAACATCTGTTTACCAAGACGATAGTTGCCAACGCTTTCCTCATCGTTCTGGGTATCGTAAGAGACACAGAGACCCATCAGCGAATCCGGAATATAGGGGTTACGGATAAGGATGGCCAACTGTGTCATCACATCCACATTATCATGCTGACTATAAGTAATAAGGCACTTTCCGTGATAAGAACCACGGTTGTCCTCAAGTGTTGTGTCGCTCAAAGCCAGACGCTTGGCTCCCTGACTGGTGGCAAATCCACTGATAACACAACTGAAGAGGATAAGCATAACGGTGCCGTTAAGCACCTGGTCGTTCATAAGATGAACAGAGGGATTGGTACCTATCATTACGATAGCCAAGGCTCCTGCAGCATGGGCATTGGTAAGCCCGAACATCAGCCACATAGAGTTCCGGTCTTCACCACTCCACCAAGCCATTGCAGCAGCTGCCAGCAATTTAGATAGCGCACCGGTTACCACCATTACCAAGATAATCCATAATGTCTGCGGTTCTCCTAACATAATGCGCACATCTATAAGCATACCTACGCCTATCAGGAAATAAGGGATAAAGATAGCATTGCCGACAAACTCCAGGCGGGACATGAGCGGACTGGTTTTGGGAATCAACCGGTTCACCACCAAACCTGCCAGAAAAGCACCTAATAAACCTTCCAGTCCTACCATCTTGGCAAAAGAGGCACTCAGGAATACCAAAGCCAAGACGAAGATATACTGCATAACGCTATCATCGTACCGACGAAGGAACCATCGGCCGAAACGTGGAATGATATACAGCACAGCAGCCACATACACGATACATTTGAGGGCAAATATAAGCCAAGTCAGGAAAGACGTGTCCGGTTTAAGGCTCCCTATTACAAAAGCAAGTACCAGCAAACTTACAAAGAGCGTAAAGGCTGTGGCAACTACACTCTTAACTACTATCCTGTGCCTACTAAGACCATAACGGCCTACTATAGGATAGGTAACCAGCGTGTGGCTACTGTAGATACAGGCCATGAGAATACTGGTGAGAATACCAAACCCTAACAGATAGTAACTGGTAAGGAGGCCTAAAAGGAAGGGAATCAGGAATGTCAGCACACCGAATTTAAGGCCGTCACGCCCATAATGCTGCACACTGCCCATATCCAGCTCCAGTCCTGCCAGAAACATGATATAGTAGATACCGACCTGACCGAACAACTCGAAAGAACTGTCCCTATCAAGGATGTTCAACCCGAACTCTCCTATGACTACACCAGCCAAAATAAGACCAATTACATGAGGAATACGTAAGCTACGCAGCAACAAAGGAGCAAAGAGAATGATACAAAGCACCACACTGAAAATCCACGTGGGATCAGTAACAAGTGCTGTAGAAGCATAGGTCAAAAACAACAATTGCATCATCTTTTTGTTCCAATTTCTATGTATGACGATGCAAAGATATCATTTTTTTATGGAAATACTATGCTATATGTACGATAATTAAGATAAAATGTGTAATTTGACAACATTAAATTTTCAAAAGCACGGAAAACACGCAACAATACGGGCATTAGAGAGTAACCAATCATGAAAAAAGGCCATAAGTGATTACTTGTAATTATCGGAAAAATCGTCTTTTTGGCCAATTTTATTTACTTTTTATTGTCGGAAAATTATGGCAAACTTAAATGCAGTTATAGTACCTGCTAAAGTACTAAAAGGGGGCAAACATAAAATTCGTATCTCTGTTTCCCACAATTCACAAACAAGGTATATCGTTACGGATATCATCATCGACTCTGAAAAAGAGTTTAAGGACGGTCGAATAGTCAAGCGCCCAGACTCAACAATCAAAAATATCAAACTGAGCGGACTACTGAACAAATACCAGGAAACTCTTGATAACCTCAATTACATAGAGTGCCTGACGTGTGTGGAACTTGTTGAACTACTCAAAAACCAAAAAAAGTATCAACACAGAACAATCCGCTCGATCTTCGACGAATATGTTTCAGTTAAGAACATCAAGCAATCATCAAGGGAAATCTATGAACGATACGTCATAAGCATACTTAATTACCTTGGACCTAAAATGCTAATGGAGAACCTGAACTATTCTTATATCATAGGACTTGACAAATATCTTTCTGAACACAAGAACTCATCAACAACCATAAGAAACAAGCAGCTCTTCCTCATGACACTTTACCATTTCGCACAGAAGTGTATGTATATCCCATTCAAGACAGACCCATGGTTCGGGTATAGACTGCCTGAAGCCAACGTGAGAGATGCCTGGCTCACATTGGAAGAAATCGCAAGGATAAGAGATGCACAATTCAAACAAAGACAACGCAGGCTGGCAAGAGACTTGTTCATGCTATCATATTATCTTGGCGGTATCAACATCATTGATATTCTCAGCATCAACTTTAACGTATGCCGCAAACATCTATGCTATGTACGGACAAAAACAGAAAGGGCAGCGAAGGTAAACAAGTACGTCGAGTTTGACATTCCAGATGAGGCATTGGAGATTATTAAACGCTACAAGCAGCCTAACGGACAACTATGCCCTAACTCGCCACAGAGAGAAAGATATTTCCATGATATACTCGACTACAATATGAGACGCATTGCTGTACAGCTTAGAATTAACAGGCTTGTATTCTATTCAGCACGTAAATCGTTCGCTCAGCACGCACTAGACCTTGGAATAGAACAATGTACAATAGACTTTATTCTCGGGCACAAACTGAACAAGAACAACACAAGCCTATACAGTTATCTCCGCGTTACATCGGAACTTGCAACAGATGCTGTGCAAAAAGTTTGCACGAGTCTAAAAAATTGCGTACCTTTGCCAACGAATCAGTAACATTTCCATTTTTGGTTTGTAACTGGTTTGACTTGTGTGGCCTCTGGGGTGGTTCCCAGGGGCTTTTTTTTGTTCTTTCATGCAACATTTTCACAATAACTGAGTAACCTTTATTGGAGCACCCCAACAAGGTGGCTGATATTGTGTGGTTGAGGGGTGTTCTGGGGGATGCGTGTATCTGTGCTGTGCATCCACCCTTTTTAAAAAAGAAAGAGAGACTCACAAAGACCCTCTCTCTCTTCACAACCTACTCCGTAAAAGGAATATCGTTTAGCCTTCTCAGCCAGCCCTTCAGATACTTCCCGTCTTTGGGCCGCCTTTCAACAAGTTTCCAGAAGAACTGTTCCCTGCTGTTCCTGATGTGCTCAAAGAGATTCCTCGGATTGGCATCATTCAGGGTTGCAAGCGTCTTTGGACCGATAATGCCGTCTGCTTTCAAAGACAGGCATCTTTGCAAGGCCTTGATGCCTGCTAATCCGCTTCCCCAAAACCAATCAAGTACGATAAGGGCAACTGACTGGTTATTTATCTGGTCGCACTTGCATTTGTTCCAGAATCTTCTTTTTAGCACGTCAAGCCATACGGTATATATGAGGGCTTTCTTCATATCCGCCTTGGTAGGATCGGGCAACCTCTTGGCCTTGCAGTAAGTCCTGTATGTAGAGTGAGTGACACCGCAAATGGTGTAGCCACCGCTATCGTCAGGGTCGTTGCTTATGCCTCCCTTTGAAGCCTTACAACGGTTGTAGTATGCCTCTAAAGACTCTGAGGGCCTGATAACATTACCCGTCTCCCATTTTAGGATGAATGGTATGATAAGCTCAATTTTTGCCATCCTTGTCTATCTTTGAATCCTCAATCATCTTCAATACACGCTCACGCAGACTACCCTCAGAGAGAGCCTGATGAAGAAGACGCAGAAAATCATCCTGCAACTTCTTCTCCTTGATATTGGCAGGTTCCGTTATGCTCTTTATCTCTACAAAGGCCTCATAAAGCACGCTTAACCCTGTAAAGATTGGCAGCATGGGTATGTCGTAGCCGTACTCCCGATACAGCATGTACAAAAGGCTAATCTGCACAGCATCAACAAGCGTCATGGCAAAGTGCATGGCGAAATACTTGTTTACCTTGCCTACGGTCTTTTTCAGTCCCTCGCTCGTTCGGAACTCACCCCTCTGTTTTGCCTTGCGTACACCTGACCACAAATCGGCAAAGATAAGACCCAATGCTACAATATAGATAATCAGGACTACAAACCCGATAACAATCAATGTTCCTATTCTTCCTCCCATTTTTGAAATACATTAAACATTAAACATGGGCAGACTATTTGCTCCCTGTGTCTGCATATGCAAAGGTAGGACAAAATGCGTTTCATTTCACATTTTGCAAGAATCTCGAAAATAGGAAAGCCCTGAAGGGTCATCCTCCAGGGCCGAGTTGCGCTGACGGTCACCAGCGACTTTTGTCAATCGGCGAGATAAGGCCGAGACCTAAAGTATTTCATCCGCTGCCTTGCGGAGGCGTTCGGACATATCAATTAGGGCACCGCGAAGCTGTAGTGCTTCTGTTTCTGTGAATCCGCCTTTTCCTCCGTTCCCGTCTATTCCGTCCATCTTGTGATAGAACCATGACGACGACTTGTGGAAATACGTGTTTGATAATTCACGCCATGAGACAATCATCAGAATGTCTTTGAGTTTCTTCTTCATGTCGGTAATAACATGAGGTTGTGTGAGTACTGCTTCCATAATTCTAACTCGATTGATGTTATTTGTTTTAAGGTTCCCTCCCCTCAGGGGGAGGGTTCCTTTTTCATTCATAAGGCTGTCTTAGCATGTTGTCGAAGAGCCTTTGTGCGTACCAGAGAAGTTCGGGATAACCATCGGGGAATGACTTGTTGTAGTTTCTGATGGCTGCGAGTAACTCCTCTTCCTGCTCGCTTACTTCAATAATAATCTTTTTCATTTTTCTATCTCTTTTTGTTTGACATTACAAAGATACTACGAATTTTCGTATTATGCAAATTTTCCGACAACTTTTTTTCAAAATAATGCGTTTTTTTTATTTTTCGCACATTTCAAGTCCTTTTTCGATCAAAAAAATCCATCTTATGCACAAAAAAGGCGGCACATCACTGCACCGCCCAAAACCCTAAAATATAAACCCTATATGACGTAGCAACTCAAATCGAGGCTCGTCTTTTCCTGCCAGCAGGACTGCAGACACTCCTTAATATGGTTCTGAACACTCGAGTAGAATGCAGAGTAATTATCCTTGGTAAGGGATAATGTCACATCGTTACCTTCTGAGTCCTGAACCTTGATAATGACAGGGTATCTGCCCATGTTCTTGAACATCGAGTAGTTAAACTGGTTCTCCAATGTAAGGTTCACCTTGTAGCCGTCATAAGTAAAGCCACTGGTGATACGCTCGCGCGTCTCCATGTCTATGGCAGCAATAACCTGCTCCTTTATCTCTTCAGCCGTTGGTTTGTGGTCGAACTTGTGTCTGTAATTATATCCGTGTTCTGCATCCTCGCTGTCCTTGCCGAAACCATAATACATATAGTAGCCCTTACCAACCTTGATAAGAGAATCCTGCCTTGTGCTTGAACCGTATATCTTTTCCATACCTTTTGATATTTGATTTCACTGCAAAGGTATGGAAAAAAACAATGCTATGTGAAAATGTACTTAATCTTGTTATCACCGAAAGGTTCAGCACGGATGATTGTCTCAAACGGAAAGCCGCCCTCTATGTCGTTTATCTTGTCAAGTATCTGCTTCATCTCCTTGCTCGCTGTGAAGAACTTCTTGAACGTGTCTCCATCCTTAACAGAAACAAGATATCTGCCACCCCCATTTTCTGTTTCCAAGTCCTTCTCGTAGTCTTGTACAACGATGGGGATATTGGTAATACTACTTAGTCGTACTGTATTGCCGGGGAACCGTTTCTTACCATCCTCAGGGGTGTATGTAACGCCCATTTCGCTAAACTTTTTCATTCTCAAACCTGTTAATTTATAATATAAATTCTTGCAGTCAGCGTGACAGGCCATCCCTTTGAACGAGCCTATTATCTCCTGCCTGCGTTTTCTACTCTTAACCTTTGCCAGATGGCGTGCAGCCTTCTGCTTTATTCTCTTCCTGATGAGGCTGTAATCCTCGTACTGGACGTATCCAAGAAAATCAAGTCCTTCACTGATGGGACGCACAGCCTCATTAGGTTTGACTTTCAACCCACGCTCATTTACTTTGGCAACATAAACATCCCTCTGTTTCCATAAGTCTTTTTTATTCTCACCTCCAAAAGATACAGCGTCATCCTGATAGCGATAATAAAGATATCTCACCTCTTCTGTGCCATCCTCCTTTTTCAGGATATATGAAGGAACGTGTTTCAACATTTCATAATCTACTGGTGACATAAAGATGTTGGCAAAACATTGAGATGAACGCAAGCCTTTAGAGAGTCCTTTTGGAAGTAAATCAACGAAATTATCAAGCATGCCAAGCAAAACGGAGTCACATATATATTTCCTCAGTTCTGCCTTCATAAGCGAATGGTCTATGTTGTCATAGAAGTGCTCTAAATCGCTTTGCCAGTAGTGCTTCATAAGATGCGGGACGTTCTTCAGGTCCTCCTCTATGATATGATGAAGCCAGTGCATACCTCTGCCTTTGATGGATGCCGCAGTGTTCTTAATAAGGCTTGGATAAGTGACACGCTCCACTACTACCATGATAGCATGTATGCCAACTCTCTTATATACCGTTGGAGCCTGAACGTCACGTTCCTTTGGACCATCCGTTATATGAATATCACGAACGTCCTCCCTATATATACGGAAAATGCCGCTCCTTATCTCTTCAGTCAGTTTCTCGACATAAGATTCTCGAAGTGGCCTATACTTCGCACGCTGTGTCTCATATTCAAGATGTCCGATAACATAATCAAAGCTACCGAACATATTTTCTTCACAGACAATCTCAGGAATAAGATTGTCAACAGGGTAAGACAGTTCCATTTGCCTTCAGGACTTTCAGATATTTTCCGGCTTTCCACTTGTGTGCTGTTGCCGATGCTCGGAGTCCTCGCACATACCATTGTCAACACGTAAGCGTGGCAGAGATGCGATTAGAGAGGATAGAACCTCAAGTACTTTAGTTGAGACGCGACCCGTTGTTCGTGTTCGAGTTCGAAGATGCGTTGTTCGTGTTCGCATAGGCGAGACCGCCGTTAGCGTTCGCGTTGTTGTTCGCACGACTGACAACACGGCCGTAGGACTCTTCCGCACTGCAAAGGTATTAATTTTTCAAGAAACACACACAAATGAAACATAAAAATTTTCATTCACTGCAGATTTTGAATCCATTCATGAAAAGGAGAGGGAGCAGCCTTCCGGCTCTCCCTCTGACGTTTTTCGATTTTTTCGCTCGACGCTCTGTCGCTATTCCGCAACTTCAACAATTTCGCCCCTGAAGGCGAGACGCGACCCGTAGTACGTGTACGAGTTCGAAGATGCGTAGTACGTGCTCGCATAGGCGAGACCGCCGTTAGCGCCCGCGTTGCTGCCCGCACGACCGACAACACGGCCGGTACTGCCAACAAGGTATCCTTGTGCACAATAGTAAGTAACAAATCTTGAATTATCAGTTGTGTCGAGTTTGACAGGAATCGTGTCGCATAACCTTCCGTGCTTGACTCTTGCGATATTGCTTTGTCCACTGGTTGAGCGAATTTTACGTCCTGTGTTGCTAATCGGATCGTAAGTCTCGAACATATAGTTCACACTGTCCTGATTGGTTGCAACACACCTAGCCTTCTTGAAGTCGAGCCATGACTTGACATTGAATGCTACATTATCCATCCACTCGTACCAGCAGGCAATGAATCCTTCAAGTCCAAGCAACTTGTTTACACCATTTGCCCTGTTGGTATTTGCCTTACCGATAGAGTTAGTCACGCCAGTTGTGTTATAAGAACCAGTTCCGTTACCGATAACAGCCTGGTCGTTACGGTTGCCAGTCATAGCCCAGAAGATTTGAGAAATAATCTTGTTTTGCTCATAGTCTATGAGCTGATAGCCTTCACCACGCATCTCTGCCAGGTTCATGAAGTCCTTGCAGGTGTAGTTGATACCGCTGGGGAAAACTACGTTCGTCACCTTTCCGTTGGCATCGTATGTCCACCCTGACCATGTGGTCTGTGTGTTGTTTCCTCTCTTTGGAGCTGCACCGCTGACAGAACAAGGCCTGTTCATGCCGTCAATGGCTATAGGATATACTCCAATCAGGTCATTGTCGATATGCTCTACCCAGTCCGGCTCTATGGCTTCAATCTCAGTACTGTCAGTAACTATTACTTCGGTACTCTGGTATGCAGAATTGAAACAGCAGAAATAGCACTTGACTGCTCCGACAGGAATGTCAATGTAGAAATAGTCTGTTTCCACAGAATCAGGTGTAATGACTCCGGATCCGTCATAGAAGTCAAACAGTGTGTTACTGTTCTGCATGTTGAACGGGGTACCTACAACCTTGTTGTTTGAATTAACAAACACTAAGCCGTAACCGCTCATGTTAACACCGGGGAATCGTATCTGCTTCATGCCACTTACAGATATAACGTAGGAGTTAAGACCTGATATAGTGGACAGAGACTCCTCCGTGAAAGTGTCGCCTGCACTTACGCCTGTAATTCCTACACCCTTATCCGCATACTTAGTAAGCTGCGCAAGTGTCTTGCGGACATACTCGCCCGTTGCGTCTGGAGTGGTTGGTACAGAAGAGAAGAACGTATATTTCTTCTGGTTCTTGTAGTCATTCACTCCCTTATACCAGAAGTGCCCAAGTCTCATCATAACATCGTAGCCTTCTCCACCCCCGTCTGTAGGATCGAATTCGCTACCGTCAGCATATTGCAGGTACGTCTCATCGCTGAGTTGCCTAACCTCCATCTTACCAGTAGAGAGGTTCTTTTTGGCCCGTACAGCGTGCATATTCTGCCATATTTTCAGTATGTGCGCACTCGGAGCATAGGCAACACCTGTTCCATAACCGGTATTGTTGTCAAGGTTCGTGATATTCTCAGGGTCAGACTCTGTGTCATGGAAGCATATACCAGTGTACTGCACATTCTTTACCAACAGGCCTTCAAATGCAGCATTAAACGCAATGATATCCGCATCCTCGTAATTCCTTGACAAGTTGTAGGTACCAACAATTACGGGCTTCTCTGATATGTTCCCGACATCGTCAAAACCTGACAGATTCATTCCCATGAGTGTTGTAAGGTCGGTACCCGTACCACTCGTCTTGACAGTCTTGACACGCACATTCCTCAAATGGCTATTGCCTGCAATGAGGCTTCTCAGCAACTCCATGCCGTCTATCCTGTCGCATTCCTCTATGATAAGTGAAGTTATATCTGACGCACTTGCCAGAACAAGGCCGTCAAGCGTGAGGTTTGGCAGATAACGCAGTTTAAGATACGTGTAGGTTGCAGGCAGCTGCATATAGGTAATCTTGGCACCGTCTGCTATGTCTGCTCGTGTCAAAAGGCTTCCTGCTGCATACAGGCTCTCCATACGGGGACAACTGCTACATACAACGTTAGTGATGAGAGTGTCCCTTATATCAAGTTTCCTCAGGAATGGAAGTTCACCAAGGTTGACGTTGGTAAGCAGCGTGTAGGCTCCTATGGTGAGGTTAACCTTGCCGACCTTACCGAGATATATCTCCTCGACGAGTGTCATAACTGAGAAATCAAAGTTGTTGGACAATGTAATTTCCGACAGGTCTATCATAGACATGCGGTCTGCCTGATAGATGTACAGCAATGCACCCTCCTCATGTGAGAAGTCGGTGAACTCGTGTTCTTCACCTGCCTCAAGATATATACTCTCAGAGAGAGAGCCTGAGCTGTCGTTACCGATGCCGAAATAGCCGGTCTTTGCTGCACGGATCTTGATTTTCGCATTGGAAGGTGCATTGACACGGCCTGAAAGAACACCACTGAAGAAATCACCTGTGCCGTAGAACCCGTCACGGATACGCCATCTTCTTTCTATGAAGGCAGGGAGAGATGTCAATCCCAATCCTTGCAGGGCATAGAAGTAGATGTTGTTGGCCGTGGTACTCGTAAAGTCTATGTACTTGCGTTCTCCGTCGTATGAGGACACTTTCTTCGGCCATCTCTTGATGCGAGATTCGACGAAGAAATAGTATGCACCTTCTGGAGAGAAGGGTTTCAATGTCTGACCATCTACAGTAGTAGTGCAGGAACGCATTGCAGAGGCAACGGTCTTCAATGACAGTTCCGTACCTCCTGCATCAACATTGACAGTCTGCTGCAGATATATGTTCCTGAACAGGATGGAGTTGTAGCCTGCATATGGGTTCGTGTAGCCAGTCTGAGGATCGGGCATCTTGTTCGGGTCTACCTCGGCATCGACAGTCTGACCACCGTCATTGTCCTTTCCGTTGCAGGTATCGCAGTCATAGACCTTGTTCAGATACATACGCATGGCAAGCATACCATTGGTGGTGTCGCTCTCTTCATTGTCTGCATTGTAATAAACACCATTTACGACTTTGCAACCATCCTCCAGGAACCACATGGGCTGCATGTTCTTCGCACGCTGATCTACGGCAGCATCATAGTCTGTTGCGATGTCGTATGAAAGGCAGGAATGAGGTGAGGCATACTTATAGAGGTCGGTTTTCCACAGATTCAGACGAGCTGCGCCACCATCACCATCGGTTGAGTGATAGCTATCCCAATCGCAGGAATCGCAGAACTTCATCCAACGATAGAGATTGTAAGGCACTTTCTTTCCGAGAGCGTAATTGATAGCGAGGTCATCATCATCAATCAGAGTCTCGAAATAGTAAGTCCATGCAGGAACGGTCTGAACAGAGATTTCGCCATCATCGATGAGAGCCTGAACCCACTTCGAGAATGATGTGCTTGGAGCCATGAGGTCAGCAACAGATGAAACGCCCTTGAACCAGTCCATGCCCTGATAGTTCAGCAACTCAAATCCCTCGACCGGGTTTAACACGCTGCCTGTTACCGTCCACCTGCCGTTAGCATTCTGGACCATGGAGCCTGTCTGCTCTACCCACTGGGTTCCGTTGTGCTTCATGAACTTGTAACTGCTTCCGCAATACATCGAAAGCAGATAGGTCTTTGTGGTATCAAGTCCGCTCGTTGCAAGGAATCGGGCTTTCGTCTGAGCAAGAGTTTCGCCGTCAGTTCCGAAGAACTCTACGAAATCTCCGTAGTTGAGACAGCCCTTGTTATAGCCAGGCACGTCGTTGAAACCGAGTGCAACCTGCTCCTTTTTGTCCTCCTTCCAGTTACCCTTGGCGTGGAAATAGGGAGACGTACCATTGCTATCCTTAGAACGGAACATTGCAATAGGAATGTTGGCGGTAGAATGGTTCATCACCAATCCTTCAAGCTCAACACTACCCTTCTTCCATGTACCGTCATAGGCTCTCTGTGCAGGTGTCATGTAGTTGCGTCCCAGAGCCCTGAAAGTAGAGTTCATCTGGTCGCAGATACCGCAGTCATTGGCATTCGAACTGTCTGAATAGTCAACCTTGACAGTGATGATATCCACAGGTATAGAATCCTCGTGAATCTGTATCTTGTTAATCGCTGCAAGGGCATTCGCCTTGTCCCATAATGCTCCGTCATAACCCATCTGAACAATCTCTTCACGAGTGTAAAGCAGTCTAACGGTAGTTCCGCCCTCTCCAGTAGCCTTGACATAGGTGGAACCGTTCTTCTTGGCCAGATAGTAACGAGGATTCTTGACGGGACGCTGTGCAGAGGTCGTACCCTGATTCCTGCGCCGCACATCGATGGCGATGAAGTTAGTCCAAGGTCTGTTAGGATCAACGTAGTACAACGTTACGTAATTATTTGTCTTCGTTGAAACTGTATTGTCAAGAGCCTCAATATCGGAACCGTTGAACGGACATTCGACGATATATGGCATACCCTGAGCAGCAAGTGCAGAAGCCTGAGGCCTCAGCTTCGTTGTCGTGATACCGAGTTCAGTCACCTGCTGGCTTGCCATGACATTCTCAAAGTTGTACTCCCTTACCATGTCCTCGGTATTGGTCAGCTTGACAAGATAGTTCTGGAATGCCTGGTCAAACAGGAAGTAGTCATCCCATGCCATATCATAGAACAGATAGAACTCACCCTGAGTACCGTTCCATGTAACGTACTCTTCCTGATTAAGGTTACTCTGTCCGGCAACGTAGCCGATACATGCAACCTCTTCACCGTTCAGATATAACTTGATGAAGTAGTAGGTTACTCCTGACCTTGTCTGTCCGAGACCCTCTACAGCAGGTTCAACGACTACGGCAACAGTCACCTTCTCGCCCTGACGGTAGAATCTCTTTTCCACATGGTTGGAAAGACCCGTGGCACAATATATGGCAACAGCCTTTCCCGTTACATAGAATCCAGCTCCTACACCCTCATTGAAGCAGGACATAAGGATAGCATCATCGTCCACACAGTTCTTTGAAGCAAAGGCAAACTGTATTGCCATGCCATTGTTCTCTATGGAGGTCGGCTTGTAAGGCTGATGATTTTTTCTTGCGGTGACATTTTCGGCTATTCTCAAGGCCATCTCACCATTGAACCTTACAAACCCTGTCGTTGAATAGTTTGCACCATTGACACGAATCTCATAGCCGTTACTAATGATTGAGTGGTCGGCTTCCTCGTTGCTTCTGTTGGCAAAGTCAAATGCGTAGATTGCTCCTGCCTTGATTGCTGCATCTATGACAGTACCGTTTACGTTGTAAACAAAGGTGACGCCAAAGACAGAACGGCATTTCACCTTCACTGTCTCGTACACGCTTCCGTCTGATGCGACATTGGAAACCTGATGTGTATAAGTGTAGGCCGTAGAACGGTATGCAGTATGTGTCTGCACAAGATTGTCGTTCAGGTAGATTTCGGCAACTGCTGCATTAGAGGTTGGATCATAGACTGCATAGTTAACCTCTACGGACTCATAGAGTTTAACAGATACGTTTTCTGTTTCGCACAGCCAACTCATCACAACTATTGGAGTAGTGTTGGTACTGTCAATAACGAAGATTCCTGAATAAAGATAGTTGCCTACTACACCTGATGCGACATCTACGCCATGGACACGAATCGGATATGCACCATGGGAAAGAGCGGAACCGAGGCAGTCCGTAGGGTCTATCGATATGCTGTGTGAATAGGTGTCTGTGATAAGGCTGTTGCCAAGTTGCTGCCACTCTCCGTTAAGGTATATCTCTGTTATTGCCTGAATGCCCCTGTCACTCGCATTATTGGCGAACTTAAAGAGCGGTATACTCTTGGATGGTCCGCCTACAGAGAGAGCCGTACTTTGCGTATATTGCAAGGTCTGTACGCTGCTGATCGTCACATCAACCGCAGTCACATTAACGTTGCGAGAGCCTGTGTTGCCTGCATCGTCTGTTATTACAGCCTTGAAACGGCGTAATCCAGGAGTGGCGAAATACTTTGTGACATCCATCACAAAGTCATAGGTACTCATGGACGCAGATGATGCCCTGTTGAAATTGAATGTCTGAAGCAGCGTGTTAGTGTCTCTGTCGTAGAGATCAATGGTGGCAATGGTATTATCCTGTTCCGTAGAGCCTACGGTCGTTACAGAACGGACGGCAGCGCGGAGTATGAAAGAACCTCCCGCATTTCCATACAAAGGAGAGTTCTGGAATGCAGCAGCGACTACGGTTCCTCCACCGCCACCGCCGCCTCCGGTACCGACGGGGAACTGTTTTTCGTCACCTATACCGTCACCTGCAGCATTCTCAAGCTGTATCTTTACTACACCTTCAGAAGACTCTGCGTCAACCTTGATGCCTGTAGGAATGTTTG